>CAZELP010000004.1:0-130182 GCA_964513205.1 uncultured Legionella sp. | reverse complement strand
ATAGATCGAACCACACCAGGCAAAGCGCCATCACTAACCGGTGGAGTAAAAATTTGCTGTTCTTTCACAATGAAAATATTGGATATTGAGCCATCAGCAACATTTGATGCAGTATTCAACAATATAGCTTCATCGTACCCTTGACTCATCGCTTCTTGTTTTGCCAGGATGTTATCCATGTAACTGATCGTTTTCACTCTAGAAGCGGCTGTATATTCATTCTTTCGTGTATTTACAAGACACGCTGAAAACGGTTTATCGCTAGGCGTTGCACTTTCAAATACAGCAATCACAAAATTGGGGTTGGGTGCTTGCAGAGGTAAAATTCCTCTTGCGGCCTCCCCATGCGTAATAGTCACTCTTGCACTGGCCAATTTATCTTGCAAATTGTTTTGAATAATCAATTCGATCAGCATTGATTCCAACTCTTCATATGAGAAAGGCAGTGCTATTAACAAAATTTGAGCGCTTGCCACTAATCTTTTCCAGTGATAATCTAACGCCGGAAATGTTCCTTTTTTGACAAGTATCGTTTCAAAAAATCCGTGCCCAAGCGTAAAGCCGCGATCATTACAACTGATGCAGGGCTCGTTAGATGAAACTATTTTTTTATTGTAGATGATCGTTGACATGGATATTCTCAAATTTGCAAACAGGGTTCATCATTATATTAAGGTAAATGGTGCCTTTATGGTGCCGCGATTTGAGTGAAGTCTAATTTTATTCTTATAAATCAACAACTTAATTTGGTGGAGGCGGCGGGAATTGAACCCGCGTCCGCAAATCCTCTGCTCTCAGTTCTACATGCTTAGCCTAGTCTTTTAAGTTGACTCTGATTCCTCCGACCGGCAGGATGTTTCAGAGCGAGCCCCTAATTTTCGCCTTTTGATGTGGGGCACATCAAAACGCTAGCTTACCTCGATGACCGCTGATCCAGTACCGATAAGCGAGCCTGGTCAACGGGGCGCTGGTTTTTGGCAGCGCACGGTGCGATTGGCTAACTACCGCTTATGCAGCGATAGCCTCGCCTCCCGCGAAGTTTTCATCATTTGCATTTATATTTATCGAGTCTGATTAACGAGAGATCTCCGTCTCGGCATGCACCTCAAGTTTCGCAACCCGCGTCGAAGCCAGGTCGCCCCCTTTTCGTGTACAGTTTCATTATATCATAGTTTGAATTTTTTGGCACATCACATTCAATATGAATAATGTAACACCATAGTTCTTTGACCCATTTAGATGCGTTTATGATGATCACATCATGGGTATATGTGGTGTTTAATTTTAACAAGTGATAATATAGTGAACATAATGATGTTTGGATTTTGTTAAATAACGGAGTTGTAATGCGTCAATTTTTTGCATTTAAAAATACGGTCAAGCTCTTGCGCCCAAATAACCTAGTCAACAGCGATGATCGAAAATGGTTTCACAATGCCGCGAAATATGGCGATAAAGCACGTGTCAATCCACTGGTTTCTCATACGCCGGTATTTCCCAATAAGGTCAACGAATTTGGCGAAACGCCACTTTACATCGCCACAGGATACGGACATGTCGAAGTTGTGTACGCCTTGCTTGCTCATGCAAAGATAAATCCTAATCAGGTCTGTCATGGTGAAACACCACTTTACTTCGCAGTAAAATCTAAAGATGCGCGGGTTGTCCAGGCTTTGCTTGCTCATGCAAAGATAAATCCTAATCAGGGTTGCTATGGTGAAACACCACTTCACCTCGCCGCAAGATGTGAACATATACCAGTTGTCCAGGCCTTGCTTGCTCATCCAAAGATAAAATTTAATCAGATCAATCACAATGGCGAAACACCGTTTTTCATCGCCACAAAAGCGCTCTTTCATAATCAGGGTTGGAGACGTCAAGATATATCAGTTATCCAGGCTTTTCTTGCCGCTAAAGAAGTGTGTCCTAATCAAGCAAATATGAGTGGCGAAACACCGCTTTTATTTGCTATACGATATAACGAAAACCCACTATTTGTTGAGAAGGTTGTTAAGACATTGCTTGCCGATACGCGAGTACTCCCTAATCAGGCAAATAATGATGGCGAAACACCGCTTTTCGTCGCCATTCGCGATGGAAAAACATCAATTGTTAAAATCTTGCTCGCTGACTCAAGAATAGATCTTAATCAACCAGATAATGATGGCAGAACACCGCTTTTTATTGCCGTAGAAAATCGAAACACCGCATTTATCGATGCCTTGCTTGCTTTTAAAGAAGAGATATTTCCGAATTTGGCCGATAATTATCGTCGAACACCGCTTCACATCGCTGCAAAAGACGGATACCGATCATTTGTCGAGGCTTTGCTTGCTCATTCACAAATACTCCCTAATCTGGCCGATTGCTATGGTCGAACACCGCTTTACATCGCTACAGAACATAGACATCTATCAGTTGCCGAGGCTTTGCTTGCTGACTCGCGGATACTCCCTAATCAAGCAAATCATCATGGCGAAACACCGCTTTACATCGCTGCAGAACGTGGATGCACATCAATTGTCAAGGCCTTGCTTGCTCATCCGCTGACAAACCCTAACCAAGCCGATTCTAGTGGTGCAACGCCGTTATATACGGCTGCTCTTTTAGGTCATTTTGATATCGTGAAAATCCTTCTATCTGATCCGCGCCTGGACAAAAATACGACAAATACCATGTTCATTATGGAGCCGATCTATGACTATTCTGCGTTTGTGCATAGATTGTTATCCGATGAAACCATTCGGAACTACTACTTAAAACAAATCATCATAAAGCCAGAATTTATGCGTAATGCATTTATAAGTAATTCTATTTTCTTGGAAAAATTAAGCGAACATCGAGCGTCGATTTGGGCTCGCTTACGGTGGAATCCTGTGGATTTGAATTTGTCGTCTGAAGAATATGTGAAATTGCTAAGGGCGATTATCAATTCTCGCAAACGGGAGTCTTATCATCATCCACTTGACATGATATTTAAATCACCAAGAAGCATCTTCAGCTTTTTTAGTGATGATCTTATTTTAGTTGATATCAAAGAAAAACTGAATCAAATGAGCATGGACCAATCTAGAAATCAGTTCAAACCGTGTTAGTAAGGAGGAATTGAGGCACTTTAGTGCCTCAATTTATTCAGATTTTATGCAGGCTCAACGGTTGTTTCTTTCAGTGCTTTCTCAATGGCTCTTTCGACTGTTTTCATCGAGGTAAATGGAAGAAATCGTCGCACAACATGTCCTTTGCCATCAACGAGAATTTTGGTGAAATTCCAAGGAATGAAAATCCAAGCTTTCTTTTCAAGATGGGTTTGCAAATATCGATAAAGTGGACATTGGGATGGACCTTTAACATCAATTTTTGCAAAAAGAGGGAAGGTGATTCTAAAGCAAGAGCTTGCGAATGCTTTGATTTCTGCATTCGTGCCGGGCTCCTGGCCTCCAAACTGATTGCAAGGAAAACCTAGTACGCTAAATCCTTGTGTCTCGTACTTTCGATGTAGGGCTTCTAGTGTTTTGTACTGAGGTGTAAAGCCGCATCGACTTGCAACATTTACCACCAATAAAACTTTGCCTTGGTAGGGACTCAGTGTGGTGGGTTCACCATCTGCTTGGGTTACGGGAACATGATATATGGTTTCGGTTGGCATGAGTTTTCTCCTAAGCGTCTTTTTCTATCATACCATGACTTTTAAGGAATGCATCTATGTGTGCCGGTCGTTTTCGGAAACACAAAAAAGACTCACTAGCGCGACGTGAACCGCCTACTTCAAGAATGCAGTGTAAAAAATCCCGACCGGTTTTTGCATAATGAGGTGCCTCTTCTTCAAAACGAGAAAAAGCATCGCAAGAGAGGACTTCAGCCCATAAATAGCTGTAATATCCTGCTGCATAACCGCCAGCAAAAATATGACTAAAGCTGTTTTGGAAACGATTCGAGGGGGAAAGTGGGATGATTTGCGTATCTTGCCGAACCGTTTTAAGCGTTTTTTCGATGCGATCTTCTGATTTTTCTGTGGTTTGATGAAGCTCAAAGTCAAACCGGGCGAATTGTATCTGGCGAATAAGTGAAAGACCTGCCTGAAAATTTCTGGATTCTAGAAGCTGAGTGATTAACTCTTCTGGTAGACATTCTCGTGTCTCAACATGTGATGATAAGGTTCGCAGCATTTCTCGTTGCCATCCCCAATTTTCAAGAAACTGGCTGGGCAGTTCAACCGCGTCCCATTCGACACCATGAGTTCCAGTTGCGCTATGTGTCTCGATTTTGGTTAATGTATGATGAAGGCAGTGTCCAAGTTCATGCAGTAAAGTAATCAGTTCATCATGAGAAAGGGTTGGGGGCGAGTTTTTTGCAGTCTTTGCAAAATTACATGTTAATGCTGCAATTGGGTATTGAATCGCTCCATCTGTTCGTTTTCGTTTGGATTGCAGACTGTCCATCCAAGCTCCATTTCGTTTATTGGGTCTTGCAAACAAATCCATGTACAAATACCCTCGAGTGGCATTTTTCTCGTCGACCAACTCATAACACTCGACGTCAGGGTGCCATGTTTCTTGTGTTATTTTTTGCAATGAGACACCAAAAAGCGTTTGGATTAAGGTTTGAATGGCACTTAAAACGTGATTTAACGGAAAATAGGGGCGCAATGCTTCGTCTGAAATTGCAAATAAAGACTGTTTCATTTTCTGTGAAAGATACCCAACATCCCACGCCTCGATGTCATTGAGTCCGAGTAATTTTTGTCCATATTCTTTCAAAGACAAGTATTCCAATCGCGCTTTTTCTTTGACTCGTTTTGATAAATCCTCCAAAAAATGTGTTACCTCTTCGGATGAGCTCGCCATTTTAGTTGCCAAGGAAAGTTCCGCGTAATTTTTAAATCCAAGTAGTAGCGCTTCTTCAGTTCGTTTTTCCAAGAGAGCATGCATGATGGAGGTATTGTCAAATGAGCGATCATGTGGGCCTATTTCTGAAGCACGTGTTTGATACGCATGGTAGAGTTCTTTTCTCAAAGCTCGATCTTCTGCATACGTCATGACAGCCAGATAACAAGGATAAGCCAAGGTAAGACACCAGCCCTCTTTTCCTTCACTCTCAGCCACATGTTTTGCTGTTTCTATGGCGTGTTGAGGAAGTCCCGTTAGTTGTGTTTCGGAATGCACCCAATATTGATACTGGTTTTCACAATCCAAAACATGAGTTTCAAATGTATTGGACAGTTGCGCCATTTCTTCTTGAATGAGTTTAAAGCGTTGTTGTTTGGTTTCAGTCAGGAAGACCCCTGCTAATTTGAAGTGTAGCAGCATATCTTGGATGACTTTTTTTTGTGTCTGATCAACTGTATTCAGATCAATCGATGCGATGGCGTCGCAGAGGACTCGATGATGTCCAAGATGTGTTTCGTATTCGGTTAAAATGGGCAGACAAGCCTCGTAACAGCGGCGCAATGCTTCATCATGCATCACGGCATGTAGATGTGAAATTGGACTAAAAAAACGCTCTATTTCATCACTTATCGTTTCTAAAGGTGCGATTAAATTTTCCCAGGTCCACTTTTGTTTTGTGGAGAGAAGTGTGTTGATGCTTTCGAGATAACATGTCAATTTGGTTTGTAGTCGTTTTGGAAAAGAGTCCAAATCGTCTGTTTTAAAGCTTGGAAATTGATTCATGTTCTATCCTTGAAGTTTTAAAGGAGCGCGTTCGTTACCAATGGTTTGGTTTTGGGTAGGTTTTTCTACAACCGGTTTAAAAAAATGATGCTGCATGGTCTGTTCGAGCTGTTTTTTAAACGTTGAATTCGATTGCATTTTCTGATTGCAGATGAGTAGCAGTGTCAAGCAAAGAATACTACCGAAAATTGGATTCGCTGCGCAAGCTGCCCATGTTAAAGGAATAAGCAAAAGAAATCCCGGTACGGCCAGTCTGCTGACCACGGTGTTTGCAGCTGGGGGAGGAATCACGACATTGGGTTCATAATGTTTTAGTAAAAGGTTTAAATTGACTCGAGGTTGCAGTGCATCGTTTGCCGCACTGTACAAATAAAATCGAATGGTTGTTAAAACACCAAGAACAGCGCCTAAAAGTGGCAAAAATGGGTGAAGTACGATGATACTGGGCAGAACAGTCATAAATGCAATTGTCATAAGGACATTATTGGTAATAACAAGGTAGCTCACTTTTTTTTCAAAGGCCATTCGCTCTTCGAGGGCTTTTAAGTATGTGGCGTTTTTCTCGTTTGGATTATTTTGAATATGGGTTAAATATTCGTTTTTTAAAACCATGAGTCTGCGCAATTCAAAAAAGCTTCGAGTCGTCATCATCACGGTATCTGACACTTGGACCAGCACCGTTGTGAGAGGGCGCCAAGGTGCAAATGGACCAAATAGAACAAAACATAGCAAAATACCACTGATAAACCAAACGCTGTCGGACCACAACTCATATAGACGGCGACGTAAATTTAGATAAGCCTCAATGCGAATATACCAAGGCAAATCATTTTTTTTATTACTTTGAAGCCATTTTTTCATGACCATGGATACGTTTAAAAGTAATCGGGGTAAGAAGAAAGCCCAGCTCAAATAAAGAAAGAATGGATTGGTAAAAACCTCTATTTTTGCAACAAAAGCTCGATAATCCAGAAATTTTTCCAATGCAACGCACGTCAACACCAAGCGTCTTGTCCGGATTGCGGCTAGTCGAGACAGATTGGTATTCTGATGTAAGCTTCGGAGTTGTTGTCCGAAACCCAATTTTCCTTCTGGAAGTTTCGTGACAGTTATGTTTTGGGGATTTTGAAATTTTAGCAGAACCGTCTCTAAAATTTTAACGTCGATGTCCATGCGTGCTTCATCGTCTGATTCTTCAATATGCACATATATTTTTTGCAGCAGACGACTCATGCGCAGCGTTTTATTGATTTCTTGCTTGAGTTTGGGATGAAATGGCTCGAACTCTTTAATAAGAGAAAGCAGATGAGCCACTTGTATTCGATATTGCGCCATTAAAAATGGTCGTTCTTTGATAAGTGTTCGAAGCTTTTGAGAATTTTTTTCGATATCTTCGATGCAGCTATCGTCTGGATCTTGTAAAAACTCTGCGATTGGAGAGGGTTGTAGTCTCGGTTGTATCCAAGGCCAAAGCGTAAACTCAGTTTTGATCATTTCATTCGACATAGTTTAGGAAAAAAAGACATTGAAAGAATACGATTTTTTTGCTGATCGGTGATGCCGTTGAATAAAGACAAGCCAATTTAGGAGCAAACAGGAATCCTATCAATAAAATCGACATAAAGATACTATTTTTGCTCGATGTTCAATGTTTTCTATCATTGAGTTAAACAAATTCAGTTTTATCGGGTATAAAATGGGCTTGTTTTTAAAACGATTGGGATGTGTTTTTCTCCAGTCTGAATAGAAGAGCTTGATGTGATGCTCTATCTGAGAGACAATAAACCCCCCATCGAAAATAAAGTGAGATTTGAGTGCTTTCTCCTCAGATGTTGGCAAATGCCATACGATTTTTAAGTGTAGATGCCGTCGAGCGTGCACAATCAGGTCATCCTGGCATGCCACTAGGAATGGCGGATATTGCGACGGTTTTGTGGACTCTTTTTTTAAAACACAATCCGACTAATCCACATTGGTTTAATCGAGATCGCTTTGTTTTGTCAAACGGGCATGGTTCGATGCTTTATTATGCGTTGCTTCACCTAACTGGCTATGCGCTGAGCATTGAAGATTTAAAGCAATTTCGCCAATTACACTCTAAAACACCAGGACATCCTGAGTGTACTGAAACCCCCGGAATAGAAACGACTACAGGGCCTCTGGGACAGGGATTTGCAAACGCAGTTGGGATGGCAATTGCAGAAAAAGCTTTATCTGCGCATTTTAACCGACCTTCCTATCCATTGGTGGATCATTACACTTATGTTTTTCTGGGTGACGGTTGTTTGATGGAAGGCATTTCGCATGAAGCTGCATCCTTTGCTGGCACACTTGGGCTTGGCAAACTCATCGCTCTTTATGATGACAATGCCATTTCTATTGATGGTCCTGTTGAGCCATGGTTTAGAGATGATACGGCCACTCGATTCAGATCTTACCATTGGCATGTAATTGATGGGGTCGATGGACATGACATGACCCAGATCCAACAGGCCATTATCGATGCACGTGCACAGACCGAAAAACCGACGTTAATCATCTGCAAAACAAAAATTGGTTATGGCTCTTCTGCTGAAGGGAGTGAAAAAGTCCATGGCGCTCCACTAGGAGCGGAAGACATTGCGCAATTGCGTGAAAAACTTGAATGGCCATACCCTGCATTTGAAATTCCAAAAGTAATTTATGATGCGTGGAATAAAAAATCAGATGGACTACATTGGGAGCAAGAGTGGTTGTCATTGTGTCAGGGCTATCAGCGTGATTATCCTTCTGAATATGCGGAATTTTTAAGACGTATCAATGGAGATTTACCGGATGGATTCGTATCAAAAAGTGAGGCATTTATTGCCGAGTGTCGTCAACAAACAAAACCCATGGCAACACGTAAAGCATCCCAGCAATGCATCGAATTTTTTGCATCAATTCAACCGGAGTTGATGGGGGGATCGGCTGATCTCAGCGGCTCAAATAATACGCAATGGTCCAAGACAATTCCTGTGACGCACGAGCATTTTTTAGGAAATTATTTGCATTACGGCGTGCGTGAATTTGGTATGTCTGCCATCATGAATGGTCTGGCTTTGCACGGAGGTTTCATTCCTTTTGGCGGGACTTTTTTGGTATTCAGTGACTACGCGCGCAATGCGGTTCGAATGTCGGCCTTGATGCAAAAGCGCGTCATTTATATTTATTCACATGACTCTATTGGCCTGGGTGAAGATGGCCCAACGCATCAGCCAGTTGAGCATGCTGCGATGCTGCGTATGACACCCAATATGCGTGTCTGGCGACCTGCGGATCTGACGGAAACAGCAGTGGCTTGGCAACAAGCTTTATTAAGACATCAAGGACCGTCAGCTATTTTGCTTTCGCGTCAAAATTTGCGCGCTTTACCTCATGAGCATGTCCCTTCAGAAGCCATGTCTCGTGGGGCTTATATTTTACATGAACCCAATACGGCGCCTGATGCGATTGTACTTGCAACAGGGTCTGAAGTAGAACTCGCACTAGATGCTGCTTTAAGGTTGGCGGCAGAAGGAGTGCACGTGCGCGTGATTTCAATGTTATGTGCAGAGCAGTTTTTATCGTCAGACAAAGCTTATCAAGCTTTACTTTTGCCTGATACTATCCGAAAACGGATGGCAATTGAGGCTTTGTCGACGGCATGTTGGTATCGTTTTGTTGGTTTAGATGGAGTGGTTATCGGATTGGATCAGTTTGGTGTTTCGGCTCCAGCTGAAGATGCTTATGCTTATTTTGGGATCACGGTTGAGCATGTGATGACCGAGTTAAGACGGCTTGTTAAAAGTCTATAATTTATTTTGGAGATATAGATGGCATTACGTGTTGCAATTAATGGTTATGGTCGAATTGGTCGTTGTATTTTACGGGCAATTTTTGAATACCAGCGGCAAAATGAGTTCAATGTCGTGGCCATTAATGATTTATCTGGAATTCAGACCACAGCGCATTTGACACGCTACGATTCCACACATGGACGTTTTGGTAGTCAAGTACTCGTTGACGGCAAATACATGATTGTTGATGGTCATCCCATTGAAATTACGGGTGATAGAAATCCGTCTTTGTTGCCTTGGGAGGCGTTGGATGTTGATCTAGTTTTTGAATGTACCGGACGTTTTACCCAGCGTGATGCGGCAATGCAGCATGTCATTGCGGGCGCTAAAAAAGTCTTGATTTCTGCACCGGGTGTTGATGTTGATGCAACCGTGGTGTACGGCGTCAATCATACCATTCTGAAACCTGAAGATTTAATTGTGTCTAACGCTTCTTGTACAACCAATTGTTTGGCACCTGTGGTCAAGCCTTTGCACGATGCAATTGGGATTGAAAGCGGTTTATTGAACACCGTTCATGCTTTTACAAAAGACCAGGTCCTATTGGACGCCAGTCACGTAGACTTGCATCGCGCAAGAGCGGCAACGCTTTCAATTATTCCAACAAAGACTGGTGCAGCAAAAGCCGTTGGCCTTGTTTTGCCAGAGCTTGCTGGTAAATTGGATGGTTTTGCAATGCGTGTTCCAACCGCAAATGTTTCCGCTATCGATCTAACTTTTACGCCTAAACGTCCAACAACAGTTGAAGAAGTGAATGCAGTGATGGTGAAAGCGCAAAGCCATGTGCTGCATATCAATCATGAGCCTTTGGTTTCTTGCGATTTTAATCATTATCCCGCTTCTGCAGTTTTTGATACAACTCAAACGAAAGTCTTGGGTTCTTTGGTGAAAGTTGTCGCTTGGTATGACAACGAATGGGGATTTGCAAATCGCATGCTGGATACTGCGTCTCATATGATGAAGCTTAAGGAACTGTCATGAAACTGACTAAAATGAGTGATTTAAATCTTGCCAATCAACGTGTTTTGATTCGAGAAGATTTTAATGTGCCAATTAAAGACGGACTTATTACAAGTGATCAGCGTTTGAGGGCCGGTCTACCGACTTTGATTCAAGCGCTTGATGCGAATGCGGCTGTTCTCGTGACATCGCATCTTGGTCGTCCCACTGAAGGTTCATTTGATAAGCGATTTTCATTGAAACCTGTTGCCGATTATCTTGCGCATCATCTTGATTATCCTGTTCGTTTTGTCACAGATTATTTAGATGGAGTGGAGGTACATCCCGGTGAGCTTGTTGTTTGTGAAAATGTACGCTTTAACAAGGGTGAAAAGTCAAACGACGAAGATTTGTCTAAAAAGCTAGCCTCTTTGTGTGATATTTTTGTGATGGATGCTTTTGGAACGGCGCACCGTGCGCATGCTTCTACTTGCGGTGTTGCCACGTATGCTCCGATTTCTGCTGCCGGTCCTTTGCTAATTCGCGAATTAGAAGCGTTACAACAGGTGTTGAAATCTCCCCAAAAACCGATTCTGGCAATTGTGGGTGGAGCAAAAGTTTCTTCCAAACTGTCTCTCTTAAGACAGTTGGTGACGCGTGTTGATATCTTAATACCGGGTGGTGGAATCGCCAATACGTTTTTGAAAGCACAAGGACATGAAATAGGTGTTTCATTGTGTGAAAATGACTTACTTGATGAAGCGCGAGCGATTCTTGCATTGGCTGCCGAGTCCGGTTGTCAAATTCCACTTCCTTCTGATGTTGTGGTCAGTAAATCTTTCAGTGGAACCTGTCCTGCTTTTAACAAAGGACTTGCTCAAATTGCGAAAGATGACATGATTTTGGATATTGGGCCTGAGACGGTGACGCGCTATATTGGTATTTTAGAAATGGCGAAAACAATTATCTGGAATGGTCCTGTTGGTGTTTTTGAGTTTCCTCAATTTGCATACGGTACTCGTGCTTTGGCAATTGCGATTGCCAATTGTGATGCCGTGAGCATTGCCGGTGGTGGCGATACATTGGCTGCGATTGATCAGTACGATTTGACGGATCAAATTACGTATATTTCGACTGGTGGCGGAGCATTCTTAGAGTATTTAGAAGGAAAGACGCTTCCTTCCGTTGCGGCGCTTGAGGCACGTGCTCAAACGGTTTGAACGCTAACGAACTCATATCCAAGTGCACGAATGTTTTGAATGAGTGTTTTGAGGGCCTCTAATCCTAAGTACGGATGGTAATAAAAAGAGGCCCAAGCGTCTCGTACAACCAGATTTTTCTCGGCTGTTTCAATCAAATCATTGAGGTCACGTTTGGGGTGGCTGTACCAGGAGACGGGGCTGTAGCAGCCTAGATTTTCAGGGATAATTTTTTGCCCATACACATCTTGTTCAATTGGGTAAGGAAAAAATTGATTGCTGTGTTGACCGGACTCAAAATATTCAACACGTCCACTAATGGCTTTGAAGTGCGCTCCAAAAAACTGATTGTCCAGCGCTGATGCTGCATAATGAGGCGTTTCCCAGATTGAAGTGTCTAAACCAACGGCATGAAGTAAATTTTCTGCGAGTTCAATTCGATTTTTTATCCATTCTGTTGAGTCTTGGGGAATATCGTCCATATGGGTAATTTTAAAAGTATGCGGGTCGATTTGGACTTGCATAAATTCAAAATCAGCACCTGAGACACCGAGATACGGATTTTGTATTGTTTCATATTGATGCGTATATCCGTGAAGAATGAGCGTACCTCCTTTATTGCTCATGTCTTTTATCGTTTCTACAAACAATGGCGCTTGAGTAATCGGATAGTCTTGAACTAAGCCAGGGTAATATGCTTTTGGATCTTTGTAATAAGGGATGATGCTGATGGCAAAAGGGATTTTTTCTTTGTGTAAGTAATCAGCGAATTGACGCAGAAGAGTCGGGTCGTAGTGAGGGTGAATGTCTTCAAGGCGTATCAGCGCGCGCTTTTTCGGTTTTATTTCTACGTTTAAGATGTCATACAACAGATCGGCAAAAACCAGATATCGATCATTTTCACTGATATATACAAAAGGAATATCAGCGAAATACCAGAAATTGTCGCGATGAACTGCGTAGGGAATTTTTAATCCCGCTTTATTTTCGGCATAGGCTTTGATTTCAACAAGATCAGGTGTTGTAATCTGGACAATACTCATTTCTTGATCAAATTTATTTCTTGTTAGTAAGGTATTTTTATATCTAATCTGCTCAAATTCCGTATGATCGAGTCCCGAAAAATAAAACCCATATCGTTTTTCAAAATCAGAATGTTGTCCTTTAAATTCCCATAAATGGTATTTAAACCAAACCACGGTTTTTCGAGTTGTGAGTACAAATTTTAAAAATTCTTCTGGGGGAGGTTCGTAATAGTTGGTGCCGAGATAAAAAATCGTTTCATAATTTTGGGCTTGTTCGGTTGAGAAGTCTTTTACGGCCAAGAGCGAGTATTGTTTTTTGAAATGTCCAAGCAGATTTGCTAAAAATAGGTGCGGGAGTCGACTACCGATGGGCATCGTTGCATCATATAAAATTAAGACAGAAGGATTCTCTATTGCGTTATTTTTTAGAGTATGTGCCGCCAGAACCTCTTTCGGAAAACTAAAAAATATAATAAGAAAGAGAGCCGGAATGCTGAATTTCACGATTCCTCGAGCAGTTCCTGTTTTTGTAATGATAAACCCAGCTTGGCCTTTAATCTTGCAACTGCATTGGGATCATAATGGCGGGTTGGCTTCACTGTGATCGATGGCAATGAGCGTTTTTGAGGTGATGGTTGAATCAGTGCAGGCTCAGGATAGTGGTGTGGTGTGAGTTTGGGAGGCGCATTGGGTGTAATGGGTTTGTGGACTTGCGGTGTTGTGGTGCGATGAGAATTTTTGATGCTTTTCTCAATACGTTTTTTGATTTTGAGTGTGGCTTTTTCTGCATCTTCTGCCGTGACTTGGCTAACGGCATCTCCTGATAAATCAATTCGCATTTCTTGTGCTTTTAAGCAGGCGAGATAATCGATACGGCGGGTGAAGATAACAACCGCTTCTCGCAATTTACTTTTGGATATTCCCGCTTCGGCTGCTTTTTCTGCGTGCATTAAAATATCTTCCATGATCCCGAGTTTGAGCGGACGAATTCGTTCTTTATTATCGAAGGCCTGGGGAAATGTCTGCATTAACCACTGCAGCGCGCAATGACGAGCATGTTTGGATTTTGCTTTTTGTTTGTAATTAAGACTCGTGGTTTTGGGGTGCGGCGCCTGCTTTTTCATGCCATGACCTATCTGTTTTTACGATCAAACGAAAAAGGGGATGATAGCAAATATTTATAAACTCTAACAGTTAGAACATGGCTTTTTAACGTAAATTTGTGATTATAATAGAAGTCGAATGGAGATCATTACCAAAGGAGTGCCTGATGAGGAAATTTGGATATTTTTTGTTGGCTTGGTTTTTCCCTTGGCTTGTTTTTTTTATGTGCGGTGAACTGGGCCGCGCTTTTGTTGCATTTGTTTTACAAGCGTCTTTTTTGGGATGGCCATTTGCGAGTGTCTGGGCTTGGCGTGTGCTCAAAGAAGACTTCATATCTGATGAGCCCGATACACAATCTAAAGTATTAAATAACCCTTCAGAAAAGAGATAATGGCATGGAACCTTGCAAAATTATTGTGAATGGAGCCCAAGGTAAAATGGGACAATTGGCTGTCGCAACACTTGCGTTACAGTCTGATTTTAAAGTGGTTGGAACGCTTGGTCGACATGACGATTTGGCAGAATCTATCCGCGGTACAGGTGCCGAAATTGTGGTTGACTTGACATGCGCCGCGGCAGTTTACCATAACACAAAAACAATCATTGAAGCAGGCGCTTCGCCTGTTGTGGGTACGACAGGTCTTTTGGCTGATCAATACCAGGCATTAAAGCATCTTTCTGAGCAAAAAGATTTGGGTGGAATAATTGTACCCAATTTTTCAATCGGAGGAGTGTTGATGATGCATTTTGCTGCAATTGCCGCATCTTACATGCCTGAGGCTGAAATTATTGAAGCGCATCATCCGCATAAACAAGAGGCGCCCTCAGGAACTGCTATCAAGACAGCGGAGATGATCGCAAAATCAAGAAAAGAGCATCCAAATTATCCTTGCCACGAATTATTGCCAGGAGCAAGAGGTGCTCGAAGCCAAGAAGTACCCATTCATTCTATTCGCATTTCTGGTGTTTTAGCGGAGCAAGAAGTTATTTTTGGTCAAAAAGGTGAAACATTACGTCTTTGTCATCAGACTTTGGATCGGGCTTCGTTTATGCCAGGCCTACTGTTGGCTTGTCGACATGTGCGTCAATTTGACACATTGCATTATGGTCTTGAGCATTTACTTTTAGGGAAATCGGCATGAATCTTTACACAGTACCGCATTGCATTGATGATCAACGTCAGTTTGACGCACAAATGCCGCATCTTAAACTGTATAATCCGGCCACAGGTGAGTCGATTGGTGTGGTTGGGATTGCGGGAGCGTCTTTATGTGATCAGGCCATTCAATCTGCACAAAAAGCTTTTTTAACATGGTCGCAAACAACGCCTTCGAAACGCATGCAGGTTTTGTTTCGTCTGCGTGAGATACTGTTACAGCATCGTGATGATCTAGTCAGCACGGTGACTCGAGAGCACGGTAAAACAGAGGAAGACGCCAGAGGTTCTATCGCTCGTGGGATAGAGCTAATTGAATTTCATTGTGGGCTTTTAAGTCAATCGCAAGGAGTTTGGACGCCGAATGTTTCTCAACAAATTGATTGTGCGACGATGCGTCAGCCTCTTGGGGTGTGCGCAGGTGCGTCTCCATTTAATTTTCCTGTGATGGTCCCTCTTTGGATGATGATACCTGCCATCGCCTACGGTAATACTTTTATCTTAAAGCCATCAGAGCAAACCCCCTCTGCAGCCAATCAACTTTTGGATTATTTTCTGCAAGCCGGTTTGCCTCCAGGTGTGCTGAACATTGTGCATGGAGATAAAACGACAGTTGATTATTTGCTTGCGCACAAAGGAATCGCAGCATTTACCGCCGTTGCATCTACGCCAGTTGCGGAGTCAATTTATCAGAGAGCCACCGAAAAAGGCAAACGCTGTATGACATTTGGGGGTGCTAAAAACCATGCGGTGGTGATGCCAGATGCCAGTTTAGAAGAGACCGCAAAAGCTTTAATTGGAGCGGCTTTTGGATCGGCTGGAGAACGTTGCATGGCGATCTCCGTTGCTGTTGTTGTCGGTGACGCTTTTGCTGATGCTTTGGTATCGGAATTATCTGCTCGCATCAAAAATATTCGTGTTGATGCTGGTTTTATAGCCCATGCTGATATGGGGCCATTGATTAGCGCTAAACATCGAGAGCGTGTTTTAAAGTTAATTAACGAAGGTGTTGCCTCCGGAGCCACGCTTTGTGTTGACGGTCGTGGTTTCACTCATCCTGATTATCCAAACGGATTTTATCTTGGCCCTTGTTTGTTTGACAACGTGACCGAATCGATGTCGATTTACCAGGAAGAAATCTTTGGCCCAGTGCTTTTGATACGGCGAGTTGATTCTTTTGAAGAAGCGTTGGCGTTAGTGAATCAAAATCCATATGGCAATGGTACGGCCATTTTTACTGAAACAGGATATTATGCTCGAGAATTTGCTCATCGTGTGAATGTCGGTATGGTGGGTGTGAATATTCCCATTCCAGTTCCCATTGCAAGTCATCCTTTTGGTGGATGGAAGCGTTCATCATTTGGAGACAATGCGATGCATGGTTCAGAGGGGCTTCATTTTTACACCAAATTAAAAACAATTACGACTCGATGGACTGCTGATGCGGCAAGCTCAAGTCAATTGAAAAGGACAGAAAACCTGTTCAGTATGCCAACACATCAGGGAGATGCGTGAATATGAAAATTGGATTCATTGGTTTGGGTCATATGGGGCTGCCTATGGCCGCGAATTTACTCAAAAAAGGTCACGAAGTAGTTGGTTATGACATTTCTCCTGCATCAAAGGCCGCATTTTTAGCTCAAGGGGGTGTGGTTGCGGATGATCTCAACACATTGTCTGAGGAAAAGGATGCGATTTTTACAATGTTGCAAACACCAGAGCAAGTGCTCGATGTTTGTCTTGGGGAGTTTGGAGTATTCAAGTCGATGCGTTCAGGAGCTTTGTACGTTGATTGCTCGACTGTTGGTGTTGAGACGGCTCGAACCCTGCATGAAGAAGCTAAAAAACACGGATTGGATTGTCTAGATGCACCTGTTTCTGGTGGTGTACGAGGAGCCTTTTTTGCTTCTCTGACTTTAATGGTTGGGGGAGAGCAAACGTGTTTTGAACGGTACCATGAACTGTTGGCTTGTCTTGGTTCAACACTAGTCCACACAGGGGGTGCTGGTACAGGTCAAGCTGCAAAATTGTGCAATAATATGTTACTTGGAATTTCAATGATTGGTGTCTCTGAGGCCTTTTTACTCGCTGAGCGACTTGGTTTAAGTGATCAGAAGCTTTTCGATATCGTGACTCAGTCGTCAGGACAATGTTGGTCGATGAGCATGCATACCCCTGTGCCTAAAGTGGTGCCGCAATCTCCTGCAAATTATGCTTATCAACCAGGATTTAGTACAAAAATGATGCTAAAAGATTTGAAGCTGGCTCAAAAAGCGGCAGAAAGTGTTGGACTATCTACGGCGTTAGGCGCTTTAGCGGCAGAGATTTATACACATGAGGTTGATGCGATTGGCGATCTTGACTTTTCTGCTGTGATTACTCGTCTTGCTTCTCGTAAGAGTGACACATAGATTCAAATCAATTAGACGGTATAACTTGACAATCCTGTGCCTCCGAAAAACAATAGGGGCAATTTCATTGTTAAGGGAACCTCATGCACATTGCAAGTGTTATTGGTCGAGAAATTCTTGATTCTCGTGGCAATCCAACTGTTGAAGCCGATGTTTTTTTGGAAAATGGCGTAATGGGCCGGGCCAGTGTTCCATCAGGCGCTTCAACTGGCTGTTTTGAGGCGTGTGAATTGCGTGATAAAGACGCAGCCCGATATGCTGGAAAAGGTGTTCAGAAAGCAGTGGCACACGTAAATGAAGCCATTCAGTCCGCTTTAAAGGGAATGTCTGTCGATGTGCAAACAGAGATTGATGCAACCTTATGTCATTTGGATGGCACTCCCAATAAGTCACGTTTGGGTGCAAATGCCATTTTGGCGGTTTCCGTTGCATGCGCTCGCGCTTACGCAACGACAATTGGTCGTCCTCTGTTTGAGACATTAAACCACGATGAACCAATGATGCTGCCTGTGCCCATGATGAATGTTCTAAACGGAGGGATGCACGCAGACAACAACGTCGATATTCAAGAGTTTATGATCATGCCCGTGGGGGCTTCTGATTTTCAAACCGCAATCCAAATGGGTACCGAGACATTCCATGTGTTACGTGATGTGTTGAAGCAAAAAGGCTTGAATACTGCGGTTGGTGATGAAGGTGGTTTTGCACCAGATTTAAAGTCGAATCGGCAAGCGCTTGATTTGCTATCGGATGCTGTTTTGCGAGCCGGTTTTAAATTGGGTGAAGAAATTGTTTTTTCTTTAGATGTGGCCGCATCCTCTTTATTTAGCGATGGATTTTACCATTTACGCTCAGAAGGAGCTGAGTTCGATAGTCGAACGCTTGTTGAATATTATCGTGAGCTTGTTCAACATTACCCCATCGTGAGTATCGAAGATGGTTTGGATGAGCATGATTGGGATGGTTGGTCCATCATGACCACGGCTCTAGGTGCGCGTATTCAATTGGTGGGTGATGACCTATTTGTGACAAACCCTGCAATTTTGAAAAAAGGAATTGACGCTGGTGTCGCAAACGCGGTTTTAATTAAGCCTAACCAAATCGGCACGTTAAGTGAAGCGCGTGAGACCATGCGGATTGCCGCTCAAAATGACTATCGTTGCGTCATGTCGCATCGTTCAGGTGAAACAGAAGATACCATTATTGCTGATTTGGCTGTTGCGACAGGGTGTGGACAAATTAAAACGGGTTCTATGTGTCGCACGGATCGTGTTGCGAAGTATAATCAGCTTTTACGAATCGCCTCTATGACCAGATTGCCATATGCAGGGAAACGCATCTTAAGGGGAGCGGTATGACAAAGCGTGGTTTTCGCTTGATTCAGAATGGAATGACTAGCTTGACCACGGGTGTTATTTTTTTTGTATTTTATTTACAATATGGTTTAGGATTGCAGCCATGTCCTTTATGTCTGATGCAGCGTGTTTGCGCATTTGGTCTTTTATTTTTTGGTCTTCTAGGGCTTTCTCTTAAAAGTATCGCTCGAGCCAAGCACGTGGTTGTGTTCCAAATGGTGATGGCTGCATTAGGGCTTTTTTTTGCTTCTCGTCAATTATGGCTTGAAACCATTACTTCGCCTGATGCTTCAGTCTGTTTGCCTGGAATTGAAATGCTAATCCGTTATTTTCCATGGCGTGATTTAGTCCATTTGTTTTTGTGGGGATCGGGTAGTTGCGGTGAGGTGCTTTGGCGAGGCTTGGGGCTTTCCATGGCGGGATGGTCTGCCATTTATTTTGGTTTGATGTTTTTTATTTCAGGTATATTATTTTGTCGATTGATTCTAGTCCCGATTCCTCGGTAAGTTTTTCGTCTTCTTGTGTAGCCAAACACAAATATTCGCGTGCGCGCGTGATGCGTATTGTCACGCCGCATGGTGAATGCTTAACTCCGATGTTTATGCCGGTTGGTACGCGAGCTGGTGTTAATAATGTGATGCCTCAGGCGTTACAAAGCTGCAAGAGTCAAATGATTTTGGGCGGAAATACTTACCACATGTTGGTGTCACCTGGAATGTCTGTGATTGAGGCGGCAGGAGGTATGCATCGCTTTATGGGGTGGGCTGGCCCTATGCTAACGGACAGTGGTGGTTTTCAAGTTTTTAGTTTGTCAAAAAATAAAGAAATATGCACTATTGATGAAGAGGGGGCGCACTTTAAACTCCCTTCATCGGATACAATGATTCACATGACACCGGAAATGTCGTTGGAAACGCAAAAGATCATTGGTGCAGATATCATTATGGCTTTTGATCAGTGTACGCCTGATGCTTGCTCTGAACCGGTGGCTCGACACATCATGGACCGAACACATCGTTGGCTGCGCCAATCTATCGCATATCATGAAGCCAACCCTCAATCTCGTTATGGTTTTGAACAAGCTTTGTTTGGAATTGTTCAAGGTGGAAGTCATCGTGTACTACGGCGGGAAAGTGCTCTTTTTGTCGCCAGTCAAGCTGTTTCTGGAGTGGCTTTAGGAGGCGAGACGGTTGGTTTTGATATGAAAAAAACAGTGGAGTTGATTCAATGGGTTCACGACTTGTTGCCCGAAGAAAAGCCTCGTTACAGCATGGGTGTCGGAATGTCGCCGCAAGATTTGCTCAATGTGGTTTACGAAGGAATTGACATGTTTGATTGTGTCGCTCCAACACGCAATGCCCGTCATGGAGCACTGTATTGCGGCGAGCTGCGACCACATCAGAACTGGTTGATATTTGAAAGCGAATACGATCAGGCGCGTTTACATATAAAAAAATCAATTTTTGCGAATGATTTCAGACCCATTATGGAGTCATGCTCATGTTATACGTGTCAACATTACTCCAGAGCCTATTTGCATGATTTATTTAAGCAAAAAAGCATAGGGTTTGCTGCGTTGGCAAGTCTACACAACATTCATGTTTTACACGAAGTTTGTGCTAAAATGCGTGATTTAATTCTAAATAATGCGTTATGAAAATGCGATTATCAATTGCCGAAGGTTTAGAATGCATCGCAAATGGGGGGGTAATCGCTTACCCTACAGAAGCAGTATATGGTTTGGGATGTGATGCTTGGAATGAGTCAGCCGTTTTAAAGCTGTTGACCTTAAAACAAAGACCTATCGAGAAAGGGCTGATTGTTTTAATTCATGATTGGGATGCACTCTTTCCGCTGATTGGTGAAGTCTCTCAAGATTGTCTTGCGAGAGTCAAGTCAACTTGGCCCGGTCCTGTGACATGGGTTTTTCCAAAATCAACAAAAGTGCCCTATTATTTAACTGGAAATCACCCCAGTATAGCCATTCGCATGAGCGCTCATCCCATTGCCCGTGCATTGTCAAAATACGGCCCTATTGTGTCGACTAGCGCAAATGAAGCCGGCTTTGAGCCTTTTCGTGAGGCAGATGCGTTGGAATTGGCTTTTTTAGAGAGGGGACTGGACGGTATTGTTGAGGGTTCTTTGGGTGAATTGGCACAACCGACGACGATATTAGATGTTTTAACACAACAAAAATGGCGATAATAATTGTAATATTTATGAACAAAGTGATATAATAAGCCATCGAAAAATCAAGGAACACCGTGAACTCAAAAAAACATACATTATCCATTTTTAGTCTGATGATGATTACAGTTGGGTCTGTGGACAGTATTCGAAATCTGCCTGCAACCGCTCTCTTTGGCTCTCAGTTAATCGCTTTTTTTGTGTTGGGGGCATTGTGTTTTCTAATTCCAACTGCATTGGTTTCTGCTGAGCTTGCTTCTGGTTGGCCCAAGCAAGGGGGAATTTATGTTTGGGTTAAAGAAGCGTTCGGTCAGCGAATGGGTTTTTTGGCGATTTGGTTGCAGTGGATTGAAAATGTCATTTGGTATCCTACAATTTTATCTTTTGTTGCGGGTAGCGTGGGATATTTAATTGATCCTAATTTGGCTAAAAATCCTTATTTTTTATGGACGGTGATTGTGAGTCTTTTTTGGGCTGCAACCATCGTGAACCTTTACGGTATGCGTTCCTCCGCTTGGTTTAGTAACTTGTGTGCTTTGACGGGTTTGATTTTGCCCATGATTTTGATCATTGGTCTTGGTGGTGTTTGGTTGTATTCTGGTCATGTTTCGGCAATACATTTCGATCGTGCGAGTCTAATGCCCCATTGGGATGATCGCAGCATGTGGGTCTCTTTGACGGCGATTATGATGTCTTTTTGTGGGATAGAGATTGCAACCGTGCACGCCAATGACGTAGCGAACCCACAACATGCTTTCCCCAAAGCACTTATGGGCTCAGTTGTGATTATTTTAAGTACATTGATTTTAGGATCGCTGTCTATCGCGATTGTTCTTCCACATGATGACATCAATCTTGTGGCGGGTATCATGCAGGCTTTTCACGCATTTTTAGCGCAATATGGTTTAGTTTTTGCAATGCCTGTTGTCGCGTTGATGTTGGTTTTGGGTGGTTTTGGTGGCGTAAGCAATTGGATTATCGCGCCGACCAAGGGACTTATGGTTGCCGCTTGCGAAGGTAATTTACCGGAGTTTTTTCAACAAGAAAACCGTTACCGTGCTCCTGTCGTATTATTAATTGCGCAAGCGGTGATAGTCACTTTATTGGCAACTTTATTTTTATTTATGCCAAGTGTGAATGGTTCTTATTGGTTTTTGACGGCATTGGCTGCACAACTTTATATGCTCATGTATTTGATCATGTTTCTTGCCGCGATAAAATTACGAAAAATTGCGCCATCACATCCTCGTCCCTTCAAAATTCCGGGTGGTAAGGTCGGTCTTTTGAGCGTCTGTGGAGTAGGTATTGTCGGGGTCTTAATGACTTTGTGCGTCAGTTTTCTACCGCCAGAGGGTATTGATGTTGGAAGAATCTGGAATTACGAATTAGCGCTGTTAATGGGTTTAACCTTAATGTGTTTGCCTCCATTTGTTAGTCATTGGTGGCTAAAGAGAAAGATGTCTTCTCTGCCTGACCTATCGTGATAATGTAATGATTGAGCTAGTATTCGACAAGTAGCGATTTAAATATGTCTTGAGGGTGGGTTTCGGTGAACATTTCTCCAAAATCGAAAGGAAACATACTATTGCGATTATAAGCTCCTTCGCGCACCATGACTTTGGTATCTCGATTGGCGTGCAGTAGCAATTGCAGTGTTTGCAACGGGAGATGATCGATAATGTCTTCTCGGTCTTTGATTGTTAGTTCAAATGGAGTTTCATCTTTTCCAATGATACTTAAATTTGAACTAAGAGGGACGTTCATCAAATGCAATATACTCAAAGGCCACAATAAACTTTTTACTGAAACATCAAAATTATCGTTTTCATTGCTTAAACCTAAAATTTGCCCCTGCGGATCAAGATAAATAACGCCCGCACTTAAAACGCTTGGTTTCATGACGGATGATGTCATGTTGCTATGAGAGGGTGTATAGGTTCCAGGTGTGCCGGCTTGTGCGAGTAGTAATTTCTTGAGTTGGTTGACAATAAATTTGATGCTTCTTTCGTCGTGATCGGGTTTGGCTTGGAGCGTTTTGAGAAGGAGAGAGAGGAGTTTGACGGGAAAGATATGATGCTTATAGTAGAGTTCTGGTGGAGAACCCAACGGGCATGTCACTCGCAGCTGATAATGTAGTGATTTCGCTGCATTAATAAATTCGTCTTTTGACGTCATTTATTTACCATTTCAATCCAGTTTTCTTAATCTATCAAAAAAAAATTTTTTTAGCAAGACCTGCCTCGCTGTCGTCTACGTTCATTTGGGATTCAATGTCATCTTATTGAGCCGAGGTGCGACCATTAATAGAATAAAAGATAAACCTATCGCGCACAGACCGATCTTACCGAATACATCTGTATAAACAAGCAAAGAGCTTGCCGTAGAGACGCTTGTTTCATCAACTTTGGTAAATGATGCGACAAATGCACCAGTAAATCCCGCTACAGCGGATGTTAAAAACCATACCCCCATGACAAAACCTCGAATACGATTGGGAACCAATGCTGCAATCATTGAAATTCCTAGAGCGGAAACAAACAGCTCTCCGATGCTTTGCAATGCATAACTGCATACAATCCATACAGGTGAAATCATCATATTTGCATCTGAAAAAAATCGTGCAAAATAAAGTATGCCAAATCCAAGGCCACAACAAAAAAGTCCTAAAGAAAATTTGTAGGGAACAGGAAAAGAAATATTTTTTTGTTCAAGCTTTGCATAAAAAGCGACTAAGAGAGGACTCAGTGTGATGATCCAAAAAGAATTTAGGATTCGAAATGTTTGGGGGTCGAGATCAATACCCCAAAACTCATGTCGAAGATGATGCACCGCAAAGAGCGTCAGCGATGTTGGAAGTTGTTGATACAGTGTGAAAAAGAGAACCGCCTCGACCATGAGCAACAATGCCACCATCATTTTATTTCGATCAGAGGGCGTTTCTCGAGTCATAAAATATGCGTACATAGCAAAACAAATGACAATAATAAACGAAAGTACCCGTTTGGTGGTCATCGGATTTTCTAGCAAAAGATGAGAGAAGAAGATAAGCAACAGAAGCCCAATACCTATCAAGATCATCTGAAAAAAAGACAATACTCGCTGATCGGCGGGAGTATCGAATTTTGCCATGTGTTTTTTTTGTAAAATGTATTGAGTTATGGCAATCACAATGGCTACAAAACTTGCTAAGTATGCAAAAGAATATCCATAATGATGAGAAAGTGCTGGACCAAGTAATAAAGCCAAAAATGCACCAAGGTTGATGGCCATATAGTATAAAGTATAGGCTTGGTCGAGTCTGTTGTCTGTTTCATCATAACATTTTGAAAGCAGCGTAGAAGGATTTGCTTTAAATAAGCCATTCCCAACCGCAATCAAAGCCAATGCGGTATAAATTGAAACAATGGGCACGAAAGATAGCGCTAAATATCCCGCTGCCAAAACAATCAGACCAAGCAGTAATGTCCGCTTCGTCCCTAGTAGCGTATCTCCTAGATATCCTCCAAATGCGACCATGCTGTAAACCAATGCAGAAAAACCGCCAAATGTATAGAATGCATCCACGCTAGTCATGTGCAGAGTTCTAATAAAGTACAGAGTCAACAGTGCTTGTGTGGTATAAAATCCAAAGCGCTCCCACAATTCGAGCATAAAAATCACATAAAAAGGGGGCGGCTGATTTTTAAAGAAATTTTTCATATGGGTGCATGAGGGTGGAGAGAGGATAAGCGACAAAAATCCCTTCTTTTTGTCGGGATTAAAAACTTGTCTTCACAGCCGGTGCAGAAGACTGTGAAGACAGGTTCTAAATGTGGCTGTCAATAAATGCAATAAGTTGCGATTTGGAGAGCAAGCCCATTTTGATGGCTTCTACTTGACCGTTTTTGAATAGAATCAAGGTTGGAATGCTCATGACACCATATTTTGAGGGCGTGTTAGGGCTCTCATCGACGTTCATTTTTGCAAAAACAAGCTTCTCATGATGTTGCAATGCCGCTTCTTCAAAAATTGGACCAAGCGCACGACAAGGACCGCACCATTCTGCCCAGAAATCAACAAGAACAGGTTTTGTTGAATTAAGAACGGTTTGCTCGAATGCTTCATCATTAATTGCAATGACATGTGGACTCATGAATGACCTCAAAAAGTAATTAGACAATCACCATTATAAATCACCCAAGAGCGCTTGCAAAATACTTAGCGCAGTTAATCCGGCTGTTTCTGTTCTTAAAATGCGCGGACCGAGAGAAATTGGATGGTATTGATTTTTCTTTGCGCTTGATAGTTCGTCAGGATGAAAACCACCTTCAGGTCCAATGACAAGTGTTGCATTGGTCATCGAAGAAGGTACACTTTCTTTGAGCTTCAGTGAAGCCGATGGGTCTAAAATATATAGGCTTCCTTGTCGTTTTGCTTCGATAAATTCATCAAAGTGACAAGCTTCATGAAGGATCGGAAGTTGTGTGCGTCCTGATTGCTCTGCTGCGTAGGTTGCAATGGCATTCCATTGCTGCCATTTCTTTTCAAAGCGATTTTTTTCTTGTTTGACTGAACCGTGCAATGTGAAAATGGGCGTGATTTCGGTGACGCCTAGCTCAGTTGCTTTCTGCACAATCCATTCCATTTTATCGCCTTTTGCAATGCCTTGTGCCAGATGAATATGGAGAGGAGACTCTCGATTGACAACCTGTATGTCTGTGAGGGTTACTTTTGCCTGTTTCTTATGGGCCAGGACGATCGTTGCTTGACATTCTTGTTGCTGGCCATTAAAAAGGGTCAGCGATGCGCCCTCTGTCATGCGGAGAACGGTAATGATGTGATGGCTGGCTTCGCTTGATAGCGTTACGGTCTCGTGTGATTGAAACTGGCCTGGATGGTAAATTCGAGTCGTTCGCATTTTGCTGTTTTTTAGAGATATAATGACGTTTAGTGTAACACAATAAAGAGAGTATTTGATGAGTAAAACGCGTACAGAAACTGACAGTATGGGTGCGATAGACGTACCTGCAGATAAATATTGGGGTGCACAAACAGAGCGTTCGTTGCATCATTTTCATATTGGCGGCGATCACATGCCAATCGAAGTTGTGCATGCTTTGGGCATTTTAAAAAAAGCAGCGGCAATTGCGAACGGAAAGTTGGGACAATTACCAGAAGAAAAAGTAAAACTGATTGTTGCAGCTGCAGATGAGGTTTGTCAGGGAATGTTAGATGCACATTTCCCTCTCTATGTTTGGCAAACAGGGAGTGGCACACAATCCAACATGAATGCCAACGAGGTGATTTCAAATCGTGCGATTGAATTGGCCGGTGGTGTAATGGGTAGTAAAGCGCCGATTCATCCAAATGATGATGTCAATCGTTCTCAGTCGTCAAATGATACTTTTCCAACGGCGATGCATATTGCTGCAGCCCTTGCTTTTCAAAATAAACTACGACCTTCAGTAAAAGCCTTAAGAGATGCTTTGGCTGAAAAAATGAATGCTTTTCAAGACATCATTAAAATTGGTCGCACGCATTTGCAAGATGCGGTTCCATTGACATTGGGGCAAGAATTTTCAGGATATGTTGCTCAGTTGGATGCCTGTCTTGGTCGAATCGATCAGGTTATGCCTGAGTTATATGCTTTGGCATTGGGAGGCACTGCAGTTGGAACGGGTTTGAATACACCTCCTAAATTTGCCGAAACTGCAGCAGAAGTGATTGCTGAATTGACGGGATTACCTTTTGTGTCCGCCGCAAATAAATTTGAAGCGCTGGCTTCTCACGAGCCTCTTGTCATGGCGCACAGTGTGCTGAAAACACTGGCTTGTGCTTTGATGAAAATCGCCAATGATGTGCGTTGGTTAGGCTCAGGTCCTCGATGCGGTATTGGCGAGTTGATACTGCCTGAAAATGAGCCAGGTTCATCAATTATGCCCGGTAAGGTTAATCCAACTCAGTCTGAAGCAATGACGATGGTTTGCGTGCAGGTCATGGGGAATGACGTGGCAGTGGCTATGGCGGGTAGTCAGGGTAATTTTGAGTTGAATGTATTCAAGCCGGTTATGATTTTCAATGTATTACATTCGTTGAATTTAATTGCAGATGCCTCAGATTCTTTCCGTGCATTTTGTGTCGATGGTTTAGAGGCCAACCGACCGATGATCGATTATTACCTGCATCACTCGTTAATGCTGGTCACGGCTTTAAACCAACATATTGGGTATGATAAAGCTGCGAAGATTGCAAAACTCGCACATCAAGATAACTTGTCTTTGAAAGAAGCGGCGTTGAAACTTGGTTTTTTAACAGAGGCGCAATTCGATGCTTATGTAAAACCTGAAGCAATGGTTGGTCATTAAAGCTGAATAGATAAGCCGGCTATCATTGACAAAACAAGGTAAGCCGGCTAAAGTTGCACTCGTTTGGCCGAGGTGGTGGAATTGGTAGACACACTAGCTTCAGGTGTTAGTGGGGGTAACCCCGTGGAGGTTCGAGTCCTCTTCTCGGTACCATTGCGCATGTTTTAAACAGTTCGCAATGGGTTGTAAACGCACGCATATTATTTATTGAACCGTCTGAGTGGCAAACATCCTGTTAATCAAGGTTCTTCGATATTAAACTACGCTCCTCAAAAAGGTCATCAAATTGTGGCTGTGGTTTTTCTAGCACTTTTTTATAACAGAAAAATGCGCTCAATACACATGGAGGTGTAGATGAATCAATTCATACAACCATTGAAAAAAACATTCTCATCTATTTTGGACTCTACATTAAAAAAATTAAGAAGGGATAGTAATCATTATATTTTATATAAAATTGTCGATGCTTACACTGAAAAGGACGTAGAATATTATAAACTGCAGTGCAGTTATACCAAAGCTATATTTCACCTAACAATTCACGAAATCGTTTTTGATTTGGATATTCTATATGCGCTACATCCTATTCAAGGGTGTTTTATCGGTATTGAGTATGCAAAAGCTATAAAAGCAACTACTCATAACCCTCTATCTCAAGAAAAGCAGCATAAAAAATTCTACACATATTCTATGTGTAGATATGGTAGTTACAGCTTATTGTATAAAGATAGAAAAGGTTTTGTCGGCTTTGAGTGTAAAGATAATGGCCAGCAAATGTTAATGGATCCGAGAGATATTTCATTATCAAGAGAACTGATTGAGGAATTTGATGCTGCACAAGCTTTTTATATTGGACTATGGGCCGGTCTTAAATTTGCAAGTCCTATTCCTCATGTTCAAGAACATCATAAAAAAAGAAAAGCTGGCCATCTTCAGCTGGTTAAAGGGTAGCATTAATGAGCAAATGTGCAAGTAGGCAATCATTAATTGAAAATCTGTATGGATATAAAGTACTCGTATTCATCAGTATGTTTTATATGAGCATTATGTTGTGTAATGCTGTTCTAACTAATCGGTATATCGGATCTGATGCAATATTTGTGTTGGGTGGAACATTTACTTCTCCTCTGGTGTTTATCTTAGATGACATCATTACTGAAATTTATGGCTATCGAATTACTCAATCAGTCATACTCACGGGATTCATGGCTCAAACACTCTTTGTGGTCATTTGCCAATTAATATTGCGAGCTCCTTACCCCGTATTTTTTCACGAGCAGGCATCTTATAATTATGTTTTAGGGTTGTCTTTGCTTCGTATTAATGTCAGTGGATTTTTTGCTTACATCGTTGCCAATTTAGCAAATTCTTATATCTTATCTCGATGGAAAGTACTGTTGAAAGGACGTTATTTTTGGTTAAGAAGCTTGGGGGCCTCGACGTTTTCAGAAGCTCTTTATTCATTGATAGCTATTTTAATGATGGAAATCGGTTCAATCCCAAATCATAGGATTTTACAGGTAGTAGCAATCAGTTTTTCTATTAAAGCGCTCTATAGTATTGTATTGTCTGGACCTGCAAATCTGTTGGTTAACTATCTTAAAAACATAACAGGAATGGATGTTTACGATTTTCCGAAAAAATTTACTCCATTCAAATATTCAAAAGATAATCAGGAGCCATTGCATGATTGAGCAAATTGTTTCAGGAGGTCAAACAGGTGTTGATCAGGCGGCTCTTTTAATTGCTGAGGAGTTAAAGATACCCATTGGAGGTTGGTGCCCAAAGGGGGGATTAGATGAAAATGGGGTTTGTATATTCGATACATATTCTTGGTTGAAAGAAGCAATTACTTCTGATCCAGATGAAAGAACCAAGCTAAATATTCGTGATTCTGACGGAACTTTAATTGTTGTTCCCTGTTTACCATTGCCTGAAAAAATACAAGATGGTACTCGATTAACAATTGCCGATGCAGAAAGACAAAGAAAACCATTCTTAATTATCAAGTTAACTGATAGAGAGCATGCAGTGGATGAGATACGTGATTGGATAAGCAGGGAGAGTATCCATGTGCTTAATATAGCTGGTCCGAGAGAGTCTAATAGTCCAGGAATACATTCACAAGCCTGCAATCTTTTCCGAGAGTTATTTGCGACATTAAAACCAGCTTTTCGTATTTAAGCGTTGCCAAAAAGGAGTTTGGCACTTTAATGTGGTTTAATTAGTGCACACTCCCAGTTAAGCTATTAAAATAGAACTGGGGGTGAAAAATGAGGAAAGAGTTTAGAGGATGGCGTTTTTTATAATGATAATTTTTTGAACTCTTTATTCATGAGGGGTGTGTTTGGATAGCAAGACTTTGGCATTTCATATCGCGATAGAAAAATATCTGAATGATCCAATATATCGACGATTTGAGCGCTTCGTTTCTTTTTCTGTGGTGATGTTGCAAGTGATAAGTGTATGGGGGTGGTTCTGTAGTGGGCAATCTATTTCTTCTTTGGAATGCTTTCTGACACTCGTGATGGCCTATGTGGTGACTGATTTTGTCAATGGACTGGTGCACATGTTCATGGATAACAACACGCATTATACTTCTTTTGTTGGGCCTTATATTGCCGCTTTTCATTTGCATCATGCAAAATATTTTTATCAAGTGAGACCCTTTCTTAAAGTCTATTTTGATGAGTCAGGAACCAAGTTTTGGTTGTTATTTTATCTTGTTTGCCTTGTTGTTATACAAAGATATGTCCCATTATCTTCCTGTCTGCATGTCGGGTTAATTGCACTTGGTATTTTCTCTTCCGTTGCGGAGTTATCGCATTACTATTGTCATCAAGCAACTGAAAACGACCGCATTGTGTTATGGTTGCAGCGATACCACGTGCTACTTTCTAAGTCTCGTCATAGAGCACATCATGGTGCCGATAATATGCAATATGCTTTTTTAAATGGAGTGACCGATCCGCTCATTAATTTTATCGCACGTAGATGTTGTAAAGGGTATAAAAATGGAGCAGACCAGCATACACAAGCATATTTGTCGACATTAAAAAGTTCTAAAATAATTCAAAATTAACAATAAAAATCAAAAATTGGGATGATAGTCTTTTCAGTTCGGTCGAGATTCGTTATCATGTGAGCAATGGTTTCGTCGACTTTGACACTCAGGTCACTTCATGGTTAACAGTATTTTTAACGTGTTTGGTCCTTCTCCTATACGGCCAATTGAACAACACATGCACAAGGTTTATCATTGTGCCAAGCAGCTGTATCCTTTTTTTGAAGCGGTCTTGAATGAAGATTGGTCTTTGGCTTTTGAGTTAAAAACAAAAATCGCGGAAATGGAAAAAGAAGCAGATTTAATCAAACGAAATTTGCGTCTTCATTTGCCCACGGGTTTATTTTTGCCTGTTGCCCGTACTGATTTATTAGAGCTTCTGAGTGCTCAAGATCGCATTGCAAATAAAGCAGAAGACATTGCAAACTTAGTCTTTTCTAGAAAAATGCAATTGCCTCCTGTTGTACAAAACTTGTTTATGCCATTTTTATTGCGTTGTCTAGACGCAGCAAAGCAGGCCTGCAAGGCCATCAATGAGCTTGACCAATTGCTTGAAAGCGGATTTCGAGGCAGTGAAGTGACAATCGTTGAAGAAATGATCATGACATTGGACGAAATAGAGCACGACAGTGACGGTCAGTTAGCCAATATTCGCGATAAAATCTTTACGATAGAGGACACGTTGCCTCCGGTGACCTTAATTTTCCTCTACAAGCTGGTTCAATGGATTGGAGACTTAGCCGATCATGCCCAAACCGTGGGTGGTCGTTTACAAATATTAATTGCCCGGTAACATTGCCCTATGGATCATTACTCTCTTTTTCTTATTTTTGCCGTTATTTTTTGTTTTATGATGAATTGGGGTGTTGGCGCCAACGATTTGGCCAACGTTATGAGCACCACCATGGGCTCTAAAGCCGTCACTGTAAAACAAGCTTTGTTAATTGCCATTGTGTTTGAATTTGCCGGAGCTTTTTTGGGGGGGGCAGACGTTACTGAAACAATGCGAGACGGCATTATCAGTACGGCACATTTGATGGAGAAACCACACATTCTGATTGAGGGCATGCTTGGCGTATTGCTTGCATGTACCGTGTGGATGAATTTGGCGAGTTTTATTGGCGTTCCTGTTTCGATTACCAATGCATTAGTCGGATCCATGGTCGGTTTTGGGTGGCTTGTGTTGGGTTCAGATGCGGTTCAATGGAAGCAAGTAGGGCATATCGCAATCGGTTGGGTGACATCCCCTCTAATCTCTGGCATTACCGCCTACGCCCTATTCACCAGTATCCAGCTTTTGATTTTTACCAAGCGTGACGTGTTAGAGAGGGCAAAACGTTGTATCCCATTCTATTTGTTTTTGGTGGGGGCAGTTTTGTCTTTTATCACTGTTTTTAAAGGATTAAAGCATTTTAACGTGCAGCTCAATACACAACAAAGTCTTGTTGTGATGCTTTTAACTAGTATTTTGGTCACTGCGTTTGGTTTATGGGCTATTCGGCAAATCAAAGAGCGTCCTGAGATGAGACGACGAGATCGTTTTTTGCAGGTAGAAAAATATTTTGCAGTGCTAATGGCGATGACGGCCTGTGCAATGGTGTTTGCTCATGGTGCAAATGACGTTTCTCTTACCGTTGCACCGTTGACCATTATCCATAGTTTAATTACGCATGGAAATCAAAATATTGAATCAATGGGATATCCTGTCTGGATCGTTCTTTTAGGGTGTTTTGGTGTTTTGAGTGGCTTTTTGGTCTATGGGCGCCGCGTCATAGAGACCGTTGGAAGCTCTATTACCGCTCTGACGCCAAGTCGTGCTTTTGCCGCGACACTGGCCGCCGCAACCACTGTTGTTGTGGCCACCAGTTTGGGTATTCCAGTTTCGGCTACACAAACGTTGGTTGGATCTGTTTTGGGCGTTGGCCTTGCTCGAGGTATTGGTGCTTTGAACTTAATCGTCATTCGCAATATTTTTACTTCTTGGATTTTAACGCTTCCTGCCGCTTCTTTCCTAACTATTCTATCATATGCTTTACTGCATTTTTTGTTTTCTAAATGGTTTGCATTATAACTAAGCAACGCCCATATACGTTGCTTAGTTGAATGGAGTAGTAGAGAGGCAGATCTTAATTAATAATTTAATGGGCAAGGTCATGAGAATGACGACGCCTAACCCCATAAACCATAACCCTACAAACCAAAGCCATTGCTTTAATTTTATATCCATTTGTTGACTTTTAGCTACAATTTTACTAATACATATGCTCATGATCAGTTTTACCTCTGAAAATATAATAGCAATAGCCTGTATAAGCTAAAATAAGTGGCAATAAAGGAACTACTCCCACTAGCATTAAGGACAATCCAGGGCCTGCTGCTGCAGCTTGCCATATCGTATAATGAAAGGGGATCAACCATGGATAAAAACTAATGGTTAATCCTAAGTAACACATTAAAAAAATACCCATCGACATAAAAAACGGTCTTTTTTCTGCTTTTGAAATTTTTAGGTCGTGCCAAATTATAAAAAAGAACATCAAAGTTAAAGCAGGAAAAATTATTAAAATATAAAAAAGATTAGAGTGAAACCATAGATTTTTAATACCATCGTTCATACTTGGCATAACAAGGCTGATTAAAAGAATAAAAACACCCACAACGATCAGTGAGTATTTCGCCATTTTTCGTGCCCAGATTTGAGTTTGATCTTGGGTTTTAATAATTAACCAGCTGGAACCTAATAAAGCATAGCCAAATACCAGAGCAACCCCAGTCAAAAATGAAAACGGTGTCGCCCAATCAAAAGGACCACCAGAAAAATTTCTATTTGTTATTTCAACGCCTTGAACAAATCCACCTAAAACAAAACCTTGAGATAGAGCTGCAACCAAAGATCCGATATGAAATGCAATGTCCCATAATCGACGCGTTTTTTCGCTGGCTTTAAAACGAAACTCAAAAGAAACTCCACGTAAAATCAGCCCCATAAGCATTGCAATAATAGGAATATAGAATGCAGGTAAAAGAATAGAATAGGCTAAAGGGAAAGCCGCAAATAATCCTCCGCCACCAAGAACTAGCCAGGTTTCATTACCATCCCAAAAAGGAGCTATCGAGTTCATCATTCGATCACGACATTTATTTGAGGGAGCATAGGGAAATAAAATACCTACGCCTAAATCAAAACCATCCAAAAGGACATAAATGAGTATCCCCGTGGCAATTAATAGAGCCCATATGAATGGCAAATCAATTGAATTTGAGAAATCAAACATGGTGATCTCCTTCGTGCATTATTCCTTCAATAATGGATGAATTCTTGCTATGTTTGTAATATTGCTCTTCTTCGTCGATGACGGGCATTCCCTTCCGAATCAACTTGATAATATAGTAACTCCCAGCACCAAACACGAAGGTGTACATCATCACGAAAGCCAATAAGGACAAACCCACTTCATTGCTGATGATCGCTGGAGACACGGATTGTACCGTACGGACGACACCATACACCGTGAAAGGTTGTCGACCTACCTCGGTAACAAACCAACCGGCCAAAAGAGCGACAAAACCTGAGGGCATCATCAGCATCCAGCATCCTTGTGTTAAGCGGCTACTAAATAATTTACCACGAAAATATTGTACAACGCTTATAAAACTTAACAAAATCATCAAGAAACCCAACCCAACCATGATACGAAATGCCCAGAATACAATGCCAACAGGAGGTCTATTATCTTTTTTAAATGATTTGAGCCCCTTCACTTCCCCATCATAATGATGCGTGAGAATAAGGCTACTCAAGTGAGGTATGATAAGTTCATAGTGATTGAGTTCTTTTTTTGAATCTGGTATGGCAAAAATCCTCAAACCAGCTCCTTTTTCGTTATCCCAAATACCTTCCATGGCAGCGACCTTTGCTGGCTGATATTTTAAGGTATTTAATCCGTGAGCATCACCGAGAAAAAGTTGAAACGGAGTGGCGAGTGCTGTTAGCAAGGTTGCCATGCCCAACATGATTTTAGCCTGAGGGATATGCCTTTTACTCCATAAATAAAACGAACCAATGCCACCGACTACAAATGCTGTTGTAATGTAAGCCGCTGTCACCATATGAGCCAATCGATAATGAAAAGATGGGTTAAAAATGATGTCTATCCAGTTCGATGGAAATAGGCGGCCATCTTCTCCCATATAAAATCCTTGCGGCGTTTGCATCCATGAGTTAGCTGCGAGTATCCAAAAAGCAGAAAGTAACGTGCCAGAAGCAACAATACATGTTGCTAGAAAATGCATTCTTGGGCTGACTCGCTCCCAACCAAACAACATAATCCCTAAAAAAGATGCCTCTAAAAAAAAGGCCGTCAGGACCTCATACCCTAATAGAGGTCCAATTACATTTGATACTTTATCTGAAAATACAGACCAGTTAGTACCAAACTCATAAGACATCACGACCCCTGAGACCACTCCCATTCCAAAAGCAACGGCGAAAATCTTTACTAAAAATTTATATGTGTCGCGATAACTGGTATTGTTGGTTCTCAGCCACTGCCATTCAAGAATGGCTAGAAAACTAGCCAAACCAATTGAGAATGCCGGAAATATAATATGAAAACTAACTGTAAAAGCAAATTGAATACGGGCCAATAGAATTGGGTCTAGAATCATAATGTTACCATCCTCATTTGAGTTAAAATAATATGGCTTATTTAAAACACGATCATGGTTCAATTATCAGAGAGAATTGTAACAGGATTTACCTGAAATGAACGCAAACGATGAAGAATATTCTCTGTATATGGCGAAAATACTTGAGTAGTTACACACTTTATTCTTTTGATAAAACAATCTGCATTTTTAATAAGCACTTAATGTAAAATGTTCTATACTCCTTAGTATGGGTTGTCATTTTGACACGAAATTTATCAAGGAGATAAAGAATGAGGCGAACTTTCCCCATTGACAATTTAAAAGGAATCCTTCGTTCTTTGGGTGTCGGCCAAATTGTGCAGATGTCTCGTCGTGATTCTTCTCGCAAGATGCTTCCTTCCGGATTGGCTGATCATCCAGAGACAAACCCACTCTCTGAGCTGATAGAGAATACTTTTGGTTCGTCTGCTCTTGCTGGTCAATCGCTTATCACAGCGTTGGTTCTCTCGATAATGGCTGGTTCAGATGTCCCTTCTCTTTTTGAGTCTAATCAATCTGAGACTTTAGAACAAAAGCAAGAGTTGATGCTAGGTTGGATCGAAAAAAATGCCCAGGTGCTGAAAAATCAAGGATATGATTTAACAACCATCAATGATTTTAGGCGTCTTGCCAGTATCTTTATGCCAGGAAATGTCGTTGTAGTGGCATATGAGACAGAAAAAAATGAACCTGTTCTAAATTTTTTATCCAATTCGCATGCCATTCCTACTCTTTTACAAGAAATAAAACGACATAATCCGAAAACGATTGATATTCGAACCTTATCTCCTACGCAGGCGGCCGCATTGTCTGTTGCGCATGAGCGTGACTTATTAAAGGTTCGTCATGCTTCGGATTGGATTTCGGTAATTGAGCGGATGAAGATGGGTTCAATCGAAAATGCCAAACCGCAACAGATTTTGCCAATCTTAGAAATATTGCGACCCAATCTACACATCCCTGCTGATTTTAGTCAGGCCATGTTGTCAATGGAACGAAGGTTGATGATAGGCCCTAGTCTGAATCCACTCGATGTAGTCAATTTTATGTGTGAGATATGGGTGCCTGAGCGTCCAGAAACATCAGTCGATCATCAAAAAAGTTCATCAGAAAAAATCGAGCAGCAGCTGACTGCTTCTCTAGAAAAAGCAAGTGTTCAACCGAAAGAAGAAAATAAGCAAGTCCAAGATAATCGTAAGCATAAGGGGTCTGAAATGAAACGAAATCATGATAAATCGAGTAACAAAGTGGCTGGTATTGATACCAGCAAATTTAAAAATGTGTCGGGCAAGAAAAAACGAAAGTCGTTGAACGTTTCAAATGAAATCTCTAGTCACGATTTGGATAGAATAGAGGCGCAGCTTCTGAGTAAAAAGAAAAACCAAGAGCCTAAAGAGACATTTTCAGAAAGTGATATGGATGAGCATATCAACAAGTTAGAAGCAGGTTATAAGGAATTGGTTGATGCTGGGAAAAATCAATCCTATGCCTCATTTGATATGCAGAGCGTCAAAGACAAAATTAAAGAAATTGAAGGCTTATTGAATTCTGATATTAATACACAAAATTGGGGATTGCGTGCTGCTCAACAAGGGCGCATTACCAAATTGACCAATGATTTGAGAGAGCAAATAAAACAACTCCATCACATTGTTGCTAAAGTAGAATCTCGAGTTAATCAAATTGCTGATGACAGTTTTGGAGAAGTACATCGCACTTTACGTACTGCCCATACAGTTGAAAAGCTCGTTTCTTCGTCACTTCATTTACTGAAAGAAGCGGGAGTGATTACACCTAAAGTTGCTGAAGAGACAGCAAAACTCATCGAAAATAATCCAGCCGTTCTCCGCTTACTCACAAATCCGAGCGTAGATTTTCAGTCTCTTGATATACGAGAGATACAAAAACTGATATCACCTCACTCTGTCAGCCCTCATTTGCTCATGCATTCTGATGCGGATTTATCTTTGACTGCATCTGAGCAAAGTCTTTTACCGGTAGCAAATGATGCGTTCACGGAAGAGATGAGTGGTGCGTTGATTGGCAGTGTTTCTTCTCTTCTTATGACTTTGGGAAGAATAATTCACGACCCAGAATCTCAATTGGTTATAGTGGAAAATAGAGACGGAAAGGCCGCAGTTACGGCGATTGATGTGACCACGCTCACGCGAGAAAGTGTCTCGACTCTGTTGTCTTCAATGGCACTTGGATCACACAAACGTTTGATGTCACTGCCGCGTGTTGCTGTTGAGCGTTGGCATGCACTCAATGACATGAATCCCGTTTTGGTTAATTTAAATCCAAATGAGACGTTCGCCGTGTTGCGAGGGCTTACAGGCGCACAAGTAAACCCAGAAATATTACCAATTTTGAGTCGCATTGGATATTCTCAAGAAAATTTATCGCTAGTCTCACATCATCATGCGCCAGCAATGCGCACAATTGGTAGTCGTGCCGCGCTGAATCCGATGGATAGAATGGTGTCAATGTTTGCTCTGATGTTCGCATTAAAACGCTTTACACCAAGCAATGTGCTTGGCGTTGGAAAAGGTACCGTTTCTTTTACACAGAATATGGATCAAAATCAAACAATCATTCGAAATCCATCAATTCGTCAATCAACCGGACAACAGCCTTCAAGACCAATGAGAAAACAGCCTCTGCGCATAAAAGCAGATGACAAATCTCATGAAACTCATGATGTTCCTCATCTAAAGAGGGGAAGAACAGAAGATGGTAATGAAATGCCTATAAAGAGGGCAAGAATAAAAAATGGTAATGAAATGCCCAAAACAGGCGATAAGTTTGATGAGACGCTGGGGAAAATAGCTAATTTTGAAAAGGATATTGCATCTTTGATTGGGAAAGTCGAGCGTGTTAAAAAAGATTTATCGAAGAATAACATCAACGCTAGTCTGATTGTTGATGAACTTTTAGTCAAACTTATGAATGGCCATAAGGGTCTTACCTCCAATATTAATTTGGCTATAAAAACTAATCAACAGATGAATAAAGACCCAATGCCAGATATTCTGAACCACATAGAGAGTTTCAAATCATTGACCACTCGAGCCATCAGGCAAACCCAAAAGGAGCTTGCATCAGAACCTATGGTGTGGAAAATGCTGCGGCCGATTCTGAATGCGCTTATTCAGGTTGTCAATGCCTTTATCAACACGGTTCGATATGGTTTGGGCAAACCATCACAACAGACTTTCCATTTGTTTGTTAATCCGTTGGAGCGGTTTAACAAGGAAATTCCTGAGCAGCCTTTTACAGATGATAAACCTAAAGGCCCTAAATAACTGTTGGTAAATTTTGAAAAAGCCCTGAAAAGGGCTTTTTTATTTGGTTCGACTTAAAACGGCAGCTGTCATTCTTGAGATGCAGGAGGGGTTTCCCGCTTCGTCAAATAACTCGATTTGCCAGACTTGTGTCGTCCGACCGAGATGAATGGGGCGTGTGATGGCGGTGATCAATCCTTCACGCACCGCTTTTAAGTGATTGGCATTGATTTCAAGCCCAACACAATAGAATTGAGTCCAATCAACCGCGCAGTTTGCGGCGGTACTGGCTACTGTTTCTGCCAAAACCACGTTTGCACCGCCGTGCACAATGCCCAGAGGCTGTTTTGCACGAGAGCTGGCAGGCATTGTCGCTGTTAGTGTGTTGTCAGTAAATGCGGTGAAGCGAATTTCTAAAAAGTCAGCCAGTGTATGTGCACTTCGCTCATTAAGTGCTTCTAGCGTGAGTGGACCAAACCAAGTGCTCATGTTTATTCTTCCCACAGTGTACTAAACTCATCGGACACCGCTTGATCGCGTTTTTTTGCAATACGACGATGCTTTTCGATTTCGCGTTGTTGAGACGCTGTTTTGGGATGTTTTTTATCAAATTGAAATAAAAATTCATCTACTGGGCTAACATAGGTTTTATCAAGTTCGTCTGAATACGTCATGATGATAGGATTAAATGGCAAATTGTGTTATAAATTCTACCCAATTTTAATAAAAGATACCAGAATGAAAAAGGCTTCACACATTAAAAAAGCAGAATTACATGTGCATCTAGAAGGAACCATTACGCCTTTGTTGGCCAAACGTCTAGCAAAGCGTCATGGAAGTGTTTTTCCTGAGAACTTAATGGCAGAAGATCAAGTTTCTTATCATTCGCATGATTTTCTACATTTTTTGAATGTTTACGACACGTTATCCAGTCTTATTAAAACGCCAGAAGATTATTACGATTTGACTCTGGATTATCTTCGTCAATCGAGTGAAGAACATGTTTTATATACCGAAATGATGTACTCACCTGATCATGCTGAGCGCATGACCAGTATTCCATCCAAACATCATTTAGAAGCGATACAACAAGCGGTTGATGATGCTGAGCACGCTTTTGGGATTGTGGGGCGAGTATTGATTACGTTTGTTCGGCATTTTGGTGTTGACTCCGCTGAGCGGGCCTTGAATCATGCTATTGCCTATCGTCCTCCTTGTGTTGTTGGGGTCGGTATTGGTGGTGATGAGCTCGGTTTTCCTTTGCCGTTATTCAAATCTATTTTTGATAAAGCACATCAAGAAGGTTTTCATTGCACGGCGCATGTGGGTGAATTTGGCTCCCCTGATACCATTGCGCAAGCAATTAAAGATTTTCCCTTGAAACGCATCGGCCATGGTGTGCAAGCAATTTACTCAGAAGCGGTAATTGAAATGCTCAAGGAGCATGAGATTACGTTGGAGCTTTGCCCCTCCAGTAATGTCAAATTTGGTCTATTCGAAAGTCTTAAAAAACATCCATTAGCTCAATTTTTAGAACAAGGTGTGTTGATTAGCCTAAATTCAGATGATCCCCCCTTTATTCCTACCACCGTAGGACAAGAGTATGACCGCATTCAAACCGTGTTTGACTTTGATGATGCGACCATGCATTCAATCACGCGTATGGCTTTAAATGCGGCATTTGTCGATAAGGCCACTCGAGAACAGTTGCTCGCAAGATTGGAGTCTGTTGCTATAAAGTAGGCGAGACGCGGGCAGCATCAACAATTTCACTGCTGGACGCATTCGTCAAGGGCTGAAAAAATCGTTCACTTGATCTTGATATTTTTGTCGCGGGTATCGCATTAAGCTTTGAGGTGGGGACTGTTGAATCAGGCCCTTCAGCGTCTCTAGAGGCGACGTTTTGTGTGACAAAATCGGTCTGATTGTAAAGGTCATATTCTTTCTCAAGCATTTTTTGTAGATGTTTTGCGTTGTTTGCTTGTAATTTGGAAAGACCAAAAGACTCTGTCCGCGCCAATAACATCAGTGTACCCATAAAAATCAATGTAAACACAATGGTTTGTGGTGCGAAAAAACACCAGGCTGCGACGACCGCTGTGGCAACCAGTCCTAAAAATACACGAAACAGCATTTCTTTGGTTATAAAGTGCTTTTGATTTTCTTCGCGAATTTCATCGGCTCGATTTAACCATGCATGCGTTGTATTTGTTTCTTTTTTAGCGGGTTGATAACGAATCATCAAATAAGAAATGAAGCTTTCTATTGCGCCAACAAAGGATGATGCAATGAAAAATAAACCGCTCAGAGGCGTTGCGATTCCGGATGCTGAAAAAATCAGTCCATATGCGGCAACGCTTAATCCTGTTGCAAGTGTTCTAAAAGATACAGCTGTGATTTTTTGTAGAAGATTTGAAAAGCCATGGTAAAACGTATCATACAAAAACATGAAGTAACGTAGCAAATTGTAGCTCAATCCAATAAATGTAAGATTTTTAGGCAGCGAAAATGTTTTTTGGATCCAATGTAATGCTAACTGAGGCAGTTGATTCAGGATAAACTGTAAAATTTCAACCGCTTTTTCTCGTTTTAGCGCAAAAAAAACGCCAATATTGGTAAATATAAAAGCAAGCATACTTGCATGTCCGAGTCTGCGATAAAAATGATATTTTGTTTTATCAATAAGCGCGAGAAAATAGCCAAGATGTCCTGAGGCATATCCATCCTGGTGTAAATGCGTCAAAAGTTCGAGTAAATTGGATTGATTAACGTAAAATTGATATTGATTTTGGGGTACTCGAAGTGTTTCTAAAATGCGTTTTTCTAGTGTTCGTGTTACGGGTATTTTTTTGTATAAGAGCTTGGCGTCTTGCTCGGTCTCTTCGGATATGGACGTGAGAATACTTTCCGTCACGATTAAACGTTCGCCATCTAAGTATAAAAAAACAGCATCAGTTAACTTTTTGACTTGACGGGCATTCATTATTGATTCTTAATTGCGCATTTTGGTCTTGTATTGTAATTTAGTTCTTAAAAAAAATCAATATATTTTGTTGAAAATCTTGGGTATAATGCAGACATTGTGGATGTTGATGGATATTTTTAGTGCAAAAATATCCGATAAACCTTTGTGTAATTTATTCTATGAAACGCTCCAAAAGTAGTCAACGTTGGTTACAAGAACACTTTAATGACCATTATGTCAAGCAAGCACATAAAGACGGATATCGCAGTCGTGCTGTGTACAAACTAAAAGAAGTCGACGAAAAAGAGCGATTGATTCGCCCGGGATCGACTGTGGTTGATCTAGGCGCTGCTCCTGGTGGGTGGACTCAATACGTCGCGGAAAAAATGGATGGAAAAGGGGCAATTATTGCATTGGATTGCTTACCCATGGACGCGCTCCCTGGAGTGACATTCATTCAGGGAGATTTTACTGAACAGTCTGTTTTAGATGCTTTGCTTGAAGTCGTGCCAAAAGGGCGTGCTGATCTTATTTTATCGGATATGGCACCCAATATGAGTGGAAATATTGGGGTTGATATTCCTGCTGCAATGGGGCTTGCTGAGCTTGCGTTTGATCTTTGCGAGTTGTTGCTAAAGCCCAATGGCACATTGTTTATGAAAGTTTTTCATGGCACAGGGTTTGATGCATTAGTGAAACACATTCGATCCGATTTTAAGCAGGTTGTCATCAAAAAGCCTGCTGCATCACGTCCACGCTCCCGGGAAACCTATCTACTGGCGAAGGGTTATAAATTGTAGTACCTTTAATTAGGAAGACATTAAAAAGAGGTTCTTATCTTGAATGATATGATTAAAAATTTGTTTCTTTGGTTGATAATTGCGATAGTTTTGGTCTCTGTTTTTAGCAATTTTGGTCCGAGAAACACGGTTGCTGACAAAATTTCTTATAGCCAATTCCTTAAAGAGGTTGAGCAAGGTTCGGTTTCTGCCGTCGCGATTGAAGATGAAAAAGTGATCAAAGGCATCACGAAAAACAATCGTCGTTTTGTGACCTATCAACCACTTCCTGATGAAGCATTGCTTGGACAGCTGTTAAAAAATAATGTGGATGTCATGGGCCAAGAGAAACCTCAAGAAAGTTTCTTGCTGCATCTTTTTGTGAATTGGTTCCCCATGTTGCTTTTGATCGGCGTTTGGGTCTTTTTTATGCGTCAAATGCAAGGTGGTGGGGGACGTGGCGCCATGTCTTTCGGTCGCTCGCGAGCGAGATTGCTTGGTGAAGATCAGGTGAAAGTGACTTTTGCGGATGTGGCCGGTGTTGATGAAGCCAAAGACGAAGTGAAGGAGTTGGTTGATTTCCTTCGTGACCCAAGTAAGTTTCAAAATCTTGGTGGACGCATTCCTCGAGGTGTTTTGCTAGTCGGTTCACCTGGTACAGGAAAAACACTTCTGGCTCGAGCCGTCGCGGGCGAAGCAAAAGTGCCTTTTTTCACCATCTCAGGCTCTGATTTTGTAGAAATGTTTGTTGGAGTTGGTGCTTCTCGTGTGCGTGATATGTTTGAGCAGGCGAAAAAACAGGCTCCATGCATTATTTTTATCGATGAAATAGATGCTGTTGGGCGACATCGAGGTGCGGGTTTAGGGGGTGGGCATGATGAGCGTGAACAAACACTGAACCAGCTATTGGTTGAAATGGATGGTTTTGAAGGTAGTGAAGGCGTCATTGTGATCGCTGCAACAAACCGACCCGATGTACTCGATCCTGCTTTGCTGAGACCTGGTCGTTTCGACCGTCAGGTTGTGGTGCCATTGCCCGACATTCGCGGACGAGAGCAGATCTTACGTGTGCATTTAAGTCGTGTTCCCATGGACAATCATGTCGATGTTTTGTCAATTGCCAGAGGAACTCCTGGTTTTTCTGGAGCGGATTTGGCCAATTTGGTTAATGAGGCTGCTTTGTTTGCTGCTCGAGCCAATAAAGCTCGGGTGACCATGACAGAGCTTGATCATGCTAAAGACAAGATTATGATGGGCGCTGAACGGCGCTCTATGGTCATGAGTGAGCAAGAGAAAAAACTAACCGCTTATCACGAGGCGGGTCATGCTTTGGTTGGACTTTTTGTTCCAGAACACGACCCTGTTTATAAAGTCACAATTATTCCTCGTGGTCGTGCGTTAGGTGTGACGATGTTTTTACCAGAACAAGATCGATATAGTCATAGTAAATCTCGTCTTGAAAGCCAGTTGGCAAGTTTGTTTGGCGGACGTGTTGCGGAAGAGTTAATCTTTGGTGTCGAGCATGTAACGACTGGTGCCTCAAATGACATCATGCGTGCGACTGAAATTGCTCGAAAAATGGTGACAAGTTGGGGATTGTCTTCAATGGGGCCGCTTACTTTTGGTCAAGAAGAGGGAGAAGTCTTTTTAGGACGAACAGTCAGTCAAAATAAAGAGATTTCTGATAACACGGCTCAGCAAATTGACGAAGAAGTGCATTCGATTATCAACAGAAACTACGATCGCGCTAAACATATTTTAATGGAGCAAATGGATAAGTTGCATTTGATGGCAGAAGGGCTCATTAAATACGAAACTTTAGACAGTGAGCAGTTGAAAGAAATTTTGGCAGGAAAACCCCCTTCACCTCCAGCCGGTTGGGATTCAATGAAATCTCATCAAGAAAAAAATGATGCTCAAGAGAAAATCGCTGAGCCTAAGCACAGTGACCCAATGCATTTAGGCAATTCTGACGGTACAATGCCGAGTGAATAGTCTTGATTTTCTGGCGTGGTGTCGAGACTTCTCAACAGCACCACGCAGCCCATCATTGGTGATGGGCATTTTAAATATCACACCAGATTCTTTCTCAGACGGAGGGAGCTTTTTTTCAAAAAAAGAGGCTTTGTTTCGTGTTGAGGAGATGATAAAAGAAGGTGTAGATCTAATTGACATTGGCGGAGAGTCGACACGTCCTGGGGCTGCAACTGTTTCTCTTGATGAGGAGCTCGCACGAGTGATTCCTGTGATAGAGTCTATTCGTGCGCGTTTTGACGTAGCGCTTTCCATTGACACCTCAAAACCTAAAGTGATGTTTGAGGCAGTTCAATCGGGTGTGGTGCTGATCAATGACGTCAATGCATTGCTTGCTGATGACGCTTTGTCTGTCGCCAAAGATGCAGCAGTTCCCATATGTCTCATGCATCGACAAGGCACTCCAAAAACAATGCAAATCAATCCTGCTTATCCGCAAGGCATAATGTCGAGCATTCATCAATTTTTAACAGCACGAATTGAAGCATGTCTTACCGCCGGAATTTCTCCTGCCCATCTCATTTTAGACCCTGGGTTTGGATTCGGTAAAACATCTTCTGATAATCTACTATTGACGAAGAATCTTCTATCGTTTAGAACTTACGGGTTTCCACTCTTGTATGGCGCTTCGCGTAAATCGACGATTGGTGAACTTTTGAATAGAGAGATTCACGAGCGTTCTGCTGCAAGTTTGGGATTGGCTGTTTATGCTGCATTACATGGCGCGAGTTTGATTCGGACACACGACATTCGCGCGACAAAGGACGCATTGATGATGATTCATCACGTGGAGAATGCATCGGACAATGTTGATGAACTACAAGTCAAGTCAGAGGGTTTATCATCCGAAAATGCAAGTCTAATGGACGAGAGAGGAGTAAAATGAGTCAACGAAAATATTTTGGTACAGATGGTATTCGAGGGCGTGTTGGATCATCGACTATTAATCCTGAGTTCATGCTGAAATTAGGATGGGCGGTTGGGCGTGTTCTTCGCAATGGCGCTCGTCAAAAAGTATTGATTGGCAAAGACACCAGGGTTTCTGGCTATATGTTAGAGTCGGCTTTAGAGGCCGGTTTATCTGCGGCTGGTGCGGATGTTCGCTTGTTAGGCCCTATGCCAACACCGGCTGTTGCATATCTCACACAAACTTTGCGCGCAAGTGCAGGCATTGTGATTAGCGCTTCTCACAATCCATTTGAAGACAATGGTGTTAAGTTTTTTTCTGCCGAAGGAACCAAACTTGATGATGCAATAGAACGTGCAATAGAAGAAGAATTAGATAAAAAATTAGTCACAGTTGATTCCGCCCAGCTTGGAAAAGCGTCACGGGTGAATGATGCTCCTGGGCGTTATATCGAATTTTGTAAATCAACAATACCCTCTTTATCGCGACTATTGGGATTAAAAATTGTCGTTGATTGCGCTCACGGTGCGACATATCACATTGCACCGAATGTATTTTCTGAATTAGGGGCTGAGGTTATTGCGATAGGAAATAAACCGGATGGTTTTAATATCAATCGCGGAGTAGGCTCGACTGCACCTGAACTGTTGCAGCAGCAAGTCCTTGAGCATCAGGCCGATCTTGGTGTGGCATTGGATGGAGATGGCGATCGTCTCATTTTAGTCAATGCGGCAGGAGAGTTGGTGAATGGCGACCAAGTACTGTACATGTTAGCTCAAGATCGCCAAAAACGCGGTGTGCTTCAGGGCGGTATTGTGGGTACAGAAATGAGTAATTATGGTTTAGAACTTGCTTTAGCGGCCATGAAAATTCCATTTGTACGCTCTGCTGTTGGCGATCGTTACGTGATGGAAACGTTAAAAAAGCTAGATTGGCGTATTGGTGGCGAGCCTTCAGGTCATATCGTCTGTTTGGATAAAACCACAACAGGTGATGGTATCGTCGCGGCACTGCAAGTTATGTCAATGATGATCAAACAAGACCGCTCTCTTTCCAGTCTTTGCAGTGGAATGTCTTTATTACCACAAGTGCTTTTAAATTTAAAAACAGATCATGCTAAAGCTTTGGTGAAAGATGAGCGTGTTGGAAAGCATTTAGATGCATTGACTCAATCATTAGCAGGAGAAGGTCGAGTCATATTGCGTCCATCTGGAACGGAGCCTGTGTTGCGCATTATGGTAGAGGGTCGTGATTTAGATGACATCAAGTCCAAAGCACAACAATTTATGGATGACATTTTATCGATTCAAAATTCCACCAAAGAAAAAAATAGAAAGGTGAATGCATGAGATTGAAATGGGTAATGGGCAATTGGAAAATGCATGGCTCAAAAGATTTTGTTCAGCGTCTACTGACTGAAATCGTCGAATCTTTTCCGCAGACTGATGCGCAATGTGTGGTCTTTCCTCCTGCGATTTATCTCCCTTTAACACAAACCATACTTGAACATACGCCAGTGATGTTCGGCGCTCAAAATGCTTCTGCCAAAGAAGAGGGAGCGTATACCGGGGAGCATTCTGTGAATATGTTAAAAGAATACGGTGCTCAGTATGTTTTGGTGGGCCACTCCGAACGTCGACAATTTTTTAATGAAAGTGAAAAAATTGTTGCAGAAAAATTCCACCAAACGAAAGATCATGGTATGATACCCGTTCTTTGCGTAGGTGAGACGTTAGACGAGCGAGAAAAAGGTCTTACTGAGCAAATTATAGAGCGTCAGATTCGTGCTATTTTAGATGAGCGCGAGACTGATTTTAAGCAATGTATCATTGCCTATGAGCCTGTTTGGGCTATTGGTACCGGGAAAACTGCAACACCCGAAGAAGCAGAACATGTTCATGCTTTTATTCGTGATTTGGTTGCAAGTGTTGATGCAGAAAGTGCACTCTCACTGCCGATTGTATATGGTGGAAGTGTAAATGAAAAAAATGCACACGCCTTGTTTTCCATGTCCAATATTGACGGCGGCTTGGTGGGTGGTGCATCATTGCGGGCTGAGTCGTTTTTGGAAATTGTAAAATGTACCAACTGTTAGTGATTTTGCATATTTGCATCGCAATCGTTTTGATTGGGCTTGTTTTAATTCAACATGGCAAAGGTGCGGATGTCGGTGCTGGTTTTGGCTCAGGTGCGTCAGGCACCGTATTTGGAAGCCAAGGAACTGGCCGCTTTTTATTTAAACTAACAGGTGGTTTGGCGTTGGGGTTTTTTGTGACCAGTTTGTTGTTGTCTGCGCTTGTGGCCAAACAATATAAGTCACGAAACGAACTTGCTCTCCCTTCGAGTGTTGAGTCGAGTATACCCATGCCTGTAGAGAGTCATACGAAAGAGTAAGCCGAAGTGGTGGAATTGGTAGACACGCCGTCTTGAGGGGGCGGTGGCGCAAGCCGTGTCGGTTCGAGTCCGACCTTCGGTACCATCTTGTGATGCTAGACCAGCAAAGCAGATGCCACAGTTTTTTGTTAACATCTTTGGGTGTTGTTTTTTGTACAGAGTTTGTGAAGTAAATATTTCAAAAATTTTCGTTCATGTTCTAAGGTTCATATAAGGCGAGGTTATGTTAACCAATTATTTACCTGTGCTTGTCTTTATTTTGATTGGTTTGGTGCTGGGTTTGGCTATGCTTGGCGCTGGGTCGCTGTTTTCTGTGAATCGTCCTGATGCAGAAAAAAATGCACCTTATGAATGTGGATTTCCTGAGTTTGAAAATGCTCGCATCCCATTTGATGTCCGTTTTTATCTTGTTGCCATTTTGTTTATCATTTTTGATTTGGAAACGGCTTTCTTTTTCCCTTGGGGATTGGCTCTGCGAAAACTAGGATGGTTTGGTTTTTCGGCAATGATGGTCTTTTTGGGGATCCTCGTGGTTGGTTTTATCTATGAGTGGAAGCGCGGTGCGCTTGAGTGGGAATAAAATTAGTTTTTAGAATACACAAGGCATATCATCATGTCAGTCACAGAATTTAAAGAAAAAGGTTTTGTCACAACATCAGTTGAAAAACTTGTCGGATGGGCAAGAAGTGGCTCAATGTGGCCCATGTCTTTTGGTCTTGCTTGTTGTGCTGTTGAGATGATGCACGTGGGGGCTTCGCGCTACGATTTAGACCGTTTCGGCGTTATTTTTCGTCCCAGTCCTCGTCAATCTGACGTCATGATCGTAGCGGGGACATTATGTAATAAAATGGCACCAGCACTTCGTAAAGTTTACGATCAAATGGCAGAACCCAGATGGGTCATTTCAATGGGGTCGTGTGCAAATGGAGGTGGGTATTATCATTATTCCTACTCTGTAGTGCGAGGTTGCGACAGAATCGTTCCTGTAGATATTTATGTGCCCGGCTGTCCTCCAACAGCAGAGGCGTTGTTGTACGGAATTATTCAATTGCAAAACAAAATTAAAAAAAGATCAGTGATAGAAGCATAAATGGGTTCTAACATGACAAAAACAGAAAAGTTGATACAGGCGCTAGAGGCGCAGTGGAGTGAGTCGTGTGCGATTGTTCACGCACATGCAGAAGTAACATTGACTTGCGAGCATGCCTCTTTATATGCTGTCTTATCGACTCTAAAAGACAAAAAAAGCTTCCAATTTGACCAACTCATCGACGTCACAGCGGTGGATTATCTTCGTTATGGTCATTCTGATTGGGATACGGATGCGGCAACAACACAAGGATTTTCTCGTGCAGTTTCTGTGGACGCTTCAACCGAAGAAAACAGTAAAGCTAGATTTGCTGTCGTATATCATCTCTTATCCACTGTAAAAAATCACCGTATTCGTGTTAAGACTTATTTAGATGAAACGCATCTGATTGTCCCTTCTGTGCATTTGCTTTGGAAAAGTGCCAATTGGTATGAACGTGAAGTGTATGACATGTTTGGTATTTTATTTGACGGACATCCAGACCTTCGTCGTATTTTAACTGATTACGGCTTTATCGGGCATCCATTCCGTAAAGATTTCCCACTAAGCGGGTATGTTGAAATGCGCTACGATGCAGCCCATCAGAAGGTAATTTATGAGCCTGTTGATATTGCTCCTCGTGTTACTGTTCCGCGTGTGGTGAGAGAAGACAATCGTTATTTGGATAAAAAGGAGCTGTGTCGTGATTGAGTTGCAACAATACACTCTAAATTTTGGTCCACAGCATCCTGCTGCCCACGGTGTTTTACGTCTAGTTCTTGAGCTTGAGGGTGAGACAATTGTTCGTGCTGATCCGCATATTGGCTTGCTTCATCGCGCAACAGAAAAACTGGCGGAGACGAAACCCTATTTACACAATATCGGTTATATGGACCGTCTTGATTACGTCTCCATGATGTGTAATGAGCATGCTTATGTTCGTGCCATTGAACAATTGCTGGGAGTAGATGTCCCCCTTCGAGCGCATTATATTCGTACGATGTTTGACGAGGTGACGCGTATCCTAAACCACTTACTTTGGTTAGGCGCGACAGCACTCGACATCGGTGCAATGACGGTTTTTCTATACTGCTTTAGAGAGCGAGAGGATTTATTTGATTGTTATGAAGCAGTTTCTGGTGCCAGGATGCATGCGACATATTATCGGCCAGGAGGGGTTGCTCGTGATTTGCCTGATACGATGCCTCAATACAAAGTTTCTCGTTGGCATAATGAGCGTGAAGTCGATAAATTGAATGAACATCGACAAGGGAGTCTGCTTGATTTTCTTTGGGCGTTTACAGAGCGTTTCCCTAAATGTGTGGATGAGTATGAGACTTTACTGACTGACAATCGTATTTGGAAACAACGAACAGTTGATATCGGCGTCGTGACTCCTGAGCAAGCTCTGAGCTTCGGTTTTACCGGCCCCATGTTGCGTGCTTCCGGTGTGGCTTGGGATTTGCGTAAAAAACAAACTTATGCCGCTTATGATAAAGTCGATTTTGATATTCCAGTTGGTAAAACAGGTGATTGTTACGCGCGATATCTTGTTCGTGTTGAAGAAATGCGTCAGTCAAATCGAATTATTCGTCAGTGTATTGAATGGTTACGCAAAAATCCTGGTCCTGTGAAATCATCTTGTCACAAAGTGACCCCTCCCAAACGTGCCGAAATGAAAGAAGACATGGAGGCCTTGATACACCATTTTAAACTGTATACCGAAGGATTCAGTCTTCCTCCGGGCGAAGTCTACTCAGCAGTTGAAGCACCAAAGGGTGAGTTTGGTATTTATCTTGTTTCGGATGGCGCAAACAAGCCGTATCGAATGAAAATTCGTGCACCAGGCTTCGCGCATTTAGCGGGCTATGATGAGATGGTGCGTGGGCATATGCTCGCGGATGGTGTGGCAATTTTGGCAAGCCAAGATATTGTATTCGGTGAAATTGACCGATAATGATGACAAAAAAGGTCGAGACATGTCTGATTCAGTAAAATTAATTCATGACTACGTTTCAGCAGAAGGTTTTGCTGAAATCGAACGATGGGTGGCTAAATATCCGCCTGAAAAAAAACAATCCGCCGTTATGCGTGCGTTGATGGTTGTCCAAGAAGAGCAAGGTTATCTGACTGACGCCGCGATGGATGCTGTTGCACAGTATCTGGAAATGCCGCCGATCGCTGTTTATCAAGTGGCATCTTTTTATACCATGTATGAGAAAAAGCCTGTTGGACGGCATTGTGTGAATGTGTGCACCAACATTTCTTGCAAATTAAAACAGTCCGATAAAATTGTTCAAGCACTACAAGATAAAATGGGCATTGAGCTTGGACAGACAACGCCTGATGGGCGATTTACATTGCGTAGTGTCGAATGTCTTGGTGCTTGTGTAAATGCGCCAATGATGCAAATCGATAAAAATTATCACGAACATCTTACTCCTGAAGTTTTGGATGAGATTTTGGCGCAGTATGAATAAACCGTAAGAAGGGTTAAAGCGATGATTGAAGTCAATCAAGTGTGTTATCGCACGCTCAGTTTCGAAACACCGTGGGCGTTGAGCACTTATGAAGGATTAGGTGGATACAGTACTTGGCGAAAGATATTGAAAGAAGAAACGCCACCAGAAGTCATTATTGATGCTTTGAAAAAATCCTCATTAAGAGGGCGAGGTGGTGCTGGCTTCCCGACGGGGTTAAAGTGGAGCTTCATGAATCGTAATGCCCCTGTTGATAAGTATGTGGTTTGTAATTCCGATGAGGGTGAGCCTGGTACTTGTAAAGATCGTGATATTCTCCGCTACAACCCTCATCAGCTTATTGAAGGTATGGCCATTGCCGGTTACGTCATGGGCGCTTCTGTTGGGTATAATTACATTCGCGGCGAATTTTGGGAACCTTATCTTCGTGTCGAAGAAGCGCTAAAAGAAGCATATGCAGCCGGATTGCTCGGACAGAATATTGCGGACTCTGGAATTAGCTTTGATTTGCATAACCATCTTGGTGCAGGTGCGTATATCTGTGGAGAAGAAACAGCGCTTTTAAATTCCTTAGAAGGTAAAAAGGGAATGCCTCGTTTCAAACCGCCTTTCCCAGCAAATCATGGGTTGTATGGCAAACCAACCACCATTAACAATACTGAAACTTTTGCTTCTGTCCCTGTTATTTTAGAAAAAGGCGCTGAATGGTTTTTAGGATTAGGTAAGCCCAACAATGGTGGCACAAAATGCTTTAGTGTCAGCGGACATGTCAATAAACCTTTGAATATTGAAATTCCTCTTGGCACGCCATTTAAGACTTTACTTGAGCTTGCCGGTGGTGTTTCAGGTGGACGCCGTTTAAAAGCGGTCATTCCTGGAGGCACTTCGATGCCCGTTATTCCCGGTGACATCATGATGACGTTGGATATGGACTACGATAGCATTCAGAAAGCGGGTTCAGGTCTTGGTTCAGGTGCAGTGATTATCATGGACGAAACCACTTGTATGGTTGATGCTCTCTATCGCATTTCTGAATTTTATATGGATGAGTCTTGCGGCCAATGTACGCCATGTCGAGAAGGGACGGGTTGGTTGGTTCGCTTGCTTCATCGCATTTTAGCAGGACATGGTGAGCCTGGTGACATCGAAAAACTGGTGAATGTCGCCAATAATATTGAAGGGCGTACCATTTGTGCCCTTGGTGAAGCGGCCGCATGGCCTGTGCAAAGCTTTGTGAAGCATTTTTACGAAGAGTTTGACTATTTTATTCAGCATAAACGTTCAAAGGTCACACAGAATGGCAACCATTGAGATTAACGGTAAAAAGTTTGATGCCGAAAACGGTAAAATGATCATCGAAGTCGCAGATGAGGCGCATATCCATATTCCGCGTTTTTGTTATCATAAAAAATTATCTATTGCAGCCAATTGTCGCATGTGTTTGGTTGAGCTGGAGGGTTCTAAAAAAACAGTTCCTGCTTGTGCGACGCCTATTACAGATGGCATGAAAATCTTTACGCAATCTGATGCAGCGATTCGTTCACAGCAAGCGGTCATGGATTTTTTGTTAATTAATCACCCATTGGATTGTCCTATATGTGATCAAGGCGGTGAATGCGAGCTTCAAGATGTTTCCATGGGGTATGGTCACTCTAATTCTTCTTATACCGAAACAAAGCGCGCTGTTGATGATGACAATTTGGGGCCCTTGGTTGCCACAGAGATGACTCGATGCATTCATTGTACAAGGTGCGTTCGATTTGGAGAGGAAATAGCCGGTCTGCCTGAGTTAGGTGGTATTGGTCGTGGAGAAAAAGTTCATATTAGCACATATGTTGAACACAGCATGCAGTCTGAAATTTCTGCAAATATCATTGACTTATGTCCGGTTGGTGCGTTGACCTCTAAGCCTTATCGTTTTACGGCGAGACCTTGGGAGTTGACTCAACATGAGGGCGTTGCTCCTCACGATTGCTTGGGTTCGAATGTTTATTTTCACACACGCGGTTCTCGTGTCATGCGCGTTGTACCAAGAGAATGTGAAACTTTGAATGAAACTTGGCTTTCGGATAGAGATCGTTTTAGTTATCTTGGAATGAACAGCGAAGCTCGCGCCAAGACTCCTATGATCAAGAAAAATGGGCAATGGATTGCGGTAGATTGGCAAACTGCTCTTCAGCACGCAAAAGAGGGTTTAAGCAAGATTTTGGGTGCTTACGGTCCTGGTGAAATCAGTGCATTCTCTTCGATGTCTCAAACAGTAGAAGAATACTATTTATTGCAGCGTCTGATGCGTGGGTTAGGAGTTCATAACATTGATCACCGTCTTCAGCAAACGGATTTTCGCGATCAGGCATTAAGACCTTCAATGCCGACGAGTACGCTGCCTTTCGCTGAGTTATCATCACAAGAAACAATTTTCATTGCGGGTTGCGAATTGTCCCGCGAAGTTCCACTCGCTGCGGTTCGTGTTAGAAAGGCCGCCAAAAATGGCGCTGTTGTTTGTGGTTTAAATGCAGTTGAAGATACCTTACACCTTTCTTGGGCTGCTCATCAAACTGTTGCACCTAGCCAATTTCCCAAACAATTGGCCGCTTTGGTCGTCGCACTTTTAACTAAAAAAGATGAAGTGCCAGAAGAGCTGGCATTGTTATTGAAAGGTGTGAAAGCTGATGCAAACACGAAAGTAATCGCCAAAGCGTTGAAAAAATCAAAAAGCTGTATCATCACGGGCGCCACAATTGAAAATCATCCTGAAGCGGCTTTACTTCGTACTTTATTAGAATGGATCGCGCGTCTGAGTGGTGCTCGCCATCTTCATTTGACTGCCGGCGCAAACAGTGCAGGTGCTTGGATTGCAGGTGCTTTGCCTCATCGTATTGCCGGTGGTGTTGATGTGGATGAGCCTGGCCTGGATGTTGTGCGTGCGTTGGAAAAAAAATCCAAGGCGTATGTGCTATTAAATGTCGATCCTGCTTCTGATTTTTCAAATCCTCATCAGGCCAGACAAGCGATGTTAGCTGCAGAATTTGTTGTTGCACTAACTGGTTTTATGCACGAATCTATTCAAGAATATGCTGATGTGATTTTGCCAATAGGACTCTTCGCTGAAACTTCTGGAACGTATGTGAATGTTGATTTAACTTGGCAAACGGTACAGGGTGCAGTTCCTCCGGTTGGAGAGGCAAGACCGGCTTGGAAAGTCTTACGTGTTCTTGGTAATTTATTTCAATTGTGTGGCTTTGAATTTGATTCTACTGCCAGTGTTTTAAATGCACTGCAGGCGGAGCTTGCGGTTGCGTCTCCTAAACCCTCGGTATGTTTTTACCCGGATGCGTTGCCTGAATCAAATAGTCAACTTGATAGAATTGGTGTGTGGCCATTATATCGAGTGGATGCCATCGTCCGTCATGCAAATGCCTTGCAAACATGCGGTGCTGCAGACCCAGTGCATATTAAGATTCATCCATTGACGGCAGAAGCATTAAAATTAGGTGATGTTGCTACTGTATCTCAGGGAGATATTGAGATAACATTGCCCCTTAAGCGCGATGAGCGGATCGCTCAAGGTGCAGTTTGGGTCGCGAACGCATGGCCAGAGACAGTTGACTTGGGTCACGCATTCGCAACAATTTCGATTAAATGTTAATTAGGTATCGCTATGCTTCATGACATTAGCCTATTGCTTTGGATGGTCATTAAAATTGTAGTGATTGTCCTCCCTCTTTTGTTGACAGTCGCGTATTTGATTTATGCTGAGCGTAAAGTGATTGGTTATATTCAGGTGCGTATTGGTCCTAACCGTGTTGGTTTTAGAGGATTGCTCCAGCCTATTGCCGATTTGATTAAACTGATCACAAAAGAAATTATCGTTCCAACACGCTCGAATCGTTATCTTTTTGTGATTGCACCTTTATTTGCATTAACGCCAGCTTTGGCCGGTTGGGCAGCTATTCCGTTTGCAGATGGCTTGGTTCTTGCCAACATCAATGCGGGCGTGCTTTATCTATTTGCGATGAGTTCCATTGGTGTTTATGGTGTTTTGATTGCAGGCTGGGCCTCTAACTCAAAATACGCGATGCTAGGGGCTTTGCGCAGCGCAGCACAGACGATTTCCTATGAGATCGCCATGGGCTTTGCTTTGGTTGGTGTATTATTAGCGTCTAGCAGTATGAATTTGTCAGAAATTGTTCATTCGCAAGAAGGTGGAATTTTACATTGGTGGTGCGTTCCGTTGCTGCCTTTGTTTTTTGTCTTTTGGATTGCCGGAATTGCAGAAACGAATCGAGCGCCGTTTGATATGGCTGAAGGTGAATCAGAGATCGTAGCCGGTTTCCATGTCGAATATTCTGGTATTGGTTTTGCTTTGTTCTTTTTGGCTGAATATGCCAGCATGATTTTAATTTCTGCCTTGCTGTCTCTTTTGTTTTTAGGCGGATGGTTGTCTCCTTTTGATGGTATTCCTGTTCTTGGTGATTTCTTCTATTTTGTGCCTGGACCGGTCTGGTTTTTAGCCAAAATGTCTTTTTTCTTATTTGTGTACTTGTGGGTAAGAGCCACTTTTCCACGTTATCGCTATGATCAGTTGATGCGTTTGGGATGGAAAGTTCTTATTCCTGTGACAATTGTTTGGATTATCGTGACAGCGGGAATGGTTCTGACACATGTGAAACCATGGTTTTGATGAATTAAATGAGCAAGAGCATGACAAAATTTTATCGATACATACAGCATTATTTGCGTAGCTTCTTACTGCTGGAATTGTTTTCAGGTTTAAAATTAACGGGTCGATATTTCTTTAAAAAGAAAATTACGGTCCAATTTCCTGAAGAACAAACTCCCATTTCTCCTCGTTTTAGAGGGTTATTGGCACTCAGACGTTATCCCAATGGAGAAGAGCGTTGTATTGCTTGCAAACTTTGTGAAGCTGTTTGTCCTGCATTGGCCATCACCATTGAGTCTGAACCTAGAGATGATGGTTCTCGTCGCACAACGCGTTATGATATTGATATTTTTAAATGCATCAATTGTGGTTTGTGTGAAGAATCTTGTCCTGTTGATTCAATTGTAGTGACGCCTGTGCAACATTATCATGTACAATCACGCGGTCAAAACATCATGACCAAAGAGAAGTTGTTGGCATTGGGTGATCAATTTGAATCGCGTCTCGCGGCCGATCGGTTAGCTGACGCAAAATATCGTTAAAGAGGGGTATATGCCAATTACATTACAAGAAGTATTGTTTTTTGTTTTTGCAGGCCTTGTGGTTCTTTCATCACTCATGGTTATCATGCAAAATAATCCTGTGCGTGCTGTTCTTTTCCTTGTGGTTTCTTTTTTGGGAAGTGCGGCGCTTTGGTTGATGGTAAATGCTGAGTTTCTTGCCTTAATTTTGGTGCTTGTTTACGTAGGCGCTGTCATGACACTGTTCTTGTTTGTGGTGATGATGCTGAATGTTGAAAAAGAGACGGTATCCACTAAAAAGTGGCGCTATTTGCCTTTGTCATTGGTCATTACGGCTGTTCTTGTTGCTTTACTATATAAGGTGATTCCTTGGCAGGCTTTTTCTGTCGAGACAATTGCTGCTGCGGTGAGTACGACACCTTCAAATACAGAGGCTTTGGGCTTGATTCTTTATACCGATTATCTGGCTGCTTTTGAAATAGCGGCGGTTCTCTTATTGGTGGCGATTGTCGCATCGATCACACTTGTGCATCGTGGACCGATTCGTTCAAAGCGTCAGGATTTAAGAAAGCAGCTCATGACTCGTCCCGAAGAGTGCGTCAGCTTGCAAGCAATGAAAGCAGAAAAATAAGAGGATAACCACATGATTCCAATGAGTTACTATCTAATTCTTGGTTCAATATTGTTTGGCTTAAGCATGGCCGGCATTTTATTGAATCGCCAAAATGTGATTTTACTGTTGGTTTGTATTGAACTGATGCTTCTGGCTGTGAATACAAACTTTGTGGCTTTTTCCCATTACTATGGCGGTCATGTCGGTGAAGTTTTTGTCTTCTTTATTTTGACTGTTGCTGCGGCTGAGGCTGCGATTGGACTTGCGATTGTACTCTTACTATACCGTAACCGAGGTACAATCGACGTAAAACAAATGGCTCAATTAAAAGGGTAATCGCGTGAGTATACTACAATCTTGCTTCATGATCGTTTTTCTACCTCTGTTGGCGAGTATGCTGGCTGGTTTTGGCCGAAAACAGTTAGGACGTGCTGGCGCTCATACGGTCACCATCGCCGGTGTTTTCGTTTCTTTTATGTTATCGCTTTATGTCGCTGATGCTGTTTTTCTAAAGGGTCAAACACTGAACACAGTCCTTTATACTTGGGGTGATGGCGGCTCTTTGTTTCACTACGTCTTTCAAATTGGTTTTTTAATTGATCCGCTTTCTTCTCTAATGATGGTGGTTGTCACTTTCGTTTCTTTGTTGGTGCATATTTATAGCATCGGATACATGGCGGAGGATGATGGGTATCAGCGCTTCTTTAGTTATATTTCATTGTTCACGTTCATGATGCTCATGCTTGTTACGGGGAACAATTTCTTGCAGCTTTTCTTCGGCTGGGAAGGCGTGGGTTTGGTTTCCTATCTATTAATTGGATTTTGGTATCAAAAAGACTCGGCTATTTCAGGCAGTTTAAAAGCATTTTTGGTAAACCGAGTCGGTGACTTTGGATTTATTCTAGGTATTGGATTGATTTTTGCTTATACGGGTTCCTTGGATTATGTCGCTGTTTTCAAACAATCTGCAGCGCTTTCACATGAAACAATCGCTTTATTTTCTGGAAACAATTGGTCTTTAGTTACAGTAATTTGCATTCTACTTTTTGTTGGCGCGATGGGGAAATCGGCTCAAGTCCCACTTCATGTTTGGTTGCCTGAGTCGATGGAAGGCCCTACGCCGATTTCAGCCCTTATCCATGCCGCAACCATGGTGACGGCTGGTGTCTTTATGGTCGCCCGAATTTCTCCATTGATTGAGTATTCCGAGACTGCTTTGAGCTTTATTTTAGTGATCGGTGCAACGGGCGCTCTATTTACTGGTATCCTCGCTTTGGTCATGAATGACATTAAGCGAGTTGTTGCATATTCAACTTTATCTCAATTGGGATATATGATGGTGGCCATGGGCGCATCTGCCTTTAGTGCGGGGATTTTTCATCTTCTGACACATGCGTGCTTCAAGGCGTTGCTATTCTTAGGAGCGGGTTCCGTTATTATTGGGATGCATCATGAACAAGACATGCGCAAGATGGGTGGATTGTGGCGTAAGATGCCAATCACCTATGTGACTTTTTTGATTGGTAGCCTTGCTCTGTGTGCGTTACCTCCGTTTGCAGGTTTTTATTCCAAAGAAACCATCATTGAAGCGGCAAAATTGTCTACGCTTCCTGGCAGTGGCTACGCTTATTTCTGTGTTGCATTGGGTGCTCTTTTCACTGCTCTTTATACATTCCGTGCTTTCTTTATGACATTCCACGGAAAATTTCGTTCAGATGAGCATGCATGGTCTCATGTACATGAGTCTCCCTGGGTTGTCTGGTTGCCGTTAGTGCTTTTGGCGATTCCTTCTGTTGTAATTGGTTACGTGCTATACATGCCCATGATGTTTGATAAGACCACGATGCTTGCACCTTCTCTTTTTGTCATGAAACAGTACGATGTCTTAAGCGAAATGGCGCACGAAATTTCCTCTCCTTTGCATAGTGCCTTACATGCATTCCACTCACCCATTTTTTGGATAACAGGTTTGGGTATTTTAATCGCTTTTGTTTGCTACATCGCAATGCCTTCTATCCCTGAACGTTTGGCGACTCAATTCCGTTTAGTTTATCGTCTTCTCTTGAACAAATACGGCTTTGATGCTTTTAACGACCGTTTTTTTGTCCGAGGTAGTCGTCGTTTGGGGGAGTTTTTCTATGCGGTGACGGATCAAGGGCTGATTGATGGCTTTTTTGTAAATGGTTCAGGAAAGCTTGTTCGATGGCTTGCAAAAACCACACGTGTCATACAGAACGGTTTTCTGTATCAGTATGTCGCTGTCATGGTTTTGGGGTTGTTTGGGTTCTTATGCTGGATCGTGTTGGGTTGATGCCCATCCATACTGAAGGTGAAATATGCATCATTTGTTGAGTGCTTTAATTTGGTTGCCAATTTTAGGCGCAGCGTTTGTTTTACTAAGTGCTGATGATAAAAATCCGAATGTTGCGCGTTATGTGACGCTCTTCACAATTTTTTTGTCATTAGGTCTGTGTTATCCCTTGTTTCAGGGCTTTGATGTACATGCCTCCGGCATGCAATATGTTGAAGATATACCATGGATGTCTTCTTTAGGAATTCATTATCATCTTGGTATTGATGGTTTATCGCTTCTTCTTATTGTACTCAGTATTTTTACGAATCTAGTGGTTATTTTTGCGACTTGGACTAGTATTCAAAAACGTGTGGGTCAATATATGGCCTCCTTTTTGATCATGCAAGGTTTGTTGGTTGGAGTTTTCAGTGCATTAGACGCGATTGTTTTTTATGTCTTTTGGGAAGCAACATTGATTCCAATGTATCTCATCATCGGTATATGGGGTTCTGATAATCGTGTATATGCCGCTATCAAATTTTTCTTGTTTACTTTCCTTGGGTCGGTTTTGATGTTGGCGTCTTTTTTGTATTTAGGTCATTTAACCGGTACTTTTGACATTGAGACCATGTATGCGACAAAGCTCGGAATGACCGCTCAAACATTAATTTTTATAGCGTTCTTTTTGGGATTTGCCATTAAAATTCCAATGGTTCCTGTCCACACTTGGTTGCCTGATGCGCATACAGAGGCTCCAGCCGGTGGCTCTATCGTATTAGCGGCGATTTTACTTAAGCTTGGTGCTTATGGCTTCATTCGTTTTGCGCTGCCCATTGTTCCTGATGCTTGTCGTGCATATTCTTGGATTATGATTGCATTGTCTTTGGTTGCTGTGGTTTACGTTGGGTTAATTGCAATTGCCCAAAAAGACATGAAAAAGCTGATTGCCTATTCTTCAATTTCACACATGGGCTTTGTCACTCTTGGATGTTTTGCTGTTTATGCAATTGCAGAGCATTCCGGCCTAAAAAGTGCGGGATTGATGCTAGAGGGGGCCATTATTGTCATGATCTCGCATGCTTTTGTTTCCAGTGCGATGTTTGCTGGTGTTGGATACATCTATGACCGTATGCATACACGACAAATTTCTGAATTGGGTGGTATTGTCAATTCCATGCCTTTGTTTGCTTCGTTTTTTGTGCTATTTGCAATGGCAAATGCGGGTCTCCCTGGTACATCCGGATTTGTTGGGGAGTGGATGATTATTTTAAGCAGTATTAAAGCAGGATTTTGGATTGCGTTTTGGGCTGCCACCACGTTAATTATTGGGGCAGCGTATACGCTTTGGATGGTCAAACGAGTGATGTTCGGTGCACCTAAGTCGGCTCAGATTGCGCAATTGCGTGATTTGTCGTGGACTGAAGTAATGGCATACGTTCTTTTGGCCGCAATGGTGATTGGGATGGGTATTTATCCAGAGCCCTTCTTGCATTATATTCATCAATCTACAAGTGATACGTTAGTATTGCTGAGCAAAACCAAATTGTAAGGTTCGAACATGACAGTATTATTCTCTGATTTACATTTCGCTTTTCCTCAAATGCTGGTGTTATTGACGGCAATTTTGGTACTGTTGTCTGACTTGTTTTTTTCGTCGAAACAAGTCCCTTTTTATGTTGCTTGTCTTGGATTAGTAGGGACCTTGCTCCTGAGCATTATACACAGTGGTTATGGTTCTCATCTGATTTTAAACGGTGCTCTTCTTGTCGATGATTTGTCTGCTTTGATGAATATTTTCATCGTCCTAACGGTTTTATTTATTTTTTTCTATGCCAAAACTTATTTGTACAGAGCGCAGATGCCTTCTGGTGATTTTTATGTTTTAACGTTGTTGGCAACCGCTGGCATGATGATTTTGGCGTCATCACATACACTTCTTATGATGTATTTGAGTATAGAGCTTTTATCTCTCCCTCTATATGCGCTTTGTGCAATGCAAAGAACAGATGGAAGAGGTGCTGAAGCCGCTTTGAAGTACTTTGTCATGGGTGGTATTGCATCTGGTCTATTGCTTTATGGCATTTCCTTGCTTTACAGTGCAACAGGGCAGTTGGAGTTTGCCGCTATTCATACCGCAATTCAACAACAGGCCACCCCTTATCATGCGCTAATTGCATTTTCACTCGTGTTTATTTTAGCGGGATTGGCTTTTAAATTGGCGCTAATTCCTTTCCACATGTGGGCACCAGATGTGTATGAAGGCGCACCTTTACCGACAGTGCTTTTGGTGAGTTCAGCACCAAAGATTGCCGTTGTGGTATTGTTGATCCGTTTACTCAGTGTTGTTTTTGTCGACTTGACGGAAACTTGGCAAACAATGTTACTTTTACTTGCTCTTTTCTCTGCTGGTCTTGGTAATGTGCTGGCGATTGCACAAACAAATTTAAAACGTCTTTTTGCGTATTCTGCTATTTCTCACATGGGCTATGTGCTTTTGGGAATTTTTGTTGGCACTCCAGCAGGATATAGTGCGTCTCTTTATTACGTTGTAATTTATGCTTTAATGGCGATCGCAGGTTTTGGTCTTCTTGCGGTATTGTCACGACAAGGATTTGAGGCTTCTGAGATTGACGATCTAAAAGGCCTAAATCGTCGCAATCCTTGGCTTGCATTTCTGATGATGATTGTTTTGTTCTCTATGGCAGGAGTTCCGCCTACCGTTGGCTTTTTTACAAAGCTATTTATTCTTAAAGCTCTAGTTGATACTCAATTTGTTTGGGTTGCTGCGTTGGCTTTAATTTTCGCTGTGATAGGGGCTTACTATTATCTTCGTGTGATTAAAGTCATGTATTTTGATGCACCTATCCAGGATACTCGGGTACGCATATCAAAAGGCATGAATTTTGTCTTTTCTTTAAATAGTCTTGCATTGTTGTATTTGGGGATTTTCCCTGGAGCACTGATTTCTGCCTGTCTAAATGTTTTAGTATAGGATTATCCGCTAGACGAGGCACTAGGGTTGTGACTAATATAGAGCTCTAATGGGGGCACAACCCCCAAGCCCTGTTTTCATATTCTTGTCGTTAATCCATGATGCAGCTACAAAATATGCTTCCTGTCTCAGGAGGAGATTGCTCCATTGATTTTTCTGGAGAAAAAAAACTATTTTCTATCAGTTGCGGTGAATCTTCTGCTTTATGCTCAACAGAAACTCTTGGCTCGCAGATTGAAAGGTCGTTTTCAATCGCGTGATTTGAAACAGTCCGCGAAATATCGATGAGAGATAGATTTTCCCAGCTCGGATATCCGACTTTGATGGCAATGCTTTTTTCAACTCTGTAAGTGAGTAAGGTATTTTGAAGATCGATGTTGAATAAAAAAAGGATGGCTTTTGTGATATCCAATTGTTTAAATTCGATGCTTTTTATCAATATACATTTTAAGCGCTCATCAAAATCAATAATGCAATCCGTTGCAAAAGTGCTGTTTATTATCAGTTGGATATAATGATTTAGGATTTCCCAGAAAAAATGTCGTTGGTTATGCAAAACGCTCGAAAAGATGTGAGCAGGTATATGAATCGTTTGGTTAAATGCATCTACTAATGTTTTTTGAGAGAAGAATAGCATATTGTTCAGAGATCCAATCATTCTCCCATATTCGAGAAAAATGCACTCGATGCGTTGAAAATCTAAATAATCCACGCTGCGACTCAATTGGCCTATGGGAAAAAGAGAGAAGCGACGAATATCATTTAGACAATCTAAATAAAATATTTTAAGTTTTTTATAGTCAAATGATTCTGTCATTTGTTGAAAATTAGCTCCTTGCTGTTCTCTTTGAAATTTATAAAGCCTGTCTCTAATTCGTGTTGATGCATCGCAACTCGATTTCTGCGGCATGTAAATGAAATTTAAAATTAACTCGGTGAATGGGAGCGGAATCAGTGAGAATCGAAAAACAGTTTCAAAAATGTCGTTAAATAAAATTTCTTGATAACGTATTTGATTCAGGTCAAGCGGTTCTTTATTGTTGATAATGAGCCCGCTTTCTCTCCACCAGTTGAGGTGAGTATTAGAGAACAAATTACGTATGGTACGGAGCATTTTTTCTTCAAAGTTAGATTGATCTTGATAGACGAGATCGTGAAAATCAAACGGTTCAAGCTTCAGGGTAAAGTAGAATTTTTTAGTCGAGGGACTTTGAACTAAATATAAATTGCCATCACGCAGACGAAAGCCGAGAAGCGCACTTAAAAAAAGAAGAGCGCCAAGGTTTTGAGTCTTTCTTTGTTTAAAATGAGTCGCCATTTCGGTTGCTGGGACTTGATAAAATGGAATCGCTCGATTTTGAAGGAGTACTTCTGTATGAAGAGCTGGATCATTTAAGTTTCGGTTTTGATAGTGTGGCATAAAATTACATGCTTCGCCCACGGAAGTCTGCACATACAGACGCAAATAATGAGAAAAAAAAAGCATATTTTTCTTTTCTAGCGTCAACAACAGCGCGTGCCGGGCCTTTTCATGCCGAATAAAAGAATGTGTGACGGGAACTCTAGACAAAAAAGTATAGGCCCCATTATTTTTACATATTTTTTTCATGAGGCTCCGATTAGAAGTTTACTGCATCGCGCAGGGTCCAAGTACGGTTGGCGTTTGTTGCTTTATTTTTTATCCAAAGCAACTGAGGTGAGTCTGGTGCCGCTACTCCTTCGACCGCAATGGCGAAAGAGTATTTTTTTTGCAATGCCTGTAGGGTTTGCCAGACACTTTTCAAATCGTTACCTTGATCTTGTAAAATGAGATGATCGTGATGAAATAATACAATAACAGGTAAACCTTTTAGCGATTGTTTAATTGCATATTCTAAGCGTCTCCAACGATTCACTTGATTGCGTTTAATCTCAGCTTGAGTTGGACGTTGTTGAAACGATACGCGCTCATGGGCATTGGGTAGGCTTGCAACTTGTTTATTTTCTGGTTTTTGACGTAGAAAATAATCGCAAATGGCATCGATTAGAGAGCGGTAACGTCCCGATACATTCGGGTTTGTTTTGGGGGTTCGATTGATGTAGAGCGCAAATGCAAGTGTATGTGCATTTGCAGTATATAAATATCCAGAAAGGCTAACTACGCCAGACAATGTCCCTGTTTTTGCTCGGATAAAGCCTTGTTGGTAAGGTTTTTTCAAGCGTTTTTGTAATGTGCCATCTTGTCCTGCTATGGGGAGTGCGGCAACATACTCATAGGTGAGAGGGAAGTGACGATGCAAATACTCGAGAAGAGCCACGGTTTGCTTAGCGGATAATCTATCTTCTCGTGAAAGCCCAGAGCCATCTTTTAAAATGGCGTCATTCATTGGGATGCCCGTTTGTTTCTCAATAAAAGCTTTAACTGTCCCTTCGGCTTCTTTCCAATTTTGAGGATGACCGGCAAGCATATTGGCCGCATGTAAGTATAAACTGTCGGCATATAGGTTGTCAGACGGTTTTAGTGTGTCTGCAAGCAATTGTGTAATGGGTTTTGATTCGTGAGTAGCCAATAACAAAGTATGATGAGGTGTTTCTCCAAGACGTACTTTCCCTTGTAGTTTGATATCAATTGCTTTGAGTCGCGTACGAATTTGTCCTTCTGCGTATCGCCATGGATTTCGGATGGGGATTCGTTGTACTGCAGCCCACTGACCGACGGCAACACACCCACGAACATGCAGATGATTGTCATCATCCATGGCATAACTTAATCCACATCCCTTCATCGAATTACTTGTATTGACTTGATTATCGATTTGAATGCTACTGTCTTTTTCTGCAAGTTCAATTAAAGCAGGTTCATTGGCTTTGGCATTTGGATTGACTGTCACGGTTAATCTATTTTCGTCCAAAATAACCGGTGCTAAAGGGGCGCCATAACTTTGTAACAAATCTTTTTCAGACCAGCCCGGAGGGTAAGGATCAATTCGACCGTGGCTACTGACAACCACGACATCCCCCTGAATTTGCTTGATACCCCATTTGGGTAATTCTGAGAGCAAATTGTCTAGATGCTCCGTTTTGAAAGAAGGATCCCCCGGAAGATTGAGGTAGAGAGAGCCTTGTAAGATCCCATTTTCAAGATGTGACGCGTCAGTGCTTAATTGAGCTTTAAATCGATAGTCTGGTCCTAATACGAGTAGTGCCGCGGCGTCAGAAAAAAGCTTCATATTACTTGCAGGAACCAATGTTCGGTTGGCATTGCGACTAAATAAAGTTTCATTGGTATTTAAATCGACAATGAGAGCACTCATATTGATGGCTGGATCAATTTGGTTGATCAGCTGATCGGTACTTTGTTGCATAGTCCCTGAGAATGCGTTTGTTAATAACGACAAGAGAAAAAGTGTCACATATTTTTTATTCATTTTTTTGACCTTATTCGTATTCGGGTAACGGCTTTTGATCGGGAAATAATTCTGAAAGAGAGACCGAAAATCCATTCTCGCGTACAATTCGAGCATGCTTACGTTGCAGTTGCCGCGGCTCATCTACGCCACAAGAGTGGCAAAGCGTACCAACCTCATTGGCCATGTTCGTTGCATAATGATAGACGCGTTCGATTTTGTCTTCCACGACCAATCCTTGTTGTAATCTTGGGTTGTGAGTTGTGATGCCCGTTGGGCACGTGTTCTTATGACATCTTAAAGCCTGTATGCAACCTAAAGCAAATAAAAATCCACGTGCCGATGTTACAAAATCGGCTCCAGCACACAATGCCCAAGCCACTTCTGCTGGAGTGATGAGCTTTCCTGCCACAATAACTTTGATTCGACTTTTCAGATTATACGTGACCAATATGTCAACAAGTTTAGGTAACGACTCGGAAATGGGGATCCCCATGTAATCCATAAGGCCTTGTGGTGAGGCTCCCGTTCCCCCATCGGCACTATCTAAACTAATAAAATCGGGTGCGTGTCGAATGCCACGTTGATGAATGCTGAGGCATAAATCATGAAGCCAGTCATAACTACCCAATACAAATTTGCAGCCGACAGGTTTTCCCGTTACCTTTCTGATGTGTTCAATCTTGTCTAAAAGCTCATTGACGTTGGCAATATCTGAATGGCGATTCGGGCTGATGGAATCTTGGTAAGGAGGGATCCCTCTGATTGTTGCCACTTCTTCTGTGACCTTAATTCCAGGTAAGATACCTCCTTTACCTGGTTTTGCACCTTGGCTGAGTTTGATTTCGAACATTTTGACATTGTTGTGTTCGGACAAAGCCTTAAGACGTTTATCACACAGTTCTCCATTTTCATCTCGAACACCATATTTGGCCGTTCCAATTTGAATGACTAAATCGCAGCCTGCTTCTAAATGGTAACTTGAAACACCTCCTTCACCGGTGTTGAGCCAGCAACCGGCTTTTTGTGCACCACCGGCTAGTGCTCGAATGGCTTGTTTTGATAATGCACCGTAGCTCATTCCTGAGATGTGAAAAAAGTGTCTTGTAATGTATGGTTCTTTTGTATACGGGCCTATTTCGATTGGGCACGCTTCGACTTTATTGTCTGCAAGAACAGGGAACGGAGCACTGACGAAATATACGGTTCCTGTCGTATTTAGAGGACGTGTTGAACCAAAACCAATTGTGGTGTCAATATTTTTTGCTGCTCGATAAACCCAGCTGCGTTCTGCTCGATTGAACGGAAGTTCTTCTCTGTCTCCAGCAAAAAAATACTGCCTGAAAAAAACACCTAAATATTCGCCGATGTAGCGGAAATGCCCAATCACAGGATAGTTACGTAAAATGGCGTGTTTTTTCTGATACCTATCCAGAAAATAAATCACAAAAATAAAAATGAATATCAACACAAGCAATATTCGGACCAGAAGCTGGTCGATTAAAATGGTATCAGTAAGGTAAGGATGTTTTTCGAAAACAGGTATTTTTTCTTGCATAGATGCTCCCTAAACATACCTTTGTGAGTCGATCTTTTTCAACTGATTTTCTGAAACACGATCTGCGAGACATCTTTGTTGTATTCATCGATGTTGCCTTTGCATTTGAGTGTTTTATGGCTTGGAAAACTCAAGACGCTATCGACGATCATTTCTATGTTACCGATCAATATAGCGGTTGTCGATAGTGTCTTTTCAGTCAAATCAGAATTCTTGGCATATACTTAACGTATGACTCTTGCTCATCAATTGGAGCGATGATGGATACAATCAGTACACTAAGAGGGCATGTTTTAATCGCTATGCCTTCTTTACATGGAGATGGATTCGAGCATTCGGTAATTTATGTGTGCGAACATCAACAACAGGGTGGTGTTGGATTGATGATCAATAAACCTCTCGTCTATCAGCTTGGATTTATGTTTGAGCTACTCAATATAGAATCTAGCTTGGCTGATCAAAAAAATCGTCCCTTACTTTATGGCGGTCCTATTCAGCCTGAGCGTGGTTTTGTAATCCATCGCCCTCCTGGACGTTGGGGAGCCAGCTTAGTGTTGGAAGAGGATGTGACGCTTACCACATCAAATGATATCATTCGTGCTTTTGCAAGAGGAGAAGGTCCTAAGGATGCATTGGTTGCGTTGGGATTTGTTGGTTGGGATGGTGCAAAATTAGAGAAGGAAATTTTAGAAGATCGCTGGCTTGTTGCAAATTGTAAGCCCGAGTTATTGTATGACGTTCCATTCGAAAAACGTTGGGAGTATGCCGTTGCGAGTATGGGCGTTGATTTGTCTCATTTGGTTGAAGGAGGAGGGCATGCCTGAGCCCGTTTTTATGGCATTTGATTTTGGTTTAAGACGTATTGGTGTGGCGATTGGCCAGCGGCTTACCGGTTGCGCAACACCTTTGAGCACGTTACATGCGGTTCAAGGCATTCCCGATTGGCGTAAAGTTCAACAATTGTTATCTGAATGGAAACCAGCAGCACTGATAGTGGGTCTCCCTACCACATTGGATGGGAAAGCCATGTACGTCACGCCTTTGGCATCCAATTTTGCCGATGAATTACGTGCATTGAGTCATCTTCCAACTCATCTAGTTGATGAACGTTTGTCTACGGTCGAAGCGAGATCATTGTTGTTTGAGCGAGGCGGATATCGTAAACTCAAGCAATCAGAAATTGACAGTTTGGCTGCTTGCATTATTTTGGAGCAGTGGCTGCATCAAGCTTAAGGGATGTTGTGAATCATTTTTTAAATATCCAACAATTGACTCCTAATGAAGTGAAAATGCTCATTGACAGGGCTATTTTTTTCAAAGAAACGCGCTCGACGCCTTGCTTTGAACAGCGTGTTTTAGCCAACTTGTTTTATGAAAATAGCACTCGAACACGAGTGAGTTTTGAGCTGGCGGCCAAGCGAATGGGTATGATCGTGATTAACTTTGATATTGCTCGTTCTTCTGAATCAAAAGGAGAGGAAATTCGCGATACCATCAAAACTTTGGCGTCGATGGGAATTGACGTTGCGGTTATTCGCCATGTTGACGAGGGATTACCGCATGCCATGGCGGAGTGTGCGCCTTCACATTTACATATTATCAATGCAGGCGACGGTACTCACGCACATCCTTCACAAGCCATGTTAGATTTAATGACAATTTTGGAGCGAAAACCTAATTTTCCTGACCTGAAAATTGCAGTGGTGGGCAACTTAAAGCATTCACGTGTTGCAAATTCTTTCCAGCATCTTTGTCAATTGATGAATGTACGTTCGCTAAAGCTTGTTGCACCAACCGCATGGTTACCACTTAAGCCTGTTTATGGTGATATGACGACGTCATTAAAAGAGGGGCTAGAAGAAGCTGATGTCGTTATTGCATTGCGTGTACAGCGTGAGCGATTTGCTATAGAGGACCATATGGATTTGGCTCAGTATCAGCGCGATTATCAGATTACATCGTCAAACCTTCGATGGGCAAAGTCTGATGTGATGGTGATGCATCCAGGGCCAATCAATCGAGGCGTTGAGATTGAAAGCGAGGTTGTCGAGGGCGCTCATGCATGTGTTTGGGAGCAGGTACAAAACGGAGTGTGGATTCGGATGGCCCTTATCGAGCGATTATTGACGAGTGATACTGGAAATAGTACAATAAAAACACTATGAAGAAATATTATTCGCAATTTTTTCCAATTTCTATCGTGATTATCGGCTGATGCCGATGACCTAACCTTTTTATTTTTCCATAAACAGCAATATTTAAATAAAAATCTTCTTCAATGAGGCGAATATGAAGCATCGATTTGTTCCTTGGTTAATGTGGCTTTTGCCAGCGCTATTTTTTGCTTATCAATTTATTTTACGTCTTTGGCCTGGGCTTATGATGCAACCCATCATGACGCAGTTTGGCATTGACGCCAGTCAATTTGGATTACTCGCGGCCTGTTATTATTACGGTTATGCCGGAATGCAGATTCCTGTGGCTATTTTATTAGAGCGGTATGGGGCACGAAAAATCATTGGAATTTTCGTTCTTGTTTGCGGTTTAGCTACGTTGATGTTTACTTACACCTCTCATTTTTATTTGGCTTTGTTGGGGCGTTTTTTAATTGGAGTCGGTTCTGCTGTTGGTTTTTTAGGTGTTTCCAAAGTCATTTCGGAGTGGTTTTCTAAAGAAGCATATGCACGTATGGTCGGTTTCTCTTTCTCTTTTGGTCTGCTTGGCGCGATTTATGGAGGAAAACCGGTCAGTCTTCTGATTGCCACTTACGATTGGCAAAATGTCGCATTAACACTTTCCGGTGTGGCCGTTGTCATCTCGATTCTCATTTGGTTATTCCTTCGTTCAAAACAAGCATCTCTTGACGAGACCACCATGCCTCATTTTGAAATGAAGCATATTCGTTCGACATTATCTTCATCCAGACTTTGGGCGTTGGCTATTGTCAATCTTCTGATGGTCGGTTCGCTAGAAGGTTTTGCGGATGTATGGGGTGTCCCTTACTTGATGGAGGCTTATCAGCTGTCAAAAGAAAGTGCGGCAGGTGTCATGTCTTTGATCTTTTTTGGAATGCTATTTGGTGGTCCTCTTCTTGCTTTTTTTAGTAAAAAATGCGGTGAGTATACCGTTATTTTACTTTGTGCATTTGGTATGCTGGGCATTTTTGCGATTTTATTATTGGCACATAGTCTTTCGGTTTTTGCTTTGTCGATGTTGTTATTTATAATCGGGCTTCTGTGTTGTTATCAGGTGGTCATATTTTCTGCTGGAGCAAAATTGGTCGCATTGCAAGAGCTCAGTGTGACAATCGCTTTTTTAAATTGCGTTAATATGCTCGGTGGTTCATTTTTCCATACCATGATCGGACGAATCATGGATGCGTATTGGCAAGGGCATTTTGATGCCACGGGTGTGCGTTTGTATTCCAAGCATGCTTTTCAATGCGCATTGATGACCATTCCTTTATGTGCATTACTGGGCGGACTTGTTATTTTGTATGTGCGTTATGCGGCATCAAAAGACCCTAGAGTTTGTCGATAAGAGAGCGCTTGTTTGAGATCCATTGTGCTGACTGTCATTCTAAAATGATAGTCGGCAATGGTTCGTGCAACTTTAAGACAGCGATGAAATCCACGCGCAGACAGTCTGAGACGCGGTAACGCTTGTTCTAAAAAAACACGTTCTTCAGTTCCCAATTGACAAGCATCTTCACAGGCTTTTGCTGACAGATGTGCATTGAGTACGCCTTGGCGCTCCCGTTGCACGGCCTGGACTTTTTCGATGTGTGTTTGAATGTCCAGACTTTTTTCCTCAGATGTATCTTGAGAAATACAAAGAAGCTCATGCTGATTCAATGCTGAAACAGTCACCTGTATATCGATTCTATCTAGAATAGGGCCAGATAATTTTTTTTGATACCGACGAATTTGATCCAATGAGCAGTCACATGCAATTTCCGGATGTCCATGATAACCACATGGACAAGGATTCATTGCGGCTATCAATTGAAATTGTGCCGGAAATTCAGTTTGTATCCCAGCTCTTGAAATGGAGATTTGACCTGATTCAAGAGGCTCTCTGAGTGTTTCGATGGCACGACGCTGAAATTCTGGAAATTCATCGAGAAATAGAACGCCTCGATGTGCAAGTGAAATTTCACCGGGTTTGGGTGGATTTCCTCCCCCCACTAAAGCCACGTGAGAAGCGCTGTGGTGGGGTGCTCTAAAAGGAGGACAGCGTAGACGGGATGCCTCAATGTGGCGTCCATATACGGAGTGAATGGCTGCATATTCCAGTGCTTCTAATTCATTGAGCTCAGGTAAAATAGTAATGAATCGTTTGGCCAGCATGGTTTTTCCACTTCCTGGTGGGCCTGAAAGTAAGAGGCTATGTCCGCCAGCTGCTGCGATCTTCATGGCTCTTTTTGCATGTATTTGTCCTTTTACATCAGTAAAATCGACGGAATATGAGCGTGTTGTGGTCGGTGAGGCGTTATTAGCCGAAGGCAGTAATTCGCCTTGACAAAGATACTTGCATACTTCGCGCAATGTATTGGCGAGCAAAATGTTTTTATTTTGAATGATGCTCACTTCTTCCGCGTTAGATGAAGCAATAATGAGATGTTGTTGTTCTTGTGTCGCGGCAAGTGCCATTGGAATGATGGCCTGGACTGGTTGCAGCTGACCATCCAGGCCAAGTTCGGCGATAAATTCATGATGTTGCAAGCGTTTTGCTGGGATTTGATTCGTGGCCGCTAATATACCTATCGCAATTGCAAGATCGAATCCGCTACCACTCTTAGGGATGTGCGCAGGACTTAAGTTGACTGTGATTCGACCCGAAGGGAAATCTAGTCGACTGTTCATTAGCGCGCTGCGAACGCGATCTTTGCTCTCTTTTACTGCTGCTTCAGGCAGTCCTACAATATGAAATGCGGGTAGACCGGGTGAAAGATGGACCTCTACTGAAACTGATAATGCTTGTATACCCAATGTGGTGCGAGTCTTGCTGATCGCGAATCCCATGATGCCTCCTTGCAAATGGTTCGTCGTTGCCGTTTACGAGTGCATTGAATGCTCCAATGCCTCGATTTTTTTTTCTAATGCTTCTACTTTTTCTCGGGTTTTGGCCAGTACGTTTGCTTGAACATCGAATTCTTCTCGTGTCACAATATTCATTTTGGCAAACGCACCAGAAAGTATCATTTTAAACTGTTGTTGAATATCTTGCTCGAGATCTTTTAAGTGCGAAGGGAGAGCACGAAACAATATTTGACTGAGCGATTCTGCATCCATTGTAATGTCCAGAGTTCAAATGAAAGACCGAAAGTTTAACAAAATTAATGAGGTTAAGCCATGAAAATGATTACGGCAATTATCAAACCATTCAAGCTAGATGATGTGCATGAGGCTTTGCTTGAAATAGGTATTCCTGGTATCACCATTTCTGAAACGAGGGGATTTGGGCGTCAAAAAGGGCATTCTGAGTTGTATCGAGGGGCTGAGTATGTGGTTGATTTTCTTCCTAAAATTAAAATTGAATTGCTGTTACCTGAAAACATGGTGGAGAAGGCAATAGACACCATTTGTAAGGCTGCTTATACCGGGAAAGTGGGGGATGGAAAAATCTATGTGTATGACATTGAACAAGTGATTCGCGTGCGAACAGGCGAGACGGGAGAGGATGCGCTTAACTAAAAAAAGTAAGTCCATTTTCTGTCACAACGCCATCTAGTAACGCGTCATGTTGTTCGTTGGGTAGTGCTGCTGGATAACGTTGAAAGGTGTAACCAACGCCAATAACTGCTTTTGCTCTTTGCTTTAGCAAAACTCGGTCGTAGTAGCCTTTTCCCCATCCCATTCGTCCTCCATGGGCATCAAATGCAACCAGCGGTACCAATAAGAGGTCGAGCTGGTTCACTGGAAAAGATGTTGTTTGAACCGGCTCTAAAATTTGAAATCGATTCGATTTTAGCAAATCGTTTTTTTCATAAGTAAAAAAATCAAGTGAACAATTAGGCCTGATGACAGGGAGATAGATTTTTTTCTGAGTCGAAAACGCGTTTTCTATTAATTTCTGCAGAGATATCTCTTTGCGAATGGCCTGATACGCGCCAATATGTATGGCGTTTTGATAGACATCACTCGATAAGAGATGTTGGCAAATTTGAGTTGAAGCAGCTTCCCAAATTTCCAGAGAAATATGGCTTCGCAAAGACAAATAGTGTTGACGTATTTCTTCTTTTGTTTTCATTTGATTAGTTTAGAAGATCTCGTTGCATTCCGCCAGAAGCTCGTTATACTTGGTATAGCGCTTTCTTAATGCGCATTGATTCGAGAGCTGTGCTGAGTAATCATAGGAGGTGGATATGGCTGAAAGTTTTTCAAGCTCTGCACATTGGCGTGATTCAGCGAGGAGCGCCCGCTTTTTTATGGTGGATGCGCGTGCAGCATTTCCATTGTTCTTTTTCTTGATGCATATTCGAGTTTGGACTGGTGTTTTGGTGCTGATTTCTGCCGTTTTTTTTGGCATATTAGAACACTATGGCTTTACTGTTCCTGTTTTTTTTCGCTGGCTTAGGACTTTATTTGCTGGTGCGATTAAGACCGCAAGACCTTGGTGGTTATGATGGCTGCAGATATTTCTCAAAATATGGTGATGATTGCACGGCATTTAGGTGCGAAATTTTATCTGAACGATAGATTTATTACGCACGAAGAAGTATTCTCTCCCACCGGCCTCTTGCCTGCTTTGGCTCGACGAGCCGATCAACTCTGTTCTTTATGCCTTGGTTATGGCCTTGGAGTTTCTTTTGAGGATGCAGACCAAGCGTTATTGGGTACAAGGGTTATTTTTGATGAGGTGACTCCAAGATCACTGCGATTGTTATATTTGACTGATATCGTCAGTGAAATAATTCGAGGTTCGTACAGTTCTGATTATACCGCTCTTGATGAGCTGATGTACGATTAAAATACAAATTGAAAATTTTTTGTAAATTGTGGCATCTTAAGGAAGCCTTAAGCTTTTATTTGCTACGCTTTAGATAGTGGTGCGTTGTTTAGAATAAATTGAGGATGTTGTATGGCAGTATTCACGGGAAAGAGCAGTACACCTTATGCACGTTTTTTTGGAGATGATGCACAGGCTTTGTCCAAGCAATTTGTGCTTGAGTTAGACAGAAAGCTGAGTGAAAGAGAAACTCAGTTGATAAATATGGGCTCTAAAGCCGTAGAAAACTTTCTCAAAGGCTCCGATGTGCGTGCTGCCCGGAATGATTTGAGGAGAATCATCGGCGCAAGTTTGCTACCTGAGCTCTCTCATCCCAAAGATGAGCTGCAAGAAAATGTCACGAAACCTCAAGTCTCGAGATAAGCTTTATTTCGGCATGTAGCAGTGCTTTTTCAGATTTGTTCGGTATATAATGAACTTTAACCCAGAAGTGTTTTCGAGTCGTCATGAAAGACAATGAACTCTCTAAAGAGCAAGCGGATGAAATACTGAAAATATTAGACAGTCTTGTCTCGAGTTCGGGCTGGGACTCTTCAATGTTTTTACGTGTCATCAACAAAAGTCTTCAAGCGATCCGTGATGACTTTTCAGCTAAAGTCGATGCCGTCTATCATCTTGGGCAGAATGAAATCACTTCTAATTTAGCAAATCGTGTTGCAATACGCACTGGCCAACAAGAGGTTTATGTCTCGCTTTACTCGTCTGATGGTGAAAATATCCAAAGTTGGGAGCGAATTGTTGTGAACCTCCCAAAACATACGGTTTCACGACCGATTTACGCTAGCGAAGAAGATCTGAACCAGATGATTCGCCACAAAGAGAATAAAATCAACGAGGCTTATGTTTCTGTTTGTGTCAATCACAGTGATATTTTATCCATCGGCGATAAAACACCTTATGATAAGCTTGGGAAACCATTGTTGACTTTAAAAGATCGCTCCATCACATTGCAAAATATCAATCGTTTTGTCCATGTTTCTGGTGTCTATTTTTTTGATCATGGACGTCTTATCAAGCAAGTACAAGATGAATAAAATAGCGTTTGATGCTATTGACAGAGACTCTGCAAATTCAGCTATACTGTACTATTCATCTTAATTGATGTGATGACGCATGGCTCAACAACAATCTCAATCGGGTGGCGGAAGTACAGATAGCGGCATGGGCCCGATTTGGATAACCGTGCTTTTATTTGTTACGGTTTATCTTATTTGGGCGCTTGCTCGTGCTCAAATTGTGAAGGTCATCTTCTTTTTTAACTTAATACAGGCCAAATTGGTCGCGTTTGTAGTCGGTCCTGCACCGTTGGCTATTGACATCAATTGGATGATGACCGTCGATCCCGGTTCGGTTGAATGGGATCAAATCGTAGCGTCTAGTTTACATATTGGCTCTTTTATCCGTTACCCTTTTTGTTTTTTACTATGTGTTCTTGCTGTGGTGCTTTATCAATCTGATATTACTCGCAAGTTTAAACACGCACATAATATGAAGACGTTAAGAGCTCAGGAGCAAAAAAACTGGCCTTGCATTATGCCTGTTGTGAATGAAGATCTCGCAAAAGTTGATATTAGTGATGGGCCATGGGCCATGGCGTTAAATCCGATTGAGTTTGCTAAGAAAAACGGCTTACTTAAAAAAGAAGATCCTTTTTTGGATGCAACTCCTGGCTCGAGGAAAAATCCAGGAGATCAGTGGACTGCAGGCATTAGAAAAGTAGACGCAAAACGTATTTTTACTTTGCAGCTCGGTCCTGTTTGGGAGGGATTTGAAAAAGCCACTCCCCAGGCTCGCGCAATGGCGGCGGTTTTTATGGCCAGAATGAATCGCGATCGAGATGGCGCTAGTATGATTTTGGATACACTAGTGAAGACGGCTGTTCAAGGCAAACCGAATTACGCCGTTGCAGATGCCGTGCTTAAAAAACATCAACACATCGAATCGGTCCAGGAAATCACACAAAAGCACGCCTATCTTTTGACGGTCATGGCGTCTCTTTTACAAGCCTCTCGTCAAGATGGTGTTGTACCAAGTTCCGAATTTTTATGGTTGAAGTTGTTCGATAGAAGATTGTGGTATATGTTGAACTGTGTCGGTCGTCAAACACCATATGCTGAAGTAGCAGGTCCATTTGCTCATTGGCGAGCGGAGCAGGTGTTAGGTCGGCGTTCACTTATTCCAATGGTCGATGAAGCGATTCGCGCTTTGGAAATTGCGATTAAAGAAGTGAAATTATCACCAAAAGAATTACAAGGATTAAAACCATAATGCGCGGAATAGAACAACGCCACGAAATTGATCCTACCCAGCTGCTTCGTGACACACGAACGCTTGGAAAGCGTATTTCTGATTTTTTCTCGAAACCATCGAATGTGTCCGTTGTAATTTTTTCTATGGCGGCCATTGGATATATTGTTCCTGAGTTTGCTTTTATAGCCTTGGTTTTGGGAGCGCTTTCGTTTGCCTATACTTTTTCAAGAAAGCAAAAGCTCCCATTTCGTCTTCCAAAAGTCGCTCATGTAAAAGACTATAATGATCTTAAGCCGGGTATAAAAACTCCAAATCTTTCTCGAGGGATTGCCTTTTTTGGGAATGACATCAAAACAAACGAAGAGCTTTGGTTTGCCAACGAAGACATGCGGACACACGCATTGATTTTTGGATCAACCGGAAGTGGTAAAACAGAAGCTCTCGTTTCGATTGCGTTTAATGCTCTTGCGCAAGGCAGCGGATTTATTTACGTCGATGGAAAAGGGGATAACTCTCTTTATGCCAAAGTTTTCTCCATGGTGCGAAGCATGGGGCGAGAAGATGATTTGTTGCTTATCAATTTTATGACAGGGGCTCGAGATATCGTGGGCCCGCAAGAAAAACGGTTATCCAATACCATGAATCCTTTTTGTCAAGGTTCGTCCAGTATGTTAACGCAGCTTGTTGTGAATTTGATGGGGAGCAATCAACAACAAGGTGGTGATGGTGACATGTGGAAAGGACGGGCAATCGCCTTTGTTGAGGCCTTGATGCGTCTTTTGGTTTATATGCGTGATGATGGGGCTATTTTATTAGATGCAAATACGATTCGTAATTATTTTGATTTGGGTCGTTTGGAATCCATCGTTGTTGATAAAGTTTTCCCTCGAGATGATCAGGAAAGTGTAAATATAGAAAATATCCCCACGCTTGTGACCGATCCATTGCGAAATTATCTCAATACATTGCCCGGTTATAACAAAGAAAAAAAAGGGAAACAAGTTTCTCAAGTGCTTGAGCAACATGGCTTTATTACCATGCAGTTGGTGAGGAGTTTTTCTTCTTTGGCGGATACCTATGGCCATATCATTCGAACTAACCTCGCAGAGGTAGACTTTAAAGATGTGGTGCTCAATCGAAGGATTCTCGTGGTGCTACTCCCTGCTCTTGAAAAATCACCCGATGAATTGGCAAACCTTGGAAAAATCATCGTGGCGTCTCTTAAAGCGATGATGGCCGCAGGTTTGGGTGACGAGGTGGAAGGTGACTATCGTGATGTCATTGAACGCAAACCGACCACTGCACCAACACCTTATTTGTGTATCCTTGATGAGTATGGATATTATGCGGTTCAAGGGTTTGCCGTGGTCCCTGCGCAGGCCCGATCGCTTGGCTTCTCTGCAATTTTTGCAGGTCAGGATTTACCGGCTTTTCAAAAATCATCAAAAGAAGAGGCGGCTTCTATTGGTGCCAACACCAACATTAAAATCTGTATGAAACTTGAAGATCCGACTGAAACTTGGGATTTCTTCATGAAAACAGCAGGTGAAGCTTATGTAACGAAAGTTGATTCATTTCAAACCAAAGAAACAAGCGTTGCAAATACTTATATGGACACCAAAAGCTCATCTTTCGAGAAGAGAGCGCGTGTTGACTTACTCGACCTCAAAGATCAAAGCGAGGGTGAGGCCCACATCTTCTTCAAATCAAAAATTGTTCGTGCGCGTATGTTTTATGCAAATCCTGCGCCGGTCGCACGGCTCAAAATCAATCAGTTTTTAAAAGTAGAGCCGCCGCCTGATGCGTATATTACAAAGTTGAATACACAGCTGCTTGCGTTTCAAAACATCATGGCATCAGATGATTTCCGTATGCAGGCCAAGGATAGCTCTGAAGAAATTGAGGCAATTTGTCGCTTGCTAAAAGAGTCGAACATCGCAGATCCTATTGAACGCTCAGTGACAGCGTTGATTGATTTTTACAAACGCAATCAACCTGAAGAGGTCTTGGATATCGTACAAGAGATTGTAGAAGGCACTTTGACCATCTTTACTCAATTAAATTATCCTGCAAATGCGCCACGTTTACTGACAACTGACGCTGAGCGTTTTTCAGAGCCATTGCTGCAGATTAACGATACACGAAATGATTTAATGCTCATAGAGCAGTATGCCGGTGAAAAAGAAAAACTATCTGGCACAATTGCAAATGAAATCATTAAGGACTTGCAAGCGGCCACTCATTATCCTCCACAAGAACGTGAACTTCCAGAAACGACAGAAATCGTTGAATCAGTTCAAAATATTTGTACACAAATTAAAGCGGCAAGGTCACGAGAAGATATTTTTGAATAAAACAGGACTTACGAAAAACCGATTTGATGGTTTTTAAGGTTGCCTGTATGTTCTCTTTTCTTATCTAGAAATTTTCTTTCTAAGCTCTTGTATCCAAAGCATTTGTATGGTTCCATTTTACGATAGGTTGTTCCCTAAACATTTGAGATGAATGATTTGAAATTAAGACGAAAAGTACAATATACAGTCATAAGCTTACTCGCTGTATGGGGTTTGGCTGGTTGCCAAAGACCTGTTGTTCAGCCTGAAGAGCTTCAAGCCCTGAAGCTACCCACAGGAGTGGCCGGAGCCAGTGACGCGCAGATTGTCTTTTTACAACAGCGTCTTCGTCAAAGAAATATCAAAATTGTCAACATTGGGGATGAATATTTAATCAGTATTCCTTCAAGCACCATATTTGCTGATCAATCACCTAAAATACGCTGGGAATCTTATGCTGTTCTAAATGAGGTTGCATGTTATCTGCGTCAGTATCGAAAAGTAGCGATTCAGGTCAATGTCTACGTTAGTCCTTATGGCTCTGAACGTCGTCAGGTGGCTTTGTCCTCAGCTAGAGCTGAGTCGGTTTCAAATTATTTATGGTCGCAAGGTGTGGATGGTCGTTTAATTGTGGCGCATGGCCAGGGTAGTCAAAAGCCGGTTGTTGTTAAAAATCCACCGAATGATCGGGATCAGAATTCACGCATTGAAATTATTTTCAGAAGAGTGGAAGCATAAAGCTTGGAGATATTATGAGTCGTGAAAAGTGGAAGCTCATTAAAAATAGAAAAGGCTTTTATATTATTTTTTACCGAAACTTAGGCACTTTACTTGTTTGTTTTGTTTCCTTAAATTTAATTTTGGGACTTTGTGTCGCCAAGGTGTATTTTGCTCGAGGAGAGCATCAGTTTTATGCAACAAATGGTGTGTCAAGCCCTTTAGAGTTGACATCTATGAATCAGGCCAATACGACATCGGCGGCTTTATTGCCAGATGATCCTGTTGACGACAGTACAGAAAAAGTCATACCGCAATGAGGTGATTTCATGGCTGAAGATGGATTAATTGCAGTATCCTTAAGAAATAATTTTTATCGTGATGGACAACGAAAGTTGCTCGTGGTTGTCCTTATCTCGGGTTTGGTTAACATTATATTAGGGGCAATGCTGACATTTATTGTACGTAATCCTCCTGCTCCAAAATATTTTGCAACCAGTATCAACGGACGTATTACACCGTTGTTTCCTCTGAATGAGCCTAATCAATCTGATTCTGCTGTTTTGCAGTGGGCTAACCAAGCCGCTATCGCCGCATTTACGTATAACTTTGTCAATTATCGTTCAGAGCTACAGGCTTCCTCTGGATTTTTCACGGCAGACGGTTGGACGCAGTTTCTAAATGCATTGCAAGACTCAAATAACTTGGATGCGGTTAAAGCAAAAAAATTGGTTGTTTCTGCTGTGGCCACACGTGCGCCTATTATTTTGCAAAAAGGCTTACTGAATGGTGTTTATGCATGGCGTGTGCAGATGCCGATTTTGGTTACTTATCAGAGTGCCAGTGAATTTTCTCAACAAAGTAACGTTGTGACGATGTTGATTACACGAATCTCGACTTTAAATTCACCCCGTGGAATTGGGATTGCTCAATTTGTGGTTGGTCCAGCGGCAACTGGAGCTGATGCGAATGGATAAAAACCGATTTTTTTCAGGTGTTTTGGTGTTTTCTGTTTTGATTACAGGAATGAGCAGTGTTGCTTTGTCAAATACTCCAAATGCCACAGGCTCTTCTGGTGGCGGGGCTGATCAGGCTTTGGATCAATTGCGTATTTTACAGAAACGTTTGGGGGGAGCATCTAATTTTACTGCCAATACAAACCCCGCAGCATCAAATTCAGCGGCGTCGGTGCGTGGTTCGGGATTGGAGTCTATGGTTCCTCCGACAAAAAAAATCCCGCAAAAGATCATCCGACCGCCCGCTACAGACTCTAAATCTACGGTGCCATCGCCACAAGGACCAACGACTATTGCAGAGAATGAAGTGATTGAAAAAGCGGCTTTTGAAGCAGTTGAACAGCAGCTTTTTCCTCTTTCGCCTGAGCAGTTGGTTGAATTGAAGCATCAATACAAAGAGCAACAGTTTGCAAAAGAGAGTCCAGGAGGAACACCTCCTAAACCCACTGCTACTTCTCAGTTTGTGAATTTGTCACCAGGCTCAACCCCTCCGGTCATTCGTTTGTCGCAGGGTTTTGTTTCATCGCTTGTTTTTCTTGATTCAACCGGTTCTCCTTGGCCAATTAGTGCCTATGATTTGGGCGATCCGGATGCGTTTAATATTCAATGGGATAAGAGCAGTAATACTTTGATGATTCAAGCAAAGAGTCTCTATACGTATGGAAACCTTGCGGTTCGATTGAAAGATTTGAATACACCGGTAATGTTGACGCTTATTCCAGGACAAAAAGTGGTTGATTATCGAGTCGATATGCGTGTTCAGGGGTATGGCCCAAATGCAAAAAATTTGCCGCTAGAAACAGGGCTGCCGCCCACTGCAAATGATGTTTTACTTCACGTGCTTGACGGTGTTCCGCCTCAAGGAAGTTCTCGATTAACGGTTAGCGGGGGAGATGCGCGTGCTTGGTTGTTGAGAGATCGCATGTTTGTAAGAACAAACTTGACTATCTTATCTCCTGGATGGTTAAGTAGTATGACAAGTGCAGATGGGATGCATGCCTATGAAATGCAAAAAACACCGGTACTGTTGGTTTCATGGCATGGTAAAGTAATGCAGCTTAAGGTTGAAGGGCTATAAAATTATGGCGGGAAGAAAAGAAAACATAAAAGCTCTGTTCAGCAATAGCAGAACTAGAACGATCATTTTGTTTACCGGATTAGTCTTGTTTGCAGTGATTTTATTTGGATTCGTGCGCTTTTTTATGGCGACGCGAGAAGGGGCAGATATCGCCAATAATGCAAATTTAAAACGAGCTCCGGCAAATATTCACTCTATTCCCGGCTCTGTGAATCAAACGGCTCAGTACGCGGCTTTACAGCAAGAGCAAAATATTCAGCAAGCGAAAGCTGCACAAGTAAAAGGCAGTAGCGCTATTCCAACGATTATTCGTGCTCAACAGTTTGGTGAAGGGGTTGACGTCATAGCTTCACAATCAGGTACAAATGCTGTCGGTTTTTTGACATTGTCCATGCAAGATCAAATGGGACCACAACAGAGTATCTGGACTCAAAATTTAAATGACGACCACTGCAATACCGTCACGTTAAAGCGAGTTTTAGCGGAAGGAGCAACCTTAAAAGATATTCATCCTCCTTGCTCTTGCCGTTTGTTAAAAGAAAATGGCTTCGGTTTAAAAGAATTATCAACCGTTTGTGCTTGTCCTGATTTGAAGCAGGCGGGTTATAGTGCTGCGGAGTTGAAAGGTATTGGTTATACCGCGGAAAAACTTAAAGAGTGTGGCTATTCTGCATGTGAAACGCGTGGTGCTGAGTTTACAGCACAACAAATGAAGGATGGTCATTATTCCGATGGTGAGCTACTAGGTGCAGGATTTTCACCAAAAGAAATCGAACGAGCAGGCGGTGTTCCTGATGGTGTAACGCTTGATGATATCAAAAAAGCGGGATGCAATATCGCGGCGTTAAAAACACTAAGAGCCAAAGGAGTGTCTGCTTCGGCAGTAGAGCGCATTAATGGTTGCGCTGTAGAACCACTGAAATTTGTCAGTTATCTTCCTCAAGAGCTTAGACAGGCAGGATTTTCCGCTGCTGAATTAAAAAATGCCGGTTTCACTCCAAGAGATTTACACGATGCGGGGTTTGGCGCTCGTGATTTGTTAAACGCAGGCTTTAATCCTGATGCATTGAAAAATGCGGGTTTTTCTCCAGAGGATTTGGATGCGGCACTGGTGCAACTTCCGCCAGATGTGACTCTAGCACAGGTTAAAAACGCAGGTTGTTCACCTGAAACTTTAGCTCGTGAGGAGAAAGCGGGTATTGATCCTTCCCTAGCTCGAAAATTGTCTGGTTGCACCCAAGCCGATATTAAAGACGCGGGTTGTGACCTAATGAAACTCACAAAATTAAAAAATATGGGCGTTAGTGCAAAAGAAATCCAGCAAATAAGCGGATGCTCTGCTGCACAAATGAAAGCGGCAGTTTTTAGTGGAAACGATCTTTTATCAGCAGGTTTTAAGCCAGATGAGCTTGCAGGGATAGGTCTTAGTCCGATTGGTACAGAGCAAATTAAGGCAGCAGGATGCGATCCTGAGAAGTTAAAGCAATTGCGTGCTGCTGGTGTGACTGCAAAACAAATCTATGATATCAATGGCTGTTCTCTTCCGCAATTGAAAGCGGCGATGACGACCGTCAAGGAGCTTGCTGACATAGGATTTGCACCGGATGATTTCATTGCTTCTGGCATTAATCCTGAAGAGATGATTCAAAATAGCCTGATTCCTTCTGCTGTGATTGCTTCGGGCCGCACTGCCAATTGCAGTATTTCTTCTTTACGTGCAGCTCGCGCTACCGGCGTTTCTGCAAAAGTTATTAAAGAAACTTTGGGGTGTTCTGCTGCAGCAATGAAAGCTGCGGGATTTGATGTCCCGGGTCTCAAACGAGAGTTTACAGCCGCCCAGTTAAAAAATGCAGGGTTCTCTCTTGAGAACCTAAAAGCAGGGGGATTTAGCTCGAGTGATTTAAAAGCTGCTGGGTTAGAGCCCACGCCTGTTATGGCCACAAAACCGACTGCATATGATAGTCAATTTGTTGGGTTGCCTGCCGTACAGGTTCCATCCAATCCAACTGTGTCTACTACTTCTCCTGCTGCTCGTCCTGCTCAGCAAGAAGCGAAAGAATTGCAACAGATCATGGATAAGCAACAACAGCAAGCAGCTCAACAGCGTTATCAAGCGCAGATTAACCAAAAAACAGGTTTGATGTTGGGTGCGGCAAAAGATGCCATGCAGGGTTGGAAAAAAACAAAAGATCAGGTTTATATTGCTTCTACCGTTAAGCCATCACAAGAATCTAATCAGATTTCAGGTGCATTGGGTGAGCAGAATGCTGCGTCTAAAAATCTTCCTGGCGGCGCTGCTTCGCCATCTATGGGAGAGGATACAATCAAGACGGGTGATATTGTCTTTGCTGTGATGGATACCTCTGTGAATACTGATGAGCCAGGTCCGATTTTGGCAACGATTGTTTCAGGTCGGCTGAAAGGCTCGAAGCTGATAGGCAGCTTCAATTTGCCTTCCAACGCCTCTAAAATTGTGATTATGTTTAATACACTGTCTATTCCAGGAAAAGATAAAACTGTACAGATTAGCGCTTATGCAATTGATCCAAATACGGCTAGGACCGCATTGTCTAGCGAGACCAATCATCACTATTTGCAACGTTATGGCGCTCTTTTTGCTTCTTCATTTATGTCTGGAATGAGTAGCGCTATCCAATCAGCAAATACCACCGTTAGTGTTGGTGGTACTGGTGGTGTGACGAATACAACCGTATCGACTATCGGTCGTTCAACCTTGGATAATGCTTTGATTGCATTGGGTGAAGTGGGTAAGTCGTGGTCTAAAACAGCACAAAAAGAAATGAATCGTCCAACTACAGTCGAGGTTTATGCGGGTACTGGACTTGGAATCTTGTTTACTCAGGATGTGGCAATTTAATTGAGGATTAAACGTCATGGCAAATAATGACCCAAACAATGATGAATACAAACTGGATGATCTTGATCTTTTGGCATCAGAGCCTGAGGAAGAACTTGAACCAGAAGAACTCGGTGGGGATTCTGCTGAAAAAAATACATCCAACACAAGCGATACCTTTCAACTTTGGGAAAATCCTGCTATCCGAAAAGCGTTGGTTATTTTCGGAGGATTTATTTTGTTTTTACTGGTTTATAAGACGTTACATTTTCTTTTTGGTGGAAAATCGACAGAGAATAAAATTGTGCCAGTTGCTCAACAGACTCAGAAGCCAACTCCTTTACAACAGCCTATGTCGATCAACATGAAGGCCGATCGCGTGACGGAAAAACTTGCTGTATTAGAGCAAAATCAACAAAGTGCACAATCCTCATTGCAAAATTTAAACGATCAAATATCTTCGATGAACACCGCCATGTCTGATATGACCTCAAAAATGAATGCATTGTCAGCTTCACTGGCCAGTGTTTCTCAGCAGTTGGAGACTCAAACACAAGAAATAGAGCGTTTAGTCGCAATGAATACCAAGCGTATTCGTCCCATTCATGTTTCAAAACCTCGTGGATTCAGAGAAAGCGTGATGTATTCCCTGCAAGCCATTATTCCTGGGAGAGCTTGGTTGATTGCTTCAGATGGCACTTCTATCACGGTCAGAGAGGGATCTACGGTTGCTGGATATGGTATTGTGAAAGGTATTGATGCTGAGCGCGGCCGGGTTTTGATGAGTTCCGGGCGTGTCATTAAATTTAGTCAAGTAGACAGTTGAGCGTCGAATGGAAAATTGGAGCATTCTCACCAACATTGCTGAGTCTTTACTCCCCGTCCAAAAACTTATTTCGGGTGGAGCATATTTAATTGGCATTTTTTTTGCCATGAAAGCACTTGTTTCTTTGAAGTCGCATGGAGAGATGCGAGGAGGAGGATCTTCCAGTTTAAAAGAGCCACTATTGTATTTTATTGTTTCAGGAATGCTCATCTATTTTCCAACTGCATTTGAGGTGTTGATGAACACCACCTTTGGGTATTCAAGCGTTTTGGCGTATTCAGAAGGAAGTGCCATGAACACTTGGCTAGGTGGAGATAGTGAATTGGGAAGTGCGCTAACCATTATCATACAAACGATTGGGTTATACGCTTTTGTACGGGGTTGGATTATGATCACCAAATCGTCCAGCACAGGACATCCTCCAAATGGCACTGGGAAAGGTTTAACCCATGTCTTTGGAGGCATACTTGCAATCAATATTGTCGGGACGATTGAAATGATTAATAATACACTGATGGGGACATGATTTTATATCACAAGGGGTCATTCATGAATAAGAAGAATAAGACAGTTTTTCAATCGTCCATCGTGCGTTTTGTTGGGCTACTGGCTTTAGGCGCTGGCGCTGCATATGCTGACAGTAGTTTAACGTTGGGAGGGATGGCATCCTCTATTACCAGTTCTTTCACAAGTCTGACTAAGTTGGTAACAGCTGGTTCTTACTTAGCAGGATTGGCTTTCTCTATTGGTGCCATTATGAAATTCAAGCAACATAAAGATAATCCAACGAATATTCCCGTTGGTACACCGATTGCGTTAACCTTCATTGCAGCTGCACTGTTGTTCCTGCCTTCTATCTTGGGTGTTACTGGTGCAACGTTGTTTGGCGGAAGCGGTCAAACATCAGGCCCGACAGGTACCGTGTTTAGTAGCTAATTTGAGGGCTACACTATGGGTCATGCTCTTACAGAGCTAAAACTGACAGCAAGTCCGAGTGCCTGGCGGTTGTATTCCGCCAGACAAGCGGACCCTCGATTTCGCGCATATGAAAAAAAAGTATTTGAGCGCGATCGTTATACTTGTCAATTCTGTAAATTTCAAGCCAAAACAGATCAGCAGATCATCAATCTAGATGGTGACTATACGAATAATAAAATTCAAAATTTAGTCACGGCATGCTGCTTTTGTGCGCAGTGCTTTTTTGTTGAGTCTGTGGGGGTTGGAGGGTATGGCGGTGGATCGCTCATCTTTCTCCCAGAGCTCGCGCAAGAAGCCGTTAATGCACTGTGTCATGTTTTATTTTGTGCCATGACAAATGATACAGGCTATAAAAATACGGCACAGTCAATTTATCGATCACTCAAATTTCGTTCTCAAGTTGTAGAAGATAAATTCGGAGAAGGAACAAGTGATCCGGCTATTATGGGGCGATTTTTGATCGATTCTGACCATATTTCTCGGTCAAAGATGGATCAAGTTTTTCATGAAATTCGATTACTTCCTTCTCGAGCCAAGTTTCGGCAACAAATTGAGCGTTGGGCAACAAATGCCGTGGATGAGTTGGTAGAAATATAAGCCAGGAGAGGTTGATGAGTAAATGGACGGAATCATTTTTTGAAGGGGTCGATACCTTTTTTGCTTGGCTAAGTACGTCTTTAAAGCAAACGACAGAAGCGTATTGTGAATTAGAGACAGCGGATAGCGAAGATGTGTTAGTCAATCATGATGGTTCTTTGTTAACTGTATTCCGCATAGAAGGGACCACGACCTTGTTGGGCGCAGAAGAGTTCCAACGTTTGGTTGACGGTTTGTCAAATGCGTTACATCCCGCAATGAGTCAACCAGGGCACGCGATTCAAATTTTATTTTCTCAAAACAAAGAAAATATCAAAGAGCATATTCGTTCTATTTATGCACCGGCAGAAGCGACTGCCAAGCGCTTAGATTTATCTCTTGATGACTTATTTGAGGAGCGAGTCAATTATTTGAGTGAATACTGCTCTGAAGAACACTTGTATATTGTGCTTTATACGCGCCCTTATTGTCTTAGTAACGACCAAATAAAGGCCGCGGCTAAAGCCAAGATGAAAATGTTAAAAGATAAAAAAGCACCGCCTTTTCGTTATACACAAGCGATTTATGCGGCGATGCCGGAGCTACGTGATATTCACAGTGCCTTCGTTCGCTCGGTTAAAAACGATTTTGAAAATCTGAATATTGTTTCGCAAATTCTCGAGGTTCATGAGGCGATACGTGCCATTCGCTTAACTGCTGATCCTGATTTTACTTCAGCAGATTGGTGTCCTACTTTGCCTGGAGATAAGATCCCGGTTCGAGAATTAAATAATTTCGAAGGTGATGTTTCTGATATTCTTTGGCCTTCTCTTGCCAAACAGGTTATTCCTCGAGAGGCTGATATCATCGATCGTCGTACGGTACAAGTTGGAGATAAGCTCTATTCGTGTAGTTATATTGATTTATTTCCAAAAGACGTGCGGCCCTTCATGAATTTGTTTACTCGTATTCTGCCTACACGTATTCCATGGCGTATTTCTTTTTTTGTCGAGAGTGATGGTTGGAATAGCTTAAAACTAAAAGGTTTGTTGTCTTCTATTTTAAGTTTTTCATCTGCAGAAAATCGCTTACTCAGTGATTCTGTAAATTTGCTAAAGTACATTCAGTTAAACTCGGATGAAGCAGTTGTTCGTTTACGTGTTGTAGCCACCACTTGGGCTCCTGAAGGTGATTTGCCCTTACTCAGACGTCGTGGTTCAGAGCTTGTCAAAGCCATACAAGGGTGGGGGTCTACTGACGTTTCTGAAATATGCGGTGATCCATTTGAAGGCTTTGTTTCAACCCTGTTGGCGACAACCACGTCAAGCCCTGCGGTGGCATCAGTTGCGCCTTTGTCTGATGTGATTAAAATGCTGCCCGTTACTCGACCTGCATCACCGTGGAAATCCGGCGCCATTTTGTTTCGTTCGCCAGACGGTAAGCCTTGGCCGTTTCAGCCTGGCTCAAATTTACAGACCACTTGGATTGATTTGATCTACGCACGTCCTGGCTCTGGTAAATCTGTGCTGTCAAACGCACAAAACTTAGCACTGTGCATGTCTGCCGGGATTACACGACTACCACGAATCGCCATTATTGATATTGGTCCGTCCAGTAGTGGGTTGATTTCTTTGTTAAAAGAGGCGTTGCCTGTCGAGAGTCGACATTTGGTCTCTTATCATCGTTTAAGGATGACACCTGAGTACTCAATCAATCCCTTTGATACACAATTGGGCTGTCGTTATCCAACCGCTTTAGAGCGTTCTTTTTTGGTTAATTTTTTAACGTTACTCACCACACCTCTTGGTGCGGCGAAGCCTTACGATGGTATGGCTGATTTAGCAGGTATGGTTGTAGACGAGTTGTATAAAAGTCTTTCTGATGAAAATAATCCGGCTCCCTATTCTCCTGGGCTCGAAGAGCTTATTGATGGCATATTAGATGAGATTGGATTTGTCAGAGACTCTAAATCGACATGGTGGGAAGTGACAGATGCTCTTTTTTCTGCTGGTTTTGTGCATGAGGCAATGTTGGCTCAGCGTTATGCGATGCCGTTGCTTGCGGACGCCGCTTCAATTTGTCGAACCTCATCGATAGAGGATTTATATGAAAAAGTGACAACACCAACGGGTGAGACACTGATTGGCGCTTTTTCTAGAATGATTTCAAGTGCCGTTCGAGAATATCCTGTCTTGTCTCGCGTGACCGCTTTTGATTTAGGAGAAGCGAAGGTTGTTTCGTTAGATTTAGATGAAGTCGCCAAAAGTGGTGGAGATGCTGCTGATCGCAAAACCTCAGTGATGTATATGTTGGCTCGCTATGTTTTGGCTCGTCATTTCTATCTAACCGAAGAAGTGTTAGGCGATATCCCAGAACAATATCGAAATTATCATGGCGAGCGTATTCGTGAAATTCGAGAGGATCCGAAACGGATTGTATATGATGAGTTTCATCGCACTTCTCGTTCTCAAGCAGTTCGCGATCAGGTTGTGATTGACATGCGCGAAGGGCGAAAATGGAATGTTCAGATTTCTTTACTTTCGCAATCTGTAGATGATTTTGATAACGTGATGATTGAATTTGCCACCGGCATTTACATTATGGATGCTGGACCTGCGCAAACCATTGAAAAAACAACGAAGATATTTGGATTATCTGAGACTGCGAAAGTGGCATTGCGTAATAGAGTGCACGGGCCTCGTCAGGGGGGCGCAACTTTTATTGCTCAATTTTCTACAAAACTTGGTGTGAGTGTTCAATTGCTAACACTGACGTTGGGGCCTATCGAGCTTTGGGCATTTAGTACAACGGCAGAAGATGCAGCGGTTCGTAATCAATTGTACCGACATATCGGGCCTTCTGAAGCCAGACGTTTTCTTGCCCTTCTTTTTCCAAATGGCACCATCACAAAAGAACTAAATGACCGATTAAATGCTTTGAAAGGGGAACTTGGGGTGGTTGACGAGGAAAACCGGGCAGGTGTACTCGGTCAATTGGTTCAAGATATATTGGATGCTTATTCACGAGATCCGTATAGCAAAAGTCTTGCAGCCGTTATTTCTGAAAAAGCAAAACGTTTCTGATAGGGTGTATAGACGGCAGGTGAACTGTCGGCACACCCTATTGATTATTTATTTGGGGGAAATTGCATCTTTTGGAGGCGCTGCAGGAGGTTTTGTAGCTGGCGCATCGCTTCCGCTGTACTTTTTACGCTCATCGTCCAGTGCTTTTTTCATTGCCTCAAAATGAGGTCTTTGCTCTTTTGGTTTATTTTCAATATTTTGCATTGACACTTGCATATTGATTTGTGTTTTACGAGAGGGATTATCTTTAAAAAGCTCATCAAAACTACTGACTTTGTCTTTTTCTTGAGCTGTTGCTGCGTAGGCCTTCCCATTAACATAGATTTTAATCTCGCCTTCTTCGTAACCCGCCATGCGAAGCGCCGCAAAAGCATCTTGTGCAAGTTTTGTGGCAAGGTCAGCTTTCTTGCATGTGATCCTGGCATAAGGTTTCTTCTCACCAGACATTTTTAACAAAGTAGCGGTCAAGAGCATGTCCTGCATCGCGCGATCGGATGGGTCACTGTAGTATCGGCTGAATGGATTGATGCCTTGTCTTACTCGACCCAAAAATGAGGTGGGTGGCAGTGATAAATTAAATTCGTAAGTTTCGGGATCGGTTGTTTTTTTCTGAACCTGGAGTGTTTGACCGGTTAGTGTTTTAAAATTTTGTCCGACATACCCACAGAACTCTTTAAAAGGCATGTCTTTGAAAATACCTCCTTCGCCGCCAATACCGACAGAGGCAGAAACACTCTCTTTACTTAAATAACCCTTATCAATTGCTTTTCGCATTTGTTCATTTCCATGTCGCAGTGCGGCAAACGTAGAGACTCGGAGTCGTTCTTTTTCAACTGCTTGATGCAAAGCGTCAATATTTTTTGTAATATTTTCTTTTAAGGATTCTTTTTGAGCGTCATAAAAACTGTTGATGGCTTTTTCTGCTGCGGTACGTTTATCAGGATCGGTAATCGTGTCTGCTGCTTTTTTTAGATCGGCCTTTCTCTGCTCATCGATTTGCTCAAGCGTTTTTTTTCGTTCCTCGTTTAAATATCGAGTGAGATTGTGTGGGTGATAGCGTGCACCAATGTTTTGCACCGTTTTGTCAAGCGCTTCAAGAGATTTCTCAAGGTTGTTTAAACCCGATGGGTCACTCTCCACGCCATGTTCTAAAAGCTGTTTTTTTCGCTCGCTTTTGAAATTTTTGATGTAAGTGGTGGTTTGCATTGTATCGGCAGAAAGCCCTAGACTTTCTTGGTAGGCTGATAAAAATAAATCACGATTTTCGGGAGACAGTTTACTCAGCGCCTTAGAGTGATATGCAAAATGTCCCAAACCTCGAAAACATTGGTTTATAAAAGGATTTGTGCTGTAGTCACTTGGCATTTGATGGTCTCCCACAAAACGTAAATTAAATTTATGCTACCATGCAGGTATCGCGGCGTCTTTAAATATTTTTTCTGCTTCATTTTTTACTGCATCTGAATGAAACGCTTCAAGAAATTGTTTTAGGGCCTCTTTTTTCTCAGAGTTTTCTCGAATCACCATAAGATTTACATAAGGAGAATCTGTTTCTTCTCTTAAGATGGCATCTTGAGTGGGCGAGAGACCTGCGGGAAGAGCAAAGGTCGTGTTGATAATCGCGGCATCAACATCAGGTAAAATACGAGGGAGTTGCGCTGCATCCATGGATTTGAAAACAAACTGATGTGGATTTTCAGCAATATCGCGTACACAGGGATTCTCTTTTTGAGTCAATTGAATATAGCCCTGTTTGTCCAACAAAATCAGTGCACGCGCTTCGTTGCTGGGATCATTTGGCAGTGCAATTATCGCGCCATGGGGTAAATCATGCATCGAGTGATATCGTTTTGAGTAAATACCCATCGGATATAAAAATGTTTTGCCTATGGGTGTAATGGCATAATGGCGCATGTTTTTTGCCATGTTTAAGTAAGCTTGGTGCTGATAAATATTGGCATCTAAGCTCCCTTCGTTTAGCGCTTCATTGGGTAGATTATAATCGTTGAATTCAATGATTTTGGTTTGCAGGCCAAAGCGCTCCTTCGCAACGGTCGCTGCTGTTCTCACTAAATCGGTTTCTGGTCCTGAGATTGTACCAATCACCAACGTGTCATCTCGAGATGGATTACAGCCGATTAAAAGTATGTTGAGTAGCAGGATTAAGACGATACGCATTTTTTGCCCCTTCTTTCTATTGATGAAGCCCAAGCGTCTCCGAGCCACTGTATGAGCTGAACAAGCATGACTAGAATCGCAACGGTAACCAACATCACAGTTGAATCAAAACGTTGATAGCCGTAACGAATCGCCAAATCACCTAATCCACCTCCACCAACAGTGCCCGCCATAGCGGAGTAGTTGACCAATGTGACTGCTGTCAATGTGATGGCTTGAATCAATGCAGGCTTGGCTTCTGGTAGTAAAATACGGGAAATCATTTGGAATGTTGTGGCACCCATTGAAAATCCTGTATCTAATAATCCTTTAGGTAGACGCTGATAGGCATTGTCGGTGAGGCGTGCAAAGAAAGGGACTGCGCCCAATGATAATGGAATAATGGCAGCATTGACACCGATGGATGTCCCGACAATCATTCGTGTAATGGGAATAAGTGCCACAAGTAAAATGATAAACGGAATTGAGCGCGTAATGTTAATGATGCTGTTAAGGACTCGATGGAGTGTGGTGTGGGGCTTTAGTGTTGCCGTGGTAAAAACCCAAGTTCCAAGAGGAAGGCCCAGCAACACAGCAATACAAGTGCTGGCAAACACCATGTAAAGTGTTTCGAATGTGGCATAAAAAATTTCGTTAAATAAGAGTGGTGACATACCCAATTACCTCAACTGTCAAATGGTGGTCTTGACAACGCTTAATAAAGGCGTCTAAAAGTGTTTCATCTGCATTGATTTCGATGATCAGAATTCCACATGTAACCGACTCGATGCGATCAATGTTGGCAAGTAAAATATTAATATCGACATTCAACTCTCGACTTGTTTGACTGATAAACGGTCCTGTCGCCGCTTCTCCTTCAAAGTATAAACGCAACAAAGGCTTGTCTGTTCTGCTTTCGCTGATATTTTTCAAAAGACAGGCTGGCAGTTTGGGGGAAAGATGTGCGTAGAGCATTTTTTTTGCAATGCTCTCTGGATAAGAAAAAACTTCTGATAAAGAAAGAATTTCTTCGATAATACCGTGAGACATTACCGCAACGCGATGGCATATTTGTTTGATGACTTCCATTTCATGTGTGATGAGGACAATGGTGATCCCAAAGCGTGCGTTGATGGTTTTCAGTAACTCAAGAATGGATTGCGTGGTCTCTGGGTCGAGAGCTGATGTTGCTTCATCGCAAAGCAATATTCGAGGAGAGGTCGAGAGCGCTCGTGCAATTGCAACCCGTTGTTTTTGACCACCACTGAGTGCCTTAGGGCGTTCATTTATTTTGTCGCTAAGCCCCACAAACTCCAGCAATTCTTTGACTTTATTTTCTATGAGGTGTTCGTCCATGTTTTGAATGCGCATGGGAAGTGCAATATTATCAAAAACAGACTTGCTGTCTAGCAGATTGAAGTGCTGGAAAATCATAGAAATTTCGTGTCGAGTTTTTCGTAATTTTTCTTGAGAAAACGCGACAATATCTTGCCCTTGAATCAGAATCTGACCTTCGTCTGGATGTTCTAATAAATTGATGCATCGAAGCAATGTAGATTTCCCGGCGCCGCTTTTTCCTATGATGCCGAAAATTTCGCCTGAGTGAATAGATAGATTGAGGTCCGACAAGACCCGAAGCCCATGGTAAGACTTAGAAAGACCGATGATTTCTATCATGGCAAATCGCAACCTAAAATCAGGCTATTATATGCTTTATCTAATCAACAGACAATTCTTGTCGGTTTTTAAAGTATGAAAGCGCCTCTGGATTTGCAAGTGAAGTGAATTGAGACACCTCTTCTCCATGCACAATTTGTCGAACAGCAATTTCAACCGTTTTTCCATTGATTGTTTTGGGAATATCCGGAACGGCGATAATTTTAGAAGGGACATGCCGTGGAGATGCATTTTGTCTTAATTTCTGACATATTCTGGTCTTCAGCGCGTCATCCAAAGCCGCGTCTGATTGCAGTTTGACGAAAAGAACGATTCTTGTATCGTCATGCCACTCTTGCCCAATGACCACACTGTCCAAAATCTCGGGAATATCCTCGAGTTGTCGATAAATTTCAGCGGTTCCAATTCGGACTCCACCTGGATTTAAAGTTGCATCTGAACGACCGTGAATAATAAGCCCGTGATGTGGCGTAATCTCAGCAAAGTCACCATGTGTCCAAACATTTGGAAATTGACTAAAATATGCTTGGATGTATTTCGAACGGTCTCGATCATGATAAAACCCACGTGGCATCGATGGGAATGGTGCTTTGCAAACCAGTTCTCCGACAGCACCTTTCAGTGATTGTCCTTTCGAATCAAAAACATCAACGGCCATGCCAAGCCCTAAACACTGCAACTCTCCACGATAAACCGGCTCGATTGGATTGCCGAGTGCAAAACACCCGACAATATCGGTCCCTCCCGATATGGAGGATAATTGCAAATGTGCGCCAATTTTTTCTCGAACATAGTCATATTGTGTCGGTAACAAAGGTGAGCCCGTTGATAGAATCGTCCGAAGCGAGGCGAATGCCTGTTGTGGATATTCAACTTTCTCATGCTCAAGACTGGCAAGGAATTTTGCACTGGTTCCAAAAATGGTGACATTCTCCTTCTGAACGATGTCGAGTAAAGAGGTCATTTCAGGGTGATTGGGTGCTCCATCATATAACACGATTGTGGCACCAAGGGCCAGGGCTGATACCATCCAATTCCACATCATCCACCCACATGTTGTATAGAATAACAATGTATCTTGAGCGCCAATATCGCTATGTAGACCCAGCTCTTTGAGATGTTGTAGGCGAGTGCCTCCCGCTCCGTGAACAATGCATTTGGGTTGGCCTGTCGTTCCTGAAGAAAATAAAATATAAACGGGGTGATTGAATGGGAAGGCTTGAAACTCGAGCGTGCCGGTTTCAAGCAAGTCTGACCAATTCGCAGTTGACGGAGTGTCTGAGGTTTTGCACGGATACACGACTATTTTTTCAACAGAGGGAAGTCGTTGTTTTAGCACGCCAATTTTATCGTGCATGGCATAAACTTTTCCTCGGTAATGGTATTTTTCTGTAGCAAACAACAGCTTGGGTTGAATTTGTCCGAATCGATCGGCAATTGCTTCTGCTCCAAAGTCGGGCGAACAAGAGGACCAAATGGCTCCTAAAGAGGTGGTGGCCAGCATTGCAATTACGGCATAAGCGTCGTTATTTACAACGGCCGCGACTCGATCGAGTGGCTGAATACCCATTTTTTTCATGCCCAGTGCAAGTGCGGTGACTTGACCTTTCAATTCCTTTCCACTGATGACGTCTTTTTTGCCTGATTCATTGATGCAGATCAGTGCAGGCTCGTCTTCTTTGACATGCGCCAGTAATGTTTCTGCAAAATTGAAAGTTGCACCATCAAAAAACACCGCATCATATATGTGATGACTCTGGTTAGGGTAGCTTAAAATTGCATTCGGAGGGGTTTGAAATGACATGTTGAAAAAGTCAGCGAGACTTTCCCAAAAAAGAGCAGGAGTCTCAATTGACCAGCGGTAAAGCGCTTCATAGTTGGGAAGCATGAGATGATGTCGTGCCTCGAGGAAACGCATAAATTGATACATTTGCGTTTGTTTGATGTTTTGCGGTTCCCATACTTTCATATCGTCCATGAAAAAAATCCTTTATTGATGAAGAAATTGTTCCAATCGATTCATTGCATCGACAAGTGTTGCATCGTCAGTTGCAAACGAAAGTCGGATGCAGCCTTCGTTTCCGAATGCTGAACCGGGTACAATCGCAAGACCTGTTTGTTGTAGAAGCGCTTCAGAAAACGCCAGATCATTGATAAACCCCTTTTGTTGGATGATGTCGCTGACATCAGGGAAAAGATAAAAGGTGCCATCTGCAGGGATGACTCGAACGCCAGGCATTTTTTGTAATCTACCAACTAGATAATCATGTCTTTGTTTGAAGATGCGTCGCATATGCTGAATACTCTCATCTCCACCGTTTAAAGCCGCTGTGGCTGCGTATTGCGAAATTGAACAGGGATTTGAAGTAGATTGTGATTGAATGGTCTTCATGGCATTGATGATTGAAGCTGGACCTGCCGCATAGCCAATTCGCCACCCAGTCATGGCATAAGCTTTAGACACACCGTTTAACACAATTGTTCTGGCTTTAAGTTCTGGGCAGGCATTGAGTATGTTAGAGAAAGGGAATGCCCATTGGATGTGCTCATACATGTCATCTGTTGCAATAAAAACATGAGGATGTTTCAATAACACGTCCGCGAGTGCTTTTAATTCATCGAGGGTGTAAGCAACGCCAGAAGGATTAGATGGGCTGTTGATGAAAAAAAGTTTTGTACGAGGGGTAATGGCGGCTTCAAGCTGAGCGGGTGAGATTTTATAATGGTCTTCAGCGTGGGTGGTGACAATGACCGGACAACCATCTGCAAGTAAAACCATATCGGGATATGAAACCCAGTAAGGAGAAGGAATAATGACTTCATCCGCGGGGTTTAGTAGCGCTTGACATAAGTTATAGCAGCTTTGTTTTCCTCCAACAGAGACCAATACTTCATTCAATGCGTAGGATAAGTGATTGTCTTTAGCAAATTTTTTAATGATGGCTTCTTTAAGTGCACGAGTGCCATCTACTGCGGTATATTTTGTAAATCCTTGTGCTATGGCTTCGATGGCGGCTTGTTTGATATAATCAGGTGTATCGAAGTCTGGCTCTCCAACGCCAAGATTGATGATATTTTCACCTTTGGCTTGTAATTCGGCGGCCTTTGCTGCAACAGCAAGCGTAGGCGAAGGTTTAACACGTTGTACGCGGGATGATAGCGTCATAAAGGCTTGTCTCTGAATAAACAGGGTTTCGATTGTATCATGCAAAAAAACGAATTTAAATTGTGCGCTGCGTATGAACCTGCGGGTGATCAACCTACTGCAATTGCAAGTTTAATTGCAGGTGTTGAAGCGGGGTTATCCAAACAGGTGCTGCTTGGTGTAACGGGCAGTGGAAAAACATTTACCATGGCTCAGGTCATTCAACATTTGAAGCGTCCAACGCTGATTATGGCTCCCAATAAGACGCTTGCTGCACAATTGTATGGAGAGTTTAAACAATATTTTCCTCATAATGCTGTTGAGTATTTTGTTTCTTACTATGATTATTATCAACCAGAAGCTTACGTGCCTTCATCGGATACATTCATTGAAAAAGACGCGTCTATCAACGAGCATATCGAGCAAATGCGTCTTTCTGCGACCAAAGCACTCATTCAGCGCAAAGACGCCATTATTGTGGCGACAGTTTCAGCAATTTATGGCCTTGGTGATCCGGACTCTTATTTGAAAATGATTTTGCATCTTTCTAGAGGGGAGCGGATTCATCAGCGTCAAATTTTGAAGGCATTGACCGAGTTACAGTATGTCAGAACGCCTTCTTCACTTTCGCGAGGTCAGTTCCGTGTGCATGGTGATGTGATTGATATATTCCCTGCAGAAGAAGAAAAATCGGCTATTCGAGTGGAGCTTTTTGATGATGAAATAGAAAAAATAACCCAGTTCGACCCTCTGACAGGCGCCCTTGGAGCGGCGTTACCTCGGGTCACTATTTTTCCAAAAACGCATTATGTGACGCCTCGAGAACGGCTGTTAGCCGCCGTTGAAACGATCAAGGCTGAACTTGATTTGAGATTAAAGGAATTTGAATCCACCCATCGCTTATTAGAGGCGCAGCGTTTGGCGCAGCGTACAAGATTCGACATTGAAATGATCCTTGAGCTTGGTTACTGCTCTGGGATTGAAAATTATTCTCGTCATCTTTCTGGACGAGCGACAGACGAGGCGCCTCCGACATTGTTTGATTATCTTCCTCATGAGGCGTTGTTGATCATTGATGAGTCGCATGTGACGGTGCCTCAAATAGGAGGGATGTATAAAGGCGATCGTGCTCGCAAAGAGACTTTGGTTAATTATGGTTTTAGATTGCCTTCAGCTTTAGATAATCGACCATTAAGATTCGAAGAGTTTGAAGCGCGCTCACCTCAAACTATCTATGTTTCTGCAACACCTGGACCATATGAAATGGCCCATCAAGATAATATTGCAGAGCAGGTTGTGCGTCCAACAGGTCTGATCGACCCGGCTGTGGAGATCAGGCCTGTTGTCAATCAAGTGGACGATCTGCTTTCTGAAATTCATCGTGTTCGCAGAGAAGGATTTCGTGTGTTAGTGACCACTTTAACCAAGCGTATGGCAGAAGATCTGACCGATTATCTGCATGAAAAAGGCATTAAAGTTCGTTATTTACATGCGGATATTGACACAGTTGAGCGGATGGAAATTATTCGTGATTTGCGGTTAGGCGCTTTTGATGTATTGGTCGGCATTAATCTGTTGCGAGAAGGCTTGGATATGCCCGAAGTGGCATTAGTTGCAATTTTAGATGCGGATAAAGAAGGTTTTTTACGTTCGGATCGTTCTTTAATTCAAACCATTGGGCGTGCCGCTCGACATGTAAATGGGCGTGCAATTTTGTATGCAGATGTGGTGACCGGCTCAATGAAGCGTGCGCTTGAAGAGACAGAAAGACGTCGTGAAAAACAAAAAAAATACAATGAAATTCATGGAATAACGCCGATGGGTATCCAAAAGCAAATCACTGATGTTTTGGAGTTAGGAGCTCGTGCTTCAACAAAAGAGAAAACCACATCCGTCGAGCCCCCACAAGAGAATTGGTCTTTGTCTTTGCTGCTGAAAAAAATTCATCAACTTGAAAAACAGATGCAAAAACACGCCGATCTAATGGAATTTGAACAAGCCGCCAAATTAAGAGACGAAGTAATTGAGCTTAAGGCGGAATTGAAACGCCCTAAGCCTTTAAATTAGATTAAAAAACATTTTATTTACAAATTGATAATTTTGTGCTAATTTTGCTCCATTGGGTGGCCTCTGAATTTGTCATGACCATCATTATTTGCTGCAGATTAATTTTTTTGAAGGTTTTTTTATGCTGGCTTTATCGGCGCTGATTGAGCGTTATCAAAAAATATCTGAACATTCGAGTGTTTTGGACGTTGATATTGAAAATGAAAAAAAGAAAATCTTAGAGGAAGTGCTTGCTCATCTCGTTCAGGATGCTCCAAGGCCTTTTCGTACCGTTGCGCATAAGAAAGAGCGAGAAACCGGTAAAAATCCTCATCAATATGCATACTGTCTCTTGCTTTGTTTTGGGGTATTAGAGGATGTTGCCAACAGTTATTTTATGGGTTCGGCTTTATTTTTATTGCTACTCCCCAATCTTTCTGCTGGAGCATTATTCATCGCGTCATTGATCTATGCCTCAATAGAAGGATTTTTGTTCTATGCTTTTGACAGCTATGAGCTTCGTAAAGCCATGGGCATTAACGAGACCACAACTTCTCTTGGTGAGCTTCTTCATCTTTGTGAAGAAGAACTCAGACTCACAAGAGAATTAAATCTGCATTTATCGATGATCAGTACGCTCAATATAAGCGATGAACGTTATCGCAGTTACCTGGTCTTTTTGTCACTGGTTCATCGGGATTTGAAAAGCAAAGAAAATTTAATGAACGCACAATCTGAGACATTTTTTCATAGATTATTGCGTGGCGTGGTGATGATGTTTGGCGCTATCTCAAGTTTGGCGGGTAGCTATTTTATGGTGACGACATTAATGGCGTTGTGCGCCGTTTCGATGAGTACTCCCATCAGTTTAGCATTGATTATTTCAACGATGATTCTCGGGCTTGTATTCCATTATTGGATGGGCAGCACAAGTTTGACCCGCATGGTGAATCCTCATTATGAAAAATTTCATCAATTGAAAGAAGAGTTGGAGTTGTTTGAACAGACGCATGCTGAAAGTGGCGAACTGTTGTTGCAGCAGCGAGAGCGCTATAAGAAATCAGTTTCAGGTTTTGAAAAAGTCGCGCCACATTCGTTATTTAAACCACGCAGCGCGACCAATAATGATGTATTCAATCGTTCAGCTTTAGTGTATTAAAGCCAGTACACAAATATAAATAGAAATAACCAAACCACATCGACAAAGTGCCAATACCATGCCACACCTTCGAAGGCAAAATGACGCTCTGGTGTAAAGTGTCCGCACAAAACTCGACCGAAAATGACCATCAGCATGATGGTTCCGATGGTCACATGCAGGCCGTGAAATCCTGTCAGCATAAAGAACGTAGTCCCATATATTCCGGCATTTAGTGTGAGATTCATTTCCGTGTATGCTTCGTGGTATTCGTAAGCCTGAAGACAAAGGAATAAAACCCCAAGCATGATTGTCAGTAACAAGCCAATTTTGAGCTGACCGCGTTTACCGAGTTTCAGCGCCCAATGGGCCCATGTGATGGTTGCTCCGGAAGTTAAGAGAATCAGTGTGTTGATAGCGGCTAATCCCCATGCGCCCATGCTTTCAAACGCACCAGTAAATGTTTGATTGCTTGGGTTTTGTAACAAAGGCCATGCGGCTTTAAAAGTCGGCCATAATGTTTCATGAGTCGACATGTGCTCTGGCAGCTCTCCTCCGAGTAAGGGGATGCTCCAGAATCGCGAAAAGAAGAGTGCTCCAAAAAAGGCGCCGAAAAAGCAAACTTCTGAGAAGATAAACCAACACATGCCCCAACGAAAGGAGCGGTCGACTTGCAGGTCATAGCGATGTTTCTCATTTTCAAAAATGACCTGGCCAAACCAGCCAAACATCATAAATGCCAGGATGCTCATTCCAATTAAAAACAAATAAGGACCATACCAATCTGCGTGCATCCAGGATGCAGCGCCAATCAGTGTGGTAATGAGACCGATAGACGCGACGAGCGGCCAATGACTGGGTCTTGGAATATAATATGTGCCATGGTCTGCCATGTTTACTCCTTTCATGTTTAGACGCGATCAGTCACGTCAAATAGTGTATAAGACAGTGTAATCGTTTTGATGTGGACGGGAAGGTCGCCGTCTACATGAAATAGAAGAGGCATATTCATGGCCTCGTGTCCGTTCAAAGTTTGTCTCTCAAAACAAAAACACTCTGTTTTTTTTATATATTTTGCTGCAATCCCCGGTGTGATACTGGGGATTGCCTGCACTGTCATTCGATGGTTGGTCTGATTTTCGGCATAAAAAGCCAGTTTATAAATTTGACCAACATGGACCCTGATTTGTTTGGTTTTAGGGTAAAAAAGCCATGGAACGCCTGCATTATTAGTTGCAACAAACTGAACGTCAATTTCACGGTCTTGGTTTTCTGCTGTAGAAACTGACGTTATTTGTGTCGCACTCTTTTGCAATTTCCCATTAATTCCTAATGTTTGGCAAAGCGTGTTGTATATGGGAACCAACGCGAAAGCAAAACCAAACATTCCTATCCCTACTGCGATCAAAAGACCTAATGTTTTCTTGTTTTTTTTTCGTACGACGTCTTTCATCCACTAATCCACATGTGGAGGAGTTGTAAAGCTGTGGTATGGAGGAGGAGATGGCAGTGTCCATTCCAATCCTTCTGCGCCTTCCCATACTTGCGCCGTTGCCGGCTTACCATGTTTTACTGTACGCACGACATTATATAAAAATAACAGTTGCGCAAATCCAAACATAAATGCACCAACTGTTGAAATCATATTGAAATTGGTAAATTGAAGTGCGTAATCTGGAATTCGTCTTGGCATACCAGCCAGTCCCAAGAAATGCATGGGGAAGAAAGCGATATTCACGGAAATCACTGACAACCAAAAATGCCATCGAGCGATGGTTTCATTGTACATATGTCCTGTCCACTTCGGTAACCAGTAATAGGTGCCTGCAAACAAAGAAAAGATAACACCAGGAACCAATACGTAATGAAAGTGCCCAACGACAAAGTAGGTGTCTTGATATTGGTAGTCAGCAGGTACCAATGCCAACATTAAGCCTGTAAATCCTCCTATAGTGAATAAGAAGACGAAAGCAACAGCAAAAAGCATGGGGGCTTCAAATGTAATAGAACCTTTGTACATGGTGCCGACCCAATTGAAAACTTTAATACCAGTTGGTACAGCAATGAGCATGGTCATGTACATGAAAAAGAGTTCGGCACCAAGAGGAATTCCGCTTGTGAACATATGATGTGCCCAAACAATGAAAGACAACAATGCAATAGATGCAGTTGCATATACCATGAAGTGATAACCGAAAAGAGGTTTTCGACTAAATGTCGGGATCACTTGAGAAATGACACCAAATGACGGTAATACAAGAACATAAACCTCAGGATGACCAAAAAACCAAAAAATATGTTGGAATAAGATGGGGTCTCCACCACCTGCTGCACTAAAAAAGCTGGTTCCAAAATGTCGGTCCGCCAGCATCATGGTGACTGCTCCAGCTAAAACGGGCATAATTGCAATGAGTAGAAATGCCGTGATGAGCCATGTCCAGACAAACATGGGCATTTTCATTAAGGTCATGCCAGGTGCCCGCATATTTAAAATGGTGGCAATGATGTTAATTGAGCCCATAATGGAAGAAATTCCCATCATATGGACAGAAAAAATCATGAAGTCTGTACTGGGGGGCGCGTACTGTGTAGACAATGGGGCGTACATTGTCCAGCCAAAATTAGGTCCGCCGCCGGCATGGAACATGGTTGACGCTAGCAAAGCAAATGCAAATGGTAGCAGCCAAAAGCTCCAGTTGTTCAAGCGTGGCAAGGCCATATCAGGGGCACCAATCATCATGGGGATTTGCCAGTTTGCCATGCCAGTAAAAGCGGGCATAACGACCCCAAACAACATGATAAGGCCATGCATGGTTGTCATTTGATTGAAAAAATTAGGGTCAACAAATCGGTGGCCAGGTTGAAACAGTTCGGCTCGAATGATCAATGCCATACTGCCCGCTACAAAAAAGCTAATCAATGCCAGCCACATGTAAAGGGTTCCAATATCTTTGTGGTTGGTTGTAAACAGCCAGCGTTTTATAAAGCCGAGAACGGTTTTTGTTTTTTCTGGACCATGATGCTCATCATGATTGCCTTCTAATTCGATAGAATGACTCATCGAAGACCTCCGGTTTTTACTTTTTCAACTAAAGTAGGTTGTTGTGCATGATGTTGACGTACCGCAGCAACATCGCTGGGTTGAACGACATCATCTGTATTGTTATTCCACGCATTTCGTTCGTAGGTCACGATTGCGGCAACTTCTTCGTCTGTTAAGTGTTCATAATAAGGTTGCATTGCTGACCCGGGAACCCCATAAAGAATCATTTCAATATGTCTTGAGATAGGGTGTCCGACTGCAACGGAGCTGCCTTTGAGCGCTGGATAAAGAGGGGGTATGCCTTTCCCATCAGGTCGGTGGCACGCAGCGCAGACTTCTCGATATTTCTTTCGCCCTGTCTTCATTAATGCCTCTCGCGTCATGTCTGAAGGAGTGCTTGCTTTTGAAGTGCGCATAGAGTCAACCCATGCTTGGTACTCTTCTTGTGAAACAGCCTTGACTACAATTGGCATAAAGCCGTGATTAATGCCGCAAAGCTCTGCACATTGCCCGCGATAAATGCCAGGCTTGTCTATTTTTGTCCATGATTCATGCATGAATCCCGGAATCGCATCTCGTTTGACGCCTAACTCAGGCACCCACCAAGAATGCACAACGTCATTTGACGTGACCAGAAAACGAATCTTGGTATGAGTGGGAACAACGATAGGATTATCGACCTCAAGGAGATACCATTCACTTTTCGGTTTTTTGTTTTCAATTTCGGTGTAAGGCGTTGATAAAGAACTAAAGAAACTGATATTGGGCTCAAGATAGGTATACTGCCATTTCCACTGATAACCGACCACTTTGATGGTAAGCTCTGATTGGCTATTGTCTTCCATTCTCATCAGTACTTGCGTGGCAGGAACTGCTAGCCCAACTAGAATCAAGAAAGGAATGATGGTCCAGACGATTTCTAGCTTGATGTTTTCATGGAAAACAGCCGCTTGATGTCCTTTTGATTTCCGATGTTTGAAGAGGGCATAAAACATGACTCCAAAAACAATAAGGCCAATAATTGCGCAAATATAAATCGCAGTCATGTGCAAGTTATAAATTTCATGACTTAAGGGCGTGACTCCTTTGTACATGTTCATCTGCCAAGCGTCGCCTCCAGCATAGAGCGCGCTTGATAGCATCAAAGAAAACAGTGTTAGTGTTGTGCGTAGTCGTTTAAGCATCCTCTTCCCTTATGTGTTGATCAACAGCATGGTGATGTTTTGAAGGAGAAATTTCCAGCCATTGTGAGCGTGATAGTGAACGATTGAGCAGATAGTCTACTGCCGAAATAATATCATTGTCTGAACAAGTCACACAAGCGCCTCGGTAGGGCATGCTATTGAACCCTTCGATGGCATGTTTGTAAAGCACTTCGAGACCTTGTGACTTTAAGCGAGAGAACCAGCCAGGACCATCTCCAATAATTGGAGCGGTCATTTTTCCATCTTGATGGCAGGTGATGCATGCTTTCAGATAGACTTTTCGTCCTCGACTCAAAGAGGGCGCTTCATCAGAAGGAGGTAAACCTAGGGGTTCTTTGCTGACGACAGTTTTGAGATAGGTTGCAATGGCAAGTCGGTCCGATTCGGTCATGTGCATCAGGCTGTTGTGATTCACTTCCGCCATTGGGCCTGCAACGGGACCTGCATCGTTGATTAATCGATTGTGTAGAAAAACTTGGTTGGCAATTTCGTCTTTGCTTGCGGATTGTAAGCCGGCACTGGTAATGTTTGGAGCCCAGTAACCATCGACGAACCCGCCAGTTAGATAGTATTCGGTGATGGGGGCGCCCAGTGGGTTAAGCGGTGTATGACACATGCTGCAGTGTCCTAATCCATCGACGATGTATTTACCGCGATTCCATTCAGGTGTTTGATTTGGATTGGGAGTGTAAGGCGTATTGGGGTAGAAAAAGAGAAGATTCCATCCAAGTAACGAAAGCCTAGCGCCTGGCACGCTAAATGGGAATTGAAGCGGTTTGTTGGGTTGGTTGACAGCTGGGATGCTCATGAAGTATGCGTACATGTCCTTGGCATCTTCTTCTGTGACATTTGAAAAATAAACGAACGGAAATACCGGGAAGTAGTTTTCTTTGTCTGGATTTTTACCTTCTTTGAGCGCTCTAACGAAATCAGCCTCGGTCCATTGACCAATGCCTGTTTCTTTATCCGGTGTAATGTTAGGCGAGTAGAATCGACCGAACGGCGTGTCAATGGCTAGTCCGCCTGCGTACGCTTGGCCATGGTGCTTCATGTCAGTGTGGCAGGAAATACAATCTCCCATTTTGACAAGATATTCTCCGCGCTGGATTCGTTCGGCCTGTTTACCTTCTGCTTGGGCTGTGTCCGGATACGTTGGGTAATAAGGGCTTTTAGTCTGTGTCGTGGCATTTTGTGCGGTTATTGTCGTTGCGAGTAATTCGCTTGAGTAAAGTGCCGCAGCGCACAACATGAAGGTCATTTTGATGAAATGCATGGTGTATGAAAGTCCTACCTGGTTGTGAGTTTCTTAAACCTGCAATTCTAACGTTGCCTTTTGCAACTTGCAAACGTTCATTTAAGAAAAATGCATCTTCGATAAAAATCTTGATTTTCTTGCACTCCTCTTGAACTTCGAATATGTTATTTGGAGGACAGTGGGTGGGGAATATGATGGTCATGCAACGAGGATTGATTGGATTTTTTTTATGCTTGATGTTGAGTAGTTGTCATTGGACTTATCATCCTAAATCATCCCACATTAAAGAAATGAAATCTGAGGAACATCACTATGTTCAGGTTTCTAGAACATTGCCTTCTTTTGTGAATGTCAATATTAAGGTTCCTGTTAATGTGAGATTACACACAGGAAGCCGAGTCTCTGAGGTGGTGTTGAGTGGAGATTCTCATGATGTGCCTTTGATTGAAACAACGGTTAGAAATCAAACGCTTTATGTCACATTAGGCAGTGTAAAACCACATTTCACAAAGAAAAAGGTAGTGTATGGGCCAATCGATATCGATATTCGTATGCCGACCATACATCAGTTCTCCTATCGAGGGAAAGGACGTATTGTGGGGCACAACATTTCCAGTCAAGCGATGGATGTGACATTAAATAACCGCGGAACGACTCATTTTGATGGACGAATCAATCTGAGACACTTGAAAATTATCGGTGGTGGATACACTGAAATCACCGGTATACACAGTGATCATCTTGATATTTATTTGCATGGCCGGCCCAAGGTGCAATTGGTCGGTGATGCGAACGTATCTGAAATCGTCGCGTTGGGTGCACCTAAAATGAGTTTTTATTGGTTAAAGTCACCGTGGCTTAAGCTGCGTGGAAAAGGCAAGGGCGGCGTTATCCAGATAGGTGGTTTGGTCGATAAGTTGGATGTGGATCTTGCTGGTAATATGCGGTTTGATGGTCGTTATATTCGTGCAAAAGAAACATTTGTAAAAACCCATCAGCACGCAATTGCCGAAATTGTAACAACCGAACATCAACATACGCTTGCTTTGGATGCGAGCGATATTTACTTCCATTCCTTGCCTGAAAATAATTCGAATTTCATGGGGAATAATGGCGCAGTTTTAGACATGCGCAATTGGGAGCTACAAGTGGAGCAGTCTTATTCCCAGTACAACAAAAGCGAATGACTTATGAGCGATTAGCTTGTTTTACAAACCGATGCGTTTAACGTATCAATGATAATTTGCCTGTCATAGTCAAGTGGAAGGAGATGAGCAGAACGATTCAGCCATTTGATGTCTACGACGGGCAGATCCGATAAAATCTGGTAAACTTTCTGATTATTGACGACTTTGTCATATTTCCCTAAGAAGACTGTTGTGGGACAAGTCAACTTTGTAAATTCAAATTTCCTAATTAATTGAAAGATCTCTTGTATTGCTGAGAGCGGTAATTTTTTAAACATCAGATCAGCATATTCTGTATTCAGAAGATTGCCTCCTCGGTTGGCAATCGATTGCACACCTATCTGACGAAGAAAATAGCTTAACCAACATGAGACTTTGGGAATATTTTTGAGAGAAAGGGCAGGTGCAAGCAAATAAAGATGATGAATTGAGCGTTGTTTTGCTAAGTGACAAGCGAGTAAACCACCGAGAGATAATCCCATGACATCAATTTCAGAGTAATGCAGTGCAATTTCATCAAATTTCGATGTGACAAAACTCAGCCATTCGTCGGCCTTAACCGCGGAAAACGCTGAGAATGATTGCGCATGTCCGGGCAAGGATGGACAAAATATAGCATCGTAGGCCGACACCTCATGAATGATGGCACGATAAACCGCTGGAGAAGAGGCAAATCCATGCAATAACAGCAATGCTCGACCAGATGTTTGTTTTTTTTGAACAATGGGGTAGAGCAACGACTGATCTGTTTTTGAGAGCAGACTCAAGCATACGCCCTCTCGCATAAAACAAAAATCCGAGGCTTTAACCAATTGGCTTGGGTCTTGTTTTTCGGTTGACAATTCGGGGCTCCTATGCAATAGTTCGTCTGCGAGGTTGGACTTGCTATGTGTCATTCCACTGGGTCAATTGGCGACACACCGATTGGCCCTTTCTAACGTTTCAAAATTTTCTCAATGATGCGGTTCATACTGACTGGTCTACTGAAATAATACCCTTGAATCAAGTGACACCCAAGCGTTTTTAATGTATTCATCTGAGAGATATTTTCTATTCCTTCCGCAATGACTCGAAAATTGAGGACATCTGCAATTAAAAGAATGGCCTGTACAATCGCATGGTCATAAAGATTTTGAGTAATATTATCAACAAATGACTTGTCGATTTTTAGTGTGTCAATTGGCAGATGTTTAAGATGGCTTAAGGATGAATATCCAATACCAAAGTCATCACAACTGATGTGGAATCCTGCTTTTGATAAATTTTCCATGATAGGAATCGCTGTTTTGTAGTTCTTCATGACATTTGTTTCTGTTAATTCAAGATCAATTTGGCTCGGTCGAAGATGCTCTTCTTTCAAAATCGTATTGAGTCTACTCAAAATAGTAGGCGAGGTAGATTGAAACTCTTTAGCCGAAATATTAATTGACATGCGAATTGGCTGTTCTGTTTTAGGAAGATTTTTGAATTCTTGACATGCATTTTTTATAACCCAATCAGTGATTTGGAAAATCAGTCCTTTTTTTTCTGCAATGGGAATAAAGTCAACGGGTGGAACCATGCCAAGTTTTCCATTTTTCCATCTTAGCAATGCTTCAATGCCAATAATTTGTCCGCTGAGCGTATCAATTTGAGGTTGAAAAAGCAGTGATAATTCTTTTTTTTGCAATGCAAAATGCAATTGCTCTTCAATATGTTCAAAATAATGAGTGTGATGCGTGTTTGTAATGTCGTAAAGCTGATAATTATTTTCACCCATACTTTTTGATGAACGACAGGCTTGATAGGCAAATCTGAGCAATTTTTCAGGGCAAGCGGCATCAGTGGGATATACTGATACACCAAGATTGATAGAAAGAAAAATGTTTTGTTGGTGGATAATAAACCCATCCTGAAACGCCTGAATAATGGATTTTATCTTTTTTATCAGGCTTTTTTGTGAAGAGAACTCACTTAAACAAATCAAAAATTTATCGCATTCTTGTCGTGCAAAACGATCTTTTTCACACAATTGAGATTGAATTCTACTGGTTATTTTTTTTAACAATTGATTTTGAGTCTGCTCGCTAAATCGTTCATATATCCGATGGAAATGTTCTATTTCAAGGAACACAACTGCATATTGTTCGTTGGGACGATGATGAAAAATTTGGTTGAGATCAGTCAAGAAACCTTTCCTATTGAGGAGTTCAAAGTTTGCTTGTTGTATTTGAGTGGATTTTATTTTATTTTCGGTGTGCGTAATTCTTGGCTTAAGGACAGAATTAGAACAACGATGCGAGCTTTTCATCCACACTCCTTGTTGATTTTGATGTTGACGTCACGACGCATTTTGTGAATATAAAATAATCATATTAATTTATATAGCACCTAATTGGTCATTATTCAATCTTTATTGTGACCTCTTTATGGTGAATATTGGATTTTTCGTAAGTCTTGATTGAAATGCGATGTTAGGATGCTAGAATGGGATTTTTATTTTCGATAAAAAAACATGCACATACACATTTTAGGAATTGGCGGTACTTTTATGAGTGCCTTGGCTTTGTTGGCAAGGGATGCGGGGTATACCGTCACTGGTAGCGATACAAGCTGTTATCCGCCGGTGAGTGATTTGTTGCTCAAACAAGGAGTGACATGGGTTGAGGGGTATCATGACTGCGAAATGGTCGCATCAGCGGATATCGTCATTGTCGGCAATGCCATGAAGCGCGGTATGCCGGTTATCGAAAAAATATTGAATCGAGGACAAGCTTATACTTCCGGACCTCAATGGTTGGCCGAGCATTTGCTGTCTAAAAAGAAAGTCATTGCGGTTGCGGGTACACACGGTAAAACAACGACTACTTCAATGTTGGCTTTTATTTTAGATTATGCCGGTTGTCAGCCTGGATTTTTGATTGGTGGAGTTGCGCCCAATTTTGGAACCAATGCTTGTCTTGGTCGAGGCGATTGGTTTGTCATTGAAGCGGATGAGTACGACAGTGCTTTTTTTGATAAAAGGCCCAAATTTATGCATTATCGACCTCGTGTGGCCATTTTAAATAATTTGGAATTTGATCACGCGGATATTTATCCGAATCTTGAAGCCATTCAACAGCAGTTCCATTATCTGTTGAGGACGATTCCATCAGACGGAGTGGTTGTCTATCCTCGTGATGATCAGGCGTTAAGTGCGGTCTTTTCGAAAGGCCTATATAGCCGACAATGTTCTTTTGCGTTGCACGGTGAAGCGGATTGGTCTGCAAAACTTTTGGACCCTAAGGGACAAGTGTTTGAGGTGTTATTGAATCAGAAACCAGTTGCAAAAATTACATGGTCTTTGATGGGTGAATTTAACATTGAAAATGCAATTGCGGCTATCGCGGCCAGTTATCAGGCTGGTGTTGCGCCGGAGGTAGCGGCAAAAGCGTTAGAGGCATTTATTCCAGCCAAACGTCGATTGGAAGTCAGGGCTGAATCACACGGCGTGACCATTTACGATGATTTTGCTCATCATCCCACTGCCATACAAAAAACAATAGAAGCCCTGCAAAAAAGTGCGCGACATAAACGCATTATAGCGGTATTAGAGTTTGCCTCTTATACCATGCGCACAGGAGTGCATAAAGAGCGAATTCCTTTGGCACTAGAACATGCTGATCAAGTGTATATCCTCCATCCTAATGATTTTTCAGTCGAGGATTGGCGCGGATGGCGAGTCAAACCTTATGTTTTGAAAACCACCAATGAGATAGTGGACGCCATAGGAGAAGAAGTACAACCTGGAGATGCGGTGCTGGTAATGAGTAATCGTGGCTTTGATGATATCCATCATAAGTTGTCGCAACTGATTGATAAGCGGCCAGTCGTATAAGTATCGTTCTTTAGCCTGCTAGCGATGCATGTATCGTTTGTATCCATACAATCCGATAGCGGGTAGTAGCATGAGCACGATTCCAACAACGAATATCAACCTAAAATGATTGACGTCTGCCAGCTTGATTGCGGCTTCTGGTGGAATGAAACCGACTATGAAGCTAATAAAGCAGCCGAGTAATCCAAGTGCGCAGGTCAAATAATAGCCCCAGTCTCCACCAGGCACACGAAAAGGTCTGTCTAAGTTTTTAAATTTCTTTTTAAGGCGAATAGCGGCAAGGAACATCAGAATATACATCATCAGATAAAGTTCGGTACTGAGAGCGGTAAAGAGCCAATAAATACCATTTACCGTTGGGAGTAAAATATATCCACCGCACAAAAGAGTCACAAGTAATGCTTGTAAAATCAGAATGCGTGATGCAATACCTTTCTCATTTCTTTTATGTAACCATTTGGGTAAAAAGCCGTGATCCGCTGCCATTAGCAGGCCTTTTGCTGGAGAAATAATCCAGTTGACCATGCCACCTAAACTCCCCAAAAGTAACATGATCATGATGATAGGAAGTAATACGTGTAAGTGATAGGTCTTCAGATATGTCGAAAAAGTTTGCATGACCCCCTGCAATAAGCTCATTTCTGCCTGAGGCAGCACAAAGGCAACCGCGAGCGACCCTAAAATCATCGTTCCCAAAATCAGTAGCACAGAAAAAAACATTGCGCGAGGGAAGTTTTTTTGTGGATTATTGACATTTAATACATGAACTGCGGCGAGCTCCATACCCAAAAAGGAGGTTACCATTGCCGTCAATGAAGCCCAAGACTGACTTTCTTTCCATTGGGGAAGCATATTTTGCCAGTCAAATTGAATCATAATGGGGTGTTGTTGGACAATCCATAAGATAGCAAAGAAAATAAGCAATCCCATTGGAAGAATCATGCCTAAGATAGCACACCAACCGGCAAATTTTGCTGATGCATGTAAACCTTTCAGACCTAAAGCGGTTAGAAACCAGAAAATAATCAGTGTTGAGGTGATCAAATAGCCTTTATGAGATGCCAGAGAGGGGTCAATCAAGTATACCAATGTTCCTGCGATAAACAGGAGAATGGTTGGATACCAAACCATGGTGTTGACCCACTGTAGCCAGATAGCAAAGAACGCCACGGTTTCTCCAAAGGCATGCCGAATCCAGCTGTAAACACCACCTTCTTCGTCAGACCAAGTCGATGCCAGTTCGGCTGAGATCAGCGCAACGGGGATTAAGAAAATCAAAGAAGCAAAAACAAAAAAGAAAATGAGTTTAGAGCCAAATAGGGCTGTAGTAGGTAAATTTCTGATGCTATCAATCGCGCCCGTTATCAGGAGAACCAGTGCCGCTACCGATATTTTTTCATTCGAGCTTGATTGCATGTGTTTAAGTCGTTGGTAAAAAAAGTATCCATTATAATGGATTATTCTGAATATTTGAATGAATGGGCTTCACTTCAGGAATAATTTTGTTAAACTGCTTAAGAGAAATCATTAAACAATGCGATGGAGAATAACATGAAACGTTTAGCAATTTTAGCTGCAACCAGTGTTTTAGCACTTTCTTTAACAGCTTGTGGCGACCACAAAAAAGAAGAAACAACTCAGGCGCCAACAGAAGCAATGCAAACAGCAGCTCCTGCTGAAGAGCAACAAGCTCAACCTGCGGCTGAAGCTCAACCTGCAGAAGCAGCTCCTGCAGCAGAAGAAGGTCAGCATTAAGCCTTTATCAAAAAGGGAGGTTTTTATACCTCCCTTTTCAAGTTTTTTTCGTAATTTTTGATTCAACCTCAAGGCAAGAGCGCATCTGCATCGAGAATATCTTGAAATGTACCGAACACATTTTCAGGACCAATCAATTCAATCAGTCCGGCTTTATCCAGTTTTCCTTCTACTCGTTCATTTGCACCGACTAAAATGACACGAATATGTCGTTTGTGTAGATCTTTGACGACCTCTTCTAGGGCCGTAATACCAGTCATGTCGATTAACGGTACCCAGCGCAATCGAATAATAAGAATGCGAGGCTCGGTATGGGTATTTTTTAACGCTCGTTCAAAAGCTTCGATTGAGCCAAAGAAAAATGGGCCATCTACTGTGTAGACCAAGACATCATTGGGTAGAAGAGATTCTTGTTCTTTGAAGTATTCGTTGAAAAGCTCCGATGCCGTTTGTTGTTTGACATCCACGCTATCTGCCATTCGTAACATAAAATGTAGTACTGCAAAAATAACGCCGATGTTGACCGCGACAACGAGATCGACAAAAATTGCCAAGAAAAATGTGACACTGAGTATGGCGATGTCTGCGTGAGGGGCTCGTTTTATCAGTCGTATAACATGAGGAATCTCAGCCATATTCCATGCGACAACGAAAAGAATTGCAGCGAGAGTGGTCAGTGGAACATTGACGGCAAGAGGCGCTAATACCAACATAATAAGCATGAGTGTAATGGCGTGCACAATTCCTGAAAGAGGGCTAGTTGCGCCATTGCGAATGCCGGTCGCGGTTCGGGCGATGGCTCCTGTTGCAGCAAAACCACCAAACAGAGGTGCCAAGATATTGGCGATGCCTTGTCCGATAAGCTCTTGGTTTGAGTTGTGATGTGTCCCTGACATGCCATCTGCAACAACCGCTGACAACAAAGACTCAATCGCACCAAGCATTGCAATGGTGAATGCAGGTCCAACTAAAGAGAGGATGCGATCAACAGATAGATCGGGCAAATGAGGCATCGGGAGCGTGCGTGGAATGCTACCAAATTGGCTTCCTATTGTTGCGACACCTTCAAAATGAAAAATTGATTGCAAGATGGTGGCGATGATGAGGGCGACCAAAGGGCCTGGCACACGTTTTAAAAAAGGAATTTTTGTACTGAATACGACAATAAATAAGGAAAAAAAACCGAGTATCATGGTGGTCATATGAAATTCTGGTAGGACCTGAATGAGATGCCAGAGTTTTTCATGGAAATGGGCCCCACTGACGCTAGGAAGACCCAAAAAATAACCCCATTGCCCAACCCATATGACCACCGCAATTCCTGCGGTAAAGCCCACAATAACCGGGTCAGGGATAAATTTTATTACCGCACCAAGTCGAGTGACTCCTAGAATACACAAAATAATACCGGCGAGCAGTGTGGCAATTTGAAGACCATCTATTCCATATTGACTTGTGATCCCGGCAAGGATCACAACAAAAGCACCTGTCGGACCTGCAATTTGAAGGCGACTTCCACCAAACAGTGTGACAATCAAGCCGGCCACAATCGCGGTATACAGGCCTTGTTCGGGTTTTGCTCCTGATGCAATCGCAAACGCCATGGCCAGGGGCAGGGCGACAACGCCAACAATCAAACCTGAAACGATATTCGGTAACCAATGTTCTTTTTTAAAAAGACCTGCGCGATAAGATTCTAAGATGATGTTCATATTATTCTTATTTTTTAAAGTGTGGACTGATGATTCATTATACATAAGATCATTTAGAATGCGATATTTTAAAATATACTTACAAATTAATTTGTATTTGTTTATTTGTTGTACTATATTTGTACATAAGAGCGATGAAGATAACACTGAACCTTCGGATCACCATATGTGATGGTGTGATCGGGTTGAAGTGCGGTGTGTAGACCCTTTTAGGGGAACCTAAAGCATTTCATAGATCACCGATTTTTGACAAAGAGCGGCTCAGCGTACTTTCATCGCTTATTTTTTTGTTGAGTCGGGTCGCGTGTTTTTCATCAGTTTTTTTTGATTAAATTTAGAAATTATTTTTTATCTTTCTGGTCGAAAATAAGACAAACATTCGCTATACTTGGAAGTGTGTCAAGGAGTTTGTATGAAAGGCTGGATAATTTATAAAAAGAACGAAAGTGAGCTTTCGGTAGAAGATCATGGTGTGAATCGTCTTCGAGAAGAGGGGTTGAGTCGTGGTCTCGAGCTTCATGTGTATAAGCCTGAGCAGCTAGATTTGCTGTGTTCGGATGATGAGTCTAATGTGATACTGGTTGATAAGAAGCGTGTGTCATTACCCGATGTGGTCATTCCCCGCACTGGTGCTGAGAGTTCTTATTTGGCTCTGGCGTCACTTCGTCATTTAGAGTTTCAAGGCGTCGCCTTATGTAACAGTTCGTCTTCGATTTTGAACGTGAAAGACAAAATGTTTATGGCACAAAAAATCAAACAGGCGGGTTTGCCTTCGCCCAAGACCATTTTTGCAAAGTTCCCTCTTGACTTAGAGTGGATAGCCGATGAAATTGGTTTTCCGTTGGTAATCAAAGTGTTGTCTGGCGCAAGAGGACAAGGTATTTTTCTTTGCCAAACCATGACACAGCTCAGTGACATGGCAGATTTATTATCGTTGTACAAAGACGGAAATGGTTTTATTTTTCAATCATTTGTTCAAGAAAGTTATGGATGTGATCTGCGAGTGTTTGTGGTGAATGATCGCGTACTGGGATGTATGAAACGTATTGCAAACGGTGGTTTTAAAGCAAATTTTTCTCTGGGTGGACGGGTAGAAAACTTTCCCGTGACCGACGAGATAACCGATCTTGCGTTGCGTGTCACCCGTCTTTTTGAGCTTGAGATAGCTGGCGTTGATCTTCTATTTACGAAAACCGGATTTACAGTTTGTGAAGCCAATTCGTCGCCTGGATTTAAAGGGATGGAGAAAGCAAGCCAAAAAAATATAGGGGAAGCAATAGTCGCTTATGCCATCAGCAAAGTTTTGTAGAGCGGGGATGACCTGAACAAGAGAGCTCTAAGGTAATTTTGTGCCAATAGGGCAATTGTTCAAGTCATTTCATACAACAGTCGACGATGAAGACGACTGATCAGTCTTTCACACGAGAAACATATTCTGCTGTTCTTGTGTCAACTTTAATGGTTTCTCCCGTTTGAATAAACAGAGGAACTCGAACAACTGCACCTGTTTCGAGCGTTGCGGGTTTTCCACCGCCACCTGATGTATCACCACGAACACCGGGATCAGTTTCAGTGATAGTCAGTGCAACAAAGACCGGTGGAGCGACGTGTAGTGGCTCATTGTTCCAAAGGGTGACCATACAAATGTCTTGTTCTTTAATCCATGGCAATGCGGCTTCTAGTGGTTGGGGACCAGCGGAATATTGTTCGAATGTGTCTGGAACCATAAAATGCCAAAACTCACCATCGTGGTAAAGGTACTGCATTTCAACATCGACTACGTCTGCAGATTCTAAAGACTCACCTGATTTGTAAGTCCGTTCGACCACTCGTCCTGTTTTTAGGTTGCGAATTTTGACTCGAGTAAAGGCTTGTCCTTTACCTGGTTTGACAAACTCGCATTCGACGATACTGCATGGTGCATCATCGACCATGACTTTTAGACCATTTTTAAATTCATTTGTGCTGTAAACAGCCATGATGACTCCGTTGTTAGTGTGGCAGTTTCCGTGAAACTGATCATTTGGTACAATTGTATCAATTTTTCATAGTTTAACAATGTTGTGCACGAAATGCGAGACGAAAGCCAGCGTTGGCAGCAGATTCTAGCAGCAGGTTTTTCAACTCCTGCTGCACTCCTTGATTTTTTGGAAATTCCAATTGAAGAGGGTTCTCTTGATGCCACAAAATTGTTTGCGATGCGGGTGCCTCGTGGCTTTGCCGCGCGTATGCAAAAAGGCAATCGCCAAGATCCATTATTGCTGCAAGTGCTACCTCAAGCCGAAGAACTGATTGACGTCCCTGGTTTTTTTCAAGACCCTTTGATGGAAAGTCAAACAAACGCGATGAAGGGATTAATTCATAAGTATCATGGGCGAGTGCTTTTGACTCTCACTGGGGTGTGTGCCGTCAATTGTCGATATTGTTTTAGGCGTCATTTTCCTTATCAGAGCAACAATCCTGGAAGAGAAGGGTGGCTTAACGTATTGGAGTACATTCGCCAAGATGAGACGATACACGAGGTCATTTTAAGTGGCGGAGATCCTCTTCTAGCAACGGATGCGACATTTGATTTTTTGTTGCACGAGCTTGACGCTATTACTCATGTGACGACGGTGCGAATTCACTCTCGGGTCCCTGTCGTTTTGCCTGAGCGAGTGACAAATGCATTTTGCTCGCTTTTGCAGCGCAGTCGCTTAAAAATCGTGATGGTGTTGCACGTCAATCATTCGAATGAGCTCAGTGAGTCTGTTAACGCGTGTTGCGAACAATTACGTGCTTATGGTATTCATCTTCTGAATCAATCGGTGCTTTTAAACAAGGTCAACAATGATGTGCCGACCTTGGTTCAATTGAGTGAGCGATTATTTGCTTGTGGCGTGATGCCTTATTACTTGCATGTTTTGGATAAAGTGCAAGGGGCGGCTCATTTCGATGTCAGCGATTCTTATGCCAAACAGTTGCATGCTCGTATGTCTGAATTTTTGCCGGGTTACCTTGTCCCCAGATTGGTCAGGGAAGTTCCAAATGAGCCTCGGAAAGTCCCGCTCTAAATTGATTGTGAAACAAACGAAATGTTGAGTCCGTTGAAATTCTCAAAAGGAGTCTGGATTGTTGGCATCTTTTTAACATATCATAGCGAAAAGTAAGTTTGGAAAAACAAGGATAGGGATGATGGCTAATTTGTTATTTTTTGTGCTTTTTGTTGTGTTTACGCTTGTTGTTTTATTACGGCAGATGCATTCGACTGTTTTTAAAATAGGAAGTCTTGTTTATTTGGTTGTCGCAACTTTTCTGTTGTCGATGCCCAAAATATTTGCAATACCATTGTGGATTATTTTACTTTCTGTGACTGCCATTTTGAGTTTCTCTGGGCTGCGTCATTGGTTGAGCCATCAATTTTTTAAATATGCGAAAAAAGTTTCTCCACGTCTTTCTAAAACAGAAGAAGAAGCGTTAAATGCAGGAGATACATGGATAGAAAAAAGTATTTTTACCGGGACGCCAGATTGGGACAGTCTTTTTGAAATTAAGACAACCCTTACTTCTGCGGAACAGTCTTTTCTTGACAATGAAGTGAATACACTTTGCGAGATGCTGCATGAGTGGGAAATTAGTCAGCAACAAGATTTGCCAGCCCATGTTTGGCAATATATTCGAGAGAATGGATTTCTGGGGCTTGTGATCCCTGAATCTTATGGTGGGAAAGGATTCTCCGCTCGCGCGCACTCTGATATCGTGCTTAAAGTCGCGAGTCGCTCTACTGTAGCGGCTGTAACGGTTATGGTGCCTAATTCATTAGGGCCAGGTGAATTGTTGTTGCATTATGGTACGGATACGCAAAAAAATTATTATTTGCCACGGTTGGCAAAAGGACTGGAAATTCCATGTTTTGCCCTGACAGAGCCTGAAGCAGGTAGTGATGCCACTTCCATCCAGTCTTTGGGTGTGGTCATGAAAAAAGAAATCGATGGCGAATCGGTCTTGGGCGTTTCTCTCACATTGAATAAACGTTGGATTACGCTTTCACCGGTTGCAACGTTGATTGGTTTAGCTGTGCAACTAAAAGATCCGGATGGTTTACTGAATGGTGTGGGCCATGAGGGGATTACTTGTTTATTAATCCCCAATGATCTCCCTAATCTTGAAATTGGTAATCGCCATCTGCCCGCCAATCAACCGTTTATGAATGGAACGATTCGAGGAAAAGATGTATTTGTTCCCATTGATCATATCATTGGTGGACAAGCAATGGCCGGCCGTGGGTGGCAAATGTTAGTCGAATGCTTGTCTATTGGTCGTTCAATCTCATTGCCTGCGTTGGGAACGGCCTCGTCATCTGTTGCTTATGTCGTGACCAGTGCTTTCGCCAGAATTCGTCGTCAATTTAATGTTGACTTGGCTCAATTTGAAGGAATTGAGGAGCGTTTATCTGAGATTGGTGGATTGAATTATTTAGTCAGTGCCACTCGTCTTTTAACGGTTGCCGCGGTTGATCAGCACAAAAAGCCATCTGTTGCTTCAGCAATTACAAAATATTTTAATACAGAACTTGCAAGAGCGACTATTAATCATGCCATGGATATTCATGGTGGTCGTGCTGTTGTGATGGGGCCTCGAAATTATTTGATGAATTATTATCAAGGGATCCCTATTTCTGTCACGGTGGAAGGCGCCAATATCATGACGCGTAACCTTCTTATTTTTGGTCAGGGGTCGATGGCTTGTCATCCTTTTGTAAGAGATGAGTTTTATGCGATCTCAAATGACGATGAGCATGCATTTCACGTACTGGTTTGGCGTCATATCCATTATAGTTTAAGTGCTTTTGCAAAGGCGATGTCAACAGGCTGGACCGCCGGACTTTTGGTGGCCTCACCCAGAAAATTGATGAAACGTCATTATCAACACTTGACTCGTTTAAGCGCTGCATTTGCATGGATGGCCGATCTTTCATTGTTGACTTTGGGCAGCAGTCTCAAACGTCGTGAGCGTTTATCTGCTCGTTTGGGTGATGCCATGTCGCATTTGTATCTGGCAATGGGCGTATTGCGCTTTTTTGAAGAGCGTGGTGCCCATGATGATGAGCAAGTTCATGCAGAATGGGCTTTGCAATATTGCTTTTATCAAACAGAGAAAGCTCTGTTGGAATTTTGTCATAATTTCCCAAACCGTTTATTGGGTTTCAAAATGAAGTGGGTTGCGTTTCCATTTGGAGCGAAATGTCGTTATCCTGGCGATGGTTTGTCTCACAAGCTGGCTCGCCTAATGACCACCAATAATACTTATCGGGAACTCTTGAAAAAAATGATCTATCTTTCGCATCTTAAAGAAGAGCCGATAGATAAGGTTGAGCTTGTTTTTCAGGATATTTTAGCTCATGACCCTTTATTGAAAAAAATTAGACGTGAAAAAAAATGGAATGCATCGAATTTCCGAGAGGTGCTTCAAAAGTTGGTAGATGAAGGGCACCTTTCTCTTGACGAGATGGCGTGTGTCGTTGACATTGAAAAAGCCCGTTGGGATGCAATTTTGGTCGATGAGTTTGATAATGAATCGATGAAGGCGAAAAAATACGAGTCGGTTATTTCAAAATATCCTAATCCTTTCACTGAGGAGAATTAGACATGTTCGTGCCTAGTCGTGAAGCGGTTTCTTCTTTGTTGACATTGGTTCAATATACTCCAGAGGCAGCACATCACTTGGAGAAGAAATTTAATATGATTATCTCGATACAAAAACTCACGGAATTTAAAGATTTTTCCGACGCGTTAAGGCAATTTGTTTTGGACGTAGAGAAACAATGTAGTACGGCAAGAAACTTGTATGCTGGGCAACGCTTTCTATCGCCCGCAGCACAACTGGTTCCGGAAGTTCCTGTGCCGCCACCAGCATCAATAAGCGGGGGGGATGATCAAGCGCTTACCTTTGAACTGATCAAAATGCCAGAGGGACGATTTGATAGAGATTACAAGGTTTCCGACGGAAATTACGCTTCTCAAGAAACTTATGAGTATTTAGACGCATTATTTCAAAAATGGATGGCAGAAAATCACATGAGAAGGCAAGATGGTGTGATGTATCTTGTCGACGAAAATGAAGCGTTAACCGCTCTTTCTTTTGAGGAGCTCCAACAGCGTGTTGAAAATCCAGAGAGCGGATTTTCTCGTTATGTATCTGCAGAGTCTAATAATCGTTATGCAATTAGAAAGTTTGCGTTGAAAGAGGAGGTTTCTAGAGAGGCCACTCCTCCAGCGGGTCCTCACTCCGATCAGGTCGAGCCAGATTAGGGTAGGAAGGCATACTTTGAAACTGGGCAACAACCAAGTTGCCCAGTGTGTTGAACGGTTTTCTGTAAAAATAATAACCGAGGACAGAGCGGAGTCATTGCAAAGACTTGCTGCAAGATTGACATCTGGTTTGCCTCAGATACGCTGAGTCAACCTCGAGTTTGTATAAGTTCAGTTTTTATACGAGAGCACTATTGAGATAGGCTAGTCGTTCTGGTGTTCCGACGTCAACCCAAAATCCTCGGTATAGCTCTCCTGAAATTCGCCCAATGGAGGCCCATTTTTTTAACAATGGGGTCACAGAAAATCGACCAAAGTGCTCTTCTGAGAAAGCGTTTTGTGCGTAGGATGCGATGCCAGAAAAAATAAATTGAGGGTGTGCCAATGTCACTTTGTTGGTGTCAGACAGCCCAAAATCGACTTTATGATGCAAATTAGACTGAGGAACCAACACAAGATGAGCGAGCACACCATCGATTGGGGCGTGTAGATTGGAAAAATCATAGTCAGTATAAATATCGGCATTTATTGTGACGAAAGGTTCATCATTTAAATGCGATTGAAGTGATTGTAACGTTCCTCCTGTCTCAAGCCCTCCTGGTGGTTCTGGGAGATAGATAATCTGCACGTTAAAACGCTGGCCATCTCCCAAATGTCGCTTGATTTGGTCACCTAAATACGCATGATTAATAAATATTTTTTCAAAGCCGACTTGTTGCAGTTTTTGAATATGATATTCAATCATGGGTATCCCTTTAATGGGACACAATGCTTTGGGGATATTGCGAGTCAGAGGCTGCAGGCGTTCGCCTCGACCTGCAGCGAAAATGAGTGCTGATTTCATGCCGGTTGCCTTGCTTTAAATAGCGGCGTGATTTTATGTTCAATAAGCTCATGCAGGCTTTGAAACAGAGGATAACGTGCGGCACATTGTTTTGTATAAAAAAGAGTAAGAGGCAAATCTTTAAGATAATTCGGTTTATTGTCTCGCAGATAAAGGCGTGAAAATATGCCCAGTACTTTAAGGTGGCGTTGTAAACCGCACCAATCGACGCCTTGTCTAAATTCGTCAAAAGACCAATTAAAATGATGAGGTAAACGTTGATAAAAGTACGACATCCAATCGAGTTGGCGCTCATCACTCCATTGAACATAACAATCTTTGATCAATGAAACCAAATCGTATGTGAATGGACCCTTCATCGCGTCTTGAAAATCGATTACACCAATTTTAAGTGGGTTATCTTCTGGCGAATTAAGAATCAGTAAATTTCTAGAGTGGTAATCTCGATGAATAAAGCATTGTGGTTGGTCCGAAAGATGAAGCGCAAGCTCCATAAATAAAATATTCAGCTGTTTCTCTTCGTTGGGACTCAGTGATAATCCAAGCAGTTTTTCTAGAAACCATATGCGAAAAAGACTCATTTCTTGTAACATATGCGCAGTATCAAATTTGGGTAACAGGGGGCGCTCTGTTTCGCATTGTTGTATTTGAATGAGCGTGTCAAGGCAAGCTTCGTATCGTTTTGAGGCGTTTTGCTCTGAAAGATGATGAGCCAGCAACGTGTCACCGAAATCTTCGAGCAGCAAGAAGCCCAATGTTGTATCTTGAGCGATGATCTTTGGGGCTGATACATTGTTTTTTAGCAGGACTTGATTCACCAAGATAAAAGACAGTAAATTTTCTTTTTCTGGCGGAGCGTCCATGACGATATAGGTCGAATCACCTGTATTTAAACGAAAATATCGGCGAAAGCTTGCATCGCCGGTTAAGGCTTTTAGTGTGAATTGTTTCAAAAAGGGTAACTGTTTCAACCATTCGTTCAGTGCGTTTTCTCGTTCAGACATGCTATACTCCCTGCCCATTACAAAAAACGTCATCATAAGGCATTTTTGTGCGATTGAACATGAGCAAATGCTTTAAATTAAGCTTATGCTTTTTCGGCCTGTTGTGTTCAACGGTCATTATGGCAGAAGCTGATTTGGAATTACCAGCCGAGACCTCGCCACTTAACGTCGAGTCGATAGAGGCTTGCGTGATTCCTGCTGAAACGCCACTAACCAAGATGACTCGGCAACGTATCAGTGATTGTTTGGGCTGGGATGAGCAGGTGCTCGTTGGATTATGTCGAGGTCGGTATCAAGAAACACCGATTTTTTCTTCATCCTCCCAAACCACATTAGCTGCTGATGAGGTTTCGTTTCATTCCGAAGGCTCCTCCTTGCTTAAGGGGCACGTCGAAGTCAAAATGCCAGAGCGTATTTTGACTGCCGAAACAGCAACGTTGTATCGTGACCCAAAAACCAAACAGATTACGCGTGTAGAGTTGCATGATGGGGTGCATTTGGTCGAGAAAAATCGGACGATTTGGGCGCAAAAAGCCAGCATTGATCCCTCAACATCGGCAGGATATATCGAAAATGTGATGTATCGTTTTGACACAACGCACCAGGGAGCGGCTTTGCCCGCCTGGGGATTGGCCTCATTGATTAAACGCTTTGAAAACAAAGACATTTTATTAGCAAAGGCCACTTATAGCACATGTCCTCCTAAAAAAAGAGATTGGCAGATTGAAGCCAGAGAGCTTTACATTGACGATGCGGCAAAGGAAGGAAAAGCAAAAGATGCCAAGCTTCGTTTTTATGATGTGCCCGTGGCTTACTTGCCTTATTTTAGTTTTCCTACATCAAAAGAGCGAAAAAGTGGCTTTTTAATGCCAATGTATGGTTATTCGAATATTGGCGGATTTGATTTTGCTGTTCCTTATTATCTGAATCTTGCACCGAATTATGATGCAACCGTTACACCTCACGCATATACATTTAGAGGCGTGATGTTAAATGGTGAGGGGCGATATTTAACGTCGAACTCGATTGGGATGATTAATGCAAGCATTTTACCGGACGATAAGGCTTTCCAACATTTTTTGGACAATAATAACACTCAGTTCCCTGGTCTATCTTCGCAATCGAACAATCGATGGTCTGTTTTTTATCGAGACGATACGTCATTTACTGATCATCTTTCAATGCATGTGAATTTCCAACAAGTGTCTGATAATTATTATTTGCAAGATTTTAGCAGCAATTTGGCGGTATTGACTGAAAATCAATTACGCAAAGAAGGGTTATTGACTTATGTGGGTGAGCATTGGAAACTGCAAGGACTTGCCGAGGCTTATCAGACCTTAAATCCAATCAATCAAGCCGATGTGAGCCATATTTATGAACGTTTGCCGCAATTTATGGCGGAGGGGTTTTATGATGAATTGCCGTTGGGCACTCACTTGAGCCTTGTTGGGCAATTTGATCAATTCCAGTGGCCTTTGAATGACGATACCATTCCGGAAGGTCCTCGCTTCCATGTGAATCCTGGGCTTTTTCTGGAGCAACATACCGCATGGGGGTATTTGTCTCCTAAAGTCGATTTGGTTGACAACTATTACCACATTAGCGCAGAAGGGCTTGGGCCTACCAAAAGTGTCAACTACACGATTCCTCGGTACAGTGTGGATGGTGGTCTTTTTTTCGAGGATTCACAAACGTGGACGGGGTATACTCAGACGTTGGAGCCGCGACTATTTTATCTGAATGTGCCTTATTATAACCAATCGGAAGTGCCGGCATTCGATTCCGCTTACATGATTTTTACTGCGGATCAACTGTTTCGAGAAAATCGCTTCTCAGGTCAAGACAGGATAGGAGATACCAATCAATTATCTTATGCACTTACGTCTCGATTTTTAAAGTCAAATGGAGTGGAGAAAGTTCGATTGACCGCCGGTCAAATTACATATTTCGCAGATCGAAAAGTCAACTTATGTTATAACGCTCAAGGCATTTGCGAAGATAATCCCCTGATGCTCGGATTTACTTCTCCCACAACAAAAACATCTCCTATCGCAACACAGGGTGTGTATCGCTTAAATTCTGCTTGGAGCATGGTGGGGGATTGGGTGTTTGAGCCAAGCGCAAATGCAGCAAATAATGCAGATTTTAATTTTCACTATCAACCTGAGGTCAATCATATCCTGCGTTTTGGTTATTCTTATTTGGTGAACGGTAACATTTTTGCTGGACGAACCAATCAAGTTGGACATGCTGCACTCCATCAAGCGACCGCCGGTTATGCTTGGCCATTGACAAACAATTGGAGTGGGTTAGGTGTTTACGGGTATAATTTGAGCGAGCATTATGACATGATTGCGTTCTTAGGTTTCCAGTATGACAGTTGTTGTTGGGCCATGCGTTTTTTAGGCGGGCGTGTGTATAACAGCTTATCGCCATCGACCTTAAAACCGGAGTATAATAACAACGTTTATGTGCAGGTGTTATTAAAAGGACTCGGTACCGTGGGAAGCAGTGACCCTGCCAGCACGATTCAGAGTTATTTACCAGGATATGTCAATCAGTTTCAGCATTAATTGAGGTGGTTCAAATGCGTAAGCAGCTTTTTATAGCAATGATGTTGTCCGCATCGTGGGGTATTGCCGCACCCTTAGATAGTGTGGTGGCCATTGTAAACAGTGATGTGATCACCGCCAGCGAGCTCAATGCTCAAACGGAGATGGCTTATCAGCAGCTTTTGGCTAGAAAAATGGAAGCGCCAGAGCCACAAGTGCTGCGTAAACAGGTATTGAATCACTTGATTGATGAACAAATCGAATTGCAATTGGCAAAGCACAATGATGTGAGCATTGATAATGTCGAGCTAGATGAAACCATTGCTAAAATTGCAGCATCGAACCACCTTTCGCTTGATGAAATGCGTGCGGCTATAGAACAACAAGGGACACCTTACGCAAAATACAGAGAAAATATCCGCAAAGACATGCTGATTAATCGTATCCAACAAACGGCAGTAGGCAAGGATATTGTCGTTTCAATGAAGCAAGTCAATGATTATCTGCAGTCTTCTGAGCATATTGCGACAACACCACGAACTTTTCATGTGCAAAATATTGTGGTGCCTCTCCCGGAGGAGCCCACCACTGCTCAAATTAAAAAAGCGCGAGAAAAAGCATCGATGTTGATGAAAAAATTAGAGACAGGAGCCGATTTTAGCCAATTGGCAATTCGCGAGTCGAGTGCTCGTGATGCTCTAGAAGGAGGAGATTTGGGTGAGCGCCATTTGGCTGAGCTTCCCGAAGTATTTGCAGAGCAGGTAGTCAAAATGAAAGTCGGCGATATTAGAGGTCCTCTGCGTGCAGGTAATGGTTTTCAGATCATTAAACTGGTCGCAATTGGCAATACCGAGCTGCATCATGAAGTCACCAAGACGCATGTCCGACATATTCTGTTAAAACCGGGTGTCAACATGACAGATGCCGAGGCGGATAGACAAATTCATAATTTGTATGAGCAATTGAAATCAGGAAAAGACTTTGCGCTGATGGCAAAACAGTATTCTCTTGATCATGCCAGTGCTGAAAAAGGAGGAGATTTAGGTTGGGTCACACCCGACGAGCTTGTTCCCTCGTTTGCAGAGGCAATGAATCAACTTCCGCTGAACACCATCAGCAAACCAGTGAAGAGCCCTTTTGGGTGGCATTTGATACAAGTTTTAGAACGAAAAACAGTGGACGATTCAGATGCGTATCAGCGTCAACAGGTGCGACAATTTTTGTATCAACGCAAATTTAATGAGGCGGTTCAAAATTGGCAGCAGCACATGAGAAGCAGCGCTTACATTCAAATCATTGAGAAGGATTTGGCGTGAAACCACTGCTCATTACGTCAGGAGAGCCAGCAGGTGTGGGGCCGGATATTTGTTTGGCATTAGCCAAGAGTGAGATTCCTGTTGTGGTAATGGGGCACCTGCCTTTATTTCAAGCGCGAGCAAAGCGTTTGGGTTTAGATGTGCGCTGTCGCTTGTATCATCCAGATGAACCCGTTTCTGTCACTTCTGGTGAATTGACGATCTTGTCCCATCCCTTACAAGGCGAAGTGGTTGCGGGGGAGTTGAATCCTTTACATTCGACTTATGTCATGCAAATGCTTTCTGATGGATGTCAGCGTGTTTTGGCCAATGAGTTTTCCGCGCTCGTAACCGCTCCTGTGCATAAAGGTGTTTTAAATCAAGCCGGATTTATGTTTTCAGGGCATACTGAGTTTTTGAAGCAGCAATGCCAGGCCCCTGATGTGGTGATGCTTTTGGCCAGTCCGATGATGAAAGTTGCATTGGTGACAACGCATTTGCCATTAAGAGAGGTCCCCGATGCCATTACCAAAGTGCGTTTAGAAAAGGTGATTTCGTTATTAGACGAGTCTCTTCATCGGGATTTTGGTATCAGAAGACCCAAAATAGTTGTAGCTGGCTTAAATCCTCATGCGGGGGAGCAAGGATATTTGGGGCGAGAAGAGCTTGATGTGATTTATCCTGTGATACAGTCTTTTCAACAGAAAGGACTTGATGTGATAGGGCCTTTGCCAGCCGATACTGTATTTGCAGCGGAGCCCATGGCGTCGGTATTTTTGACGATGTATCATGATCAGGGGCTTCCAGTCATTAAATACGCGGATTTTGAACACGCGGTCAATGTCACCCTGGGGCTACCTATTGTGCGCACATCTGTGGATCATGGTACAGCGTTGACTCTGGCAGGTACAAAAAAAGCGAATCCATCTAGCTTGTTGGCGGCGGTTAAACTCGCCCATGAGATTGTGCTTTGTCGAGGAGTGTATGATGCCCATCATTAGCATGATTGTTGCGATAGACGAGCAAGGTGGGATGGGAAAGAATAACCAATTGCTTTGTCATTTGCCTGCCGATTTAAAATATTTCAAGGCGAAAACATTACATAAGCCGATTGTCATGGGGCGAAAAACGTACGAGTCAATTGGGCGCCCTCTACCTGAAAGAAAAAACATGGTGTTCAGTCGAACGTTATCTTCATCTTCAGATATCTCGGTTGTGACGTCGGTAGAGGCTATCTTAGATTGCGCTGAACCTGAGGTCATGATCATTGGCGGTGCTGAAATTTTTAGCTTATTTATGCCGTATGCAACACAAATTTACATCACTCGCATTCATCATATTTTTGATGCTGATGTGTTTTTTCCGACGATAGATGAATCTAAATGGACAACTGAGATCATCGAACATCGTCTTAAGGATGAAAAAAACCATTTTGACTTGACGTTTGAGTGCAAGCATAGAAAATACTGAGTTTGGGATTCTACAAGAAAACATGAGAAAAAATGTTTTGCATTGCGATTGAGTTCGTGAGTATATTACTTCCGTTTTCGTTCTAATCAATCATGGAGGAAGTGTAGAATGGGATGTGTGGTTGAGTTTGATGGTTTTCGATTTGATTTTACTCAAAACAAATTCAAACAAAAGCTATTAATTGACGTTTTGATGTTTTATATGCGCATTGAAATCCGAGAGCTTTCAATGATTCTTGATGTTCCTTTGGCATTATTGATGAAAGTGTGTCGTGGAGAGCAGTTCTTGCCCTATCAAGCAGCAGAGAATCTCGGTAAATATTTTTTACTTGCATTCAGTAATCCTGGACGATTTTAGAATCTGAATAGGGTTCTAATGTATCAATTTTTGCAGTTTTCGATTCGTATATACAATTTTTATAGGGAATTTCAATGTCTTTAAGGATGATTTTTCAAAATGCGGATGTTGGTTGCTCTCTTTTTCTGAAGAGAAAATGGGTTGCACAATGTGCATGGAGTTTATTTTGCTCTCTCTCATTTGCGGCGACACCCATGATAGAGATCTTCCCTGAATCATCTTCAGAGCTGTATGTTTCGCGCGCAGCAGACACGCCTTATCAAATTAAATATTATGTTAAAAATAGGGCACTTCGTGGGTTGAGCTTGGTCTTACAGCCTCTGCCCGTTGGCATTGAACAGGACACAGAAAGTCCAGATAGTTGTTTGAGAGGACGTTTGTTAAATTCAGATGATACGTGTACATTGAATTTGAACGTGACTCCAGCACAACTGTCAGCTCCAACACAGACAATCATTGTGCCTATCATTTTATGTGTCGGCTCTTCTACATTAACCTGTTATCAAACTGCACCGAATAACGCTTTGCATATCTCGTTTTCTGACTTGGCAACGAGTGTCCATGTTTTGGCGCTCTCTGTTGCTGATACCGCTCTGAATCCCGCTTTGACAGGGCACGCCAGGATCATTACGATTACCAATACGTCTTCATCAACTGTCAATAATCTAGATTACACAACGGCAGTGGCACTGCCATCTGGAACCACTGTTGATTTTGAGGGGTGTGAGATGCTTCCTCCTCAAGCTTCATGTTCAATGACTATTACTCCTGGAAGCGTGGCAAGTGTACCGAGTAATCCTTCTGATCCGGCAAGTATCTTTAGTCGCTTAATCATTATGGGAGAGCACACCACACCGGTCAGTGTAGATGTGGCTGTTTTGGGGTACGGAAGTGTGTATCAAGATGGTTATGTTTTTTCAATCAATGACAATACGCCCACATCCGAAAGTGTAGGGGGAGTGGTCATGTCTTTGGTTGATCAGGCAGCCAGTTGGCCCAATGGGATTATTTGGGCTTCAAATGGTGCACAGCAAGGCTCGAGTGTTTGTCCTTCTGGGCCTTATACAAATTGCACCGCGTACGACGCGATTCCTGGTATTTATTATCCTGCTCAATCGCCAGATATCTGTGATGGCCAAACGGATGGCGCTTGCAACACAGCACAAATTATCGGTTACTATCCGGACGTTAATCCAACTTACTATGCTGCCGGGCTGTGTTCAGGGCGAATTGGTCATTTTGAAGATTGGTATTTACCGGCAATCTGTGAGATGGGTTACGCTGGTCGCGCTCCAGAGCCTCCAGAAAATCCAAGTCCATGCGGTAGTCAAGAGACGCCTCTTTTGCAAAATATACAGTCTAATTTATTGGATCCCAATAATGCCATTACTCAGCAAATTGCTTTAGGAGGCAGTAATCCGGCCAGTCCGAATCCTCTTTATTGGAGTTCCACGCAATATGTTCAGACAGGGGATACGGTTTCGGATGTTTGGTATCAAACGTTTAGTAATCCGTATGTTGCACTCACAGTTCCGGCCTATCAAACGTTTGATAATAAACAAGATCCAACGGGTGTCCGATGTGTGCGCTCACTCACCTCTAGATGATTTTTGCATGGCATTTTTACACAACAAATGAGTGTGTATGAGATGTTTCTTTATGCAATAAATCGAGTTCGGCAATGGCTTTATTCAATTCCTGTTGCAATGCATGATATTGTTTTTCTGCGACACGTTGAGAGGGGTCGATTGGACGGTTGAAAAATATTTGATGTCTCGACATCTTACTTTCAACTTGACTGTTTTGTCCGAGAAGCTCTTTTATTGCCGAAATGGCGATATCTAGGAGGCGGAAAAATGCTCTGAAAAGCGAAGTTATTGCAGAATATACGGGATAAAAAATAGAGTTAGATCGATTCATGTAGCGTGCATGTTCACTCTTGTAAAGAGAATAATTCACATTTTCTTTAAATTTATTAAAAACACTGAGTCTAGATGTTGTTCGACCGCTTTGTTTTTGCGCGTTTAAATGAGCGATATAATGGTTAATTGCAAGTTGTAGATCATACACCATGTGGCTCATATGTGTTTCATGATGTTGCTTTTTTATTGGCCCGTTATGAAAAGTCAGAGGATAATTTTTTGCACATTTTTGCAGTGACTCGTTTATTTTTTCTAAAATAAGGAGTTGTGTTTCGATATGGACTGCATCGTGAAGTGCTGGCATTTACTTGGCCTTAATATAGTTTTAGTGTTCAAATTATATTAATTTTGTGTTTTTTGTCAATGCAAAGTCGTTTTTTTCTGCTTCTTTCGACTCTTCCTGTTTTCGAAAAGGAGGGGAAAAAATAGAGAGGGGCAACTGAGCTTGTGTGGGTACAGGTAAGCCCTCGTTGATTAATTCGTTTAGCCGGTCATAAAAATTATGATGCTGGCGAATATATTGGGCCACTGTTGGCCAAGCCTCAATCATAGCCGGAAAGTTTAATTTTTCATACAGTGGCAATTGAATGTACCGATCATGATCGCG
>CAZELP010000003.1:0-142017 GCA_964513205.1 uncultured Legionella sp. | reverse complement strand
TCTCCCCATGTTAAAGTAGGTCATCGCCAGGGCTTTATTCCGAAGGCCAGCTTTTTATTCAATAAAAGCTGGCTTTTTTTTTAATTTATCGTAACTTCCAATGTCGTCCCGAGCTGTTATATCCCTCTGTTAAAGATTCTGACAAAGATATTTTATATTTTTTATTTCGTATATACTGAAAATACGTCAATACAATCCATCCAAGCATGAAGGCACTTCTCCTTGAACATAAACGGCCATTTTTCGTTGTTCTGACGCTTTTTTTTCTGATGTTATTTTATTATATTTTTTTTCATACACCTTCCATTTTATTTCAGGGATATGTTGAAGGCGAGAATCTTTATTTGGCTTCTCCTTTCGAAGGGAAGCTAGTGAAAAAACATGTGGCGAGAGGGCAATCTGTTCATCGGAATGAAATATTATTTCAAATTGACCCCATTCCTGAAGCACTTGAAGAAAAACGTCTGATGTCAGTTAAACAAGAGGCGGAGCACATTCGAGCCGATTTAGAGAAACCGAGACGCGCGCCTGAAATAGATGCTTTAGAAAATCAGGTCCGAATTGCCGAGGTAAATTTAAGTCTGGCTAATCTTCGTTTAAAACGATATTCCGAATTGTATCAAAAACAAGCAGTTGATCTCGATCATCTGGATGAAGTGCGTAGTGATGTAAAAAGACTTGAAGCGGCAAAAGCTGAAGCACTTGCAAATTTGGCATTTGCTCAATTGGGTGCTCGGCCTGATGCGATAAAAGCGCAAAGTGCGCGAATCGAAGAGGCAAATTATGCTTGGGAAATTGGCGCATGGAAGCTGAATCAAAAAACTCTAACCGCACCCGCTGACGGTTTTATTTTTGACACCTACTATCAGGAAGGGGAATTTGTTCCAGCAGGTCGACCTATTGCCGCATTGCTTCCTTTGAATCAAATTCGAATAGAGTTTTTTGTCCCGGCTAAAATATTGCCGCAAATGAAAATGAATCAATCCATTTTTTTTAACTGCGAAGGTTGTAGTGTTTTGAATAAAGCCAAAATTGTCTATATTTCTAGTGAAGCAGAATATATCCCCCCTTTGGTTTACAGTCGTGAGAATAGCGATAAAATCGTTTTTCGTATTAAAGCTAAAATTGAAAATCCTGTTTTGTTCAAACCAGGGCAACCGGTTAACATTGTGAGAATCGAGGATGTCCAATAATTTTGTCATCAATGTAAAAGGTTTAAGCAAACGATTTGGTGAGCGACTTGCGGTTGATCAGTTTGCGATACAAATTAATCGAGGTGAGATTTTTGCTTTTCTTGGACCCAATGGAAGTGGAAAAACGACGACCATTCGCATGCTTTGTGGTCTCTTGACACCTGATGCAGGAGAAGGCTCTTGTCTCGGTTTTGATGTATTAAAAGACTCTCTGAAAATCAAACGACATGTTGGTTATATGACACAAAAATTTAGTTTTTATGAAGACTTGAGTGTTGAAGAAAACTTGAATTTTGTCGCGAAAGTGTACCAAATTTCAAATCCAAAAAAACGTGTAGAAGAGCTTTTATTCGAGATGGGCTTGGATTCTCGACGTAAACAATTGACTGGCGAGTTATCCGGTGGGTGGAAACAGCGTGTTGCTCTGAGCGCTTGTCTTCTTCATGATCCTGATTTATTGCTTTTAGATGAACCGACATCAGGGGTTGATCCGCTTGCTCGGCGATTATTTTGGGATACCATCCATACACTCAGTCAGCGAGGTATTACCACTTTTGTTTCAACGCATTATATGGAAGAGGCATTATATTGTACCCGTTTAGCCTATTTGGCCAATTCAAAATTGTTGGTAACTGGGACTGTAGAAGATGTGATTCAAGCAAGTCAAATAGAAGTGTTTGAAATGCAGGGAAATGTTTCGATGAGTTTATTGCAAAAAATTAAGATGTTACCTGATATCCAGCAGGCTACTTTATTGGATCAACGCATTCGAATATGCGGTTTGATACAAAATAAAATCGCGGCTCATTTGTTTGATTTTATTGGCAATGAACCGATCACATGTAGGCAAGTGACACCCACATTAGAAGATGCTTTTATCGCACTGGTGAAGGAACAAACTCAAGGAGGTTTGAGTTGAGTGACCGTTACGCTCGTATATTGGCGTTGATGTTTAAAGAATTTATTCAAATGCGACGAGACAAAGCGACTCTTGGAATGATGGTTGGAATTCCTTTGATGCAGCTCATCTTATTTGGATTTGCCATTAATCTCAATCCTCAGCATCTTCCTGCTGCGATTGTCAGTCAAGATGAGAGTGTTTTCACCAGGCGTATTTTGACAAGTCTCGAGCAATCGACTTATTTCCATTTTGTTGCACCTCCCATGTCAGAAGAAAAGGCTCGTGATTTATTAAGACGCTCCAAAGTGCAGTTTGTTGTCAATATTCCTCCTCGATTTTCATATGATTTGGTTCGAGGTAATCGCCCTCAGTTGTTACTAGAAGTTGATGCGACCGATCCGGCATCGGCAACGCGTGCAATGTCTGTCTTTAGTTCGTTGCCTGATTTTGTTTTTAAACAAGAGGCGGTGGGTGCTTTGGCTTATCTTCAAGATGTGCCGCCGGTGTACACTCCGTTGGTCTTGGCTAAATATAACCCCTTGGCCATTACTGCTTTAAATATTGTACCTGGATTACTGGGAGTGGTGTTGACCATGACCCTCGTTTTGATTACCGCTCTTGCAATCACCCGTGAGTATGAGCGCGGCACCATGGAGAATTTATTGGCCACTCCGCTTCAGCCCATCGAGGTGATGATTGGTAAGTTGGTGCCTTATATTGTGGTTGGGTATGTCCAGGTGTTGTTGATTTTGGCTTGTGCGGCCTCTATATTTCATGTTCCAATGGAAGGGAGTATCTTGCTATTATTGATTTTATGTCTTCCTTTTATTGCCGCAAATCTTGCTGTTGGGCTGACATTTTCGACATTGGCTTCCAATCAGCTGCAAGCAGTTCAGGGCGGAATGTTTTTCTTCTTACCGTCTATTTTATTGTCTGGTTTTATGTTCCCTTTTCATGGAATGCCTGAATGGGCTCAATGGATTGGTAACTGTCTGCCTCTCACGCATTTTTTATTGATTGTGCGTGGCATTCTGCTCAAGGGTTCTCATTTTACAGAGGTTTGGTCTGAGGTTGTGCCCATACTCATTTTCACCCTATTGGCGTTGTATATTGCCTCAAAGCGTTATCGACAAACACTAGATTAACGGATTCATGATATACTATCTAACACAATGCACTCTATTGATTGATGACGAGTCAAGATGAAAATTTTATTGGGAGTGACCGGCAGTGTTGCTGCGTTCAAAACGCCTCCTTTAATTCGGGCATGGCGTGCTTTGGGTTTTGATGTTCGAGTGGTCATGACAAAGTCAGCCGAAGCATTTGTAACTCGTCTGACACTGCAAGCATTGAGCGGATATCCTGTTCGAATAGATGTTTGTGATGCCGATGCTGAACATGCGATGGGACATATTGAATTTGCTCGTTGGGCTGATTGTTTTGTGATTGCACCCGCAACAGCAAATTGCCTTGCAAAATTGGCACATGGTTTGGCAGATGATTTATTGACGACATTAGCGTTAGTCTTTGAGGGACCGATGTTCATTTGTCCGAGCATGAATCGCAGCATGTGGCACCATCCCGCGACAGTACAAAATGTGGCATCCTTAACACATCGCGGTTTACGTTTCATCGGTCCCAAAGAGGGGGAACAGGCGTGTGGCGAGACGGGATTAGGGCGTATGGCTGAAGTGGATGAGATTATAACCGTGGTTGCTGAAGCGATGTCTCCTAAGATACGTCTTAATAAATCCCTCATTATCACCGCGGGTCCAACCCGAGAGCGTTTGGATCCGGTGAGGTATCTGAGTAATTATAGCTCAGGTAAGATGGGGTATGCGCTTGCGAAAGCGGCCTTGTCTGCAGGAGCTGTCGTGACATTGATTTCAGGTCCTACTTCTCTTCAACCACCGGTTGGTGTGTCTTTTATATCTGTCGAATCAGCAGAAGATATGCGTGATGCAGTTATGCAAGCTTTAGAGTTGAATCCGGGTAGTATTTTTATTGCTGCTGCTGCTGTTTCTGATTATCGTCCCCAAGTTTCTGCATCTCAAAAACTAAAGAAGACGGGACAATCGGCTGTGACTTTTGAGTTCGTTTTAAATCCAGATATTGTCGCCGATGTTGTAAAAACTCAAAAAGCTGATTTCGTTGTAGGATTCGCTGCAGAAACGGAGCATGTTTTGACGCATGCACAAGAAAAATTAAAACGAAAAAAATTGGATATGATCATTGCGAATCAAGTAGGAGAGGGCATTGGATTTGGTGTTGATGAAAATGCGGTAACTGTTTTAACTCCTGATTCTAAAATCGATTTGCCGTTAGCAAGCAAAGATAAAATCGCAGCGAATTTAATTGCAATTATTGCAACAAGCCTGCAAAATGCCCAGTTTAATCTCCTGAAAATGGAACAAGAACATGTCACCCAAAATACAAATTAAAGTACTGGATGAGCGAATCGGCAAAACCATTGATTTTCCGGCTTACGCCACACCAGGTTCGGCTGGTTTAGATTTGCGTGTTGCCTTGCAAGAGCCTTTGCAGATTGCGCCGCAAGAAACGGTTCTTTTACCAACAGGATTGGCCATTTACATTGGTGATCCATCTCTTGCTGCTGTGATATTGCCTCGCTCAGGACTTGGACATAAGCAAGGTATTGTGCTCGGTAATTTAGTTGGATTAATTGATTCAGACTATCAGGGTGAATTAAAAATTTCTTGTTGGAATCGTGGTCAGGAGCATTTTACCGCTTATCCTGGCGATCGTATTGCGCAACTGGTTTTTGTGCCTGTGGTTCAACCTCAATTTCAGATTGTTTCAGATTTTGAAGAAACGACCCGGGGTGAGGGTGGATTTGGCAGTTCAGGGAGACAATAAACATGGGTATGAAAAAATATCAAATTCGGCACGTCGATAAAAGTGTCTTTCGCGCGTACGACATTCGAGGCATTGTGGGGATGCAGCTTGATGAGGATGCATTTTATAGTATAGGAAAAGCAATTGCTTATCGCCTAAAAGCTTTAAAAAGAACCTCTGTTTTACTGGCTCGTGATGGTCGATTAAGCAGTGCTAGTCTTGCTATGGCACTGAAACAAGGAGTTTTGGACAGTGGCATTGATGTCATCGATTTGGGTGCTGTTCCAACTCCGGTCATGTACTATGCCACTTGTGAGACAGGCGTTGACAGTGGACTTATGGTAACCGGTAGTCACAATCCTGCAAATTATAATGGAATTAAAATTGTACTCGCAGGAAAAACGTTAGTTGATGCTGATATTGCGTTACTCCATGAACTTTTATATGCCGCACAGTTCTCCGAAGGCGTTGGACAAGCGAGTTATTTGAATGTCATTGATGAGTATATTGAAAGAGTCGTCAATGGTATTACCCTCAAGCGTCCGTTTAAAGTCGTTGTGGATTGTGGAAATGGCATCGGCGGACAAATTGTTCCAGAAGTGTTGCGTCGTTTGAATTGTGAAGTGATTGAGTTGTTTTGTGAAGTTGATGGGCGTTTTCCCAATCATCACCCGGACCCCACTGTTGAAGAGAATTTAATTGCATTGAAAGAGGCTGTTGCTTCGCATCAAGCGGATCTCGGCATGGGATTCGATGGAGATGCCGATCGATTAGGTGTGGTGACCAATCGCGGTGAGGTCATCTGGCCAGACAGACTGATGATGATTTACGCCAAGCACGTTTTAAAAAACAATCCAAATGCAACCATTGTGTATGATGTCAAATGTTCAAGTCACTTAAAAGACGTTATTCTTGAGGCGGGTGGTATTCCTAAAATGTGCCCGACAGGACATTCAATTGTAAAAGGTATTATGCGAGAATCGGGTGCTGTGCTTGCTGGTGAAATGAGTGGCCATTTGTTCTTTAAAGATCGTTGGTATGGATTCGATGATGCTTTATACAGTGCGTGTCGTTTGCTTGAAGTATTGAGTGCTTCAGCTCTGTCTGTCAGTGAGCAATGCGCGCTTGTTCCCGATAGTGTGAATACACCTGAGATTAAAATTCCTATTTTTGAAGAAAAGAAATTTTCTTTTATGAAGCGTTTTAGTACAGAAGCCTCCTTTCCAGAGGCACAATTGATTGACATTGATGGTGTCAGAGTCGAATTCAATGATGGATGGGGATTGATTCGAGCCTCCAACACAACCCCTTGTCTTGTTGCGCGTTTTGAAGCACAAAATGCCGACAAATTAAGTGAAATCCAGGCCTTATTTAAAGCACAAATGCATGCGATTGATGAGGCGTTAGAAATACCTTTTTAGAGGAGTAAATAATGATCGTAATTCAAACATCTAAAGGCGATATACATCTTCAATTGCATGAAGATGTGGCCCCAATTACTGCTGGTAATTTTTTAAATTATGTCCGAGAAGGATTTTATAATGACACAATTTTCCATCGAGTGATCGATAAGTTCATGATCCAGGGAGGCGGATTGACTGCGGATATGGAAACAAAAGCAACACAATCCCCCATTCAAAATGAAGCGAAGGTGGCCAAGCCAAATAAGCGAGGAACCATCTCGATGGCGCGTACATCAAGCCCACATTCGGCAACGGCCCAGTTTTTTATTAATCTAGTGGACAATGATTTTTTAAATTATGCGGGCGATCATCAGTACGGTTATTGCGTTTTTGGTGAAGTGACCGAGGGCATGGATGTAGTTGATGCCATTGCAAAAGTCAAAACTGGCCAAAAGAATGGTCACAGCGATGTTCCTGTTGAAACAATTGTCATTCATTCAATTGAGGAACGTGATTAATAAAGGTGTTTAGCGGTCAAATATTTTGAACCCAGAGGTTCAGGTGGGGCGTGGTTATGTTGGTTCAGGCTTCCCAATACCAGTTGGTTTAGCACAACGCCAACAGGGAATGATGCCCCTGTATGATATTATCGGTTCAAAAAATAATTGACCGCTAAGGCGTGCATTATATCATGCATGGTTTTTTTGAGAATATCTCTTTGTTGTTTTCTGAATGACTAAACTCGAGAATTCGCTATTTGCTGAAATTGATCTGCAATCATGAGCGTTTCTCGAAGAACACTGGTGGCATAAGCGCCTGGTGGTAGCTCGAAAGATAGGCGTAGCACATCTTTTTCCGTTTTGTCATTTTGAAATTCCCACGATAAGTCGGGGACTGGTAAAATATGCGCACGGTACGCTTTTTCAAGACCGTGATTTTCTAAACCGAGACACCACTCCTGAAACTCTTCTAAGATGGACGATTCCACAATTTGAGCTTCTTTTTCGATTAATTGAGGGCCTTTACCATAGAGAACAGAAGCGGGTGAAATATCATGTGTTTTCACGCGATGCATAATCAGGTCATCTGGTGTTTCAATTGTAAAGATGCTGTGGCGGCCTGCGAGTTGCATCACGTCTCCTGGTATGGCCTGATTCCAATCTTTTCGCATGACACGAGCAGAAAGGATTCGATTGAACAAAAATGATCGCGCAGCGGAGTAGTAAATACCTCTTAAGAACCGATCTTTAATGCGTTTGTTTTCAAGTAAGACCGCTTTTGCTTCCATCAAATTTCGACCTTGATGTCCGAATCGTTGTGGGCCAAAATAATTAGGAACGCCATCTTTTTGGATGCGCTGCAGTTGTGTTTCAATTGCATGGTGCTCTTTAATTTCGCGTAAAATAATTTCAAATCGATTGGCGGCTAATCCACCTATTTTGAGTTTTTTGAGATGACGTTTGCTTTCAAGAATGTGCCAATTGTCTCCTCGAATTGTTTCATCGATTTCAATGTTCTCTCCAGGGCAATGAATCGATAGCCATTGAGTTGTAATGGCTTGCTTGTCTTTTAAGCCAGCGTGTGAAATGAGTTTAGAGGGCTTATTCAGTGTGCGAGCAATCTGTCTAATCAGCTCTTCTGTATTTAAATTCTGTTTTTCGACACGCAAAAATAAGTGCTCACCTTCTCCTGTCAGGTCAAATCCGAGTTGTTCGTCTACTCTAAAATCAGCTGAGAATGTTTTAAATTGACCAGAGCCAATGGGTTGTCCAAAGGCGTAAGCGAGATCGTTGTGATCAAGATTGGGCTGATGCAAGCGAGAGGTATGATTCATTATAATTTGACACCACAAAAAAAAGGACAAACTGATTTTATCATAAATTAAGCTGTAGATGCGGATTGAACTCTTAGATGTCAGTTCAAGACGATTGACAGCATGTTTGTTTGATATACAATCAAAATGATGTTTATTGTTATGCGATTAAAAGAACTTTTAATCATCGATCTTGTCTTGATCTACTGGGTAGTTAGAGACGTGTTGCTTGATTTTGCAACGCGTTAGGTTAAGATGAAAATAGAGTGTGTTTAGATAAGGCGTTCTTATGAGTGAGTCAGAACCAACAATCAGTATTGTCGATGCGATGCGCCTTCAGCGTGAGCGTTTATCCAATCCAGAGCTTTCTGGAGGGGAGTTGGCTGCTGATATGGACGCTATTTATCAGCTTTGGTGGCGTTATGCTGATTTTCATCTTTATATTACTTCACCTATTTTCCCTTCGTATGAGACGCCTCGAATTGTCATGCCCGATTTACTGGAAGGGCAGAAAGACAAGTATGAGTTTGTGTATCCCATTTTCGATTTTGGAAATCATTTTAGTACTTCCAAATCCACAGAAATGTATTTAGCTGGTTTTTCGATGTGGAAGTTGTATTGCACCATTGAAAAAATAATTGCCTTATTGGTTGAGCGCTTTAAACATTCATCCGAGGATGGTGGAGACAGCATTACAACAGAGACTGAAGTTCAAGTTGCGTTTGGTGGGCATGAGCTTGCGCAACGAAAAGCCTTCGAATCTGTTATTAATTTGAGCTATAATGTGGTTGTAACAAATTTTGATCCTGGTGTTTGGGGTGAGCGTTATTTGGAAAACGTGAAGCGTTTAGCAGAGAAGGGGTATGGATATCCAACTTCAACCCCGCGAGATTTATACAAGCATCTACCGCATGCTGTGCCGAGTGGTCCTAAATAGTTATCCGCAATTTTTTATAATTTTCTAGTTTATGCCAAATGTTTTGATTTTTTGGCATGAGCTTTCGTATTGGTATTTGTTTATGATGAAAAATCAAAAAGAATTTGAATGGTCTTTTTTGGAAGTGGACGCGGCATTAAATCGTCCTAGATTTTGGCATTACGTTGTGTTTAGTTCTACGACATTGTATGCGGATGCAGATGAGTCTTTGAGAGAGTTGATTGAAAAAACAATACAAAGTTTAGTGTCGCACGAATTTACGGCGGGGAAGCATATTGAGAAAATGCATGGAACGACGGCGAAAACTATTCGTATGAATCATGCTGATCGATTGATTTTTTCTGTAGTAGACTGTCATGGTGTGAAAGTTGCCTTTGTACAAAACTATATTTTAAAACATAAATTGCAGGTACATCGCCATTTATTAGAAAAATCCACAATCGAGCGTAATGAAGCCGTTTTTTTAGCGAAGTGTAATCGATATTTTCAAGACAAAACCGCTATTCTCAAAGATACGCCCGTTATGGATATTGAAAGCTATCCAGATTTAAGAAAAATGATTCCCTCTCAACAGATGGTTTCGTTGACGCCGCAACAAACATTTGCATCGAGTCTTCGTCTTCCTTTGATGCAGAGCGGACCAGGTGGTTCTGGAAAAACATTAACGGCGCTCGCACGAATTGCGGAGGCAGAAAATTTTTCTATTTTATTTATTACCAACGCACATTTATTGGTCAATCAAGTGCGTGAGTTATTACAAGAATGGCAAATTGGTCATCATGTAGAAGCTCTGCACTATACCGATTGGATTGCTAGATTTGCTGCTGGAAGACGTTTGGTGGGTGACGAGCATTTTTTTAATTGGTATAAAATTTATGTCTCACATCAACATCAAATCAGTAAGTCCGCCAAAAAAAAATCAACACCACCTCTTCATTTTGATGGCAATGAAAAGTTGATGAATACAATGAAGTATTTTTCTGGTAGACGAAAAGAAGAGTTTGCCGCACGACATTTCCTCTTTCCTGAAGAACAGCACGAGGCTCTTTTCGGTATTTTCTTAGAGTATATGGCTTACCTTGAAAAAGATAATGCTTTGCATCCGGATTTTTACAAAATACCAGACGAGCATGGTGAAAAAAAATATCAGTTGGTGGTGGTCGATGAATCTCAAACTCTCACGTTACAACAAATAGACAATATATTTTGTAAAACATTAAAAACAGAAGAGGGGTTACCAGCTGTTGTGGTCAATTATGATAGCCATCAATCTGTTACGTCGCATTGTTCGACAAGAGAAAATATTTTACAGAGAATGACTTTTGATAAAAGCAAATTCGCTCAGCATCATGTCGAGCTTCAAGTCATTCATCGATCGCCAAAATCCATTGTTGAGTTGGTCAATCGTTTTATTGCGTGTGTGAAGTATCCATTGGTTCGAGGGCGAGCCGATGTTTATGAGCTGCCCGAGTTTGAAAAATCAGAAGAGCAGGCTTCTGCTGAGTTAGAAGCTGATTCAGGATGGCAGTGGGTTCGAGGATTATTGGAAAATCCGGCTTTACACATACGTTCACCCGGTTGGCTTGTGATTACGCATGAAGAGTTTCATCAAGAAGCAATTACTCATTTTGGCAACGCTTGTTCATTTCAAGAGGCGATAGGACTTGAGCATTCGCATGTGTGTCTGTATCGGCCTTTCGACCTCCCGATTTTTAGAGCAGTTGATAAATCGCTCAAAGATTCTCCGACAGAACTACGTCCTACAAATGAAGCAAAAAAGTCTGTTGATTTGTCCAATCTCCCGCTTTTCAATCAAATGATCTCAGCGATGTTGAGAACAACTCAATCTTTGGTCCTTATTCAAGGCACAAAGTCACTTGGGAATATTTATCAACGTTTATCTGTTTCGCAAGAAAAAGAGCTTTGTTCATCAACACCGGTCATTTCACGCGATACTTTGTTGAATCAATTAAAGCAATTTTTCTTGAGTGGCCAATTTGCTTATGTAGAGCGCGCTTTTCGGCAGGAAGAAACCAGTCGAATTCTTGGGATGAGTTATTCTGATTTTGTTGAATCTTTTTCGCCGTCGAAAAAGGTGGCTAATCCTCATGAGAAGATGCCTTCCTCAGAAAAAAAACTTCGTATACCAGAAACCAAAGCGCTTTCTTCTCCTGAGTCTAGTTTAAAAAAACAGACCACAAGCGCTCAAAAAAACAAAAGTGCCACGTCTCTTTCTACGTTTAGTTTTATTTCTCAAAAGGAAACAAGTTACTCGGAATATGCCAAGAAACTTTATCATGCTATTCCTGAGCAGTTCTTCATTGAAGACAGCAAAATAAAATCGAACTTAATCACAAATTTGGACTCACTTTTCAAACACTCAAAATGGGTAACTTTTCTTTGCCAATTGGTCGTTTTACCTAGTGGCCCATTACCTTTATTGATGGCCTTGCTTCAATCTCCGTTAAAAGTACGTTGGTTTACTTATTATTTTGAACAACGACCCGATAATCTTCGTCTCTTGAGTGAAAAATTTATCACAGAAGATCAAGACGGCTTGGATCACATCATTGTCAATGTCGGTGATGTGACCTTATTAAGGCTGTTGCGAATGCAAGGGCTGATTCAAAAAAATAAATACAACATTTTCGATCAGAGCGCGTTGACTCAGGCTTTTGATAGTGGATTTTTACCTTATATTGAGGCGTATGAAGCGTGTTTTTCATTGGATGACTTGGATTTATTTAAACCACATCAAACCCTGGTGCCGCTTTCAAAATTAACGTTTGATTATACCGATCCTGAAGTCATGATTTCTTATTATCAGCATAAAAATGTATCGACCAGTTGGAGTTCTTTTGTTTGGAAAGACGAAAGCCAATTTATACAGAGCATCATGTCAAATCATCAACATACATGCGCTTCTTTTTTAAAGGAAAACTTTGATTTGGTCAATTTAAAAGTTGGACCGGAACAATTTCAACCCATTCACCTGGCAGTGCAAAGCCGTAATCCGATGATGGTCGAGCTACTGATACACAATGGTGCTGATGTGAATGCAAAAACAAAGAGTGGTGTGACACCTTTGATGATGGCTTTTCGGATGAATGACGTATTGACCACGGCAAGATTAATTTTTCATGGAGCAGATTTTAATTTTGAATCACATGTTGAGGGGTTGAGTGCGCTTCAGATTGGGTGTGAGTTAAAGCGAGGAAATATTTTCAAAAAGTGCATCCAAATGGGGGTGATATCTCCTAAGATTATGGATTTTATTGTGTCGCAAGGCGAAGATTTTAGTGAAGTGCACGATTATTATGAAACCGCGCTTATGATTTCAACCTTCATAAAAAAGAAGAGCTCTCTGAATTGGCTAGAATCTATTTTTGAAGACGGCAGATTGAACACAAGTGATTTTTGGTTCCTTCATTGTCATTTGATAGCGCTTGAGAGTCCGGTGACACTTTTAGATTTATTGATTCATGATGCGGATTATCGGAATATGTTCGGACACCTTGCGCGACGCCTCCCATATCGTATTTTGAGTTTTGCGATGAGTACGATACAAAGTGAGTTTCGGACTGTATTTCATTATGCAATTGAGCAAGATGGAGTTGATTTCCTTAAGATATTGATCAAACTTTATCCATTGGCTTTCAGTGTAAAAGATGTAGTGGGAGAAACTGTTTTTCAGCTTGCCATTCGATTGCAGAGAAAAAAAATACTGGGAACCTTTTTTGCGAATTTTGAAGAGCACTCACGTGTTAAAACGACAGATGAGGTTTTTGAAGATTGTCGTGTCTGCATTACGTATGATGATTTTTTAACGTTTAGTCAATTGTTAGAACGCGAGAGTGCAAGATTATTTCCAGCCGAACTTTCGGATGCTCAGCTGATTAAAGCGCAACGCCTGGTTAACTATTCTTTGCGATTGAGAAAAATCGATTTTCTGGAAGCATTGACAATCAAAATGCAAACATGCGGCTATCAACCTAATTTGGTGCAACTAAATGATTATCCTGAGCTTTTTCAGGGTGAATGTTTGGATGCAGGAGCGTTGACTTTGCTGGGCGCAGCCGATGCATCTTTTCAAAAATTGTCATTATAGGAATATTTTTTATCAATTTGGAACGTATATTAGGATTTTACATGAGAAGAAGAAATCAAACTCTCGAGCTTTTATAGAACTCCTGATATACTTTGACTTTGTGCAACGAAATAAGGAAGGTTTGTGGTGAAACGTGAACGCCCCGTCAATCTTGACTTGACTACGTTAAAGCTCCCGGTGACAGCAATTGTTTCTATTATGCATCGTCTTTCTGGGATTGTACTGTTTTTATTGACTCCACTGATGCTTTATTGGTTGCATCTGTCGCTTGATACAGAAGCTTCTTTTCTTGCATTGGCGGAAACCCTTCAAAACCCATTTTACAAGCTTTTATTATGGGGATTTTCTGCGGCTTTGGCATATCATTTGTTCGCTGGAATTCGACATATTTTAATGGACATGGGATTTGGAGAGGCACTGGCTTCTGCGAGAAAAAGTGCTGTATTTTTGGTTGTCATCGCGGTCATTGCCATCATTTCTTTGGGAGTATTGGTATGGTAACAAACATTACGAGTTTGACCGGAAATGGTCTTAAAGATTGGTTGATTCAGCGTTTAACCGCTGTTTATTTGATGTTCTACACTTTGTATGTTGTCGTTTTTCTTGCCATGCATCCGCAATTGTCATACGCCGATTGGAATGCTCTATTTCAATGTAAAGCGTTTCAAATTACCACGTTGTTGGCGTTGTTGGCTTTGACTTTACATGCATGGATAGGACTTTGGACCGTCACAACAGACTATTTGAAATGTACGGCCTTACGGTTATCGATTCAATCGTTGATTTTATTGGTGCTGCTTGCTCAGTTTCTGAGTGGCGTAATGATTATTTGGGGGCGGTAAGTATGGCAATTGCACGAAACACATTTGATGCGGTTATTGTTGGTGCCGGTGGCGCGGGTATGCGTGCGGCTTTACAACTGGCTAATTCTGGGTTGAAAGTTGCTTTATTATCAAAAGTTTTTCCGACTCGTTCACACACGGTTTCTGCTCAGGGCGGGATTACGGCTGCAGTTGGAAATGCGGACGAAGACGATTGGCGTTGGCACATGTATGACACAGTCAAAGGCGCTGATTACATCGGAGATCAAGATTGTATCGAATACCTCTGTAAGACCGGCCCCGAAGTTGTTTATGAATTAGAGCACATGGGTCTTCCGTTCTCGCGTATGGACGATGGCCGTATTTACCAGCGTCAGTTTGGTGGTCAGTCTAAGCATTTCGGTGGAGAGCAGGCCGCGCGTACTTGTGCCGCTGCAGATCGAACAGGTCATGCACTTTTACATACGCTTTATCAACAAAATCTCAAAGCAAAGACCCATATTTTCAGTGAGTGGTTCGCGCTTGATTTTGTCAAAAATGCAGAGGGTCGTATCGCGGGTCTTACCGCTTTGTGCATTGAAACAGGAGAAGTTGTTTTTTTCCAATCTCGTATTTGTATTTTGGCGACAGGTGGTGCTGGCCGTATTTATCAGTCTACAACAAACGCACATATCAATACAGGAGATGGCTTTGGCATGGCATTGCGTGCGGGTCTTCCTTTGCAGGATATGGAAATGTGGCAGTTTCATCCGACGGGTATTGCCGGTGCTGGAACTTTAGTCACTGAAGGTTGTCGTGGTGAAGGTGGGTATTTAATAAATAAAGACGGTGAGCGCTTCATGGAGCGTTATGCACCTCATGTGAAGGATTTAGCTTCTCGTGATGTGGTTGCCCGTGCTATCGCGCTTGAGTTACGTGCTGGAAAAGGCTTCGACCCCAATGGCGTCGATCACGTCAAGCTTAAACTGGATCATTTAGGCGCAGATCTGATCAAATCACGTTTGCCTGGTATTCGTGAACTTTCTTTGACATTTGCAGGCGTTGATCCAATTGTAGATCCAATTCCTGTTGTGCCTACTTGTCATTACAGTATGGGAGGCATTCCGACCAATATTCATGGGCAGGTGATCACGCGTTTACGTGGTAAAGACGAAATTGTGCAGGGCTTATATGCTGTCGGCGAGTGTGCTTGTGTTTCTGTGCACGGGGCAAATCGACTGGGTGGAAACTCACTCCTAGATTTAGTCGTATTTGGTCGCGCGGCAGGAATGCATGTGGAGATGCTTTGGCAATCAAACCAAATACCAGAAATACCTTATGTGTCAGACGAAGATGTTCAAGACGCACTGGTGCGTTATCGCCGTTGGGAAGATTCACCGAAAAATGGAGAGAAGCCTTCTGTTATTCGAGAAGCAATGCAGCGTGTGATGCAAGAGGATTTCGGCGTGTTCCGAACTGGTGAAATCATGGAAAAAGGTCTAGAACGTCTTGCTCTTTTAAAGTCGCGTTTAGAAGTAGCGAGTCTTACGGATAAAAGTCATGTTTTCAACACAGAACGTGTCATTGCACTTGAACTTGATAATTTGATGGCGACGGCATATGCGACGGCAAAATCCGCATTGACTCGAACAGAAAGTCGAGGTGCTCATAGCCGTGAAGATTATCCAAAACGTGATGATGCACACTGGATCAAACACATTGTTTATTTTGAACAAGAAGAGGGGATTGATTTTCGACCTGTGAATACTTCTCCGAAGTACATTGAGCCATTTCAACCCAAAGAACGTGTTTATTAATGAGGATATGTTATGAGTGATGTCAGAAATGTGACTTTATCCATTTATCGCTACAATCCTGAGTATGATGAAAAACCTTACATGCAGACGTTCGAGCTGGCGGTTTCTCCAAAAGTTGATCCCATGTTATTGACGCTGCTCGAGCGTTTAAAATCCGAACAGGATGAAACGATTTCTTTTCGACGCTCGTGTCGGGAAGGTGTGTGCGGCTCCGACGGGATGAACATCAATGGAACTAATGGATTGGCTTGTATTACACCGTTGTCTAAATTAAAAACAGACCATGTGGTGATTCGTCCGTTGCCTGGATTTCCGGTTGTTCGCGATCTCGTGGTCGATATGAGTCAATTTTATGAACAATATGAGCGTGTTGAGCCTTATCTTCAAAATGATGAAGTCGCGCCAGCAAGAGAGCGTTTACAAACACCCGAACAACGTGCTCAATTAGACGGTTTGTATGAGTGTATTCTATGTGCATGCTGCACGAGTGCTTGTCCTTCTTTTTGGTGGAATCCTGATAAGTTTGTAGGGCCTTCTGGTCTTCTGCAGGCGCGTCGTTTTCTTGCTGACAGTCGAGATACGGCGACTCGTCATCGTTTAGAAAAATTACAAGACCCATTCAGCGTCTTTCGATGTCGAACCATCATGAATTGCACCACAGCTTGTCCGAAGGGCCTTAATCCGTCGAGCGCGATAGCTGAGATACGTCAACAAATGTTACAAAAAGAAACTTAGAGGAAGCATCAATGAGTAGTGAAGAGTTACAAAAAGCATGGGATACCGCATATTTGTCTGGCGGTAATATGGCCTATGTTGATGCCTTGTATGAAGATTATATTCAAAATCCTGATTCGGTATCAAAAGATTGGCAAGCTACTTTTCAGCAGCTTAGCAATGGTCAGGGGACATCAGATGTGTCACACCGAGCTGTGCGTGATTATTTTTTAAATCATACTTCACGACCTGCGGTTATGGTTGCGGATGATAAGCATGCGAAAGTTTCTGATTTAATGCATGCGTTCAGAACATGGGGGCATTTGGCTGCACATCTTGATCCACTCGACATGATGCAGCAGATGCCTGTGACGGGCTTAGATTTATCCAGCCATGGCTTGTCTGATGCAGATTTATCCCGTTCTTTTCAAGTCGATTTTGGCGGTCAATCGACCTCGATGTCATTGCAAGCGTTATTCGGTGCACTGAAAGAAACTTACTGTGGCACAATTGGGATTGAGTACATGCATGTCATCAATCCGCTAGAAAAAGCTTGGTTTCAGTCGCGTTTTGAAGCGTTACGTGGACGCATGCACTATTCATCAGAAGAAAAACTGCATATTTTAGATGCGTTGATTGCGGCAGATGGCTTGGAGCGTTATTTAGGAACACGTTATGTCGGACAAAAACGTTTCTCTCTAGAAGGGGGGGACGCACTCATTCCGATGATGAAAGAAATGATTCGTGTTTCAGGGCGTTTATCGGTTAAAGAAATTCCAGTTGGGATGGCGCATCGAGGCCGATTAAATGTTTTGGTCAACGTGTTAGGTAAAGAACCATTGGCTCTCTTCCAAGAGTTTGAAGGGAAAGCCAAACAGGAAGGCACTGGTGACGTTAAATATCACATGGGATTTGCTTCAGATTTACGGACTGAATCGGGTGAAGTGGTTCATGTGGCTTTAGGATTCAATCCTTCTCATCTTGAAATTATTGGTCCTGTTGTTGAAGGCTCTGCGCGTTCACGTCTTCGTCGTCGTCACGATCTTCAAGAAAAAAATGCGGTGTTGCCGATTGTGATACATGGAGATGCGGCATTTGCAGGCCAGGGTGTTGTGATGGAAACATTCAATTTCTCTCAAGTTCCTGGTTACTGCACGGGAGGGACCGTTCATGTTGTGATAAACAACCAAATTGGTTTTACAACCAGTAACCCTCACGATTCACGCTCTACTTTTTATTGTACCGATGTTGCGAAAATGGTGCATGCACCCATTTTGCATGTCAATGGGGAAGACCCCGAGGCTGTAGTGTTTGCGGCGCGTTTGGCGGTTGAATATCGCATGCAGTTTAAACGAGACATCGTCATTGATTTGGTTTGCTATCGACGACACGGTCATAACGAAGCCGATGAACCATCGATTACGCAACCATTAATGTATCAAAAAATCAAAACGATGAAGCCACTTCGTGAAATTTATGCAAAACAACTTGTCAATGAGGGGCTTGTCGCGGACGAAACTGTTGATAAAAAAGTCAATGCTTATCGAGATGCCTTAGATCAAGGTCAAGATTTGGTGGATGTGGTGCGAGGTGATTATCCAGGAAAACTGGCTGCTGATTGGTCTCCTTATTTATCCGCAACATGGGATATGCAAGCGAATACTGCTGTTCCCTTAGACACTCTGCAATCGCTATCCAAAACTTTGACGGATACTGCACTGGCTGTTGAATTGCATCCTGTTGTGAAAAAAATTATCCAAGAACGCGAAAAAATGGCATTGGACGAAATGCCTATGAACTGGGGATTTGCTGAAACAATGGCATATGCAACCTTGTTGCACGAAGGGCACAGTGTTCGATTGTCAGGTCAAGATTGTGGTCGAGGTACATTTGCTCATCGTCATGCGGTTGTGCATGATCAAAAAACAGGCAAAAAAACAACACCATTGGAGCTTGTTGCAACTGATCCCAATAAACCATTTTGGGTGATTGATTCAGTTTTATCCGAAGAAGCTGTTTTGGCTTTTGAATATGGGTATGCTTGTTCTGAACCAACCAGCCTGGTTTTATGGGAAGGTCAATTTGGTGACTTTGCTAATGGCGCCCAGGTCGTTATTGATCAGTTTATCAGTTCAGGTGAACAGAAATGGGGGCGTTTGTGTGGCCTTGTGATGTTGTTGCCACATGGATACGAAGGACAAGGGCCTGAGCATTCATCCGCGCGACTTGAACGTTACATGCAATTGTGCGCGCAGCAAAACATTCAAGTCTGCGTGCCAACCACTCCAGCGCAAATGTTTCATCTTTTGCGTCGCCAAGTGATTCGTCCTTTCAGAAAACCGCTAATTGTCATGACGCCTAAAAGTTTACTGCGTCATCGCTTGGCCGTTTCTACGATGACTGAGTTAGCAAACGGTTCTTTTGAACCACTATTGCCAGAAATAGATAACCATTCTGAAAGTTCTATTCGAAAAGTAGTACTTTGTTCAGGAAAAGTATATTACGATCTGTTGGAAAAGCGCCGCGAAGCGAAATTGGAGCATGTTGCGATTTTACGTGTCGAGCAGCTATATCCATTCCCTGAAACGGCTCTAAAAGACCAATTAAAGCGATATCCCAATGTGAATTCGGTGGTTTGGTGTCAAGAGGAACCAGAAAATCAAGGCTCTTGGTTTGCGTCGCAGCATCACATCCGTGCGTGTCTGAACGTCGGACAAACATTGAGTTATGCCGGTCGGAGTTTTGCGGCTTCGCCTGCTGTAGGTAGTGCCAGTGTGCATGCAAAAGAACAACAAGCGCTTGTTGAGCAAGCCTTGTTATGAAATTAATTTGAATAAAAAAGGTTAAGACCATGTCTATTGAAGTCAAAGTTCCTGCTTTACCTGAGTCTGTTGCTGATGCCACAATCGCGGCTTGGCACAAAAAAAAGGGTGAACCTGTCAAACGCGATGAGAATATTCTTGATCTCGAAACCGACAAAGTGGTTTTAGAGGTTCCGGCTCCTGCGGATGGTGTGATGGGAGATTTGTTGTTTGATGTTGGTGCAGTGGTAAAGGCTGGCGATTTGTTGGCTCGAATTGAGCCGGGTGCCGCTCCTGCTTCAACGCCTGCTGCTCAAGCGCCACAGGCGGTCAACAATGATTCGTCTGCGCCAAAGGCGGAACAATCGACAGGACCTGGTGTGCGCAGAATGATTGCAGAGCATGGTCTTGATACTTCAACTATTCCTGGCTCAGGAAAAGAAGGTCGTATCACAAAAGAAGATGTTGAATCGTTTATCACACAACATCGTCAGACGCCAAGTACACCTGCGACAACTTCATCAGCCCCAATGGCTCGCGAAGAAAAGCGAGTACCCATGTCTCGTTTACGCATTAAAATTGCGGAACGTTTGGTTCAAGCTCAGCAACAAGCGGCGATGCTGACTACGTTCAACGAAGTTAATTTGAAAGCCATCATGGATTTGCGCGCTCAATATAAAGATATTTTTGAGAAAAAACATGGCGTTAAATTAGGCTTTATGTCTTTTTTCACAAAAGCTGTGATTGAGTCATTAAAACAATTTCCTGCTGTTAATGCGTCAATTGATGGGCATGATGTGGTTTATCACGGTTATTATGACATCGGGATGGCCGTTTCTACAGAGCGAGGGCTGGTCGTTCCAGTTATTCGTGATGCGGATACATTGAGTCTTGCGGATATCGAGAAACAAATTGCTGAAATGGCAGTTCGTGCTCGAGATGGTAAATTGACTATGGAAGAGATGCAAGGTGGTACATTCACTATAACCAATGGTGGTGTATTCGGTTCATTGCTTTCAACACCCATCATCAATCCTCCTCAAACCGGTATTTTGGGCATGCATAAAATTGAAGAGCGTGCTGTTGTCGAAAAAGGACAGATTGTCATTCGACCAATGATGTATGTTGCTCTTTCGTACGATCATCGATTGATTGACGGCAAAGATTCGGTGCAATTTTTGGTAAGCGTTAAAAATTACCTCGAAGATCCTGCTCGTTTGTTACTTAATATTTAAAGGTAGATAGAATGAATTTACAAGAATACCAAGCAAAACAACTGTTCGCTGAGTATGGATTACCCGTACCCAATGGGCAAGTTGCGTATAGTGTTGAAGATGCGCGTCAAGTTGCACAACAATTATCCACTGATAAATGGGTTGTTAAAGCGCAAGTACATGCCGGTGGTCGAGGTAAAGCTGGTGGTGTGCGAGTGATCTCAACGTTAGATGATTTAGATGCATACGTGCGTTCTTTGCTCGGTTCTCGTTTGGTTACTTACCAAACCAATGCAGATGGTCAACCTGTGCATGCTGTTTTAGTCGAAGAGACTTGTGACATTGCAAGAGAGTTATATTTGGGAGCCGTGGTTGATAGAGCCACACGACGAGTGGTTGTGATGGCTTCAACAGAGGGTGGCGTTGAGATTGAAAAAGTAGCAGAAGCGACTCCAGAGAAGATTCTAAAAATTGTGGTTGATCCATTATTGGGTGTGCTTCCATATCAGTGTAGAGAAATTGGTTTTAGTCTGGGATTGTCTCTTGAACAAATCAGTCAACTCACGCGTCTGATGATTGGTTTGGGAAAAATGTTTGTTGAAAAAGATCTCAGTCTTCTTGAAATCAACCCATTGGTTGTCACCAATGCAGGTCAACTGATTTGTTTAGATGGCAAAGTCAGTATTGACGACAACGCGTCGTTCAGACAATTAGCGCTTAAAGAGATGATTGATAGAAGCCAGGAAGACGAGCGAGAAAATCGTGCGCGCGAGTGGGAGCTCAACTATATTTCTTTAGACGGCAATATTGGTTGCATGGTCAATGGCGCAGGCTTGGCGATGGCAACAATGGATGTCGTGAAGCTTCATGGCGGAGAGCCGGCGAATTTCTTAGATGTCGGCGGCGGCGCAACAGCTGAACGTGTTGCTGAAGCATTTAAAATTATTTTGTCAGATCAGAATGTGAAAGGTATTTTGGTCAACATTTTTGGTGGAATTGTTCGATGCGATTTGATCGCAGAAGGAATCCTCGCTGCAGTTTCTGAAGTGAATGTGAATGTGCCTGTCGTGGTTCGACTAGAAGGAAACCAGGCAGCGGCTGGTGCTGATATTTTAAGCAAAAGCGGCTTGAATGTGATTGCGGCTGAAGGCTTAACCGATGCTGCGAAAAAAATTGTTGCAGCAATCGCGGAATAAGGGGTTGTCATGAGTATTTTAATCAATAAAAACACAAAGGTAATTTGCCAAGGATTTACCGGAAAACAAGGGACTTTACATTCTGAGCAAGCGATAGCTTACGGTACTCAAATGGTCGGAGGGGTCACTCCGGGTAAGGGTGGTCAAACGCATTTAAATCTTCCTGTATTCAATACAGTAAAAGATGCCGTGAAAGAGACTGGCGCAAACGCATCCGTCATTTATGTTCCTGCTCCTTTCTGCAAAGACTCGATTATGGAAGCCGTGGATGCGGGTATTGAACTGATCGTTTGTATCACAGAAGGCGTTCCTGTGCTGGACATGCTCGATATTAAAGCCGCACTTCAACATCATTCACATGTACGCGTCGTAGGACCCAATTGTCCTGGCGTAATTACTCCTGGTGAGTGTAAGATGGGCATTATGCCTGGCTTTATTCATCAACCAGGGCGAGTCGGTATTGTTTCACGTTCTGGTACATTAACTTATGAAGCGGTGAAGCAAACAACAGATAAAGGATTTGGTCAAAGTACTTGCGTGGGGATTGGGGGCGATCCAATTCCTGGTATGTCGTTTATCGATGTCTTGGGTCTTTTTGAGAAAGATGCACAAACAGAAGCAATTATTCTTGTCGGTGAAATCGGCGGAAGTGCTGAAGAAGAAGCAGCTGAATTTATTAAATCTCACGTTACCAAGCCTGTTGTCTCTTACATTGCAGGTGTTACAGCTCCGGCTGGAAAGCGTATGGGACATGCTGGTGCCATTATTTCTGGTGGAAAAGGGACTGCAAAAGAGAAATTCGCTGCATTGCAAGCAGCTGGTGTGCATACGGTACGTTCGCCGGCTGAGCTTGGGGATGCGATTGCGAGTGTATTGCGATGATAAACCGCTCGCTTTCACAACTTCGTCGTGAGTATGGAGAGCGTGCGCTAGAGGAGCAACAGATGCCTGATGCTCCTCTAGCACAATTTCATTTGTGGTTTGAAGAGGCCGTAGAAGCTGAGCACGAAGATCCCAGTGCAATGTTGCTTTCTACTGTAGATGCGTCAGGACATCCTGATGCACGAGTTGTACTTCTCAAAGATATTATCGATGAGCAGTTTGTTTTCTATACCAATTATGACAGCGCAAAGGCGCATCAAATTCAACAAAATCAGTGGGTGGCTTTGACTTTTTATTGGCCTCATTTAGTTCGACAAGTCCGAATTCGCGGTCAAATATCTCGTCTCGACTCACATTTGTCCGATCTTTATTTTGCATCACGTCCTTATGAAAGTCAGCTTGGTGCTCTGGTTTCGCCTCAAAGTCATGTGATTCCGAATCGTACTTTTTTAGAAGATCTATATGAAAAATCGATGGAAATTTATCCGTCTCTTCCGATTAAACGACCTGATTTTTGGGGTGGATATCGCGTAGAACCTGTTTTTTTTGAATTTTGGCAGGGCCGAAATAGTCGTTTGCACGATCGTATCCAATATACCCGACATTCAAATGGTTGGGATAAGACACGAGTAGCGCCGTAAATTGTTTTAAAATGAAGCCACATATCCCCAGTCTTTTTCCCAAGAAAATGATTTAATTTGGTTTGATTTTTGTAATTTACTGACCAAATCTTGAATATTATTTTCATAGAGGCATAATGCGACGATATTGCTTGAATCAGGAAAAATGCAAAGTATCATTTGCTGTTGAAAAGAGGCTTTAAGTGCATGAAATAGCGGTTTTTGTTGGTTGAAATTTGCGAAATTAACAGCCAGAACACCACCTCGATTTAACTTTGAACAGCATAGTGTGACAAAGGCATCTCGATTGCAGTGTTGAGGGAATGTGTTGGAGTTAAAAAGATCAACCCACACGTGATCGAAACTCAAAGACGTTTGCTCGAGAAACGCATATGCATCGTTTTGTTTAACCGTAAGAAAACTTAATGACTCAATGAAAAAATAATGTTTTGCCATTTCAATAACAGTTGGATTGTGTTCAATCGCTAGGCAACGGGGTGGCTCGGGTAATGTTGTCAACGCATGTGCGACTCCCGCACCACCTAACCCTAAAAGACAGACATCACCCAGTCGATATTCAAGTGACAATAAAAATCCTTGAATATAACCAAGTGCGATACGTTGAGGGTATTTTCGGTGAATGAGTGTTTGGATGGTGCGACTTTCGAATGTGAGCCAGCGATAACGCCAATTTTGGAAAACATAGATTTGATTTTTTTTACAAATACAGCGACCGAACCAAGCTTTTTTAAGAGACCGAGAAAAACATATCATTTTTCTCAGGTTCTTAAAAAACGAAGCCGCGCCGTTTGACGTTCGCATCAGTTGTGGTCAGGTAGAAATCGTTTCAATTGAGTCACGAGAGGGTTTTCAGAAGACGATAGTCGGGCGACTTCATCGGCAAATGAACGAAATGAAACGGTTCCAGTATTCACGTCATAAATTGCTCCCACCATTCCAATGTGCTCTTGCTCGCTCATGGCTTTTAGGGCTGGGCTTTTTTCGTAAAGTTGTACCAATGTGTTGGCAATGTTGAGCGTCGTCACTTGTTGAACAAAACCAGGGTTTTTGCTTGTTCTGTTGTGGAGTGTTTCATGTTCTGCGTCAATTGCGGGTTTTATTTTTTGCAGTAGCTCAGTGATATGACCTTGCTTCACGTCATCGCAAGCGGCGGCAATGGCGCCACATTGAGTGTGTCCGAGTACGACAATCAGTTTAGCTCCAATCACTTGGCATGCGTATTCTATGCTGGCCATGATGTCGTTGTTAACGACATTTCCTGCAATTCGCACACAGAATAAATCACCAAAACTCATATCAAAAATAGTTTCAACCGGCACTCGTGAATCAATGCAGCCTAAAATAACGGCGATAGGGTGCTGACCTGCTGCAGTGAGTTTGATGTCGTCATGAATGCTGCGATGAATTCGTCTGTCTTGCAGCAGGCGTTGGTTTCCTTCTTGTAACAGCAACAATACTTCGTGGGGCGTTAAAGATGCTTGCGCGCTGTATGTGGTGACATTGAGAAAATCAATATAATTGTGAATGGCGTATTGATCTTTGAATCCAATCAAATTCATAGAAATTTCACGAAAAGGCGTTTGCTCTTCCTGGAATGTTCGAATGTACTCGACAATTTCCTTATCAATATAATTAGAATAGCGTGCATCAATGATGAGTTGCGAACCATTAGGGATGGCTTTCAGTTCTGCGACTAAGGCGGCTTTATTTAAAAAAGTAATTTGTTGCGGCAATACAATTCGATTGATAATGCCGTTCGGGCTGATTTCTTTAATGATATCAATTCTCATTTGACTGTTTGATTTTAGAATAAAAAACAAACTGACGAACAGTCCAATCAAAATTCCGGCCAATAAATCAATTGCGACAATACCCACAATGGTCGCGACAAATGGAATAAACCGGTCGAAGCCTTGTTTGTAAATGGATTGATAGATTTTGGGGCTCGTGAGCTTATATCCAGTATAAATCAGTACAGTCGCCAAAGAAGAAAGTGGGATGCGATTGAGTACATAAGGTACATACAAGATGGCCAAGAGGATGAACGCACCATGCATGATAGTGGCTATCTTTGTTTTTGCCCCTGTTTGAATGTTGATAGAAGTACGCACGACCACCGATGTGATGGGAAGCCCTCCAATAAGGCCTGAAATAAAATTTCCAATACCTTGTGCGGCAAGCTCTCTGTCTTTCGAGCATTGACGATGCTGCTTGTCGAGTTTTTCTGCTGCTTGTATGTTCAACAGTGTCTCAAGCGAAGCCACAATCGCGATCATGAAGGCATACAAATAAACGCGTGGATCAGTCCAGGCCGACCATTTAGGGAATGTAAATTGCTGTGCTAAACTTTTAATTCCAGCTTCATTGGGAATGTTCACCAACTGAGGCGTATCTTGAGCAAGAGAAGAGCCCATTAGAACAAAGACTTCGTTCAATAACACACCTAAAATGACCACGATCACGGTCCCTGGGATGGCTTTTAAAAAACTGTTTTTCGTTTTGTCGAAATAAATCAATGTGATTAAAGAAATACATGAGATGAAGGTTGCCCCTTTGTTAATGTGTTGAGAAAGGGAAAAAAGAGGAGCGAGCGCAACTCCTTCAGAAGAGGTATCGAGCAAAAGACGTTTGAATTCAGAAAGATTTGCCGCATGTGTAAATGCAAGAGGAAGTTGCTTCACAATTAATAAAAGACCAATTGCACACAATAGACCCTGAATCACATTGGTTGGAATGTAATCAGCGATAAATCCTGCTCGAAAACTTCCCATGATAAATTGAATGACGCCTGCTAACGTCAACGTCAATAAAAAGGCATTAAAATCACCAAGTTGGCTGATGATGGTGAGTACAACGGCCGCCATTCCGGCAGCGGGGCCGCTTACACTCACTGAAGAGCCGCTTAATGCACCAACGACCATTCCACCAATGATGCCGCTTAATATCCCAGAAAAAAGAGGAGCGCCAGAGGCCATTGATATGCCAAGACACAATGGTATTGCAACCAAGAAAACCACGAAAGCCGCAGTGAGATCGAGTCTAAAATGAGTTTCTCTATAGCGCTTTAATTTGTTTTTAAAATTTTCAGTTTGCATACTAAGCCCCCCTAAAAGCGTGCTAAATGAGATTAATTATCATTCGTTTTTAGTATAAAATGCAAGCTAAAGCTGCTTTTAAATTTTTTAACTGGCTGTTTGTTCGAACATTTGTGCCAAAACAGAGATTTTTTTAAAAAAGCCCTTGAAATGCGAAAAGGGATCCCCATATTGCAAAACAACGTTCCAAATAACGTGGTTTAAAATCTCATCGCCATCTTTGGTGTTGACTTGGAATTTTACTTTAAAATTTACGGGAGATAGACATGAGCGTAAAAATTCGTCCTTTACATGATCGAGTTGTTGTTCGTCGCATGGAAGAAGAGCGTACTACAGCGGGTGGTATTGTGATTCCTGATAGTGCCACAGAAAAACCCATGCGTGGTGTTGTGGTTGCTGTTGGATTAGGCAAGCCCCTTGAAAATGGTGATGTACGTGCCTTGGCTGTGAAAGTAGGTGAAAAAGTTTTGTTCGGCAAATATTCTGGCACTGAAGTTAAAGTAGGCGCAGAAGATTTGGTCGTGATGCGTGAAGACGACATCATGGCGATTATTGACGACAAATAAGACAATTTTAACATTCTATTTTTTTGAAGGAGATTGTAACAATGGCTAAAGATTTACGTTTTGGTGACGAAGCGCGTCAACAAATGCTTGCCGGTGTAAATGCGTTGGCAAATGCGGTTCAAGTCACAATGGGTCCTCGTGGTCGCAATGTTGTACTGGAAAAATCTTATGGTGCACCTACTGTCACTAAAGATGGTGTTTCTGTTGCAAAAGAAATCGAATTTGAAGATCGCTTTAAAAACATGGGCGCACAAATGGTTAAGGAAGTTGCATCTAAAACTTCTGATACTGCTGGAGATGGCACAACAACAGCAACAGTACTTGCTCGTGCTATTTTGGTAGAAGGCCATAAAGCAGTTGCTGCTGGTATGAACCCAATGGATTTGAAACGTGGTATCGATAAAGCGGTTGCTGCTGTTATCGAGCAATTAAAAAGCATGTCTAAACCTTGCAAAGACAGCAAGGCAATTGCTCAAGTTGGTTCTATTTCTGCAAACTCAGATGAAGCAATTGGCTCTATCATTGCAGAAGCAATGGAAAAAGTGGGCAAAGAAGGCGTGATCACTGTTGAAGATGGCAATGGTCTTGAGAATGAGCTTTCTGTTGTAGAAGGAATGCAATTTGATCGTGGTTACATTTCTCCTTACTTCATTAACAATCAACAAAACATGTCTGCTGAGCTAGAACACCCATTCATTCTGTTGGTTGACAAGAAAATTTCTAACATTCGTGAAATGTTATCTGTTCTTGAAGGTGTTGCAAAATCAGGTCGTCCATTGTTGATTATCGCTGAAGATGTTGAAGGTGAAGCGCTTGCAACGCTAGTAGTGAACAACATGCGTGGTATTGTAAAAGTTTGCGCGGTAAAAGCACCTGGATTTGGTGACCGTCGTAAAGCAATGCTTCAAGACATCGCAATTTTGACAAATGGACAGGTGATTTCTGAAGAAGTAGGTAAAAGCTTGGAAGCGGCTACACTAGAAGATTTAGGTGTTGCAAAACGTGTGATCGTTACAAAAGAAAACACAACGATTATTGACGGTGAAGGCAAGTCAAAAGATATTTCTGCTCGAATTTCTCAAATTCGTGCGCAAATCGCTGAGACAAGTTCTGATTACGATCGTGAAAAACTTCAAGAGCGTGTGGCTAAGCTTTCTGGCGGTGTTGCTGTTATCAAAGTTGGTGCTGCAACTGAAGTTGAAATGAAAGAGAAAAAAGCACGTGTTGAAGATGCATTGCATGCAACAAGAGCTGCTGTTGAAGAAGGTATTGTTGCGGGTGGTGGTGTTGCATTGATTCGTGCGCAAAAAGCGCTGAACAATTTGAAAGGCGATAACCACGATCAAGATATGGGGGTTGATATCCTACGTCGTGCAATCGAGTCTCCTTTACGTCAAATCGTAACCAATGCTGGATATGAGGCCTCTGTTGTGGTCAATAAAATCGTCGAAAACAAAGGTAACTTTGGTTTCAACGCAGCGATTGGTGAGTATGGCGATATGGTTGAGATGGGTATTCTTGATCCAACTAAAGTGACACGTATGGCGCTTCAAAATGCAGCTTCTGTTGCAAGCTTAATGTTAACAACAGAGTGCATGGTTGCTGACTTACCTAAAAAAGAAGAAGCTTCTGCTGGCGATATGGGCGGCATGGGCGGTATGGGTGGCATGGGCGGTATGATGTAATTTGCCCCCTTTTTCTTATAAAAACCCGCGAATCCGCGGGTTTTTTGTAAGCCTCGTCTTGTTTTTTGATTTTATAAGGTTTCTAACTCCGATGTTAAAAGTTGGGTTAAATTACAGAAACGGGGCAAATGCGAACTGCTTCTTTTGCTTGAGTAACGTCGAAAATATTCCTCGTCTTGTATACCCTGCATTTCCCACGACCACTCTATTAAACGTTGTGATTTGGTTTTGCGTTCATTTAATATATAGTTAATCAGAAAGCGTTCGTCGTTATCAATTTCGTTAATGCTGGCGTCCGCTTTTACTAAGAGTAATATCATTTTTACAATCAAAAATAGCATGTACTCAAGCGATGTAAGTGTTAAAAAAAGGGGGCGGTGTATAGCTTCCGTTTAGTATCCATGATATTTCCATCGTATAATAATCATTATGCGAGCAGGGTCAGATGAAAGAGAGCGTTTATTGAAACATATTACAAATATTTCTATTTTGACCTGGCAACACGTAAACTTACACGGTACATATGATTTTAGCAGTTTACTCAGTTCTAATGATTCAGAATACACGTTAGATGAAGTGCTTAATTTTTAGGATACAATATGCCTACAGTATTAAATATTAGAGGTCATCGGTTCTTCTTCTATAGCCTAGAAGGTGGTGAACCACCACATATTCATGTTGAACATGGAGATAAAGTGGGTAAATTTTGGTTGAGTCCTGTTGGTTTGGCCAGTTCATATGGTTTTAAAAGCCATGAACTAAGTAAGCTTAGGCTGATGGTAATTGAAAATAAAGAATTATTTTGGGAGAAATGGCATGAGTACTTTAGCAATAAAATTTGATGATCATGCAGTTGATGTAAGCTTTACAAAAACCTCATTACATCTTGTATTGGCTGATGGTCGAGAAATTTCAGCTCCTTTGGAATGGTTTCCAAGGTTGCGAGATGCAAGCGAGGTAGAGCGCAATGATTGGCGGTTTATTGGTAATGGTCTTGGAGTGCATTGGCCAAAAGTGGATGAAGATGTTTCTGTGCGATCTTTGATCCGTGGCTCAGATTAGATAGGGGCAATTCCAGTGCGAAAAGTCAAATATCGCATTATACTGTATACATAAACAATAGATTTTGAGGAGAATGCTCATGGAGAGTCAATTGCCGCATCGTCTTGGTGTATTGTTTGTAGATATGTATACCGTTTATTTGAAAACACAAAGTTATCATTGGCATGTGACGGGGCCTTTGTTTAAGCCTTTGCATCTATTATTTGAAGAACAATACAAAGATTTGGCGGATGCGCTCGACCGTGTTGCTGAGCGGATACGAATGTTAGGACATCAGGTTCCGGCAACCTTTTCAGAGTTTCAGCGGTTGAAAACAATACAAGACGGGCATTCTGATGCAAGCGCAAATCAGATGCTTTCAGAGCTGGCGACCGATCATACCGCGCTCATTTATCAGATGAAGCAGCTGGTTGTCTTGGCTGAAAAAAATGACGATATTGCCAGTGTGGGTTTACTCAGTGAGCGTATTGAAGCGCACGAAAAAATGCGTTGGATGTTAAGCGCCTCTTGTGAGTTAACGTAGTGCTTGGAGATCATCACTTCGAAGATGAATTTCTCGCTGAACGAACGGCATTTCAATGTGCCGTTCTCTGAATAGTCGCTCGATTTCAAAATGAATATCGCTGCGCACGACAGATTTTTTAGTCACGTCTTTTATCAAGCATGTGAGTTGAAAAACAAGTGCATTTTCACCAAAATCAGCCAATAACGCGGTTGGTTTATGGCGTTCTGTTTTAATCACTTCTTGGTGTTGATTGGCAATCTCAAGAAGCGTGTCTCGAACGAAGTGAGTATCACTGCCATAAGCGACTTGTATATCAAATGTAAGACGACAATATTTATCTGAAAGCATGAAATTGACTACCCGTTGTGTAATCAGATCGGAATTGGGAATAATAATGTCTTCTCTGGCGCTGGTCATGATTTGTGTCGAGCGGACGCGAATTTTTTTGACCACTCCTTCGACTCCACCGATTGAAATTCGGTCGCCAGGTTTAATGGGTTTTTCAATCAGAATAATAAGACCTGAAACAAAATTATTGACGATACTTTGTAAGCCGAGTCCAATTCCGACAGAAAGCGCTCCTGCAATAATGGCAAGGCCTGTGAAATCGAAGCCAGCAATGAGTGAGCCGACGATAAATGCAATTGAAAAACCAATATAAGTGAGAATAGAAGCCACTGCGACTTGAGTTTCTTCACCATCTTCAAACTGCTGATGTCCACTGATTTTGGTTGATACAGCGCGCGAAGCAAGATAAACCAAACAAAACACAATCACACCCAACAGAATGCGTGTGGGGTATAACGTCATGTTACCAATGTGTATACCGTTGGTCATTTGATCATACGCGAGTTCGATGGTTGATGTTGAAAATCCGGTTGCCTTGAAGGTTAAAAACACTCCAGCTAAAAATGTAATCAGTTGCAGTGAAATTTTCAGAACCAAGAATTCGGTAAATGTTTGATCTGGGCGATAACCAAAGTACCTCATAATCGAATGATGGAGTGTTTCATTTTGATATAAGTAACGATAAAGCTTTTCGCATCCACGAATCAAAGCCGTCATAAAAAACAGAATAGTCAACAACACAAAGCAGGCATAAACCAGTTGTAATGCCAAGGAAAGATAACCCAACACACCCAGGGCAAAGGGTATTCCGAGAACAATCACTGTTGCCAGTTGAAACGGCACTTTATGCCGCAAAAGCCATGTTGCATGTTGATGCGTTTGATTATAGTAAATGGCGTAACCCACGCAGGTGAAAAGCACCAAATCCAAATAGAATGTTTTTAAGGCGGCTTCCAATAGCGGTGTGTACAGATCGAGCTCGATAGACCATCGACCAAGGAGTGCTATTGTAAATGCTGTTAAGATGAAAAAAAGACAGGCACGAGCAAAACGATAATCTAAATTATACCAAGCAAGAAAAGCTCGAATAGAGGTCATGTTGAAAAACATGATCAACAAGCACGTACTGAAAAAATAAGTGCAAAATAAGCCAAGAGGGATGATTTTCCCGTCAAAAGTATCTTCGAGTATCCAGTCAGTCAACAAGGGGCCAATTTGGATGAGTCCATAAAAAAAACAAAAAAGTAGTCCCACATAGGCAATGATTGATTTTTTATTGTAAATCAATGCGGTAGAGCTGCGATTGGCAAAGTATCGTTTGACAAGGATCCAAGATAAAAGTAAAGCGATGGGAAGATAGATGAATAAATGATTTAAATTGATATGGATTGGATTAAATACGTGGATTTTCCAATCGGGAACAAAAAGAGGGGTTTGATTTTCACGCCATGTTTTATATAGATTCCAAATTGGCATGCCTCGTGAAAGAGTGGCTTGCTCTTTGATGTTGGTGAGTGCTCGTTTATCATCGTTAAGCGCTTCTGTCGCACGAATTGTGAAAAGACGGCATTCTGCCTGGATGTTCTCCCATTTTTTTTGTTGTTCTGTTAAGTAAAGTCGATCTGCGCTGTTTGAGCTCTCAGAGAGTTTCTTACTTTGTGTCATTAATATATCAATATTTTCAAGCTCTTTTTGTGTTTCCTCTGTGCATTCAGAGGCTTGATGGATTAAATTTTCTATGGTTTCAATGGCTTGAATGTAAGCACTTTCTGAGCGATGTGGTATCGATAGGTTTTTTTGGATGGCAGTGAGTTTTTGAGTGGCTGATTTCAGAGGAAATGATGTGCTTGCAGCCCATGCTGTTGTAAAAGAAAAAATAAACAACAAAAAAACGGCACAAAATTTTTGCATAAACGTCCTTGTTGATTTGCAAAACACCCGCTTAAACGGGTGTTTTGAGTTTTTTCAAAATATAAGCACACAGTATTTCTTGAAATTATGATTCTTCGTTGTCGAGAAAGCTACGCAGCTTTTCTGAGCGAGAGGGGTGTCGTAGTTTGCGCAGCGCTTTTGCTTCAATCTGTCGAATCCGCTCTCGTGTGACATCAAACTGTTTTCCTACTTCTTCCAACGTGTGATCGGTATTCATTTCAATACCAAAACGCATGCGTAAAACTTTGGCTTCCCGTGGAGTCAAGGTTTCTAAGATTTCGAGCGTTGCTTCTCGGAGACCTTCGGCCGTTGCGCAGTCAATCGGGGAGTCCATATTGTCGTCTTGGATGAAGTCACCTAAATGTGAGTCATCATCATCGCCGACAGGCGTTTCCATTGAAATCGGTTCTTTTGCAATTTTGAGGACCTTGCGAATTTTATCTTCACTGAGATCCATTTTTTCTGCAAGTTCTTCTGGAGTCGGTTCTCGTCCTGTTTCTTGGAGAATCTGCCTTGAAATCCGATTGAGCTTGTTAATCGTTTCAATCATATGCACTGGAATACGAATTGTTCTGGCTTGATCTGCAATTGATCGGGTAATCGCTTGACGAATCCACCAAGTTGCATAGGTTGAGAATTTATACCCGCGTCGATACTCAAATTTATCGACTGCTTTCATCAATCCGATATTGCCTTCTTGAATTAAATCTAAGAATTGCAAACCGCGATTGGTATATTTTTTTGCAATTGAAATAACCAGTCGGAGGTTGGCTTCGACCATTTCTTTTTTAGCTCTACGAGCCTTGGCTTCGCCAATCGACATTTGTCGATTGATGTCTTTGATTTCTGCAATATTCAGCCCATGCACATTTTCAAAGTGTGCAAGTTTTTGTTGCGCATGAATCACTTCATGTTGAACTTCTTGTATCTTGATCAGATCCAACTTCTTGGCGTGTTTTTGAATCAGCGTAGGCAACCATTCCAGCGAAGTTTCTTCTCCTGGGAAGGTTTCAATGAAGAGTTTTCGTGGCATTTTTGCACGCTCGATACACAGCCGCATGACATGACGCTCAACATCCCGTACTTCGTTACGAAGATGTCTAAAATATTGTGTGAAGCGATCGACTTCTCGAGATGTAAATTTGAGTTTTAAGAAGGCCTCCGCCATGTTTTCAATTGCCGCAATTGTTTTGGCATGCTCTCGGCCGTTTGTTTGAATACTGTCTAGTGCGGCTTGATGAGCTGTTCGAAGTTCATCGAAATACAATTGTGCTTGTTCTGGATTCGGGCCTTCATCAACTTCGATGATGCCGCCTTCACCTGCCTCACCTTCTTCCTCTTCTTCAGGAATATCAATCGGCTCATCAATGAGCGCATCGGCATCTTCCAGCATGGAGCCAATACTTGATGGTGGCGCTTCTTCCGCATCTGAGAATCCGCTGATAATGTCACTCAATCGGAGTTCTTCTGTGGCGACTTTTTCATAGTCTTGAAGAACCAGTTGCACTGTTTCGGGGTAATTTGAAAGAGATTTTAAGACCTGGTAGATGCCTTCCTCGATGCGTTTTGCAATTCGAATTTCGCCTTCGCGAGTCAGCAGTTCAACGGTGCCCATTTCTCGCATGTACATGCGAACAGGGTCTGTTGTTCGGCCTGACTCTTTGTCAACAGACAAAACGACATCAGCCGCTTCTTCAACATCGTCTGGGGCTTCTTCTGTGTTGCCCAATAACAAGAGCTCGTCATAGCTCGGTGGTAGCTCAAATACTTTGATGTTCATTCCCTCGAGCATGGTGATGATGACATCAAAATGCTCTGTATCGACGATATTTGGCAACAAATCGTTAATTTGGGCGTAAGTGAGATAATTCTGTTCTTTACCTAAGCTGATGACTTTGGTAATTTGCGATCGTTGCTGTTCATGGTCGTTTGTGGACATACGTATCTAATATGAAAAAATATGGCAATAAAAATGCCCAATTATAAACTGCCTTTATCCAACATACTAGAGGTTTGTGGTTTGTTTTTTTTGTTGCACTAATTCTAGCAATTGTTGGCGTTCTTCTGTGCTTAATTCTTGTATTTTTGCGCGTTTTAACAGTCTTTGAATGGTTTCTTCTTGTGTTTTTTGTAACAAAAAAGCCAAGGTATCGGCTAGCTCTTGTTGAACGGCTTCTTCTAAAACAAAAGTTTCCAGTGTGGCAAGCTTTTGCAATGCGCCAAATGCACGCGACTCACGAAATCGCTCTACTAGCGTTGCTGTTCTGAGATGTGGCTCAGTCAAAATCATGGTCATCAGTTGTCGCAAAAGTGCATATTCAGAAAACCGTGTGGGTGGATAAGTTGATGCAAGTGTTTGATATGCCTCTGGATGTTGTAGCAGTAAAGCGACAGCCATCCTTGATGGCGTGCGTTTGAGGGCTTCGGGTAATGGCGTTTCTATCAAAGGAGTTTTGAGCAATTGTTTCACTTGATTGATTTCAAGTCGAGTACGGGTCGCAAGCTCTTGTAGCAAAAGTGATTTAAAAGGGCTTTCTGGAATTTTCTCCAGGAATGGTTTTGCTTGATGTAGGAGCTGATTTTTACCTGAAACGGTGGTGGTATCGATTCCTGATTCGATGAGCTGCAGCACATACACGTCAAGTGGTGTGGCTTCTGAAACAATTTTTTCAAACGCTTCTTTCCCCATGCGACGAATATAGCTATCTGGATCGTCTTGCTCTGGTAAAAAAACAAAAGATGCAGTGAGTGTGCTGTCAAGGGCCGGGAGAATGCTTTCGAGTGCTTTTTGAGCGGCTTGTTGCCCTGCATGATCGCCATCAAAACAAAAAATGATGTGTGAAGTGTATTGTTGCAGCAGCTGAATATGAAATGTACTTGTCGCTGTTCCCAGTGTGGCAACTGCATTACGGATTCCATATTGAGCCAATGCGATCACATCCATGTAGCCTTCGACCACAATGAATTGTGCTGGGCGCGGCTCTAACTGTAAAACTTGGTAAAGGCCATATAATTCTCGATTTTTATGAAAAATGGGGGTTTCTGGTGAGTTGAGATATTTGGGTTTATCTTCCTTCTCAAGCGCTCGTCCTCCAAAACCAATGATGCGGCCTTTTTTATCATGGATGGGAAACATGAGTCGATGACGATATCGGTCATAATAATCATTTTGCTGTTCTTTTTGTATCAGCATGCCCGTGGTGGCGAGCGCGGCATGGTGACGTTGGAATGCTTTGGTTTGAGAGAGGATTTTCCAGCCTTTTGGCGCGTATCCAAGCTGATAGCGTTGAATCACTTCGCCGTCGACCCCTCGTTGTTGCAGGTAGTCTAATGCAGGGGCGTCTTTCAGCGACATTGCCTTTTGATAAAACAACGCGACATAAGATAAGAGGTGATACAAATTTGGATTCACCTGCGGTGCTTTATTTTCACGAGGGACTTGAAGACCTACTCTCACAGCCAATGTATCGACTGCTTCTGTGAAGCTTTGATTGAGGTATTGCATCATAAAACTGAGTGCGTTTCCACTGACGCCGCAACCAAAGCAATGGTAAAACTGCTTTTTAGGCACAACATTAAAAGATGGCGTTTTTTCGTGATGAAAAGGGCAGCATGCAACAAAACTGTGACCTTGTTTTTTGAGGGGGACAAAGCTGTCTATCAAAGCCACAATATCGGTTTGATCCAACAGCTCGTCGATAAATGGGCGGGGAATAAGTCCCACGATTTATCCCAACAAGCTGTTAAGTTTCTGCTTCACGAACTGGCTGACTTTTCCCATGTCAGCGCGCCCTTGGAGTTTGGGCTTAATTTGTGCCATGACTTTACTCATGTCACTGGGATGACTCACTGTTAGTGTGGCAAACGCTGCATCAACGATGGCCATGATCTCTGTTTCGGACAAAGGCTCAGGAAGATAGTGTTGAATAATGCCCAACTCAAATGTTTCTTGCGCAACCAAGTCGTCGCGATTGGCTGTTTGGTAGTGGTTGATCGACTCTTGGCGTTGTTTGACCATTTTGTCGAGTATCGCCAAAAAACGAGCATCATCGACTTCAATACGCTCATCAACTTCTATTTGCTTGATTGCTGCGGAAATCAACCGCAAGACATCGAGTCGTGCTTTATCACGAGCACGCATGGCTTCTTTGATGTCTTGCTGTAATTGTTCTTTTTGAGTCATAAGAAATTAAGACTTTTTACGACGTCTTTTAGAAGATTTGCCGACTAGAACGTCACGTGCAATTTTCTTTAAATGACGTTTAACAGCAGCTGCTTGTTTACGCTTGCGCTCAGCTGTTGGTTTTTCATAAAACTCACGACGTCGAAGTTCTGTAAGAAGACCTGCTTTTTCACAAGAGCGCTTAAAGCGACGGAGTGCGTACTCAGGATTTTCGCCTTCTTTCACGCGAATACTTGGCATTCAGTAACCCTCAAAAAATTAAAATTAGACCAAACAGGTTGACGATTGTATTCACCTTCTCCTGTTTCGTCAAGTATTGCTTCATCGAATACCCGAGTTTTTCTGAAAATAATGCAATCTCATAGCTTATTGGTTGGGCTTTTTGGGATGGTGGGATCCTCCTTTTCCTGTTGCTCTGCTGCTTTGTCTTGTTCAATTTCCTGAAGTTTGCTTTTCATTCTCAAAAATTCAGAGGCGTAACTCGATGTGCTTGCGGAAGTACGAGGCATTTCGACTGTATTTGATAGCTTATCTAGTTTTTTCAGCTCTTGCTGGGTTTTACTGTTAATTGGAGCTGCTATAAAGTCATTTAAAGAATCAAGTTCTCTACTTAACTTCTCGAGTTTCTGCAGTTCTCTTTTGGACAAAGACGTTTTTCCCTCTAGTTGAATTAGTTGTTTATCTAAAGCAGTTCGCATTTCTTCTACCCTAGCCTTTTTTCCTGCTCTTGACGCTATCTCGTTATCCACTTGCTCTGCTTCGCCTTGAGTCATTTCATGTATGCTTGTACGATAATCCGTAAGAGGTTGTTCTATTTCATTTTCCATTGCATTAATTTTATCGTTTAACAATGCAATTTTATTCCGACACTCCGTCACTTTTGGGTCTTGATTTTCAGCGCGAACTTGTTCTTCAGTCACGGGGTATTGAAATGGGTTCAGCGCTTTAAGCTCTTCAGGAGTTGGTGTTTCTTCTGTAGCCTTTGTTTTAGATGGCCAATAATTGATGTTGCTGAACGCTGTTCCCAATAGGGTTAGCGTTGCGGCTGCTCCTGAGGCGATTGTAAGGTTGGTTAGAAAAGTAGGGTTGTTAAATGCTCCGTTTAATGTGGATAAAAAAGAATGACCGAACACCGCCGCCGATTTGATACAGTCCAAACAGAAATGCTCAACGGGTCCTGTAAAAAATTGCGTGAGTTGATTCAGTGCATACTGAAGGTGAGGCGATATATAAGCGCCAACATGCATGATTTGATGGATGATTGGCATCACGTAAGGTGATAGCAAAGGTCCAACAATCGATAAATATTTTAAAAGAAGTGGGAGTGCCGCTCCGTGAGTAATAATTGTTGCCGCAAGCAGCGCCACACCGAGCAGGAGGATCGCACTGACGAACAAATAAAGATACATTCGATTTCTCATGGATCTTTTCTGTCGAGGGAGTTCTTTTTTCAGTGCTTCTAAACTCTTGAACTTTTCATCTATATTAGAGTTGTCTGTTAATAAAACGTTTGTGTTCTCCAGAATATTCGAGAGATTTTTTAAGTTTTCATTGTATTTTATATCGCTTTTATTTTGAGTAAGTTTTGCTTTTTCCTCTTCGCACATCCGTGCTATTTCTCGTGCAGTAGCAACATGTGTTATTTTTAGAGCTATTGTGTCGCTGGTGTTATTCCAATCGTTGTTATTCGATTGTTCTTGAGCATTTATTGTATTGTTAAGAGATTGTATTGCATTTTTATACCGACTTTCTTCTGCTTTAAACAATGCCTCATATTGTATGATGTATTCAGGTTTCTCGAGATGTTGTTTGACTGAATCAGATAGTTTGTCGTACAGCTCAAGCCATATTTCCTCTTCAGAGAAGTCTTTCGGTAGAGGATTTTCATCCTTGAATTGATTACGTATGCTTCCTTCTTGATTGTTTTGCGCTAGAAAATCACCAATATCGACTCCACGGTCGGTTATTTTTTTGACATAAGCTTGAAGGTCGCGCATCACATCCCCCTGAATTCATCTTTTTAAATTGTGTTGTATTCAGTATAGATGATTTTTATCAATGCGTTTTTAAACCTAGCATTCGACTGCGTTGACTGCGAGCCCTCCCAGAGAGGTTTCTTTATAGATGGTTTGCATGTCGGCACCGGTTTGTTTCATGGTGCGTATGACTTTATCGAGCGAGATGTGGTGTTGTCCGTCACCAATAAGCGCCATTCTTGAGGCGTTGACGGCTTTGACAGCGCCCATTGCATTGCGTTCAATACAAGGAATTTGTACGAGCCCCATAACCGGATCACAGGTCATGCCGAGGTGATGCTCCATGGCAATTTCAGCCGCATTTTCAATTTGGTCAATGCTGCCGCCCAGCATCGCCGTTAGGCCGGCGGCGGCCATTGATGAAGCGACGCCCACCTCACCTTGACAACCAACCTCCGCACCAGAGATAGACGCCCCTTTTTTGTATAGAATTCCTACTGCAGCAGCAGTTAGGAAATAAGTAAAAATGTCTTCTTGTTTGTTTTTTTGATGGGCTTCTTCTGCATAACGAAGTACCGCTGGAATGATACCGGCTGCGCCATTAGTGGGAGCGGTGACAATTCTTCCCCCTGCGGCATTTTCTTCATTGACTGCCATGGCGTACAAATTGAGGCGATTCATGACATCTGAAACTTCATAAACAGAACAAACACCTTCTTTGTTATTGAGTTTTCGGTATAAGTCAGGGGCCCTTCGTTTGACGTTAAGTCCGCCTGGTAAGATGCCTTCGTGTTTACAGCCATTCTCAATGCAAGCATGCATCACGTTGGATAGATTGAGAATTCCTTCTTCAATCTCATTTAAAGTACGCCAGCTCAGTTCGTTTTTTAGCATGAGCTCGGCGATGCTCATATTGCCTTTTCGACAATGCATCAAGAGCTCTGCTGCAGTTTCAAAAGGGTAGGGAAGCGAAGATTCGTCGTGCTTGGTTTGGCCAGAAAAATCTTCATCTTTGACGATGAAACCGCCACCAATTGAGTAGTAAATTTGAGTGAGGAGCGTGTTTCCTTGTGTATCATAAGCGTTAAAACGCATGCCATTGCTATGTTTGGGGAGAAGTTCTTTTTGTAAAAATGGAAAATCAGTCACTTCGTGAAATGGGATTTCTTTCTTGCCACCTAAAGACAGTGTTTGAGTCTGCAGAACACGCTGTAAACGTGGGGCGATTGATTCCGGATCAACGGTGTCAGGCAACTGTCCCTCAAGGCCATTGATGATGGCTTTGTCAGTTGCATGTCCTTTTCCTGTCAGTGCCAGAGAGCCGTAGACTTCCACTTTGACACGAGAGGTCTGATCAAAAAGACGATTTTCAACAAGCTGTTCGACAAAAGCGTTAGCCGCGAGCATTGGGCCGACTGTATGTGAGCTTGATGGACCCACTCCAATTGAAAACAAATCAAAAAGACTGATATTCATAACCTTACCCTCAGCGAATAGCGTTTTGAACAAAGCGCTAGTATCATACGCTAAGGATTTGCAAAATGCCATCCAGTTGCCTTAGAAAGTTCTTCAAGCATGATTTCACCTCGAATGCTATTTCCTTTGGCGTTGACACGAGGACTGAATACAACAATTCCTGCTTTTCCAGGAACGGATGCGATGGTATAACCCGAAACGCCGCTTTTGGCGGGCATTCCTGTTCGCACCATGTGTGTGCCGGTCTCATCATATAGTCCACAAGTGGCCATGATAGCCAGCGTAATTTGACAGGTTGTGAGTGTGATGATTTGTTTGTGAGAAAATGGATCTTTGCCTTTGTTTGCCAATAGTGTAGGCAGGTACAACATCTGGTCGAGCGTTGCTTCATAAGAACAGAGCGAAAAATACAAGTCCAATGTTTCTTGAACGCCCTTTTCAAGATGACATCGACTTTTTAGCAGATATGCCATAGAACGATTTCGATCTCCAGTGGATTTTTCTGAAGCAAAAACCATAGGATTAATGCGCAACGTCTGATTAAACAGACGTTGAACCCAGTTATCGAGCCAACCAAAGGCAGTTTCTGGATTTCCAGGGATATGAGAGCAGAGTGTAATTGCACCTGCATTCAGCATTGGATTTGAGGGTTTCGGACCAAATTGGTCCAGTTGACTGATAGACGCAAAATCATTTCCAGAAGGCTCAACACTGACCCATTCAAGCACTTTTTCTGGACCATATTCCTCAAGAAGGCCAATCAAAGGAACCATTTTTCCTGTGCTTTGCAGTGTGATTGCCGGAAGAGGGGTATTGGTGTACATGACACTCGGTCCCTCTAGTGGCTGCACCGCAATTGCAGTCATGTTCGCATTGACGTTGGCCAGTTCTGGAATATAATCTGCAGTTTTTCCCTCATGATTTCGTTGTGCTTTGGCCACAATTTTTTTTAGAAGCTCAGGTGTAATAGATGGATGCATTGCAGTCATAAAAAGGTAAAGGTTATTTTAAATGTAGCACTTGTCGTTTAATTTGCCAGGATAGGTGGGTTATAGCTTAAACTCATCACCTAGATAAATGGCTCGAACTTGATCGTTGGCAAGGATATCTTCAGGAGAACCTTCGCATAAGTGTTTTCCTTGATTCATAATGTAAGCGCGTTGACAAATGCCCAACGTTTCGCGTACATGGTGATCGGTAATGAGTACACCAATATTAGACCGACACAGGTGCTCTATCATTTTTTTAATGTCCATGACTGAAATGGGGTCGACTCCGGCAAAGGGCTCATCGAGCAGAATAAAACTTGGATTAATTGCCAACGCACGGGCAATTTCTACGCGTCGTCGTTCTCCACCAGAAAGACGCATCCCCAACGTATCTCGGATGTGAGTCACATGAAATTCTTCTAACAGTGCTTCTAAGCGTTGTGTTTGAGCTTGTCGCGTGAGATCTTTTCGTTGTTGTAATATGGCCAAAATATTGTCGCTGACAGAGAGCTTTCGAAAAATAGAAGCTTCTTGTGGCAAATATCCAATTCCAAGATTGGCCCGTTGATCCATTGTCGTTTTGGTGATGTCTGTTTCACCAAGCGTGATGTGTCCTTCGTCTGTTTTCAAAAGACCGACAATCAGATAAAAGCAGGTGGTTTTTCCTGCACCATTAGGCCCTAAGAGCCCCACGCATTCTCCTGGAGCAATGTGCAGGCTAATGTCATCTACAACTTTTCGACCTTTGAACGATTTTTTAAGATTTTTTGCGGATAAAATGCTCATGAGGTTCACTTAAAATAATGGTTGTTCTTTCTTGTCCTTCTTTCTGACTTTGGACATGTTCTGTCAGTGTATTGTATATGATTTTGGGTGCAGAAAATGAGTTTTTTCCTTGCGAAATAAACGCATGCCCCAAAAGAACGACGCGGTGCTCTTTAGGATAATATTCAATTTCATCCGCATAAGCATGAAGCGAAGGCTCTTTTTCTGTAGACCAAAGATGTGCTCTTTGTTTCTGATCGCCTTTGGCGATAGCCAAAACAAGCTCATTGTCTTCATCTGTTTTAATCTTCACCCAAGAGGCAGTAAGATGCCGTTGAGTTTCATCAAGCTGCACATTCTCGCTTAAAATATGTTCATGTAGATGTTGGTCCAACGAGACTTGGCCTGCTGTAATTTCGATAGGAGAGGCACAGACAACACCGCATACGAAGAAAATAAGACTAAAGCGACGAATCATAGCGAGCCTTGACTTTAAAAAGTTGAATTTGATTTTGTTTTAGGAATGCTTTCATTCCTTGTGAAAAAAGGGTGTTTTGCATTTGGTGCCATTTGATTTCTGTCTCGGTCATGGCGTAGGACTGGCTTGGAAAATAATGCAGCTCCTCTGTTTCAATCACTCCTTTTGCATACGTTTTAAATGGCGCATGTTTCAGTGTAACGTGATGCAATAAAACGATCTCTTTTAGGCGTTCTTCAATGTGTGCTTCGTCAGCCGAAATGTCCCAGTTTGGCTTTCCTGTTTCGGTGATGTGTATCAATGGTGAATAAAGACGATGTATTTGTTTGTCTTCATTGTGTTCAAGTAAAGGGCTTTTGAGCGTGTGTGTCTGCTCTCCCAGTGTATTGAACACATGCACGCTTAAATGATGAACACGGAGATCGTTTTCTTTTTCTAGAGAAGTTGACACCGTCATTTGAGGCAATGATTTACCGAATTGCAATGCATATATGCAAACCAATAAAATAATGCTCATTGAAAAAAAGACGGTGCGAGTGTGGCTCATGAGGTGAGGTATTTATCGAGAGCAAAATCAAATTTCCCCTGCGCACGCAAAATGAAATCACATACTTCTCGTACAGCACCTTTTCCACCATATTGCTTGGTTGTCATATGTGCTACATTTTTCACTTCTTCAACCGCATTCGCTACTGCGACACCCAAGCCAACTTGTTGAATAATGGGTAAATCAGGTAAATCGTCGCCGATATAAGCAAATTCAGACTCGGTTAATCCTAATCTGTTTTTTAAAGTGTCAAAAGCGACTTGTTTGTTAACCTGTCCTTTGAAGTAGTGCGTGATTTTGAGTTGTTGCATGCGATGATCGATTACAGGGGTGATGGCTCCGGTGATGACTGCCACATCAATTCCAGCAAACATGAGTAACTTAAGTCCAACACCATCCAAAACTTGAAACGCCTTCATTTCATTTCCGGTTGCGTCTACGTAAAGCGTGCCGTCGGTTAAAACGCCATCGACATCAGAGATGACACATTTAATTTTTTTTGCTTTCTCAACGAGATGACTCATGTTTATTTCCTTTGTGTTTTTAAATAACGCCGGCTTGAAGTAGGTCATGAATGTGAAGAATCGCGCCGGGTTTTTTGTCTTTGGTTTCAATTGCCAATGCGGTGATCCGGTGGGCTTGCATGAGGGCGAGTGCTTCGGCCGCCAATGCATCTTTTGAAATGGTTTGGTAGTGACGTGACATCACATTTTTGAGTGGTGTTGTGTTGATGTCATAGTCGCCAGTGAGTGTTCGTCTGATGTCTCCATCGGTGTATATTCCGACCAAGCATCCTGTGTCATCGATGACACAAGTCATGCCTAATTTTTTTGTGCTGACTTCGACAAGCGCTTCTCGAACACATGTATCTTGGTGAACCAATGGAATATCGTCGCCTGTGTGATACAGGTCCTCAACTTTCAGTAGTAATTTTTTGCCGAGATTGCCACCTGGGTGAGCTCTTGCAAAATCGTCTGCCGTAAATCCTCTTGCTTTGAGCAAGGCGATCGCCAATGCGTCTCCCATCACCAATGCCACGGTCGAGCTTGTGGTGGGCGCAAGGCCAAGTGGGCAAGCTTCTTCAGTCACACTGACATCCAGATGTGCAGTGGCTGCTGTTGCCAATGGAGAGTTTGGCTGTCCTGTTAGGGCAACGAGTGGGATTCTCATGCGTTTGATGGCTGGAAGCAGCGTCAAAATTTCCTGCGTGTGACCTGAATTTGAAATGGCCAATACAATGTCTTGTGTGGTCAACATTCCCATGTCACCGTGACATGCTTCTCCAGGATGCATAAAAAAGGAAGGGGTTCCTGTGCTGGCGAATGTTGCCGCAATTTTTTTGCCAATATGGCCAGATTTACCCATTCCCGTCACAACAACTCGGCCGTTGCAATCTAAAAGAAGCTGACAGGCTTTATCGAACTGTTGATCAAGACGAGCCATCAATGCTAAAACGGCTTTGGCTTCTGTCTCAATAACGCTGAGACCCAGTGCGCAGAAATCCATATATTACCGCAAAAAAAACACAGGTTATAAGCTTATCACAGACTTGTTTCAGTCACAATCTAAAGCTAAATCTGGGTTTGGTAGTGCCTCAGTAAAAAAAATCAAACAACAAAAACCAGAACTATACAGTATATGTATTTATTTGCACAGAAAGTTTTTTATATATTCAGATATTTTACCGGCAGATCCATATCGTGTTTGATTGTTTGATAAGCTTTTTGGATCATCTCTTTTTTCTTTACTCGATCTAGATGTGGAAAAAAAACTCTTTCGGCGGACGAAAGAGGCAGTGAAGCGATGATGTAGTCTTCTTGTATTTGAATTTTATTAGGAATTTCTTCTTCTTTATTGAAACCACATGCATTAAAAAAAGTGCCGTAAAATTCTGCTTTGTATATTGCTGATCGAGTTTCTTTGGGTGATGTTTTAAGGTTTTCTTTATCTAAATAACACTGTTTTTTTGCTAGAAAATTATCTCGCATATGCGTTAAAAATGTTTTGAGGCCTTTAATCGGGTCGCTCTTTCCTTGTGATGTTTGATTTAAAATCGCAAGCGCTTTGGCCCTCATCCCGTTTTGTTGTGTCGAGTGTGATTCTACGTAATTTGAATCGAAATAATTAACAGATACATCCAACTCAACTGTTGCATTGAGTGATTTTTCAAAATGTGTTCGATTCAATATACCCGTGCGGTATGATGTGACTCCTGGATTATTTCGTGTGTTTTGAGTGTGAGAGGGCTCTTCGTGTATGGTATCCCATAATGAGGGCAGAATTGCACTGTGACATGCATGCGTATTGTTTTTTCTTGAACCTTTTCCATACTGAATATGGGTATCTTCAATGTGTACGGTCAATTTAGAGTTGTAGTATGCGATCAGCGTATAGAAAAACAAATCAACACGTCTACTTGCATGTGTTTGAATCAATTGCCTGTCAATTCCGTTTTTTTTCAATGAAAGCGCCATTGTATCGTTCTTTTCAAAAGCAACTTGAGTACGCACAAGTCTTTGAGACTTGTTTTTTACAGGAGAAACGATTTTTTCAAAAAATGAATACAGCTCAAGCGAGGTTATTTTTGAAAGCGAAAATGCCGATTGCCCTTTCTCATTCACATACAAAATGTTGGCGCCTTGGTTCACCAAACAAATGGCAACGGCCACCTGAGCTTGATAAACAGCTTCGATAAGTGGCGTGTTTTGATCTTCCTTCATGATTAGATCAACTGGTGTTCCTAATGCGATGAGTTTTTTGACCATTTTAGGAGACTCAGCCATGTGCAAAGGTGCCAATCCGTTCGAGAGTACAGAAAAAATCAGTTGGCGCTTGTGTTGGTACAATAGGGTGGTTATTTGCAAATCATTTGTGTGAGCTGCCCAATGCATGACACTCCATCCGGATTCATCTTTGGCATCGACTTTCGCTCCAGATTTCAAAAGAAGCAATACCATCTGTCTTTTTTTATTGCCTACGGCATGTATAATGGGCGTGGCTCCATCTGACATTTTGGCTTCAATGTGACTGCCATTTTTTATTAAAATTTCAGCAGCTTCGGTTGTGCCATTTTCAGCGGCAATATGGAGCGCTGTTCGTTGTTCCTTGTCTTTTGCTTCAAGGTCACAATGATGCTGTATGAGAAGCTCAATAACCTCAAGCGCATTGTGTTGAGTGGCTACGTGAAGAGCCGTTTGTTGTTTTTTATTTCGCACTTCAATATTCAAATTATTTTTTAAAAGATTTTTGATGGTGTTGACATCATTTTTTTTTGTGGCAATAAACCATTTGTCATTGTTTATTTTATGCATCTTTCAATCTCTTGTTGCGCCATTTTGGCGCGATCAGTGTAATGAAAAATCTTATTTTACCTGTTTTTTTGAATTGATGCGATCAAAAAAACAAGATGTAATTTTTTATGTGCTGAATAAGTCATGTTATAAAAAAGCTTTTTATTGGGAATCGGTGGAAAAAATGGAAGTCTGCGGTGTATACTCAACTCATAACAACTAAAAAAAATGCCTGATGAGCGATAATTGCGTCGTTGTTAACCATCTTATTTTTTCCAGGGATTCTCGGGTCATTTTCGATGACATTGACCTTGTTGTTCCTCGTGGAAAAATTACGGCCATTATGGGGCCTAGTGGCAGTGGAAAAACCACATTACTTCAATTGATTGGTGGCTTGTTAAAGCCTCATGCCGGTGACATTCGGGTCAATGACGAGTGTATCCACAAGTTATCTAAGACTGCATTGAACCGCGCACGTCAAAAAATGGGACTTCTTTTTCAAAACAGCGCGTTGTTTACACACTTGTCGGTTTTTGACAATGTTGCTTTTCCCTTGCGTGAGCATACGAATCTTAGTGAATCAATGATACGTGATATTGCACTGATGAAGCTTGAGTCAGTTGGCTTAAGAGGTACCGCAAGTCTGATGCCTGCTCAACTATCTGGCGGTATGGCTCGACGCGTTGCGTTGGCTCGTGCCATTGCACTGGATCCTGCTCTCATGATGTATGACGAGCCTTTTACGGGACAAGATCCAATTTCCATGGGGGTTTTAGTTCGTTTGATTAAACGCATTAATCAGTTGCTGGGTACCACCACTATCATTGTTTCTCACGATGTTGAAGAGACGTGTTCAATTGCAGATTATGTCTATCTTTTGGCATCTGGAAAAGTGATTGCACATGGCACTCCAGATGCATTGAAGTCATCGACTGATGCACAAACAAAGCAGTTTATGCATGGCGAAGCAGACGGTATTGTACCGTTTCATTATCCTGCTCGCACTTATTTAGAGGAGTTGCTTGATGCTTGATGCAATTGCACGATTAGGGCGTAACACCTTGTTGTCGATGGAAGCATTGGGGTATTCCGGTCGATTTCTAGGTCACGTTTTTTTAAGGCAACCTTATTTTCGACACTTGTGGCGAGACGTGTGGCATCAATTGTATTTTGTTGGTGTGCTTTCTTGTTTGATCATTGTGGTCTCTGGGCTTTTTATTGGAATGGTGGTCGGTTTAGAGGGATTTCATACTTTACAAAAATTTGGTGCAACCAGCGAGCTTGGGCAACTGCTTGCTTTAAGTGTCATTCGAGAGCTTGGTCCTGTTATTAGCGCTCTTCTTTTTGCCGGGCGTGCTGGTTCAGCCTTGACCGCTGAAATTGGTCTTATGAAAGCAACCGAACAGCTTGCCAGTATGGATATGATGGGAGTTGATCCGTTATCTCGCGTGGTTTATCCACGATTTATGGCCGGATTAATTGGACTCCCTGTGTTGGCGCTTATTTTTTCTGCTGTTGCTATTTTTGGTGGATATTGTGTCGGCGTTTTGTGGCTTCAGATTGATGCGGGAACTTTTTGGTCAAATATGCAGAGCGCATTAAATGTGAGAACGGACGTTGTCAATGGCATGTTAAAGAGTCTTGTATTTGGCTTTCTTGTTGTTTGGGTTGCCGTTTTTCAAGGTTTTGTGTGTACGCCTACCGCAGAAGGCATTAGCCGTGCGACCACGCGTTCAGTTGTGTTTGGTTCGCTCGCGGTTTTAGGGTTTGATTTCTTATTAACAGCAGTCATGATTGGAGATTGGTAATGGACAAACAACGAAGAATAGACATCAGCGTAGGACTATTGATGTTGTTTGGTTTGTGCTCGCTGCTTTTTTTGGTTTTAAAAGTAAGCGGTTTTTCCACAAGTTCGCTTGGAAAGTCTTATGAAGTAAAAGCTGATTTTGTAAACATTGGAGGGTTAAAAGTCCATGCGCCTGTTACTGTTGCTGGCGTTCGAATTGGAGAGGTCTCCAAAATTAACTTACAACCGAATCAACTGAATGCAACCGTGACTTTAAAGTTGCGTTCAGACGTGTCTCTTCCGTACGATGATATTTCCGCACGCATTTTAACTGAAGGTTTATTGGGATCAAATTACGTTAGCATTGTGCCTGGATTTGACAGCTCAGAATCAACACACCCTTATTTAGCGCAGGGAGATGTGATTGCAAAAACACAAGAAGCAATGGTGCTTGAGAACTTGATTGGGCAATTGTTATTTTCTATCAATAAATAGGTGGAGTCATGCGACAAGTTTATAGGTTTTTAACGATATTCTGGTTTTTGGGGGCGACTTTTGCCTGGGCTGCTGATTCAGCTGTCCCTATGCTTGAGGGAGCGGCAAGTCAAATCATGACGACGCTTAAAGCCAATCAAGCGAAACTCAAGCAAGATCACAGCATTGTCGAGCACGCCGTTCGGCAGTATTTATTGCCACACGTGGATGTGGTCGGGATGTCTCGTTCTGTTTTAGGGCGAAATGCCTGGAGCAAGGCTTCGCCTGCAGAGCGTCAGGAATTTACAGCAGCTTTCACGGATCTTGTGATTCGGACTTATTCTGCGCCTTTGTCTGAATACTCCGGAGAAACCATCAGTTTTTCTTCTCAGCAATCTGTGGACGGTGGGAAGTTTGCCCGTGTGAATAGCGTGATCAAGCGCAATAATGGGCAATCCATTCCTTTGAGTTATGCATTGGTGACAAAAGATGGTGCTTGGAAAATTTATGATTTGAGTGTTGAAGGCGTCAGCTTACTGCAGAGTTTCAGGAATCAATTTGGACAGGTTTTGCAAAATTCAGACATGAAAGCCTTGATTTCACAGATGAAACAGCGCAAAATGGCGGCCTAACATGTATACTATGACCTTTACGCCATCTAATCAGTTGATTTTTCAAACGGTGATGTCTAATTTGTCTGCTTTTCAGGCTTTTTTGAGCACAGCGACAACGCCGTCTGTTGCAATTGATTTGAGTCAAATCTCTCATTGTGATAGTGCGGGTTTAGCTTTTTTGATTGAGGCGAAGCGTCTTTGTCAGCAAGATAATCGACATTTGGACATAGAGGGCATGACTGATTCTGTCGTTGATTTAGCCACTTTTTGTGGCATACAAGCATTGTGGAGTAAAGGTTGACTGATTTAACAATAGATGCAATCGCAAAGCGATTAAAAGATGCCCCTGGCGTTCATCATGCTGAGGTCACGGGCGATGGTTACCATTTTCAAGTGACGTTGGTTTCCCCTCATTTTGAAGGGTTATCAAGAATAAAACGTGAGCAATGGGTTTATACTCAGTTGGGTGATTGGATTACTTCTGGTCAATTGCATGCGATAACAATGAAAACATGGACTGTAGCAGAATGGGAGAAAAATCATGGATAAGTTAGTCATTCACGGTGGACGTCCATTATCTGGTGAAGTGATTATTTCTGGTGCAAAAAATGCGGCATTGCCTATTCTTGCTGCAACGATTCTCGCCACAGATCATGTCACTTTGCATAATGTTCCGGTGTTAAAAGACGTAGAAACCATGAAGCAGCTTTTGAAAAAGCTGGGTGTTCAATTGGATCAAAAAGATACGAATACGTGCTGTTTTAATGCCAGTGAAATCAATCAATATGTAGCTCCTTATGAGCTTGTAAAAACCATGCGTGCTTCAATTTTGGTGCTGGGTCCTTTGCTGGCCCGTTTTGGGCAAGCAGAGGTTTCTCTACCTGGAGGTTGTGCCATTGGGACCCGTCCGGTCGATCTTCACTTGAAAGCACTCAAAGCCATGGGAGCCGAAATTGAAGTTAAAAACGGTTATATCAAGGCGAAAGTAAACGGACGATTGCAAGGTAAAACCTTGATGTTTGATACGATCACTGTTACAGGAACTGAGAATATCATGATGGCTGCAGCGCTTGCGGAAGGGAAGACCATCATTAAAAATGCGGCTAGAGAACCTGAGGTTGTTGATCTTGCTCATTTCTTGACAAAGATGGGAGCGAAAATTCGCGGTGAAGGCACTCATACAATGGAGATTGAGGGTGTCGAATCATTGAAAGGTGGTGAATATACTGTCATGCCAGACAGAATAGAGGCTGGTACTTATTTGGCTGCAGCGGCAATTACTCGCGGACAGGTGACGGTTCGACATGTTCGACCTGATAATTTGTTGTCTATGCTTTGTAAGTTTGAAGAGGCTGGCGCGACTTTATCCTTGGGTGAAGATTGGGTCAATTTGGATATGCACGGAGCTCGTCCTGAGGCGTTTGACATTTCGACTGCTCCTTATCCCGGATTGGCAACAGACATGCAAGCACAATTGATGGCGATAAACACCGTTGCCAGTGGCACATCTACCGTTGTCGAAACCATTTTTGAAAATCGTTTTATGCACGTTCAAGAATTACAGCGTATGGGAGCGAAGATACGCTTGAATGGCAATACGGCAAATATTACAGGCGCTGATTACCTTACCGGGGCACCTGTAATGGCAACGGATCTACGCGCTTCTGCAGGACTGATTTTGGCAGGATTGGTTGCTCAGGGCGAAACTGTTGTTGAGCGTGTGTATCATGTTGATAGAGGCTATGAGTGTATCGAAAATAAGTTTTCGGCTCTAGGCGCTGATATCAAGCGGGTTCGTGATTAAAATATGAAACGCGATGAGCTTGAGCATTATCTAAAGACTTATCTCAGTATTCATAATTTTGAAGATTATGCGCCGAATGGCTTACAGATAGAAGGTAAAGACGATATTCGCGTGGTTTGTACGGCGGTCAGTGCTTCTTTGTCTTCTATTTTGAAGGCCATCGAGCATAAAGCCGATGCGCTTTTGGTGCATCATGGTTTTTTTTGGCGTGGTGAAGCCCCTGTGCTTGTGGGGGCCAAGCGTACTCGGATTGCAGCTTTATTAAATCATAATCTCAATCTCTTTGCTTTCCATCTGCCGCTCGATTGCCATCTTGATATAGGAAACAATGCGTGTATTGGACGTTTGTTGGACGTGCGCAATCCCGTTTCTTATCGTCGAAATAAAAATCCTGATTTGCTCTGGTCTGGTACGCTTGAACATCCACTGCCTGTTGCTGATTTCTGCTCTGTATTGGAGAAGACGTTTCATCGTCCACCGCTTCATCTGGAAACGGAAAATAAAACACACATCCATCGTATTGCGTGGTGTAGTGGTGCCGCACAAGACTTTATTGAAGACGCGGCTTCTCTCGGGGTGGATGCTTACATCAGTGGTGAGGTTTCTGAAAGAACTTACCATCAGGCCAAAGAATTAGGGGTGCATTACTTTGCATGTGGTCATCATGCAACAGAGCGTCTGGGGATTCGCGCGTTGGGTGAGCATCTCAAAACCACACATGGACTCACACATTATTTTATTGATGAATTGAATCCGGTTTAGTTGGTGTGCTGTCACTGTGTCTATCGATTTTGTTGTTGCTAAAAAATTCGTTCCAGCTCCAATCGATATAGTTTTACAGATTGATTTTTATCAATATAAGTTCTAATTTCTATTTTTTCAAAATGATCAGCCTCTGGCAAAGTAAATTTGCCATCTATCATGTTGTGATGATTTTTTGTGTTCATGAGAGGTTCTGTTGACAGTATTTGTGGAGGACTATTCGTTGATATCGCAATTTCGATACGCCCAACCGGTTCATTGGGCTCTCCTGCACTTTTGTAGTCGATGGAGAATCGATATTCACCAGCTGGAAGTAATTGATAAGGACCATATGTTAGGTAACCTGCCACAGGAGTATTTTGGGATGCAATTGAGCATTGCGAAGAGATGGTCCCAATCCTGGTTGGAAGTTCACAGCCTCTCCAGAAAGCCTTTTCGCCCACATTGCTAATTGATTTCGTCTTTAGTTTATCTTTATTGTAAATAAGCAGATCATGATTTCCACAATGTATTGTTTTCAGCGGTTTTCCTGAATATCTCGTGATTATGGTTCGTGGAATTTTATATTCGTCTATAGGGCTATTGGTATTGATAATGGCGAAATCATAAACATTTCTAAAAAAAGTTGAGGATGTAATCCAACGATGTTCGTTAAGAAGACGATCATATTGCGCCAATACGAGTTCGTGTTCACTATGAGCTTGAATAAATTTAGCATCCCAGTATTGGGCAATACCATATTTGTGTTCCGGAAAGGCGTTTAATGCTCGATCGATGCAAACAACATCGGCGTTCTTATATTGATTGTGAAAATGGTTTGTTTCTAAAAGACCTTTTATTTCTAATCCTAAGAAGAATAAGATCAAAGTTAGAATGCATAGATTAAACATGTAACTTATTTTTTTTATTCGAATTGTAAGAAAATAAACGCCGAAAATAATAGGCCAATTGACAAAAGAAATAAAATAACGATCTGCTGGGATAAAGTGGCGAATAAATATCAGTGTACTTAGAATGCTGCCTGCTGAAAACAAAAGAAACAACGCAATCAACAGCTCTCTTTTTTTTCTTTGAATGATTAGATAAGGGATAGACAATACAAGTGTAATATAAAAAAAACTCAAATAAAGTGTCACAAAAGGCATACCAATCATCATTCTATGAAAGATTGCAGATATATAAGGAAAATTGATGATGTATTGTTTTAAGTGAAGATGGTTTGGGTATCGTGTTGGATGTGCTAGAAATAAAGGATAAAGCTTATAACCAATAAAACTTCCTACTAAAATGGCGATGATCACGAGAGATTCTTTTATCTTTTTTTCTCGTATCGTGAGTGAGGAGCATACATAAGCGGCCGACATGGGCGCGACGTATTGAGCTATATAAAGGCAATCTGAGTATGTAATAATGATTGAGAGAATAAAAACACTCAACACAATATATTTTTTAGATATCGCATTTATGTTTACTTTCTGAAAGTAATCTAAAATGAAGATGGTTGATGTCACCTCGACAAGAAATGTTCCGTAATGATTGGCGCTCAACAACAAATAACTGTAAATTGACTGATTTGTTGCAAGCCACAATAAGAGTGCGGTTGTCGATATGGCCATATAACGGGGTAACTCTAAGAAATCAGTTGAAGAGAGATTTCTTTCTGCGGCAACCATTTTTTTGAATAGAAAATAGAGACAAATCCAGAGCAGCGTAATTTGTAAACAGGCATATATTGCCATTTGATAATGAATCTTTTTTGTCAAAACATAGCTTATTCCAAATAAGAGATAATCTGGAAAGAAATAGGGGGCCGGAGTCAGATACCAATCGTGGATACTTCCATTGTGAGAAAATATATTTTTAAACAAAGAGGGCAGGTATAAATCATCTGAGTCGAAAATAAAATTTTGAAAAATAGCTTTTTCACTCAAAAAAAGTAGAAATACACACGAAATGATGACGCAAAACAACAACCAAGGTAACATTTTTTTTATTGAGGTATTCATGAGGCGCCGAAAAAATGATTTTTAAGAGAAGAGGCCAAAACTTCTGTTGCAAAACAATTGGTGTTTGGAAGAATTAGTTCGACTCCGCGTCGCTCAAGTGTCTCAAATAGTTCTTTTTGCTCTGGTGTAGGTGTTATAAGAGGGATATATATATCTTGTTTTCGCGTGGATACGATATCATCTTTTTCGCAATGAGTAGGCAGTTGCAAGTGCTTGATGGTCTGTTTTTTTGCGTAACGAAAAAATGGTTCAGCGCGTTTTTTATAAATGGGCTCTATACGATATCCGTTTGGTGGCTTATGAATGAGTTGAATGATTTTATCCCAATAACTCTTATGATTTTTTTCTAAGTTTGTTGTGTCGATTAAAATCTGTTTGATGGCTCTTGGTGGTTGATTAATAATCATACTCTCTAATGTAATTAATAAATCCTCTTGAGAGAGTGAGAGTTTCTGAAGATTTTTAATAATTTTTTCTGGTTGCAGCACATCATAACTTTGTTCAATTGCTGAGTAATAAGATTGCGCATAAAGAGCCGCGTCTTTCTCCTCCAAAAACTCTTGGGCTGCAATGGTAAACCATGGTTTATCATGAGGCTCATTAAACCATTTTTTCCCAAGATTTAATGCTTCTTGCGAATGAACGATTACTCCAATAGCAGATTGAATAAACATGTAATTGCAAGGGTATATGTTTGATGTTTCATGTTCTGCTATTAATGCTTGGTAACCATGAGCGTCATAAAGTGCGGTAGATTTTGCTGTTTCTGGAAAAAGCTCTCTTAAATGAAAATCATGCAAAACAATCACACCAGGTATGACTCTGATGCATTGAATTTGATAAGCGTGTTGTTTGGAGTTGCCAATGTGATAAAGCACACGAGCATAGTGCTTTGCATGTTTAATGAACCATGAGGCATTTTTAATGGAGTAATTTTTTGCTATTTTTTGCTCTATTTTGTCTTCATCGGTGATGATATCGACATCATAATATTTTGAAAGCTCAGGTAATAGCATGCAAATTTTTTGGGTTATGGGATTGGGGTTTGCAGTGCAGGGCGCGACAAAAGCCAATTTTGGTTTTGATTTTTTTTGAGAAAGAATAGCGTTTTCTTTGTTTTGAGTGGGTGAACAGGGTTGAGATTGATTGCTTTTGAATCTTTCCAGTGCTTCCACTGTTTTTTGTGCTGTTTTTGACCATGAAAATAGCGAGGCTTGGTGTTCTCCATGCTGTATTAACTTATTCCGAAACTCTTCGTCGGTTAAGACTTTTATAATTTTTTCTGTAATTGAGACTCTATCTTTGGGGTCAAATAATGCTTCCTCATAACCAATTGCTTCAGGTAAGCTTGAACAATTTGAGCCAATAACCGGCGCACCACATTGCATAGCCTCAAGGATAGGTAAACCAAAACCCTCGTGGAAAGAAGGAAAAATAAAAGCTTTGCAAAAATTATATAAAAGAACAAGCTCATCTTCTGTCACAAATCCTGTCATGACGACATGTTCTGCTGATAAGCCTTGTTTTTTGATGTGTTCTGTTAGTCGAGCCCGGTCGGTTGGTCTTATCGCACAGACAATTGCAAGCTGATGATTTTCAAGGAGTGAGGGAGGGAGTTTGGCAAAGGCACTAATCAATCCATCTATATTTTTTCTTGGATCAATTCCGCCGGTATACATTAAAAAATCTTTGTTTAAGCCAAATCGTGTTAAAAAATCTTTCTTTTCTTTGTCTGAATGCTCTGATTTTTTGAAGTGTGTTTCTGCTGCAGAACTGATAATTTCAACTGCTGGAAGTTCGTCTAAGTGTGTGATGGCTTCTTTTTTTGCTGAAGCGGAAATCGAGAGTAAAAGATTGGCTTTTTTTAGTTCACTTAATTTTTGATTGTAGTACGATTTAAATTTTGTATTTGAAAGATATGTTTCAGGGTAAAGCATGGGGATCAGGTCGTACAAAATGATGGCAGTCGGTCGGTTTGTTTTGAGTAAATTAACACTCGTCACGGCATTGTCACCAAATCCTTCGAAAAGGCTGGTTAACAAGATAAAATCTGGGTTGAATTGCTCAAAAAAGGCTTCTTTGAGTACCGATATTGCATGAATTCGATCGGGGATTGCCTCTTGATAACGGTTGAGTGCTAAAGGCGCATGCCAAACTACGATTTGCTCTTGCGGAATAATTTTTGAGAAATGTTGACGTAGGGGCGCTATTGTATCTGGAAACGCTGCAGATAAGGCGATGAATATTTCATGTTTGGTATTGAGATTGATCATCGCATTAACTAGAGAAAAGCTGTATCGACCGATGCCTCTATTTGCACTTTGTGATTGGCAAGCTTGCAAATCAATCAGAATTCGCATGTTCACCTCTCGTATGGACAAACGCGTGATATAGTCGTTGAACTTCGCGAGAGGTCATATCCAAATGCTTGGGCATGTGTGGGAAAAGAATTTTTTCATGTGACCTTTGCTCGAAATAAAGTAGTATCCCTGGGTAAAAAATAAAAAATTTCATGAAGGTATTATGGAGTTTCTCATGTTTTTCTAGTCGTTGTTTGAGTGCGTATAAACGAGCAAATCCAACACGACGAATAACCGAATTGAGGCAACGTTTAAAGAATGATCGCATGATGATCATCGGTTGTGAAAATGATTGTAATCATAACGGATCCGCCTTATTGTGTCACGGGGATGAGGCGTCTAAAATGGTCTTATTTCGGGTTATTGTATGCTTAATTGTTTAAAAAATGAGATTTCGTGATGAGATTGTCTTATTTTTCATCTATAAAAAATCCGATTCATCGTCATCTGCTATTTTTTGCAGCGCTTATGGTCATCTTCTTGTATGGATTTGTATTGCAAGTGCGATCCATTTGGCCATTTACAATCGATGACATGTACATCACTTTGCGCTATGCAAACCAGTGGCTTTCTCACGGCAATATTGTGTGGAACGTCGATCAGATGCCTGTTGAGGGCTACTCCAATTTTCTCTTTCTACTCATCGCGCGGTTTTCCATGGTCATGCATTTGGATCCGGTTTGGGTGCTTAAGTTTTTGGGTGTTTGTGGACTTTTAGGCGTAGGAATAGGAGTGTATTTCCTGACCTCCATGCACACCCATTCGAGATATGCCTTAATTCCGTTGGCTTGGTTACTGGCTTATCGTGGACAGATTATTTGGACTGCAAGTGGTCTTGAAACGACTGTGTATGAGGCCATTTTATTGTGCAGTGTGTTTTTTCTTTTAAAAGGGTTGCGCACTTTTTCATTTAGAGCTGTTTTTGTGGCGGCGTTCATGCTTGGCTTGTTGAGTTTGACAAGACCCGAGGGCGGGGCTTTGTCCTGTCTTTTAATCCTCATTTTTGGTTTTTTTCTATGGCCTTCGTGTCACTTTAAATCTCTAATGACACTTGTGGTGGGGGTATGGAGTTTTATTTTTATACCTTATTTGATTTGGCGTCTTTCTTATTTTGGTTATCTTTTCCCCAATCCAGTCTATTGTAAGGCTCACGATCTTAGATTTTTGGGGGTTCTAGATCGTCACTATCTTGCTTTGGTTTGGCCTTTCTTATGTTGCACTCTCTCTTTATTGAGCGTGCGTCAGTTGCGTCCGTTGTATCTATTTTTAATCTCACCCAGTTTTTTTTATTTAATTTTATTAAGTACCGCAGATCCTGTGGTGGCTTTTGATAACCGTTTATTTTTGCCCGCTTGGGCACTGATTTTGCCGTTAGCAACGATCGGAATAGTACATTTATTCAAAGAGCGCCGATGGATTTATCTTTTCTCTTTTATTTTGCTTGTTTTTATACCGAAAATGACACTATCCCAATATCATGCTTATACAATCAATCCTATTCAAGGTGAGTTGTTGAGGATGAAGCTTTCAACCTGGCTTGCGGTACATGCTAGGTCGGATGAGACAGTCGTTTTAGCAGACAGTGGTCTTGTGCCTTATCTAAACCCCACATTGCATTTTGTTGATTCTTATTGCTTAAATAATCAAAAAATGGCGCATGATCGCTCGAAAAATCGCTATTTAAGTTTCTGTGAAACGATATGGAAGCATTCTCCTGATTACATTATTTTAACTGCTTGGATTCATGATGGTATCGTTGAATATACACCAGCAGATGCATGTTTAAAGCAGAAACTTGACATGAAGGCAGATTATCAACTCACCCAACAAATGAAATATTTTGACTCAAATCATACGGTATATCAGTATCTTCTTTTTACAAAAAAATGATCATTTGTTGCTTGGGAGTATGAGGTTATGCAGGTCTTTGGATTCTGATTTCGATCCCCAAAGCAAGTAACCAACGATTGCTAGAGAAATTCCAACCCCAATCCATTGATAAGGAATAGACTGTTTTTCCAATGTGGGTTCATCATCAGAAGAAATACTTAATGTCTTAGTGATGGAGCGCGGAGAATCAGTCGTGACCCAAAAAGAGTGGTCGCTTAGTCTCGGTTGAATCGGGTCAATTGAAACAGAATAGATATGGTTCTTTAACTTCTCACCCAATTGATCTTTTGCTCTCATTTCTTTTGAAATGCCATTTAATATGGTCTGCCAATCAAAATGACGCGTGATCATTCGATATGGATTAGAGTGAGTGTTGCGTGCAAAACGATCATTTTTTTTCGTTGAGTCAGAAAGACATTCAATGTAATCGTGGCAGCCGTCGATGTATTTTTTCTCATCATCCCAAAATTCAAGTGTCACATCATATTCTGATGCCGGATAATGTTGATGTAGATACTCGAGATGCATCTGAAATAGAGATTGTTTACGTTCCTCTAATAATTGATCGTTTTTCCAATCTAAGTTGTCTGAGAACAAATCCGGTTTGAAGACATGCTTATTGTCTTCATTCAACTCAAGTGGCCCCATTGTTTTGCCAATTTTATCAAAAACAAAAGACGCTAGTTCGTAGTCCGGAAGTAAAAGTGGATTAAAGTGCCATCCCTTTTCACGCGCTAAATCCGCATAGAGAGTGAAACAAAATCCATTTTGATTATTTTTTTTTGCGCTGTATTTTTCACCCGCTCTTGTTTGTCGAGCTGAGCCAATCGCGAGCACAACTTCTGGATGGTCTTGAAGACTTTCTGTAATGCAATTTTCGATGGTTTGGGAGACTTGATTGGCAAAAAAATCAAAGAAATTTCGGCCATATTCTGGAACCTCATTCCGTCTTTTCTGATAAACAGGCGAACGGACATTGAAATCACTCAAATACAAAGACAGCACACCGTCAAAATCAAATAAAAAATAGACAACTTTCTTTTTCATTAATAAAATAATTCATAAATGGATCCATTATTTTATCATACAAATTAAATTTTAAACACATCTAAAATGTACTGGTCATGCATTTTATTCCTGGTATAGTATAGTCATACAAGGATTCTTTTTTCTGGTGATCATGGATAAGTTCAGCGCTTTTTTTCAAAAATGTCGTGCAAAATTGCCTTATATTTTGTTTGATGTTGCAGCCATTCCTGTGGCTTGGTTTCTTGCATATTGGGTGAAGTACAATCTCCACTTTTCTGCTTTTTCACGTATGACGCCTCGTGTTTTTGCCGCTTTGTTTTGTGTCATGTGTGTGCAAGTCGCTTGTTATTACGGATTTAAAGTCTATCGTGGGCTTTGGCGATTTTCATCGCTCAGTGATTTGGACCGAATTTTACGTTCGACTGTTACCGCGATTTTATTGGCGATACCCGTTTTGTATTTATGCGCATTGCTCGATGCAGTCCCTCGTGCCATTTTTCCGTTGTATGCCTTGATCTCAACGGGTATTTTATGTTCTGGTCGCTTGTTGCTGCGTTGGTATAATGATTTTTTGTCCAAATCTTCTTCTAAAGAACCACCAAAGCGAGTTTTGATTGTCGGAGCCGGTCTTGCTGGCGAAGGATTGGTAAGAGATTTAAAGCGTTCAAATGCTTATGTTCCTGTTGGTTTTGTGGATGACCAGAAGAGCAAACGTGGACTTGAAGTGCATGGTGTACGCGTCTTGGGAACCACCGCTCAGTTGCCTGAGCTGGTTGTTCAATGTGAAGCCAACTTAATTTTTATTGCGATTCCTTCTGCGGGTTCAGCTGAAATGCGTCGTATTGTGAATTTTTGCGAACTTTGTGCGATACCATTTCGAACGCTACCCAGTCTGCAGGCTTTGGCATCTGGGCATGTAGAGGTTAATGACTTGCGCAAAGTCGATATTGAAGACTTACTGGGTCGTGATCAGGTTCAACTCAGTTGGGATAAGATTGCTTCTTTTATTGAATCTCATTGTGTCATTGTGACGGGGGCTGGCGGGTCAATTGGTTCTGAGCTTTGTCGCCAAATTGCGCGTTTAAAACCACAAAAACTATGTCTTTTAGATAATAATGAATACAATTTATATAATATTGAGCAAGAAATGCGTCAGGTTTTCCCTGAGCTTTTGGTAGAGGTTTCGCTAACCAGTGTGGTCGACAGCGTGGCCATTAATGACCTTTTCCGTCAGCTTAAGCCTGAAATTGTGTTTCATGCGGCGGCTTACAAGCATGTTCCCATGCTTGAAAATCAAGTTCGTGTTGCGGTCCGAAACAACATCATTGGTACTCAAATTGTTGCTGAGGCCAGCGTGCATGTTGGTGCGAAGAAGTTCATTTTGATTTCCACGGATAAAGCAGTAAATCCTACTAATGTCATGGGAACAACCAAACGTGTCGCGGAAATCTATTGTCAAAATTTAAATGCGCGGACAGATACTCATTTCATCACGGTAAGATTTGGGAATGTTTTGGGTTCAGTTGGAAGTGTCGTGCCTTTATTCCAAAAGCAACTCGAGAAGGGTGGTCCTTTAACGGTAACACATCCTGATATCCAACGTTATTTTATGACAATTCCAGAAGCGTCGCAGTTAATTTTGCAGGCAATGATCAATGGCAATGGCGGCGAAATTTTTGTGCTGGATATGGGGGAGCCAATTAAAATCAGTTATTTGGCTGAGCAAATGATTCGATTGGCAGGAAAAGTTCCGGGTAAAGATATTCAAATTCAATACACAGGTTTGCGACCTGGCGAGAAACTTTTCGAGGAGTTGTTCCATCCTTCAGAGCAACTGGTACAAACAGAACATGAAAAACTTTTTAAAGCTAAATTTAGAGAGATCGATTGGAATGAGCTGACTCAGACATTACGCATGATCAATTCTGCGTGTAGTACTCATCAGCATATGGAATTGTTGATTTTGTTGAAGAGTCTTGTACCCGAGTTCCGATGTGAGTTATTAGCGGAGGTATAGCGCATGGCCGAACTGTATGTTTCAGATTCAGAGATTGAAGCCGGATATGCAGTTTATAATCGTTTATTGTTATTTTTTTACGATGCGATTGTGATTCATTTTTCCAATAGATTCATATGGCGTTGTACTAAGAAAAAGCAATTAGAACACTATATTCAATACACTTCTTCGCGTCATTTGGATGTGGGGGTGGGCTCTGGCTACTATTTAAAGCATAATCATTGGCCAGAAGATAGCAGATTGGCCTTGATGGATGCAAATCCTCTGTGTTTAAAATGGGCTGCTCGAGCAGTTCAGCGCCTTTCTCCCACGCTTTATCATGACGATGTATTCAAAATAAAATCGACCTTAGATGAGCAGTTTAATTCCATTTCAGCAAATTATCTGTTGCATTGTCTACCCGGCTCAATGTATGCAAAGTCAATTGTGCTGAAGCATTTGGTTCGAATGCTTAAACCCGGGGGAGTTTTATTTGGAGCGACAATTTTAGCTGATGAGCATTTTCATACGCCTTTAAGTCGATTTTTAATGCGCAGCTACAACCAGAAGCATGTTTTTTCAAATCGTTATGATACACAACTGGCTTTGCTTGATATACTCAATCAACACTTAATTAATGTTGATGTACAAATCATAGGGTGTGTTGCTTTATTTAAAGGTGAGAAATCAGCTCTTTCATAAGAGGATTTTATGCAGGCTTTTCATGTTTTATGTGCTTTTTTATTGGCGGTCATTTGGGGGCTAAATTTTATTTTTGTTCAATTTGCTTTGAATGACGTTTCCCCCATGATGTTGTGTGTGCTTCGATTTTTTTTGGCTTCTTTCCCGGCAATTTTTTTCTTCAAACCGCCTAAAACTTCTTTTTTTCTTTTGATGGGATATGCGATATTTATTTTCGCTTTACAATTTTTATTTTTATTTGCTGGTATTAAAGCCGGTGTTAGTCCAGGTCTTGCGGGATTAATTGTTCAAGTCCAGGTGTTTTTTGGTCTTTTTTTTGCAGTTATCTTTCTCAAAGAGCAGGTCATTATTTGGCAAATCATAGGGGCTTTTGTTGCTTTTTTAGGTATTGCAATGGTGTTTGCCCATTTGGGCGGAGATGTTTCTGCAAGTGGATTATTCTTGATCATTTGTGCCTCATTTTCTTGGGGGATTGGCTCTTTGTTGATAAAAAAAATTGGATCGGTTGACGCAATTTCTCTGGTTGTTTGGGGGAGTTTTATTGCATTTATCCCACTTTTGGCTTGTTTGATAGCGTTTGAGGGGATGGATAGTATCTATCAGCTTCGACAAATATCCTTCAGAGCGATTATTTCTGTTTTATATATCACGTATGCATCGACTTGGTTTGGGTATGGTCTTTGGAATTGGTTACTGAGCCGATATCCCATGAGCATGTTGGCACCCTTTACTTTTCTTGTGCCTATTTTTGCTCTATTTGGATCGGTGTGGGTGTTTGATGAGGTGCTTTATCCTTGGAAAATATCAGCAAGTTTAATGGTTTTGTCTGGATTATGTCTGAATCTTTTTAGCCGAAAATTGGCGACGCGCCAAGAAGCTAACCGATTTGCGCAGTGATCATGTGTTTAAGTACTTCTGCTTCAAACTGACGAACATCTTCAAGTGGAATATTAAAATGATTCACTAAAATAGAAAAAACAAAAACAGGCTTATTGGGTAATATCAGATAGCCTGACAGTGTCGAAATGTCTTGCATTGAGCCTGTTTTTGCAAAGACATGTTTTTCAAGCGCAGTATTTTTCCCCCAGTTTTGCAGCGTTCCTGATACACCTGCAACAGGCAATGCGCTTAACCATTTGTCTTTTAAGTGTGGTTTTTTGTACATGTCCTTTAGTAATGTCACCATTTGTTGTGCGTTGGAAAGGTTATAGCGTGTCCCCGCGCCATCACGAAGTTTAATTTGTTGAAAATTCAGGTGAGTCTGTGCGCGTAAAATTTCTTTGATTGCAAACATTCCTTCCTTGTATGTTCCATGGTGTCGGACTGAAAAACCGAGTTGTTTGGCTATGTTGTCTGCATATAAATTATCTGAATGTAGGAGCATATGCTGAACTAGATTGGCAATGGGTTTACTTTCAAAGCGTGCGATAAGTTTAAGATGAGGAGGTGTTCTCCCTTCAATAATTTTCCCTTTAATCTTGATGCGCGATGCTTTTAGTGATGATTGGATTAATTTTTTTGCATATAGAATAGGCTCTGATATAGCCAGACGCATGGTATAAGGCGTGCTTGTTTGTTCAACACATCCATATACTCTCAGTGTATTATTTGAATATTGCTCGATATTAAGCGTGCAGTGTTGTGTTGCCTCTTCGTGTGAAGCGGTTTGTAGATTGTTAATGAGTGTTAGAGCCTGATTGTGGTGGGTGTCAATTTGAACCGGCCCATGAATTTGTTTAGATGTTTTCCATGTGGAAGAAACGGAGTTCCCGTCGAGTATCAGTGCGCTTGTAGGAGCTGCAAAGTACCATCCAAAATCATCATAAGAGAGTCCATCTGAATAATAAGGACGAGAAAAGCGAGTCTGGTCGATGATGATATTGCCATTTATGATTCGGGATGGAAATTGTGTTTCCAGTTTTGTGAGCAACGTCAAAAAATCAGATGTGGTCAGATCGGGAGAGCCTTTAAATTGAAAGTAGAGATTCGAGCCATCAGATAAAATTTGAGTATCAAAATGAGTCTGTTCAGGAAAGTGCAGCAATGCCGCAGCTGCTGTGAAAAGTTTGGTATTACTGGCGAGCATTTGAAGTTGGTTCGGATTTTTGGCATACCAAATTTTTCCTGATTCTAATTCTTGGATTAGTATACTGACGGATGCATTTGGGATTTTTTTTTGAATGAGTGTATCAATTGAGGCGTCAAGATGAGTAGCGGCATCGGCTGTATTGAAGCAAAAAAACAGTCCCAAGGATAAAAAAAAGCGCATCAAAATCTCCGTTTATTTCGGAGGGAACAGGTCATGAAACTGGGTATGCTCCTGATAGTGTGTTTGTACATGTTGTCGTGTTCGACTTCCAAACAGACGGTATACTATCATCGGAAAGAGCATGATGGCGACTCCCATCCAAAACGCAATACGATAACTGCCTTCTTGATTTAGACCGAGAAACACGAGGCACGCGAGCATCAAAAAAATAGCAAGCAGGCCGGTGTAGGGCGAGCCTGGTGTCTTGTATCGTAAATCCGCTGTAGTGTAACCAGAACGAATGAGACGTCTTCTAAAATTGATTTGAGCCCAGCATAAAGAGATCCATGCAATCGCTCCAGTAAATCCGGAGACTAAAAGCAATGCGATATAGAGCGTCGATTTTCCAAAAAAGTAGCTTAATAATAGCAAAATCCAAATGGATAAAAGTGTTGCAATACCGGCATTTTGAGGCACGGCATTTCGATTGAGTTTGGCGAAACGTTGTGGTGCCATACCGTTTCTTGCAAGCGCATGCAAAGAACGAACAATGCCGTAAACGCCTGAATTAGAGCATGATAAAGTTGCACAAAGTGTGACGAGACTAGTCACTATTCCCGCCCATTTTTGCCCGTGGAACTGCAGAGCCTCTGCAAAAACGGAGTTGGCCAAGTCTGCCTTTTGCCAAGGGAAAATTAAAACCAAACAAAAAATAGGGACAATGTAAATGAATAAGATACGAAACGTGACGTTTCTGATGGCTCTTGGAATCATGCGGGCAGGGTCAATCGATTCTCCAGCTGCAAGGCCAATGATTTCTGAGCCTTGGTAGTTCACAAGCAGCAAGACCATGGCGGTCAGGAAGGGCATGACTCCGTTTGGAAACAGCCCTCCATTGTCTAAAAAGTAGCGTCCGCCAATAAATTCAGCGTGAGGCTTTCCGATGACGCCAAAAAATATTAACGTCGCCAAAATGATGAAGGCAAAAAGCGCAAGCACTTTTGTCAGCGCTAGCCAAAACTCAATTTCGCCAAAAGTTCCAACTTTCACAACATTCGTGTATGTGATTAAAAAACCAAATCCTACGGCCCAGACATAGCTGTTTATGCCGGTAAAATATTCCATAATAATACCACCAGCTAAGCATTCTGCCGGGATATAAGCGACCCAACTAATCCAGTAAGACCAACCAACGCCACACGCCAAAGAAGGTGAAATGAAATCAGCGGTGTAGTTGATAAAGGAGCCAGAAATAGGAATCGCAACGGCCAACTCACCTAAGCAAAGCATGGTTAAATAAACAATGAGACCGCCTAAAAGATAGGCGAAGCAGACCGAGGGACCCACGTTATGGATGACGGCTCCTGTTCCCAAAAAATATCCAGACCCAATCACCCCTCCAAGCGCAATCAACTGGACGTGGCGGTCTTTTAACGCACGATGAAATTCCCCTTCACGTGGAGGAGAGGTTTTGACCTGTGTGCTCACTGATGTTTTGTTCTCTCTTTTAGGGTAAACTCGTTGCGTATATCGATCGATATCATCGAGGCGCTAAAGATAACATAACTTTGCCTGTGTTGAAAATCTACTTTAGGCTCGAATTTAAAAAATAATTGTACAGCCATTTGGAGTGTTTATGTATCGTTTTTTACGTTCATTATTTTGGCATATAGAGCCAGAGAAGGCGCATCACATGGCGTTACGTTTGTTATCGTATACGCCTGCTTTATTTTTTCCAAAAATAAAAGGAGAACCGAGAACAATAATGGGCATTGAGTTTCCTCATGCAGTCGGTCTTTCCGCTGGTTTTGATACCAATGCGCTTTATTTGGATGCACTTTCGAAGCTCCAATTTGCTTTTATTGAGGTTGGAGGGGTGACACCTTATCCTGAAAAAGGCAATATGAAGCCGCGTCTTTTTCGTCTCACAGAAGCTCATGCGTTGATTAATCGAATGGGATTTTGTAATCGTGGTGTGGATGCATTAATCGAACGCCTTAAACAGACGACTTACCGAGGCGTCCTTGGGATCAATATCGCAAAAAATAAAGAAACGCCGCTTGAAGATGCCAGTGGTGATTATGTCATTTGTATGCAAAAGCTCTATCCTTATGCTTCTTACTTTACCATCAATATTTCTTCTCCCAATATGCCAAATTTACGCGATCTGCAAAAAGCAGAATACTTTTTTATGCTCATGAGTACATTGCGAGAGCAACAGCGTTATTTGGCTGATGTTCACGGCAAACACGTGCCGCTTGTTGTGAAGTTGTCTCCTGATGAATCTGATGAGGAATTGAAACGAATGGCGCATGTCCTTGTCTCTTTGGGGATTGATGGTGTGGTCGCAACCAACACAAGCGTCAGTCGTGAGTTGGTGCATGATCTGCCTCATGGGCTTGAAGTGGGCGGCTTAAGCGGTAGGCCCTTGGCCTCTCGAGCAAGTGCATGCGTCAAGCTGATTCGTCAAGAAGTTGGACAATCAATGGCGATTATTGCTTCTGGAGGGATTGATAATCCAGATTTAGCGCGTGAACGAATGGCTGCCGGCGCCGATTTGATTCAGATATATACAGGATTGATTTATGAAGGACCGGGTTTAGTGCGTTCACTTGCAGAAGTCATTGGTGTTCAATCTTCTTACTCGACGAAAAGAGGGCAGGCATGATTTTTCAAACCATGACAGAAGATGTTTCTCCTGTGATTGAAGCCATATTTTCTCATCCTTTTCAACAGTCTTTGGCGAAAGGCACGTTGTCTCAAGCACAATTTCTTGAATATTTGAGACAAGATTCTCTTTATTTAATTGATTTTTCAAAGGCGTTGACCTTGGTTTCTGCTCGTTTACCACATGATTTTTCAAGTTGTTTTTTAAAGCTTGCTTTGGGCGCAATTGAGGCTGAACGCGAATTACATCATCGTTATTTAACACGTCATCAAGGCTTATGGTCTGTTGACAAAAATCCTGCTTGTTTTGCATATACGCATTATTTACTGAGTATGGCCGCATTAGGAACAATTGAGGAAGCGGTTGCCAGCTTGGTCCCTTGCTTTTGGATTTATCAAATTGTTGGAGAGTATATTGCTAAAATAGCGATCAAACCCAACCCATTTGATATATGGATCGATGCTTACGCTAGTCCTTCGTTCAAAGAGGCTGTTGATTCCATTGTTGACGTAATGAACGTGTTGGCTTCTTCTGCGTCGCTCGACATACAAGAAAAAATGCGTGCTGCTTTTCGTCGTGCGAGTATGCTCGAGTGGTTTTTTTGGGATGATGCCTATCGTGGTTCATCATTTGAAGCAAGGATTTTTGAATGACGATTCACACGCTTGGGATGATGAGCTTAAATATAGCCTTTGTTTTATATTTATTTGTTTTTATCCCTCAAATCCATCATAACCGAAAATTAAGTCACCTTAAACATCTCAGCCCCTTCATGCACTGGGTGCTTTATACAGGGGTTTGGTTTGATTTGTTTTATGGTTTTGCCAATGATTTACAGTGGCAATATAAGGCTGTTTCTATCGTGTCTCTCTTCATTTTATCAATACAGCATATTCAGTTGAGTCGTTTGTTTTATGCTGAACGTGATGGGTCAAAGCTTTTGGTGAATGGTTTACTCACGATCACAATGGTGGGGAGTATTTTTTACTTTTTCTTGGTCCAACAACAAGCATTGTCGACTCGCTCTATTTTGATTGTGGGCTTTATCTCTCGAGTTTGCTATCAAATGTATACTCTGCCTCAAATTTTTAAAAATATGCGATCACACATAGGCGACGCGGTGAGTCGAGAGTTTCTTCTAATCAATATGACCTTGCTTGTTCTCGATACGATTTCTGCCTGGTCATTAGATTGGGGATGGCCAGCAAAACTTTCGCCTCCATTGTCTCTTTTTATGATGATGATTCTGTTTTTTCAAAAGAAACGATTGGGCTTTGTTGTCGTTAATGCTCCATCTGTATCCAACCGTTCATTGCTTTGAAAAAAATATGTTGGGCGCGATTTTTTTTGGGGCTGAGTGGGTAGCGGAGCTAATAGCGGTGTATATTCCTCATTGTTTCTCGCGTAAAGTGCGAGCTTTGGAAAACTAATTAAAAATAGAATGACATCCAAGTTTCTGTTTATTCTTGCCGCTTCTAACGCTGAAACGCCTTGTGCCTCAACCATTCGAATGACATCATTTTTTGCGATTGTGGTAGTGAGAACTCTAAGTAGTTCGAGATTTCCTTGAGCTGCTGCGGTGTAAAAAATCTTGAAGTTGTCAAATTGTACCATTTGAGTACGATTTTTTCGAAATAACTCAAAAATGCGACCGACTATCGCGATATGTCCATTGTGCGCTGCATGATAAAAAATAACTTGTAATTTTTCTGGATTGGATTTGAGTGCATCTACGCTATTCGAAGACAGTTCGCGAATGAGGGTATTAAATATGACAAGATCCCCATGCATGGCTGCTTCTTGTAAAATCTGAAAATTTTCTTTTGAAAGGATGTCATCAATTTTATCTTTTTCTTGTTTTAGGCTGATTTCTTTTGATGGTGCTGGAGCAGGCAAGAAAGGGATTTCATCAAAATCTTCTTTTGAAAACAGTTCGGTATTCAAATAAGGTCTAACGGTAAAAAAATAATTCACCACTCTTTTCATTTTGTGTTCGATGGCAAGTCGAAGCATGAGTCTGTCTAGTTGCGCGGAGGCGGGATATGTAATCGGTCCCATGAGCAACAGAATATTGATTACTCTGTCTTCGTTATCTTTTCCATGAAAAAATAGAGCACATAAATACGTGAGTATTTCCTGGCTATTTCGAGGGGGGTAAAGTGCGATTAGTTTGTCTAAATTAGAGGTGTTTAAAAGACGAATTTGATATTCTTCATATGGATTCGACAAGGACAGAATCTCAAGCATTCGGCTTTTTACAATGTGGGTATTCAAAGGCATTGTATGACTCAAAAGATTTTAAAACCCCATAATACCTATAGATGGATAGATATGTGAAGGCACTTCGTGTATTTTCGATTGATTTCTGTCCATAAAACGGGTAATCTCTCGCTTCTTGGAGAGATGGCCGAGCGGTCGAAGGCGCACGCCTGGAAAGTGTGTATACGGCAACGTATCGAGGGTTCGAATCCCTCTCTCTCCGCCAAATTCTTTAAAATATGTATTTCGAGTTTTCAGTTCAGGATTTGTTACCAGACCCTGATACTTCTTTTACGAAGATAACTTTTAAGAGCCGAATAAAATACCTCCAGAAGCTTCTGGTCCGTGCTGTTGATAGCCGCCCAGCATATCTTCTGCGTATATTTTGTTCAGAGAAGGCGCTTTGTATTCCTCTTTCATTTGATGAGGAGGCGTTGCATCAGCGGTATCAAATACTTCAGATTTTAATGACATTTGCTCTCCTTTGTGTATTGATTAGTAAATGCAGTTTACTCTCTGATACTATGGAAACGGATGAGTAAATGCAAGTCGTTGTTTGGTCTGTGATGATTCGAGATATGTTTCTCTGATGAGAAGCGTGATTTGGTGAAATAAGCACAAATAATAATTTTTATCCAAAGATAAAGGGGCATTATGAACTTTGAACAGTTAATGGATTCATTCCAACACTCCGGCTATCCCTTGGATGAAGCGCGTAAGACGTTTTTGATTGGCTTGAACGTCGCTAATCCAGGTGTTTTTGAAAGTTTAGGGAAATATCTACAGATGTACCATACAGAGTATGGTATTTGCTTACATAAAAATATCGGTTTTATATTAAGACTTTTTGAAATGGAGTCTTGTTTACCACCAGGATTGATGGAGTATCTGGATGGATATTTAAAAGAAAACCCCATACTTTTCCCAGATTTGACAGAAAAGTTATATCAACGACTTTGGAAAGAAATTTCTGATCAAACGCATTCCTTGAAGCTAACTTATCATAATGGTTTTCATGGACTTGAAGTCACCATGAGAACACGTCTTGGTGCCGATTGTTTGGCTCTATTTACAGGTTCTGATCCTGTGAGTCAATTTTTGAGATTTATATTGTTAACGGCTGCTAAATACCATGATTGTATCCAATGGTCGAAAACTCACATTCGTAAAGCGGGTGATGCGACAACAGCAGAAGAAGATACGGCTGAGCACCTGGCTCAGGTCGTGATAGAAGAAATGGGGCTCTATCTTGGAGATCAAAAGAAAAATGCACCTCTGATTGCTTTTTTGAAATTCGTATTTCCTTTGCTGATTGGGCCTGGAACAACGGTCTTGTTTGCACCCAATACCATGTTTAACCTGTCTCAAATTTCAGATGAGCTGCGTCAGGTATTGAAGCTTTCGCTTAAACCCGTCCAAAATGAACGTTTAATCTCTTTTCTTTGGATTGCGACAGAGGTTTTGAGTATTGCCGATAAGGCGAGTTTTTGCTCTCAAAAAATGATGGAAGGCGAGTATGACATGCGAGACACAACGCTTGATGATTTATTACAAATAAAAGACTCTCTCTTTGCTAATTTTTTAAGGTCCAACTCCTCTTTACTTTACTATCCTGAAAAATCCTTTGAATTTAATTTTTATGTCGCAGTCGTCATGAAAATTTCCCAAGTTGAAATGGAGCTCGAGCTCAATGGGACTCTCGAAGAGGCGCAGCGCTTGCGTGATTACATTCGAGAAGGACAATGTGTATACCGTGATCATCCGGAAAATTTACAGCTGCACTTAGAACGAGTATTCACTGATCCCTCTATTTATCAAGGTTTTGAGGAGTTATATTTTCATCATCTGAAAATAGAAATTGGCTTCTTCAAGAGGCTGCCGCATATTTGTAACGCGACGCGTGCGCGATTAGAAAAGTTTGGTGGACTTGATGCTTTCGGATTATCCGTGTATTCGAACGATGTACAGGACTTAAAGACTACTTCTGAAGAGGTGATTTCTATTTCAGGGCCTATTTTTGTTGATGAAAATGTACCTCAAAAAGAAGTGGAGCTTTTGGAGCGTTTGGAGCAGCAAGCAGCAACCTGGACAGTTGAAGAAAAGCAAAAAATAGTATGGGAGTTGCTTGCTTTTAGTATGACTCAATCGGGAATTCATTATACCAACCACCCATCCTGCATTGCTGAAATGGAGCCTCCTTCTCCTCAAGGGTTAAGACCGCTCATCTCGATTAGTCCGGTCAGAATTCCTGAGCCAAACCCTCATCGTCTGTTTCGTGAGCCGAGTATGCCCACACTGGTGCTTCCTTTTGATGAGGCACCTACGCCTTTGGCTCGCTCAAATGAGGCGGAAAAAACTTTGATACAACCGAAGTAGTGAGATTTACGTGAGCGCTTCGTGGTGTTTTGAAAAAACGATTTTGCACCTAAAATCACGAAGAGCTTGCTTAAATAAAGGAACAACCATAAAATTGTAGTTTTCTTTTTTCAGTCTGGAGTTTAATAATGGGATGGGAGTCCGGTGATGAAAATGATCCATGGCGCGGGAAATCTCCTCCCGACCTTGATGAGGCATTGAAACGTTTTCATGCAAAACTAAAGAAAGCCATGACGGGGAAAAACGAGCCATCTGGTTCTTCGGATAAAAAAGCCTCTTCCACAGGGCCTTTTTTCTCGCTCTTTTTGGGTATTGTGTTTTTGCTATGGGCAATTTCTGGCGTATTCATTGTTGATCCTGCTGAACAAGCGGTTGTCTTGCGCTTCGGGCGTTATGTTGAAACAGTTGGCCCTGGTCCTCATTGGATTCCTCGATTTATTGAGTCAAAAATTGTCGCCAATGTTGAGCGTGTTTCAGATTACTCTTATGCCGCACAAATGCTGACAAAAGACGAAAACTTAGTTTCTGTTTCGTTGGTTGTCCAATATCGAATTGGTGATTTACAAGCGTATTTGTTTAATGTCGCTGATCCTGAAGAAAGTTTAGAACAGGCTACATCGAGTGCATTGAGACAAGTTGTTGGCAGCACGCGACTTGATCAGATCATCACCGAAGGTCGAGAAGCCTGGGGAAGTAGTGTCCAGGAAACACTGAGTGCAATTTTAGACAGTTATCAGACAGGCATTGTGATTGTGAACGTTTCTCCTCAGCCTGCTCGAGCTCCTGAAAATGTACAAGACGCTTTCGACGATGCCATTAAAGCTCAGGAAGACGAAAAACGTTTTAAAGAACAGGCCCGTGCTTATGAGGCGAGCGTTGTCCCAATTGCAGAAGGAAACGCAAAACGTATTCTAGAAGAGTCTCGTGCTTTTGAGGAGCAGGTGGTGTTGCGTGCAGAAGGTGAGGTTGCAGAGTTTTTAGCACTGTTGCCTGAATATACACGCTCTCCTCGGGTGACAAGTGAACGGATGTACATGGACATGATGGAACATGTCATGCAGCAGACAAGTAAGTTGATTGTCGATACGAAATCTGCACAAATGCTTTATTTGCCCTTAGAAAAATGGCTGAATTCGCATTCAGAAACCGCTGTTGATGTGCCGATGCGCAGCGTGACACCAAAAACTTCTTCAGAGAAAGAGAGCGCTTTATTGAGTGGGCGAGAAACAGTCCGTCCGCTAGAGCCTTTAGGGAGGACTGACTCATGAGAGAAACTCGTATTGTCGCATTGGGAACGGTCGTTTTGGTCGCAGTGATGCTTTTTTTGATGAGCTTGTTTACAATTACAGAGGGACGTCATGCGATTTTGCTGCGTTTGGGACGTCTTGTGAGTGAATCATCAACAGATAAGGTTCGTGTTTTAGGACCTGGATTGCATCTTAAGTTGCCGTTGATAGAAACGGTCCGAACTTTTGATACGCGAATGCAGACTCTTGACATTAAATCTTCTCGCATCGTGACCAAAGAGAAAAAAGACGTTATTGTGGATTATTATGTCAAGTGGAAAATTGAAGACCTGGCGCGCTATTTCAAAGCGACAGGAGGCAATCAATTTAAAGCAGACACACTACTCGAGCAGCAATTGAATACTTCACTTCGAGCAGAGTTTGGACGAAGAACCATCTCTGAGCTTGTTTCAGGGGGGCGACACAATTTAACTGAAATGTTGCGTGCGCATGCAGAGCAACAGGCCAGTCAGCTGGGCATTCATGTCGTTGATGTTCGAATCAAAGGCATAGAGTTGCCGGCAAATACAAGCAATGCCATTTATCAACGCATGCGTGCTGATATGCAAAAAATAGCAAATCGACATCGTGCAGATGGACATGCTGAGGCCGAGGCAATACAAGCATCCGCTGATGCCAAGGTTACGGTTTTGCTTGCAAAGGCACGGAGCGAGGGACAAAGAACAAGAGCTGCAGGGAAGGCTAAGGCAGCACAAATTTATGCAGATGCATACAATAAAAATGCAGAATTCTTTGCCTTTTATCGTAGCTTAAACGCATACATGAATAGTTTTTCTCGCAAAGAAGATATTTTGGTCTTGGATCAAAGTAGTGCGTTTTTCCATTATTTTAAAAATGGTGCCTCACCGTTGAGTGCGCCCAGTCATTGAGTTTATAAGAGTTTATTATGAGTAAAAATGTTGTTGTAGTTGGTACCCAATGGGGTGATGAAGGTAAAGGTAAAATCGTCGATTTATTGACAGAAAAAGCGCGTGTAGTCGTTCGCTATCAAGGCGGGCATAATGCTGGACACACTTTAAAAATTAAAGGTGAAAAAACAGTTTTGCGTTTGATTCCATCGGGAATTTTAAGGCCAGATTCCAAGTGCTACATCGGAAATGGTGTCGTTGTCTCTCCCGAAGCCTTGTTGGGTGAAATCGATGAGTTGGAAGCAAAGGGTATACAAGTCGCTTCTCGCCTATTTGTTAGCCTTGCGTCGCCTTTGGTACTTGCATCTCATGTTGCATTAGACAAAGCACGAGAAGCGCGTCAAGGACAAGCAGCAATTGGCACAACTGGTCGTGGAATTGGGCCGGCTTACGAAGACAAAATTGCTAGAAGAGCGCTCAAGGTTGGAGATTTGTTTCGTTCCGATTGGGCAAATAAACTATCAGCTCTTTTGGAATATCATAATTTTTTACTGACAAATTATTATCAACAAGAGCCTGTTTCTTTTGATGCGATTTTGGATGCGTCTCAAGTTTGGCAGTCTCGTTTAAAAGAAATGGCGATAGATGTGACGACTTGTCTTCATCAGCATCGTCAAGCAAACGACCCCATTTTGTTCGAGGGCGCTCAAGGGATTTACCTGGATATTGATCATGGTACATATCCTTTTGTTACTTCATCGAATACTTGTGTGGGCAGTGTATGCAACGGTGCTGGCTTTGGACCTCTATATCTTGACTATGTGTTAGGTGTGGTCAAAGCGTATACCACGCGAGTGGGAAGTGGTCCTTTCCCGACTGAGCTTCACGATGAAGTTGGTCAGCATCTTGCTTCTCGAGGACATGAGTTTGGGGCGGTCACGGGGCGTCCTCGGCGTTGCGGTTGGTTTGATGCAGCCTTATTAAGACGCTCAATTCAGCTGAATAGTATTTCTGGATTGTGTCTCACAAAGCTTGATGTTTTAGATGGTCTAAAGACGGTCAAGATTGCAGTGGGCTATCAAGATGCTGCTGGAAATAAAGTCGACTACCCACCTGCATCTGCAGCAGGTTTTGATCATTTGACACCGATTTATGAAGAAATGCCTGGCTGGTCCACCTCAACTGCGGATGTAACCAGTTTGGAGGCGCTGCCTAAAGAAGCCAAAGATTATGTCAAACGTTTGGAAGAGTTGCTTGGTGTGCCTGTGCATATGCTTTCAACAGGTCCGGAGCGAGACTCGACGATTGTCATCAAAGACATTTTTTCATAAGAGGTAGGTTATGAAATTTAAATATTGCTCTTTTTTTCTTGGCTTATTTTTGTTGGGCTCGGCTCTTGCGAGCCAAGCTGAAGTTCATCAGCATGATGTTCCGACTAAACAAATCGAACAAGAAGTTTTTGCGTACGTGAATCAGTACCGTGTATCTCATGGTTTACGTCCCTTGGTCATGAATGAAGCCGCAAATCAACAGGCGCGTCAACACAGCCTTGAAATGGCGAAGCACCAGGTTCCTTTCGGACATGATGGTTTTCAGCGACGCATGACTCATCTTCATCGAGATATTCAAGACATCGAAGGAGGTGCTGAAAATGTCGCTTATCATTACAAAACAGCAAAAATTGTAGTAGATGGTTGGATCAAAAGTGCAGGTCATCGCCACAATATTGAGGGGCGCTATGACACAACGGGTATTGGCATCGTAAGAGATGGCCAAGGGCGGTTATATTTCACACAATTGTTTGTGCGAACAAACCATCATGCTCACCCGCATTCACGAGCAGAAAGAGTCGGTAGACGCGCTCATTTTTATGTAGGATAAATTACACAGGTAGACAAAGCCATGGAGTTGGTTGTCGATAATACACCGTTTAAGTCGATTTTTAAGCCTCTTGATTTGGGCTTTACTTCTTTAAAAAATCGCATCATGATGGGTTCGATGCATACAGGATTAGAGGAAGACAAGGATAGTCTTTCTCGTCTTGCGGCTTTTTATCGAGAGCGAACGGATGCAGGACTGATTGTCACAGGAGGATTTGCTCCCAATCGAGCCGGTCGTCTGGCCCCTTTTTCCGCAAAATTAAGTACAACTCGGGAAATGCAGCGACATCAAGTCGTTACGCATGCCGTGCATGAGGGTGGCGGAAAAATTGCTTTGCAGATTTTGCATGCAGGACGTTATGGCTATCATCCTTTAGTGGTCGCACCTTCTCGTCTCAAATCACCCATTAGCCCTTTTACCCCATGGCCCATGACCCGCTGGGGGGTTCGGAAAACAATCGCTCATTTTGCTCGCTGTGCTTCTTTGGCTCAGGAGGCGGGCTATGATGGAGTCGAAATCATGGGAAGCGAAGGGTATCTCATCAATCAATTTTTGGTAAAAAAAACCAATCATCGTACGGATGAGTGGGGAGGGGACTTTGAGCATCGTGCACGCTTTGCGATAGAAGTGGTTCGGGCTGTTAGAGCGGCTGTTGGTCCTTCGTTTATTCTGATTTATCGGTTGTCGATGCTGGATTTGATTCCCGAGGGGAGTCTTTGGTCTGAAATTGTTTGGCTTGCAAAAGCCATAGAAGAGGCTGGGGCCACGCTTATTAATACCGGAATTGGCTGGCATGAAGCTCGCATTCCTACGATAGCGACGATGGTTCCCCCCGCTTTGTTTTCGACTTTGACCCAGCGTTTAAAGCCACATGTCAATGTGCCTCTTATTACCTCTAATCGAATCAATACGCCAGAAATTTGTGAATCAGTACTAGCCAGTGGTTGCGCCGATGTTGTTTCTATGGCAAGACCATTTTTGGCTGATCCTGAGTTTGTGCACAAAGCAAAGCTCGGAGATGTTTCTGCCATCAATGTTTGCATTGCGTGCAATCAAGCGTGTTTGGATCGTGTTTTTGTCAATAAAACAGCATCATGTTTGGTCAATCCTCGTGCTTGTCACGAAACATCATTAATTTATGCCGCCTCCAGTTCACCAAAACGGATTGCAGTAGTGGGTGCTGGGCCTGCTGGTCTTGCATTTTCGAGTGTTGCGGCTTTACGTGGACATCAGATTACCCTATTTGAAAAAAGCTCACAAATCGGTGGGCAGTTTAATCTCGCTAAAAAAATACCGGGAAAAGAAGATTTCGAACATACCTTGACTTATTATGCGACTCAGCTTGAGCGGCATGGAGTTGTTGTGCATTTGAATACCACCCCTTCATTCGATATTTTAAAAACTTTTGATGAAGTCGTGATTGCAACTGGCGTCATTCCGCGCATTCCTGATATTCAAGGCATTGATCATCCTTCTGTCATGACGTATTGGGATGTGATTAGCGGAGGACGTATTCCTGGCGAGCGGGTTGCCATCATTGGTGCGGGTGGAATTGGATTTGATGTTGCCGAATGGTTGGTGAGTAAAACACAAACCAAAGAAGAGTTTTGCCAGGAATGGGGAATTGATTTTTCTTTTTCTACGGCAGGTGGTATTCAGACGCCTCTTCCAGCCAAATCTTCTCGTACAGTTTATTTGCTGCAGCGTAAGAAAGAAAAAATGGGGCGGCGTTTGGGTAAAACAACCGGTTGGATTCATCGTTATAGTCTTAAACACCATGGCGTAAAAATGCTTTCCGGTGTTTCTTATGAGCGTATTGATGATGCAGGCTTACATCTTCAAGTAGAAGGTCAACCACAGCTTCTTGCAGTTGATTCCATTGTAATTTGTGCCGGTCAGACTTCATTACAAGATGGATATGAGGACTTGAAAACAGCAGGATGTGTGGTTCATTTGATTGGTGGTGCCTATAAAGCCCTGGAGTTAGACGCAAGACATGCCATTGCGCAAGCATCTCAGCTGGCCGCTTTAGTTTAATTTGAAAAAAGTATGTGCCTGAAGAGGCCAAAAAAGCTGGTTTTCGACTCTTTTTTGAGATTAAATTCAGAATCAAAGAATAAAATGAGTGCATTTAGATATAAAATTTGCTAAAATGGCGAACTATTTTTGTAGATAAACATGGATTTTTAGTACCTATGACACACGCCAATGCCTCATCGCAACAAAACATATCGACCTTTACTGAGCTCAATTTATCTGAAGCGACACTGAAAGCTTTACATGAAGATTTAGGCTTTACAAGCCCGTCGCCTATTCAGAAAAAAACCATTCCGTGGCTATTACAAGGTCGTGATTTGATAGGGCAGGCACAAACAGGGACAGGAAAAACAGCGGCTTTTGCTATTCCGGCTTTGGAGCGTTTGGATGCAACACAAAAAACACCTCAAGTCTTAGTTTTAGCCCCAACTCGAGAACTTGCAATTCAAGTTGCAGCTCATTTTGAAGCATTATCAAAGCATCGTAAGCAGACCAAAATTGTCGTGCTTTGTGGCGGTCAAGATTATCGTCCTCAACTTAAATCATTGAGGGATGGATCTGAAATTGTGGTCGGGACTCCTGGACGAATATTGGATCATCTGGAAAAAGGCTCGCTTTTCTTGGGTGATTTACGCACGATTGTTTTAGATGAAGCTGATGAAATGTTGAGAATGGGTTTTATTGACGATGTAGAAACCATCTTATCAAAATTACCTGCACAAAAACAAATGGCGCTTTTCTCAGCAACAATGCCATCACGAATTCGACAAATCGCCAATCGTTATCTTGCTGATCCAGTTTCGATTGAGATTGCAGCAGAAACAGCGACAGTTAAATCCATCGAACAGCGTTTTGTTTTTGCTTCTCAAGCGCAAAAGCCAGATGCGTTATTGCGTATTTTAGCGACCGAAGAAGCGCAAGGTATCATTGTTTTCACCAGAACAAAAAGCAGCACAGATGAAGTCACCACATTGCTGCAGCAACACCATCATCGCGCAATGGCTATTCATGGTGACATCACACAAGCTTTGCGTGAGCGTGTCATCTCCCAATTTAAACAAGGGATGATCGATATTTTAGTGGCAACAGATGTTGCAGCTAGAGGATTGGACGTGGATCGAGTGACGCACGTCATCAATTATGATATGGCGCATGATTCTGAAACTTATGTGCATCGAATTGGTCGTACTGGTCGAGCTGGCCGCAGTGGGATCGCCATTTTATTTGTTACACCGAAAGAGTCGCGAATGCTCAACGTACTTGAGCGACACACACGACAGCGCATTGTTAAAGTTTCTGTGCCAACAGACGCCATGATTGCTGAAGCACAACAAAAACAATTCATTAAACGTATTGAAGAGCGGTTAGCGCATCAACATTTGGATGAATATAAGCGTGTTATCGCAACTTATGTTGAAAAAGAAGGACATTCACCCATGGATGTTGCCGCGGCATTGGCTTTGATGGCAAATCAAGACCAATCTTGGGCGCCAACCTTTAAAACACTACGTCCTGTTTCATCAGATGAAAATCGACGAGAAAAAACGCGCGATAGATTTAAAGATAGAACAAAAAATTCTTCAAATTCTTCAACGTTGAGTTTTAATAAACGAAAACCAGAGGGACGTTCAAATAGAAGTTTTGGTGGTGATGGACATGCCGAAGAGCTTTTTCGAATTGACGTAGGCCGTATTCATGGTGTAAAACCAGGAAATATCGTCGGCGCGATTGCCAATGAAGCAGGTCTCAATAGTCGCTTTATCACAGGTTTACGAATCAATGACGATCACTCTACTGTGAGATTGCCATCGGGTCTCTCTAAAGAAATTTTCCATGGCTTATCCAAAGCTTGGGTGTGTGGACGTCAATTGAAATTGACCTCGCTTGGATTGGCTTAAAGACTTTGTTATCGATAGGGTTGTGATATGAGATATTTTTTGTCATGTTTTTTAATTTTTTTGTCAAGTTATGCGCTCGCTGAGCCTTTAGATAAATTTGTCGTTTTTGGAGACAGTTTATCTGACAATGGTAATTTGTATGAATACATGAAACATCAAATGCCCATTTCACCGCCTTATTACCAAGGACGATTTACCAATGGGCCTTTATGGATCGAAAAATTGACAGAGCATTATTATGGTGAGAGTGCTGCTTTACACTTACTTGATTATGCTTTTGCTGGTGCGGGTGTTTCTGAATCAGAGGACGAAGATGATGACTTCGAAACTGGAGCGTTGTTTAGTTTGAAACGAGAAGTGGACAGTTATCTTTTGTCTCATCGAGACAAAGCTGATGAAAGTGCACTGTTTGTGATTTGGATTGGCTCAAACAATTACATCGCATTGCCTGATGAGCCAGAAAAAACATTATTGGCTGTAAATGATGGGATTCAAAACGAAGTCGAGCGTTTGGTGGCACATGGCGCGAAAAATTTCATGCTGATGACAATCCCTGATCTTGGTCGGACGCCTGGTGCGATAGAGTTTGATTCCATCGACTTCTTAACTGACCTGACAAATCGGCACAACTCGATGTTAAAAACACGATTTGATCTCCTTCAATCAAAGTACCCGAATGTGAAGTGGGTGTTTTTTGATGTCAACCAGATGTTTTTATCGGCTTTGAATCAGCCAGACGAGTATGGTTTTACCAATACAACAGGCACTTGTTATGAGTCAGCAATGGTTGAGCCTTCAGCTCAGACAGTATTAAAAATTGCTTCAACAATTCGCCCACAATTAAATCCAAATGCGTGTGATGGTTATTTGTTTTTTGACATCATTCACCCGACAACGGTTGCGCATACTTATATTGCAGAGGAAGCTTATCGCCTTCTGGATGCAACAGGCGTTCACTTTCAGAATTAATAAACCTTAGGCGACACGCGGATGTCGATTTGCAAGCGTTACCATCCTCGGTACTTGCAAATCGACTCATACGCTTTTGATATGGCTTGAGTTTTTTCGTTTGCCAGTTTGATTTCTTTCGGTGTTGCTTTTTTTGCTATCAACTTATCTGGATGATGTTGACTCATGAGTCGACGATACCTTTTTTTGATTTCTGCTTCTGTAGCTTTGGGAGAAATTTGCAAAATAGCATAGGCTTCGTCAATCGATGTGGTGTGTGGACGAGAGGGGTGTTGGTGCTGTTCATGCTGTTGTTGGCGATACTGGTGTCGATAAAAAAAGTCTTCTTGGAACGTTTGTTGAGTGTTGAGAGGGGCTAACCCTATCAAATAAAAAACTTCGTTAAGTCTGATGATTTTGGCATGACTAAGGCCACCTATTTTTGCGGCTCGATACATCAATTCTGCAGAAAGTTTCAATAGCTGAGTGTGTTGAGGAGCGATGCTTCTGAAATCTAAAAGATGTACGCTAATGGCTGTTGTTGCATCTTTCCCTGCTCGAAAAAACGCTTGTGCAAGTTTTTTTTCTGCTAGACTTAATCCCAATTCATTCATTAGGTTTTGGACTTCTTTGATGAGTGTTTCGGTAATCCGCCCATCTGCTTTGCCAATATAGCCAATAGAGGCAAAAGTTGATTTTAAAAAATATAATTTGACTGTTGTTTCGGTTTCGTTTCGGTAGGCTGCATGTGGTTTTGCAAAATGCTGAAAAAGCCCTTTATCAAAAAAGTTCCCAACAAAAAGTCCAAGAAAAGCGCCTACAGGTCCAGCCATTAGAAAGCCAAGCGTTGTGCCGATAATTTTGCCTAACTTAGGATACTGCATGAAATAATCACGAAAGGTCATGTTGTGTTGCTTAAAAAGCAAAGAGGCCATATAAATTGTCTTAAATTTTAACTTGAAATGGATGAATAGCAAGGAATATCTCGTACTAGTGAGTAGATAGGGTCGGGCCGACTTCTATCAGCCAATGCACATGGCAATGTGCTGTATATCGGTGTTACCAACGAACCCCAATAATCATTATTGTGGTTTTCCGTCCCATTTTGAGTGACTATTTAAAAAAAACATATCGGTTACAGAGAAAGTGTCGAATTTTTCCGGGCAAGATCACTTGCCATACATCGAAAAAAACAGCAATATAATCAGCGTCGGCTTGCTGGTACAGCATTGATTGTGACCCGAGATGAAAACATGAGCTTTTTATAAAGCTGACCTAAATTGAAGAATAAGGATAGTTCTCATGAACCACGACTCGGGTTTTTTTATAAACCGCATAGATCCATTATCATTTAAAACGTCATCTAAGTTGATTAAGCATATAAGAGAAGACATTGCGCTTATTATCCTTATGCTATTGTCGAGTAACAGCACTTATGCTCAGGAGCTGTCTTGGAATGAAAAGTTTGGAAGTTATTCAAATGTAACAGCTCAGTTTAATATCAATTCATCACCGGCAGGGTCAAAAACAATCGATCGAACCGTTATTTCGGTATACAGTGATAGTGCTTGTACAACGCTTTTATCAAGTAGCACTTTAACTCAAAGTAAAAGTTTTACATTTCAGAGCGGCCAATCTTATTCCGTGAATGCAACCTCTTTCTATCAGGCTTGTACCACGTATTTATATCCTGTTTCATCTGGCACGTGTGGAAATGGCTCAATTCTTAGCGTTAGAATTCAACCGAGAATTTCGAACACCAATATATTTGCAGCACCTCAGCCTTGTTTTTCTGTTGATGCGTCAAGTGGAACGAAAATCGTGCTTACTGGATCAGCCGCTAACGTTGCTTTTCGGTGAACACTATTTAGCCAAATCTATGAATAGAGAATGACTATGAACAAAAAAATAATCATCCACGACAATGAAAACTTTCATTCAATAATGGATACAATCGAATCACCCTCTAAAAAACGAAAAATTTGGAATCCTCCCTCGATTATCTTATTAAGACAGCTCAATATTCAATCAGGCGATGGCAGTGGCAATGAAGGCTCTGGTCAGGGATTTTGGCAATCAGGTCTCGGATCGTAGATTAAAAAGCCCAAATGTTTCTGGAATTAGCGTACTTAACGCCATTCTCAAATTTAAATTGAAAAAATCAGCCTAAACACAAATCACGTCATCCAGAGCGTAGCGAAGGATCTCCATTTAGCTAAGTTTAATGGAACAGCCGTGGCCGCATGCTGACATGACATTGACAGAAAATATAGACGATGATATAAAACCCCGATTCAAAACACAGACGAGAGAGCTCTCACATGTTGAAAGTTCGAAATAAGATAGCACAGCCACTTTTTCATATTTCTGCTGTGCTATTCGTCTGGGTCTTAATGCTTGTTCGAGTATTCTATTTTTATCACGCACCACTTTCCATGCAAGTGGCTGTTGTTCCCGATGATGCTTTTTATTATATACAGCTTGCACAACATCACCTGCAGGAAGGGGGGTGGCATTTTGATGGGCAAACCAGTACAACTGGATTTCATCTTTTGTACGCTTATTTCTTAGTTTTTATCATGACCTTGACTCATGTGACCAGTTGGCCTGCTCTTTATTTAATGGTGGGTCTCTGTTCGGCAACAGCAATTGCTGTTGCTGCATATTTTTCTTTGAAGTCATCCGAAATTTTATTTGGTTTTCAGTCTAGTTTTTGGAGTTTGATTCCATATTTGACTATTGCCGTATTGCTACAAAGTAATATGATGATGGATTCGTGGCTGGTGATTTTCTTTGCTTCGTTGGGTTTTTACTATTTTTTGTCTCAGCATAAGCATTCTTTTTTTAATCACGTTTTTTTAATTTTTCTCGGTTTTTTAGGTTCTCTTTCACGCTCTGATTTTGGGCTCTTTCCTGGTATTTTATCACTTGTTTTTTTGATTTCATTCAATTCGTCGAGAGCCCAGGAAATTAAACGCAGTTTTTTATGGTTGTTTGGCGCCACTTTAGGTTTGTGTGCTGTATGGCTTAATAGCTATTTTATTTCTGGGCACTTTACGCAAGCAAGTGCACAGACCAAGTTCTATTGGTCTTCATTGATGGGGCATGATATCCAAATTTCATGGCAATTCATCAAATCGATTGTGGTTCCACACGGCATTGATCCAAATTTATCGAGCCGTTTTTGGAAAATATCTTTTTTGATTTGCTTTTCTTGCTTATGGTTTTCTCGCCAATTCGTTAAAGAAAATCGTTCTGCTTATCTCATCGCAATAGCAGCACTCCTAACACTCGGTGGTTATACTGTTATCTATCGTTATAATAGCGCTGCATTACAAATTTGGTATGTTGCAAATTACGTGACACCACTTTGCATCATGGCCGCGGCTTTTGGAAGCTTAATCTCTAAAAGTTTCGAGCGATTTCCTATTTTTAAAAAATGCAGTTTTATTCCCTTATTCTACGCATTGGCAATTTATTTTCCTGTGGCCCTCAAGCATGTTCTTTACGTTCCTTGGGTGCACCAAGCCGGCATGATGTATGCCGGGCTTCATTTGAAGGACATGAAGACAGAAGCCAAATTTGCTGCTTGGAATGCAGGTATTATCAGCTATTTTTCTGGCTTGAACGTGATGAATTTAGATGGATTAGTGAATGACGAGATCTTGCCTTACATCAAGGAAGAGCGGTTATTAGATTATATTCAAGAAAAGCACATCCACTACTTAGTCGACTATGAGTTTATGCTCGACAATTTTATGAATAAAAAGAGGGGAGGATATGCCGATGGTAAGCTTCGTCTCTGCTTAATCCCGTTAAACTCGATTGATGATACGGCTCCAGAATGGCCTGATTCTCCTGAGCATTCCAGATTGAAGTTATTTAAGGTAAAATCTGAGTGTTTTGACATGGTTTAACAAAAGTAGACGTTTGATTAGAGCGCGTCATTTGCCAATTTTTTTCATAAGTCCTGATGATGTGGAGGTGTGTGTGCTTAAATCAATAGAGCCTGTGGTGTTGGCTGAACTTTTATCTACCCAAGCCGATATTCAGTTGATTGATGTTCGAGAAGTTTTTGAACGTGAAATTTGTCATTTTGGCGGTCTGCATATTCCGTTGGCTGCTCTTGATGGTCAAGTTTTGGAAAGCTTAGATCCCAAAAAACAGACTGTTGTGTATTGTCGTTCAGGTGCGCGTAGTGCCACTGCTTGTCACAAATTAAATCATCTCGGTTTTGAGCATGTCTATAATTTGTCAGGCGGTATTTTACGATGGATAGAAACAGTTGACGGTTGTTTGACTCGATACTAAAAGCCTGTTCTCATAATCTTAGCGTGAGGACAAATTTTTAGTGCATATGACTTATTAGAATTTATGATGCGTTTTTTTTACACGTTATTTTTTTATTTACTGACACCGTTCATTTTGCTTCGGCTTTTCTGGAAAGGTCGAAGACTACCCGCTTATCGAGCACGTCTTTCTGAGCGTTTTTCGTTAAATCAACCCACCCATCGACCGGTAGATGTTTGGGTGCACGCGGTGTCTTTGGGGGAGGTCATTGCTGCATCTGCACTTGTGAATTGTTTGTTGCGACAAAATTTGCAGGTTTGTTTTACCACCATGACTCCAACTGGGTCAGCTGAAGTGCAGAGACGGTTTGGTGGGCGTTTGTTGCATCAATATATTCCCTATGACTTACCCTATGCATTACGCCGTTTCTTTAGACAAATAAAACCTCGAGTTGGAATTGTGATGGAAACAGAACTATGGCCGAATCTGATTTGGGAAGCCAAACGGGCGCGTGTTTCTCTATTTCTGGCAAATGCTCGTATTTCTGATCGGGCTTATCCTCAATATCAGCGTATCAGTTGGGTTTTAAAACCTCTTCTGAATCAATTTGATTGCATCATGGCGCAAAGTCCGAAAGATGCGGCCCGTTATATGGCGCTTTGCGGTAGTCCTGAAAAAGTCAAAATGTTCGGTAATCTAAAATTCGATGTCAGTCCACCCATTTCGAATCTAACAGCTTTACAATCGATCAAGATTTTACTTGGAAAAAATCGACCGTGGGTGATGCTGGCTAGTACTCACGACAACGAAGAGCGCCTCTTTTTAGAACAATTGTCTCGTTTGAAATGCTTAATTCCGAATGTACTCATTTCAATAGCACCTAGGCATCCAGAGCGATTCCAAGTTGTTTTTGATCTTTGTGTCTCAATGGGTTATAAAACAGGACGACGATCATCTCAAGAAACACTCACAAACGATCTGGATATTGTTGTGCTTGATTCTCTAGGAGAGCTCTTTTCATTTTATACGCTGTGTGATTATGCTTTTGTCGGAGGAAGCCTTGTACCCGTTGGCGGACATAATGTACTCGAACCAATCTTAGTCGGTGTGCCCGTTTTATGCGGTCCTTTTATGCAAAATTCCCAATCCATTGTGGACGTACTCTGTGCCGAGAAAGCGGTCATACAAGTGTCTAATGCTTCGGATCTGGTGAGTGCAATTTCGCTTTTACATGAAGATGAAATATTAAGAAAAGCCCAAATTGAGCGAGCTACACGGATGATAGAGGATAATCAGGGGGCGCTCTCACGTCATTTATCAGAGATAAATCAAAGGCTCAATTTTTCTTGAGCCTTATCATGAGGGCATTTAGTTGCCTTGGTTTTGTTTTTCTTTGATTTCTGAGAGTGTTTTACAATCAATGCAAAGTGTTGCTGTAGGGCGAGCTTCCAAACGACGTAGGCCTATCTCAATGCCGCAAGCCTCGCAGTAGCCAAAGTCATCATCATTTAAACGCTCTAGGGCATCTTCTATCTTTTTGATCAGTTTTCTTTCTCGATCTCGGGCCCGTAATTTAATATTGAATTCTTCTTCTTGGCTTGCTCTATCGGATGGATCTGGAAAATTTCCGGCTTCATCTTTCATGTGCGTCATGGTGCGATCGACTTCTTCCATTAGTGATTGTCGCCATGCCAGTAATATTTTTTCAATATGTTCAAGTTGTTTCGGGTTCATGTACATCTCATCAGGAGATTCGACGTATGGTGCAATACCCATGTTACCAATATCTTGTTTCACGTTTGAAAAGTCCCTCTATAAGTTAATACTGTTTTTTATGAATTTTTAGCATAAATTTGTTATTTAGACAAACTTTAACAGCTTAAATGCATAGGTTTTTAATCAATATGATACTTTCACTTGTTAATTCAAATGAGCACGGTAGTATACTTTTAAAATTATGTTTTAAAAATGGAGTGTGAATGGAGCATCAGCCTGAGATTATCGTTTTAAAAAACGCATTGTCCCCAGAATTTTTGACGTTGCTAACAGATTACGCTTTGCTTAAGTCAACTGTATCACCGAATCGTTACCGGCGTGGTGACGCATTAAGACAAGTGCATAGAGAGTATGGTGACCCCTTGATGGAGATTTTTTTAAAGCGACTGACGCCACTGGTCGAAAAAGCGATTGGGAAACCACTTTGGCCAACGCTTTCATTTTATTATGTGTATGGAAATGGTCAAAAACTAATGCCTCATCGTGATAGAAGTTCCTGCCAAATTGTTGCAGGCCTTTGTATCGGTGCCGATGAGGCTTTCAAAGCGCAATCCGGCACATGGCCGTTGTATTTTAATCTCAATGGTAAATCGGTAGCACATGCAGTCGAATATGGTGATTTGGTGATTTTTAGAGGGCACACCGTTGAGCATTGGCGCGAAACTTTTTCTGGAGCATGGTTTATTTCGGCTATTTTTGGTTTTGTGGAGCAAGAAGGGCCGTTTGCTTATCAAAAATACGATCAGCGTCAGGCATTGGGGTTTCCTCATGTGGGTATGTTTCGCTGGACATGGGGGGTATTGAAGCATCGCTTTTGTATGGCGCTTAGAAAAGTCAGCGCTTCTAGTTGAAGACGGGGCTTGAGGTCCAATGGTACGAAAACGGGTAGTGCCTCAAATTGATTGTTGTACATCATGTATCCAATTTGACACCCGTAACGTTATTGGTTACAATTTAAGTGTATGTAAAGCGGAATTTTCATGGTAAGAACAATAAAACATAAAGGACTGGGGCGATTTTATCACACCGGTAGTCTCTCGGGGATACAGGCCCATCATGCAAGACGGTTGCAGTTAATACTTACACGTCTTGATGCAAGTGCTTGCCCTGAGGATATGGATTTACCAGGATTACACTTACATAAATTGAAGGGGCAGCTTAAAGATTTTTATTCTGTCACAGTGCAAGCAAATTGGCGAATTATATTCCGATTTGAGAGCGATAATGCTTATGATGTCGACTATGTTGATTATCACTAGGGAGGTTAAAAATGTTTAATCCAGCGCATCCAGGTGAGGTTATACGTGAGTTATGTATAGAGCCTTTGGAATTAACTGTCACAGAAGCTGCAAAAGCATTAGGTGTTACTCGGAAAACGCTTTCTGAGTTATTAAATGGTCATTCTCGCATTAGTCCTGAAATGGCGATCAGGTTGAGTATTGCATTTAAGACATCTGCAGAAAGTTGGATAAATCAACAAGCTAAATATGACTTATGGCTTGCAGAAAAAAATCGCAGCCAACTTAAAGTGAAATGTCTTGTGAATCACGCGGCTTAAGACCCGTTAAAAGGATTTGAAGCCATGCGCATGTTCAAAAAAGGACAATTTAAAATGTGGATGTACGGTACTCGAACAGAAGTTTCATTTATCAATGAGCAATTTGGCTTATATAGCTGAAGTATGTCCGAAATTCATGATTTGTCATTTTTGACATTATTTGCAACGGAGCCATCCGACATCATTGGACCTCAAACCCTAAGACAGGCGCTGAGTTATTCAACGCCAATAGGTCCAAAACGATCGCTATAATTGAGTGGTTGCTCGTTTAATCGAAAAGCGACACGAAGCGCTATTTCTACGAGTGCGTGGCCTAGATCATTTTCATCTAGTGCGGCAGGGCTCCCTTCATCTCCGCTTAGACGAATCGCTTCATGCAGAGCGAGTTGACCGAGTACCGTTGTGTGATGGGTTTCTGCTAAACGCGCTGCTCCGCCTTCACCAAACAACGCCGAATGATGTCCGCACGCTTCGCATTGATGGTAAGACATATTTTCAATCAATCCTAAAATTGGGATGTTGGTTTTTTCAAACATAGTTAAGGCTTTATTCGCATCATGTGTCGCAACTTGTTGCGGTGTCGTGACCACAATAGCGCCCGAAAGTGGTATTTTCTGTACAAGACTGAGTTGAATATCACCTGTTCCCGGAGGTAAGTCGATAAAGAGGTAATCTAAGTTGTCCCAAGCGGTCATATCAAGCATTTGAATCAGTGCTTTTGCAAGCATCGGGCCTCGCCAAATTAACGTGCTATTTTCTTCTGTAGTCAGATAGCCGATAGACATGGCTTGAATACCGTGAGATAGAACCGGCACATAACGATTATCGACAATCTCAACAGGATTATTTTTTCCGAGCATGATTGGAATACTAGGACCGTAAATATCGGCATCTAGAATGCCGACTTTTGCTCCGAGAGCCGCAAGGCTTGCAGCTAAATTAACGGTTAATGTCGATTTACCAACCCCCCCTTTACCCGAACCAATTGCAATGGTATTTTTCACGCCTTTTAATGAAAGACCCGGAAGTTGTGTCCGATGTGCTTGAATATTGAGATGTTGAAATTGTTCGCGTTGTGAGAGAAGCATCAAGAAGTTCCTATATCGCAAAGCCAAGATTTTAGCATGGTTGAGTGTATTTGTGGCGAATTCTCTTAGCCTTATACTTCAGAAGGGACAAACACGGAGTGTTCTACCCATGTGCCCGTGGCCAAATAATATAATCCGCAACGAATTGGGTTTGTATAAAGATGACTAAGATGGTGCGCATAGGCTTCGATTTGCTCGTAATGCTCTGGGCATGGATGACCCGTTTTGAAGTCAATAATCCAACGAATGCCGTTTTCTTCAAATGTCCTATCAATGATGCGTGTATGCAGTGTTCCTTGTGTTTTCACTAAAATTGGATATTCATTTCGTTCATGCAAATGTGCTTGAATTAACCATTGACCTTTGGGATTGTGAAATAAAGGCTCAATGTAAGACTTGATTTCCGTCATGCTGAAGTCAATGTTGTTTATGCCGTTTTGTTTTAGCGTTTGTACGGCAAGATTCCAAGGTACATTTTCAGGACTTTTCGGATGATAAGTGCAAATCCATTGCAGTAAAATATGTGTCGCAATTCCCAGGAAGCGAGTTTCATTGTGATCGAGTTTCCAGTTTGCTTGTTGGTTAAATGTGCGTGTCAATTGTGGCGGTGTGGTATAAAAAGAGTGAGGAAGACGTGTTAAATAGAGCTGAGTATTCATGTGAGACATTTTATTGTCTGTTTCAATTTGGGGGCTTATATTGTTTTGAAAACAAATGTTGTGTAATAGTTTTTTAAAGGTGTGAGCGGTAAATCCTTCTTGATAATCACTGAGGTACAATCTATTTTTTGCACGTGTCACTGCGACATAAAGTAAGCGTTGTTGCTCGTAAAGCTCTTTTTCTTTCTCTAATTTAGATAAGTAATCGTATAGTGGTGAATGCTCTTCTTGTGTTGATTTTAAAGGGGAGACCAAAACCAAATCTTCATGTTCTGAAGGCAGAGACAACCAGCGCAACAACGGTTGATTGGTTTGTGTTGTTTTAGCACTAAGCCCAGGTAGAATCACACAGTCGAACTCGAGCCCTTTTGCTTTATGAATGGTCATGATTTGAATACGTGCAGTCTCCATTTGTTTGGAGTACAAGGTATCCAATGCTTGCTCAAATATGGACAGACTTTCTAAAACACCATCTTTTTCATATTGCTCAAGCAGATTAAAGTACTCGTGTAAATCAAGCTGCTCTCGCGTAGTCAAATGCGATGACAGATGAAGTGTATGCAAGGTGTCTAAAACCCATCGCGCAAGAGGTTTTTGTTGCCGATTCTCAATTGCATGCAGGATGGTTTGATAGCAGAATCGGGCACGATCTCGGCCTTCTGTTGATAAATCTGCGTATGTTTTTTCCAAAGATAATTTTTCAAAAATACTGCCGTCAATCTGAGCAAGAGCGAGCAGATCACATAGAGACAAACCACACCAAGGGCTGTGTAAAAAAGAAGACCAGGCTAAATTTGAACCCGGTGTGAGCAAGCATTGAGTCAAAGACCATGCATCTTGGATATGAGGTAATCCTGAAAGCCAGTCAATATCAACACCTTGATACGCGATATTGGCCTCTCGTAATGCCTGAATAAGCGGACCTAGTTGATTTCTCGAGCGAACAAGAATCGCAACAGTACTTTCGGGATAGGTGGCTTGCTCCTCGTTCAATATGTTCAATATGGCTTGGGTTTCCGAAATTTTGTCAGGTGCTTGTTGCGCACAAACAAAACTATGATTTCGAGGCGAATGTACGGCCTGGGCGCGGTAAAATCGGATAGCCCCTGATTCGAGATCATCGTCTAGGGGAAAAATGCTTTGAAAATGAGTGTTGATCCATTCTACAAGAGTCGCGTTTGAGCGAAAGTTGCATTCGAGTTGCAGAAATTTTAATTGAACAGGACCAATCCCTTGGTATTTTGCGCGTAAAAACAAACCAACTTCCGCTCCCCTGAAGCGATAAATCGATTGCATCGGATCTCCAACAACAAAAATCGTTTTGCCTTCCCCGAATCCCTCAACCAACTGGCTTAGGAGTTCAAATTGTTGAATCGATGTATCTTGGAACTCATCGATGAGTAGATGATGAATGGCGTTGTCCAAGTAAAGAGCCAGATCACTGGGAACCCCATCTACACTGAGTGCTTGATGCGCTGCTGTCGATATTGCAGTAAAATCTGTACAGTTATACTTTTGCCAAATTAATTCGAGATGTGCGGTTAACAGAGGTAGGAGTGCAAATAATGCTTGTAGTGTGCTCCAAGATAAATCAGGATAAAAAGGAGCGGGTAGTTGGCGAACACGTAAAAGGGCGTCTAAACATTTTGGATATTCAGCCAATTCAGCCAATAAAGCTTTGCTCTCTTCTTTGAGGCGATCGTAGATTTTTGCATCGCAAGTGCCTCGTTTTAAACCGACATGATGATCAAATCCTTTTCGCCAAGTCAGTTGTGATGTGAGTAATAAAGCCGATAAAGCCTGAATCATCATGGGATTGAGATCATCCCAATGATGGAATGTGGTCAACATAAAACGAGGTGAGGTCGGGTTGTTCTCGATGAGCGAAACAGTTTGAGCAAGAGTGACAATGTTGGGGATAAGATGCGATGGGACGCTTGCTTTGAATCGTTGGATCTCGTGTTTTTCAATATGGAAAATTGCTTTTTCAAAGTCTTCTTTATTTTGTTGTTGTGCGCAAAATAATTTTCTTAGCCATTGCTCTCGTGTTTGCAGTTGCTCGCTTAGAACTTGAATCACTCGATCTTGTCGATTATCAAAATGTTCCAGCAATGTCATCAAAGCAGATTGATAGGCACTTTCGTTTAATGCGTGTTCAAAGCACGCTTTTGCTGCTTCACGATAAAATCCAATTGGCTTGTCTGTGACTTTGGCATAAGGGATGTTGCGTTCAAATAACGGCATGGCCGAAGTGAGTTTTTGACAAAGTGCATCGATGGTTGTAATGCGCAATCGATGAGGCAAAGACAGCAGTTGCCATTGTTGTTTTTGATCTTGTGCAAGAGCTTCTAATGCGTATTGTCTTGTTTTTTGTTGATGAGGCGTTTGTGCTGGCTCATTGGCTTGAGCACTCCTCAGTGCAGCAAGCACGCGTTCTCGCATTTCACTGGCGGCTTTTCGTGTAAAAGTGAGTGCAATAATTTGTTCCGGCGCCTCAACGCGACTGAGTAGGCGCAGTAGTCGTTGTGTCAAGACCTCGGTTTTTCCTGAACCTGCTGGTGCTTGAAGTAAGCAAGATAATGTGGGGTCAGTGGCTTCAAGCCGAGCTTTTTCATCAATCAGTATCATGACGGCTCTATCACATGAAGCAGCACAAGAAATGCCATGGTAAGAAGGAAGCCAATGTACATCAGATTGAGTGTTTTACTCGAGATTTTATTTCCTATTTTGGCACCCATTTGAGCCGAAAAAAGACAAAAAGGTGTAATAAGAAAAGTAGCCAAAAGATTGACATATCCAAATGAATAAGGCGCAAGACCCGATTGTTTTGAGCCTGCTATGATCATTGAAAATGTTCCAAGTAAACCGATGAAAACGCCAGTAACAGAAGAGATGGCAATCGCTTTCTTCAGCGGGTATCGGTACCAGGTAAAATAAGGAGTTGTCATGGTGCCACCACCTATTCCCAATAAAACTGAAAAAACGCCAACAAGAACACCTCCAATCCAATATGCCATTTTGGAAATGGTTCGAATGTGTTCACCTGACGTGTTTTTTTTGTGCACAAGCATATAACCGGCACACGCAACTAGATAAACAATAAATACAATCTGAAGCGATTTAGATGACATACGATGAAAGGTAAAGCTTGCAACGCATAATCCCACAAAAACTGGAGGAATCCAGCCTTTTAGGGTGTTCATCTCGATGTGCCCAAGTTTATATTGTTCAATTGAAGCAGCTAATGTACTCGGAATAATGATGGCCAGTGAGGTTGCGACCGCTTGATGCATGACGTGTGCGGAGGATGTTCCCAATTTGGGCAACAAATAAAGAAAGAGAGGGATTAAAAAACTGCCTCCACCCACACCAAATAAACCCGCGGTTAGCCCAGAAAAAAGTCCACCCAAAATTAACATCAAGAATATAATGGACATCATTTATTTCAACTCACGACGTAGGATCTTTCCTACGTTTGTTTTGGGTAACTCATCATAAAATGCAATAATTTTAGGCACTTTATAGGCAGCTAAATGTTTGCGACAATGGGCAATGATCTGCGTTTCTGTGAGATCGGGATCTCGTTTTACAATACATGCTTTTACTTTTTCATCGACATCGCCTTCATGCACGCCTACAACGCCAACTTCAAGTACGCCTGGAATCATGCTAATGACTTGTTCAACTTCGTTGGGATAAACATTGAATCCAGAGACCAAGATCATGTCTTTTTTTCTATCAACCAAATAAACATAGCCTTGATCGTCGACCCGGGCGATGTCTCCTGTTTTCAAAAAACCATCCTTCCAAAATACAAGATCGGTTTCATCTTGACGTTGCCAGTAGCCTGACATCACTTGTGGTCCTCGGATGCAAAGTTCACCTGCTTCACCTAAGGGAACTTCAAATCCATTGTCATCTCGTATAGAAATTTCTGTTGACGGCAAAGGGAAGCCAATGCTGCCGTTGTACTCTTTCAGATACATGGGATTGATCGTGACGGCTGGGCTTGTTTCTGTGAGACCATATGCTTCTAAAATAGGAGATTGGGTCTTTTCTCTCCAGGCACGAGCCACACTTTTTTGAAGTGCCATTCCTCCAGATAAAGACAGTTTGAGTCTCGAGAAATCGATGTCTTCAAATTGCGGATGGTTCAATAAGGCATTAAAAAGAGTATTGACGCCGGTAATGGCTGTAATTTTTCGATAACGAATTTGCTTAATAAATTGAATCAGATCGCGCGGATTGGTAATCAAAATATTTTCTGCCCCAAATTTTAAGAATGTGAGGCAATTCGCTGTTAACGAAAAAATATGATAGAGCGGGAGTGCCGTGACTATTTTATCGTTTGTGTTGACATCAAGGGGGGTGATCCATGCAGAGGCTTGCAGAACATTGGCAACAAGATTTTGGTGAGAAAGCATGGCACCTTTTGCTACGCCAGTAGTGCCTCCCGTGTATTGAATAAAGGCAATGTCTTCGCTTGATACAATCTCTTGTATCAACGGCATTTGCGTGGGTTTTAACGTGTCGCGAAAAGAAATGGCTTTCGGTATCTTGTAAGCAGGGACAAGACGTTTGATGTATTTGACAACGGCATTGACCAACCAACGTTTGTGTAGCGGAAAAACATCGCCTATTTCAGTCAAAATCACATGTTTCAAATGAGGCAGTTGAGGAAGTGCTTTTTCCGCAGTTTTTGCAAAATTAGCCAATACGATCAAGGCGGTTGCGGCACAGTCCGAAAGCTGGTGAACCACTTCATCACAGGTATACAGCGGATTGGTATTTACGACAATACATCCTGCGCGTAGAATACCAAACAATGCGATCGGATACTGCAAGAGATTTGGCAACATAATTGCAACTCGATCGCCTTTCTTAAGGCCCAAACGCTGCAAGTAAATGGCAAAAAGACGACTATAATGCTCAAGTTCGCCATAGGTAATTGAAACATCAAAGTTTGTATAAGCGACTTTTGCTTCATGTAATCGACAAGATTCCTCGAAAAGATGAACCAACGATCGATATTGATCGAGATTAATCTCATAGGGAACGCCTTCTTGATAGTGACTAAGCCACAGTTTATCCACGTGTTGACCTTCTGTTACGGGTTTGTGCATGCTAGTATAAACAAAAATAATTCTAGGGGGTAGGACTAGGAGGCAAGATGACAGTTGATAATGTATTGAAAACACAGGCATTTAAGCTAAAAGGCCGTTTATTCACGTTTACTGTGTTGCAGTTGCAAGAGGTACGAGTAGAGTCTATTGTAAGACAATTGTCCGATGTGATATCAAAAGCACCAAAATTGTTTGAGCAGACGCCCATTGTATTGGATTGCACGCATATTGACAGTGATGCTCTTGATTTGTCATCGCTTTATCAAGCGATGCGTGAACAAGATGTTTTACCCATTGCAGTGCAAGGTGGAAATGCTTTTTTACAGACCTGTGCAAGAGCTTTAGGACTGGCTGTTTTAAACGCTTCTGCAACACAAGACAAGGCGCTTGAAACTGCTTTTGAGCCAGATGTGTCTCCTCAACAACAGTTAACTTCGGTAAAATCTAAGCGAGTCAACGGACCAATCCGCTCCGGGCAGCAAATTGTCAGCAAAGGTGGAGATTTGATCATTACCTCTTCCGTGAGCCATGGTGCTGAAGTTTTATCGGAAGGAAATATTCATGTTTACGGCGCGTTACGTGGAAAAGCACTTGCAGGCATTGGTGGTGCCCGTGACGTTCGAATTTTTTGCCAATCTCTTGATGCGGAGCTTGTCTCGATTGCAGGATTTTATTTGGTGCGAGAGTCGCTTCATCCGATTGCTTCTCCTTGTCAAATTTATCTACAAGACGAACAGATAAAAATTGATCCTTTATGAATGATGCGGTCTTTATTTCAGATTTACATTTGCATCCGTTGCGTCCTGAGTTAACCGCACGCTTTGAGCGTTGGGTCACTTGGGCGCTTTCCCATACTCGTACGGTTTATATCCTAGGAGATTTTTTCCATGCATGGGCCGGTGACGATACACTTGATGATTGGGGCATTGCGATTGCAAAGCGCTTGCGTGAGTTTGCTGTGCATGGAATTCCTGTTTACTGGATGGCAGGTAATCGTGATTTTTTAGTTGGCTCACATTTTGCCAAAGAGGCGTCAATGACGTTGATAGATGAACCCAAGTTGGTGATGATGGGGGAGCATCGTGTGCTTTTGGCCCATGGTGATGGCTATTGTACTCGCGACAAATTGCATCAATGGTTTCGTCGACTCACTCGAAATGCGATTTTTCAACGCGTTTTTTTAAGTCTTCCTCGGTCGTGGCGTTTGCGTATTGTCGCGAAGGTCCGTTTATCTAGCCAGTCTCGTCGTCTTCCCAGTGAGAAAATGGAGACTGTTGCAGATGCTCTGATTGCAGATGCGATGTCTTTTCGTGCTGATTTTATCGTTCATGGCCATACACATCGCCCCATTCGTTTGCAACATCGGTATAAACAGTTCCTTTTTGAACAGATTGTGCTCAGCGATTGGGAAGAAACGCCAATGGTTTTGTGTTATAATGAGTTCAAGGCGTTTCATTGTGTTGAATTTTGTTAGGAGTAATCATTATGCCAGTTTTCGATGATAAAGAAGCAAAAAATCCTGCTTTGGAGAAAGCGATTTCTGAAGCAAAAGAGCAAGTCGCAGCATATCAACGTACGCAAAAAGCGCAACAAGATGAAATCGAGGCCGAGGCTAGAAAGGCTCGAGCAGAGAAGATTGAGTCGGAAATTCGTAAATTATATGAAGGCGATCCAGAAGATCAGTCGTCGAGACAAGACTCTCTTAAAGCGCTTTCTGAACGTTTCATTGAGCCGGGTGGTAAGACTTATGATAACTTCAAATCAGCTCATCAAGAGTTAGCCTTCATGTTTGTCAAATTGAGTTATTTTTTAGCCGCTGTTTTTCGTCCACATGAACGTCTTTTAGATGCAATGGGTTCTGTTGAGAATGCTCTATTTTTATTAATGGGAGACAGCAAAATCTCTGAAGTTGAATTGCACGAAGGGGTTCTGGATACCATCGTTTGTGATCCTGCAGGAAAATTGACGTTTAATCCTCTTGACAGCAAATTTTTTACGGCGGGAACACCGCAAGATGCGATTGATTCGGTAGGAAAAGCAAACTCTATGATGGTCACGGCTTTTCTTGTGTTACATGGATACGATAGAAAAGAAGACGGTCGTTACTTCACCCAAAAAGAAGATGGAAAAGAGCATTTCCTAACGCCTGAAATATTTAAAAAAATGAAAGAAGATCCAGAGTTTGGCATTAAAGCTTTTGCGCGAACCATGGGCGTATCTTTCACAAAGGGACCAATGGGGCCTAGAGGGGAAAAAGCCCCAGAACCTGAGCCGCTCACGCCTCGTCGACCAGGGTTAGGGAGTTGATGAGTGTACGTTTTAGGTATCGAGTCCTCTTGTGATGAGACCGCTGTTGCTATTTATCATTCTGAAAGTGGTCTTCTGGCGCATGTGATTCATTCTCAAATAGCAACTCATGCGCGTTATGGTGGAGTCGTGCCTGAGCTTGCTTCGCGCGATCATGTCCGGCATATTGTGGCATTGATTGACGAGGCATTGGCACAGGCTCATCTTTCGAAATTTGATTTGAATGCGATTGCCTACACGGCTGGTCCGGGTTTAATTGGGGCTCTGCTTGTGGGCGCTTCTTTTGCTAAAAGCTTTGCATATGGGTTACAAATTCCTGCCATTGCGGTGCATCACTTGGAAGCTCATCTTTTGGCTGCGATATTAGATAATCCCGAAATTCATTTTCCCTTTTTAGCGCTTTTGGTTTCGGGTGGACACACTCAATTGATTCATGCTAGGGCGTTGGGTGATTATGTTTTGCTGGGTGAGACACTGGACGATGCAGTGGGAGAAGCATTTGATAAGACGGCAAAGTGCATGGGCTTACCGTATCCTGGAGGGCCTCATATTGCGCATTTAGCAGACTCAGATGCGGTTTCTTTACCCATTTTTCCCGATTTTCCTCGTCCTATGCTGGACAGGCCTGGATTGATGTTCAGTTTTAGTGGATTAAAGACGCATGCACTTCGCGTATGGCAATCTAGCGCACAAGATTTATCTGCAAAAATAGCGATTTCACGTGCATTTCAAGCGGCGATAGTTGATATTTTTCGTACTAAATGTGCACGAGCTTTAAATGAAACCGGATTAAACCAGCTTGTGATTGCTGGTGGTGTTGGTGCCAATCGAGCGTTGCGTTCGGCCTTGGTCGAGATGGGCGCGCGACAAAATGTACAAGTCAGTTTCCCGCGCTCAGAGTTTTGTACAGACAACGGTGCAATGGTTGCGTATGCAGGATTCTTGCATTTGAATGAAGGCCAACAAGATCCTTCACTTGCAATACAAGCGAAGGCCAGATGGCCTCTGATGTCTGCTATTTCTTAAAATTCATTTTCGGTTCAATTCCTTGGCGTAGTCGTTGAATATTTTCTCGATGTTGATAGATCACCAATATCGATAAGCCAAGAAGTGGGAAAAAGGCGCCTCGTTCAGGAGTAAAAAGTAGAGCGATTGGCAACAGTGCCACAGCAACGATGGCAGACAAAGATGAGATTTTTGAAATAAAAGCCGTGATAAGCCAGGTCAAAATAACGACCATTCCTAATTTGGGATCGAATCCCAATAGTGCTCCCAGGGTGGTTGCAACGCCTTTTCCACCTTCAAAATTAAAAAATACGGGATAAATGTGACCCAAAACGGCTGCAAGTACAATCAACCCCAATGCGAAATCATTTAATCCCAAAAAATGCGCAATTAAAACCGGAAGTGTTCCTTTTAGCATGTCACCGATTAAGACTAAAATCGCATAAGGTTTACCTGCTATGCGTAAAATATTGGTCGCGCCCGGATTTTTTGAGCCTTCAAGACGAGGGTCGGGTAGATGGAAAAGTTTTGCAATGATGACGGCAGAGCAAATGGAGCCCACAAAATAGGCCATCGCAATAAAAATAAAAGTCAGTATCCAGGTCAACATAGGGTGCGCTCGCTTTTTTGATGAATGTCACATTCTCGAAGATAGGAACCAGGAAATCAAGCATCACCTTCAACTGTTTGGGATAGGTTATGACATTTTTGTCTTTAAAACACAATTTTTGACATGATTTATCGTCTATAATCATATAAAATCGCGCAAAAAAATAATATGGATCGTGATGCATCAATCAATTTTTTATCGTTTGGGTCTTTTTATATATCGGTTCAAAGGTTCTCTTTTGGCGTTGTCGCTGATGTGTTTGCTCGCTTGCCTGCCGTTTCTTTCGGATATTATGTCTCCTTTTAAATCGACAGGTTTTATTGACGAAACTTCTGAAAGTGCGATTACGCAACAGTGGTTGGATAAAAAACTTAAGTTTCATCACGAAAATCAGTTTATTGTGCTTTATCACAGTAAAAGTCTTACGACATCTAATCCTTTGTTTCATTATAAAATAAAACATTCGTTGTTGAGGTTGGATGAATTTCCTATTGAGCACGATATCATTTATCCCGATATGAATCCTGATCAAATTTCGAAAGACAAACACTCTGCTTTTGCAGTGGTGACCTTTCATGCTCTACAGCCGTTGTCCTCAGCGCTTTTATCTGATTTTAAAGAAGCCATTCAAGATCCGACTCATATGAGTGTCTATGTCGGAGGAGAGGCTTTATTTGCGGAAGGTGTGAATAAGCAGACTCAAGAGGATTTATATAAAGCCGATATGGTTGCGGCTCCTGTTGCGATTATTGTGCTGATTTTAGTGTTTGGTTCGCTGATTGCAGCGGCTATTCCAATGTGCTTAGGCGGATGTTGTGCGTTGATCATCTTGACGTTGCTCTTTGCTCTCGGACATTTGATGACTTTATCGATTTTCACGCTGAATATCGCATTGCTTCTGGGATTGTGTTTAAACTTGGATTACGCTTTATTTATTGTTGCACGCTTTCGTGCGGAATTATTATTGACACCTAAAGATGTAAAAGGTGCTTTGGCAAGCACATTAGCAACTGCAGGCCGTGCGGTCTTTTTTAGCGGACTCGCTGTTTTCATCAGTTTGAGTGCATTGCTTTTGTTTCCGATTAATATTTTATTTTCGATAGGAGTAGGTGGACTGACTGCTACTTTTGTTGCTGTAGTTGTGGCCACAATTGTATTGCCTGCTGTGCTTGCTATTTTGCAACATCGAATCAACTGTTGGCCTGTTCGACTAATGGACGACACAGGGGCTCTTGGGGCGCGTCGTTTTTACATGCGTTGGAAGACCGCTCCTTGGTGGGGAAGCGTCATGTTATTTTTCCCTATGATTTGTGCAGTAACATTGCTTTCTGTGTGGCAGATTTTTAACAGTGCCTTGAAAAAAATAGTGCTGCTCATATCGCATGACAATAAGCCCCATGCTTGGCGGACCATTGCACAACATGTGGTGAAGCATCCTTTTCGTTACTTTTTATCATGTTTGGTTGTGTTGTTGATGTTGGGGTATCCATTCTTAAATGTCTATTTTGGGATCCCTGATTTTAAGGTGCTGCCCAAACATACAGAAAGTCGACAGTTTTTTGATGCTTATACAAGGCAATTTAAATCCAGTGAATTAACACCGATTATGTTGGTTGCGAAAACAAAAGGAGATGTTTTGTCTCCTAAAGCCATTGGTCTTTTGTATGATTTAGGCCAAAAAATAGAAAAAAATCCACGTGTTTTTCGGGTAGACAGCATTGTCACAGGGACACCCAAATTGACCAAAGCGCAATACCAAGCTTACTATCGATCACCTAAAGTTCGTGAAAATCCTTTGATTGAAACCACAACAGGCGATCGATTTACAGTATTCAATGTCATCAGTAAGCACGATGTCAGTGCCACTGAAACAAAAAAATTGATTCGACAATTGCGGTCACTCGAGATCCCTGGAGTCACTTTGCGTATGACAGGCGCACCTGTCATTGATCTTGATGTTTCCGACAGAGTCATGGAGATTTTTCCCAAAGCGGCGCTTTGGATTGCTTGTTTGACCTATCTTATTTTATTTTCTGTTCTGCGGTCGTTGTTTTTACCACTAAAAGCAATTTTCATGAATATTCTGAGTTTGACTGCCAGTTATGGTGTAATCGTATTTGTTTTTCAAGAAGGGCATTTACATCATTTCCTACATTTTTCACCTCAAGGAATGATCGATATCAGCTTGTTGATCATCGTGTTTTGCGCCATTTTTGGATTTTCGATGGATTATGAGGTTTTTTTACTGACGCGTATTCAAGAGGCTTATTTAAAAACGCATGACAATAATGGAAGCATTGTTTCAGGCATTGAGCACAGCAGTCGAATCATTACCAGTGCTGCATTGATTGTCATGTGTTTATGTGGCTCTTTTATGGTGGCGGATGTGCTAATGGTCAAAGAATTTGGTCTTAGTATTGCGGTTGCTATTTTTGTGGATGCCTTCTTAATCCGAACTTTTTTAGTCCCCTCAACGATGGCGCTTGTTAAAAGTTGGAATTGGTATTTACCCAAATGGTTGGATAAGATTTTACCAAAAGTAAATGCCCCTCATTAGGGGCAACACAAGTTATGCAAGAGCTCTGTGCTGAGGGGGCAAGTAGATGTAAAATTTACACAGGGAAGTCTTTAATTTTACTATCATAGATAGGTTGTGCATCATCCAAGGACAATTTTGAATAAATTTCTAACGATTGACGGCTTTCATGACCAGAATAAGGTTGCAACAAAGCATCGTCGACGCCTTGTTTTTTCATCCAAGTAAACAAAAAATGTCTTAATTTATGTGGCGAGATCGAGTGTTCTATACCAGCTTTTTCTGTATATTGTGCCAATATTTTTCTAATGCCACGATCGGTATATTGTTTTTTCCATGTTGATTCAAATAAGTATGCTTGTTTTTTTGTTTTAGCATTATCAACATGAATAGCTAATATTTCCCTAAATCCAATTGGAAACGGAACTATTCTATCTTTACTTCCTTTGCCCTGATTTATACGAATTTGGCATCGATCAAAATCAATGTCAGATAATTTTATATGAATTAATTCGGTGACTCTAACACCAGTATATAAAAGTGTTTTAATCATCACCACATGTTGCATATTACGTGACTTCCATACAATATCATAATATTTAGCAATCTCCTCTTCAGTTGGTACTCTAGGTAGCCTTTTAGGAGAGGCCGTATCAACATGTACATTTAATTCTTTTCTAATTTGTCTAAATACTTCTCTTAAATAATTGTAATCTGGTTTCTCAGCTTTCAAGAGTTTCAGCAATTGCTTTGCTTTCTCTTTGACCGGAGTTCTTTTCAGATCTGTCATGGATAATGTCCTCTTTGCCAATCATAAGACGCTTTTCCAAATCTAAAAGAAAAATGTCATATGGGTTAAAATGTGCATGAAATAAAGGAGATAGTGCGCGAAAATCTTCTGGCTTTAGCTTGTTACGCCAATTTTCATCAGATAGTATTTCTTGAATTAATTGAGTTAATAAATCTAATAATTCTGCTCGACTACCATGCGAATATAATGATCGCATTTTGGTACGAATTTGCTTTTGATACCATTGTCCAGGTTGGCTTAAATTTATTTTCAATTGCTTAAGCGTTTCTGGATCAATGATGGGATAAATCGTATCTTTGATAATACCTTCTGGCTTTGCTATAGCAACATCCGTGATTTGAGATAAAATATCGAATTTACCCTGCACTCGTTTAATTTCGCCTACTGCTGCTTTATCAACGAATGTTTCTGATGAATTTTTGATTTTTTTTACAAGCTTTATAAATAAATCAGCAAGACTATCTGCCAATAGTTCGGATCGAATATGGCAAAAAATCGCCACCATTGCATATTTCGAATGCTTATCGAGTTCTTTGATATGACTAGGTGAATAAGCCGAAATGCGTTCATAATATTTCAGCAAGAATTTACGATTAAATCCAGCAATCATCTCACTTGGTAAGATCAATGGTTGAATTACTTTAAATTTCTCTAGAGCAAATTGAACATGTTTTAATTTTGCGCCTGGAATACCTTTTTTTAAGGTATTTAAATTGATTTCTTTTGCCAATGTGGATGATAAATAAGACACCAAACCATCATGTTGTGTTGGAAAAGATAGCCTTATTTTGTAGTATTGCAACATGACAGCAAACAATAGCTGATTTCTTTCGCCTTGTTTACTCATGATTAGTTGTAGTTCATCGCTCTTCAATTGATATTGAGGACTTTGCAAAAACTCAAGTTCTGATTCGCTTAATTTGCTTTCCAAGATAGTACCTTTTATATCCTCAAAGCTGTTGCTCGTTGTTCAATGCAATAAACTCATGCTGTTGTTTAGCGCTTGCAATCGCATTATGCAATTTGGCTTCCATCACAGCTTTAGGTGGTAATTGTGTTAAATATTGAGCAACATGGATTCCTGATTGATCTAATTCAAGATACTGTACATCCTCTTCATCTTTACGCGCACAAAGAATAATACCAATGGGTTTCTCTTCACCTGGACGACGCTCATGTTTATCTAGCCAACGCAAATACCACTCCATTTGGCCTTTATGTTCTGGCTCGAAGCGATCTAATTTTAGCTCAATTCCAATTAATCGGCGCATGCCGCGATGGAAAAACAGTAGATCCAAGTGGCGATCTTTTTGTTTGGTGGACATTTTTTTCTGGCGAGCTACAAAACAAAAATCACTCCCTAATTCTTGGATAAATTCTTCAATGTGATCCAAAATAGCATTTTCCAGATCAGATTCAGAGTATTTGGTTTTAATTCCCATAAAATTCAGAAAACATGGGTCTTTAAATACCAGATCAGGCGTTAATTGTTGGGTTTTTGCAAATTTCTCAAGCTCATCTTTGATGACAGCCTCAGGCTTTTTGCTTATCACGGTGCGTTCAAATAACATGGAAGATAATTTATCTCGCATGGTTCGGACAGTCCAATGTTCAACACATGCCATTTGCAAATAAAAGTCTCGCTTTAATGCGTCCTCCAGTTGACAAAGTAGAACTACATGGGACCATGTCAATTGTCGCGACACTGTAGCGACAATTTGATGATTAGAGTAAAACTTAGCAAATCGGACCATTCTAAAAAGTGCGGAGCGGCTATATCCTTTACCAAATTGCAAAGTCAGCTCAGCAGAAACATTGTTAATGATTTGATCACCATATTCAGCGCGCTTGTCTGCAAGAATTTCATCATTGATACGTTTTCCGATAGACCAGTACAATAAGACAATGGTTGAGTTAACCTCAGTAGCAACACGTTGACGTCCATGTTGAATGAGTTGTACCACATCTTGTAATAGTTGTTTGTATTGTAGGCTATCTGAAATAGCTAATTTTTTATCACTCATTAAAAGTTCCTATAATTAATAGAGTCGCTACTTAATTGCGAGAATTCTATCATACTCACTTAAAATTGAAAGAAATAATATGCTTGAAATCTCAAAAAAATTGACACACAAATATTTTGGGAACTTTATAATTTTCATTATACTATCTCGCATTATCTGTAAAAGAAAGTATTGCTTCTATCTGTAGCCAGAAGCCAAAAATAATGCCAAGCCTAAATTTAACTGTATTAATTATTGACACGAAAGACTGGGTTGACTTATAATTGAACACTTATGTTATTTTCGGAGATATAAATGAAATATGGTTATGCTATTGGTAATCCAGTAAAAATAGGTGTACTTGCATCGGCTTTATCCAGTTACCGAACAAGTATACCGGACTCAGAAATCGCAGCATCTTATATTAAAACAGGTGCAGTAAAGCTATTTGCAACCGAAGAAGATGCGGCAAAATATGCAAGAAGTAAGCGAGATGATTTTGGTGATATTACGCAACCAGCCTATTTTTATGTTGAAATTAAAGATAATGCAAGCATGGAAGAAAAAGAAGAAACCTGTAAAGTTGATGCTATTTTCTCTGCAACGGAGGGAAGACTTCGATGCATATCTCCAGCTACTACTTTTAATGCATCATATCACGAAACTGACGCGTCTAATTTGACTCCTATTCGCGGCCAGCTTTCAAAAAATGTTCGTTTTACAGTAGAGCTAACAGCAGATGGTGAGCCATTACATACCCCCAGCATGTGTGTCATTTCTTAATATCTGCTCTTATAGCTCGTATTACAGAGGGGCTCTTTATCTTAAGTGACAGTTAACTTGCACTTGGCCCCTCAGCGCAGCGGTCTTAATGTAGGGCCCAATTCAAGATTATGTAGCTACATCCCAAGTCGTTTCTCAAAAAATGGAGAGTTTTAACGAATCTGAGAAAATACAAGAATACGAAGGACTTCGTAACGATCTACGAGCTGTAAAGCTCTTCAACCCATTATCTATGCTAGTTATTAAAAAAGGTTTATGTACTGCGGAAGACTTAATGAATTTAGATATAGAATATTTTTTTGAAATCGTCGATCCCACATCATTAAAAGCTATTCTTGAAGGCAAAACAACATTAGAATCTTTAAAAGATATGGCAATGGATGATTTGCAAGAAGCACGTATAAGCAATCAGTTTCCTGATGCGCAAACTTCGCCAAAAATTAAATGATATCGACATCGTTGATTTCCTTAACAGAGAAGTTTACAAGAGTCGGTATGCCAATTTCAGTGAGATAGAGTACAAGAAGGGGATGTAATCATCGACAGGATTGATTTCCGATTCTCCATATCCTGCGGCGTAATTTGCTGAGAGTTCAGCCATAATGCGCGGGGTAAAGTTGTAATTTAAGCCAAAACCAAATGTAGGCGCGACTTGCCAATGATCTTTCAAATCATCGTCTCGATGGATGTCGGCGATTCCGAAGTTTGAGTAAGCGCGAACATTGGTTTTTGGCACAATCAGCATAATTTTGGCAATAAATGAAATCATTTCTGTTTGCGTGATCATGGTTGTTTCACTTTCATGATCAAACGCAAAGAGGCTGGTTTCGTCGAACAACAATTTTGCATTTGGGAAATGCAAATAGTTGGCCTCTAATGCAAAGTAGCGAGTAAACTCATATCCCATTAAAGCGCCAAAAACGCCACCGCCTTCTGTTGTACTAATCGGGGTGGACATGCTGATGGCGATATTCTGTTTTTCTGCTGATGGCACAAGACCTTGCCAGGTGGTTGAACCGTAACCGGCTGAACCACCAATGTAAAGCCGATGAGCAAACGGATCTACTTTTTCAACTGGGGGTTGTTCAAGCGCAAAAACCTGAGCAGAAAAAAGTCCAGCTAAAAGAAAGCTTTTTTTAAACACAGGATGCACCTGTTCCACTGCAAGCTTCATTATTTGAATTTAAGCCGCCTTGACGGTAACAGCGCCACGAATCAACGCAGTTCTGTGTGGAAGTATCGTGTTGAAATTCGCATGCTTTTTTGACATCTCGAAATACAGCAATCATTCGTTCGTAGATGATGTTCATGTCCTGACACATACGGGATGGTAATCCAGACGCAGAGCAGTGACATTGTGCTGCAACTTTAAAAGACTGGCAAAAGTCAGATGAACCAGTTGGTGTGGCCATTGGACAAGCAAACAAGATTGAGCTACCAAAGATAGAAGACAAATACATGAAGAGTACGAGAATTTTTTCAATCATTTTCAATCCCTTAGATAAGCAAAAACTTATTGGATTGACCCAATAAGTTTTTGGATTATAGAGGAATTTTTATTGCTTTGCTACTACCAAACTCTTAAGAATTGTTAGGGCTTCGTAAAGCTGATAATCTTCGTGTAAAAGCGCTGTATTGTTGGTTTCTGACGAGCTTGTTTTGAGAGGCTCATTGGGATTATTACCATTTTTCAGGTGACCAGAAAGGTCCGCTTCGCTGAAATTTAATCCATCATTTTTAGCCAAAGTATCTTTCGGTACAGAGATCTCTTCGACTACGATGTCAGGTGTGATCCCTTGCGCCTGAATGGATGTTCCTGATGGTGTATAGTACATTGCTGTTGTCAATTTGATGCCGTGTTTATTATCAAGTGGCAACACCGTTTGGACGGTTCCTTTTCCAAAACTTCGTGTTCCAACAATCAATGCACGTTTGTTGTCTTTTAATGCGCCTGCAACAATTTCAGAAGCACTTGCAGACCCGCCGTTGATGAGCACAACCATAGGCGCATTGTTGAGGACATCTCCTGGTGTGGCAATCGCTGTAAATTTTGATCCAGGCAAGCGTCCTTCGGTATAGACGATCAGTTCTTGTTTTGCATTTGGAATTTTTGTATCAATAAATGCATCGGCAATCTGTATGGCTGAATCGAGCAAACCTCCTGGGTTATTACGCAAGTCCAGAACAAGACCTCTCAATTCTCCTTTCGCTTCTTTTTTCAATTCCGCAATACTTTTGAGCATGTCCTGTGCGGTGAGGGCTTGAAATTGAGTGAGTCTGACATAACCATATTGTTTGTCGAGTAGCTTCGCTTGCACACTTTTGATTTGAATATTTTCTCGAACCAGCGTGACTTGCAAAGGCTTGGTCATGCCTTTACGAATAATCGTCAGGGTAATGGGCTCTCCTACCTTTCCTCGCATCAGTGTAACGGCTTCTTTTAGATCAAGACCTTGGACTGAGCGTGGACCAATTTTGATGATATAGTCGCCTGGTTTTAAATGTGCTTTTGATGCTGGCGTATCAACTAAAGGTGTAATGACTTTTATCACGCCTTCTTCTTGCGTGACTTCAAGACCTAATCCACCAAATTCTCCGCTGGTTGCGGTTTGTAATTCGTTGAATTCTTCTTCATCAAGATAACTGGAGTGGGGGTCCAATCCGGCTAACATTCCTCGAATGGCATTTTCAAACAATTCTTTGTCACTAATTTGTTTGACGTAATATTGTTTGATTTGAGCGATGGCATTTGAAAAGCGTTGTACATCTTCCATTGGAACATTTTGCTCATCCTCGACAGGAGTGGGGGCGCCATAGACTGGATGAACCAGCAACATACTCCATGACAAAACACTTACAGCAGTAAAACGACTGATGTGTGAAAGGCGACGCATAAATTTCTCCTGACGGTGTGTGTCTTAAGTCAACCATTGACGAGGTGGGATAACTTTCCCACGCTGCCTTAATTCAAAGTATAGACCGTTTTCTCTGATTCCACCTGTATGTCCAACTGTTGCAATTTCTTCACCCGAATTGACCATCATGCCCTTCTTTTTGAACAAGGATTCGTTATGGGCGTAAAGACTCATCATGCCATTTCCGTGATCAATAATCAAAAGTAAACCATACCCATTCAGCCAGTCACTAAAAATGACTTTTCCAGGCAAAATGCTGGTGACGGGTGTCCCTTCTTTTGCTGAAAATAAGATGCCTTGATTGTAAGCTTTTCCTACACGTTGCTGCCCTTGAAGTGGGCTTTGAAACCGAGTGCTGAGCGTTCGTGTTTGACTATTTATTTGTTCGCGATTTTTCTTAAGTGGGACAAAAGCCGTTCGAGAGAGTTGTTCTAATAGTGCTTCTAGTCGGGCCTGGTCTTGTTTCGTTGTTTGAAATTCTTGTTGCTTGCTTTGGATGTGTTGCGTCAGCTCTTGAATGAGTTTTTGATGTTTGGATTTGTGAATAGCCAACGTTTGATATTGTGTGGCTATCTTTTTTTCTAATGCATTCAGTTGCGCGAGCTCTTGATTTAATGCTTGCTGGCGTTTCTCAATACCCAAGTGTGTTTGCTGCAATGCTTGGAGTAATTTTTTATCGTGCACAATGAGATAGTGATAGTACGTCATCAGTCGACTGATTTGATTTGGTTTTTCAGTTTGCAAAATGGTTGCTATGGGGTGAGGTGTATCAATTGTGTAGCGCAATCGGAGATGGGTCATCAGTACTTTTTGTTGTGCCTGAAATTTTTCTTTTAGAGCGAACAACTCCGTATTGATATTGGTGATGGCTTGTTTTTTTATGGAGATGGTTTGTTGTATCTCATGAAGCGATTTAACTTGTTCACCGATTTCTTTTTCAGTCGAAGCCAAATGTTGAGCCGCTTGCTCTCGACTATTGACCTGCTGATGAATGACAGTTTCAAGCTGATTCAACTTTTTTTTGACTGCAGAAAGTTGCTGCTGTGTCATTTCTTTTTGTGAGCTGTATGCAAGTGTTGAGGCGCAACACAAACAAAGAATCAACCCAATTGGATTTAATTTTGAAGTAGGCATGACGTCATTCATGGAGAGCGTCTTTCAATTCTAATAAGGATTGGCCTGTCATTTCAACTGGAGGCTTGATATTAAGCAGCTTGAGTATTGTTGGTGCTATATCAATCAGACTTCCATAAGATTTCGCTATTTCCCATTGAGGTTGACCTAGATATAAAAAAGGAACAGGCTCATTGGTATGTGCCGTATGAGGTTGTTGTGTTTCTTCATCAAACATGCATTCGGCATTTCCATGATCAGCTGTAATCAGAAGATGTCCTTTTTGTGCGGCAATGGCATCATTTATCTTTGTCAACGATTCGGTTAAACAGTTGATGGCCAATACAGCCGCATTGAAGTCACCTGTGTGTCCAACCATATCTGCATTTGCATAATTACAGATGATGACGTCGTAATTGTGACTTTCGATGGCTTTTAGAAGTTCATCAGTCAGTTCTTTGGCGCTCATTTCTGGTTTTTGGTCATACGTACTGACTTTCGGTGAGGGAATCAATATGCGTGTTTCGAGAGGAAATACATGTTCTTCTCCACCATTAAAGAAAAAAGTGACATGTGCATATTTCTCTGTTTCAGCAATTCTAAGTTGTCTAAGTTGGTGCTGTGCAAGTATGTCGCCTAATGTATTGTTGAGTGCAATGGGGGGATAGGCGATTTTTGTTTTAAGCCCTTCGGCATATTGTGTCATGCTGATAAAGCTTGATAATGACGGTTGTTTTGTTCGATTAAACCCAGCAAAATTTGGATTTACAAACGCCTCGGTGAGTTGTCTTGCTCTGTCGGCTCGAAAGTTGAAAAAAAAGACGGCATCTCCATCTTCAATTGGACGTGCATTTTCCAATCGTGTGGGTGGAATAAACTCATCGTAAATTCCTTTTTGATAAAAGTGTTCAATCGCTTCGTGATAGTCTTTTGATTGGTACTGGCTTTTGTTTTCTGTCAATAATTCATAGACTGGTGCTACTCTTTCAAAGCGTTTGTCTCTATCCATTGCATAATAGCGACCGCAAATGGAGCCAATAATCCCGACAGGGTAAAGTTTGAGATTGTTCTCTAAGCGATTTAAGCTCTCAAGAGCACTCTGAGGAGGGGTATCTCGACCATCTAGAAAAAGATGCAAGATCACGCGATGAAAGTTTTTTTCATGACACAGTTTTAAAAAGGCAAGTAAGTGTGCCTCATGACTATGTACGCCGCCTTCCGAAAGAAGTCCCATGACATGAAGATATTTTTTTTCTGATTTAAGTGTCTCGATTGTTTCCAAAAAACAAGGGTTTTTTGTAAAAGTTCCGTCTTCGATTGCCTGATTGATGCGAGTCAAATCTTGCATCATTACACGGCCTGCACCGATATGCATGTGACCCACTTCAGAGTTACCCATTTGACCTTTTGGAAGCCCTACCGCAAGGCCTGATGCATCTAGTAAAGCGTGAGGGCGAGTATCCCACCAAGTTTGCCATGGTTCAAGGTTGGCATGTGCAATGGCGTTGTGATTGATTTCTTCTCGATAACCAAATCCATCTAGAATAACCAGGACTAAAGGGGCTCTTAACATGATACTCTTACACTTTTCAAATAAAGAGGTTAGACTATAGGCCATTTTTACTAATGGATGAAGTAGTTAATGCAAAAAATACCACAGCATATTGCGATCATTATGGACGGCAATGGTCGTTGGGCTTTGCAGCGTAATTTATCTAGGATGGAAGGTCATCGAGCTGGTGTGCGTTCTGTGCGCACGGTTGTTGATGGGTGCTTGCGTCATGGTGTGTCTGTTTTAAGTTTGTTTGCCTTCAGCAGTGAAAATTGGCAACGTCCTGCCAATGAAGTGAACTTTTTGATGGAATTATTCGTCGAGTCAATTGAGCGCGAGATTGAGGAATTGCATACCGAAGGTGTCGCTTTAAAGTTTATTGGCAATCGTCAAGCGCTATCTGATATTTTGCAGTTGACCATCGAATCTGTAGAGTCATTGACTGCAAATAATCAAGCACTTCAGCTTAACATCATGATGAATTATGGCGGGCGTTGGGATATTGTCGAGGCCTGTCGAAAAATCACCAAAGCAGTTAAAGAAGGTTCGCTTGAAGAGAGTAAACTGGACGAACAACTTTTTGGTCAGATGCTAGCAACTGCGTCGATTGCCGATCCCGACCTTTTGATTCGTACCAGCGGTGAGCTTCGCATCAGCAACTTTATGCTTTGGCAGCTTGCTTACAGTGAGTTTTATTTTTCGGACGTAAAATGGCCCGATTTCGACAAAGCAGAATTTGAAAAAGCATTGCTGCACTATGCATCTCGTCAGAGACGTTATGGTAAAACAGAGGCACAGTGTGGAGAAGAAACAGATGTTTAAGCAACGAGTTTTATCTGCATTGGCACTAATCCCCATCGTTATTTCTTTGATTTTATATGGTCCAAGTTGGCTTTTGGGAGGGCTGTTGGGGGGCGTGTTGGTCCTCGCTGCTTATGAGTGGGCGCGTTTAATTCCTTTGCACCATGTCGTCAGCCAACTCATGTATGCCGTTTTTTTGTTAGGAGCCGGATGGTTGTGTGTTCAATATCAAAATATTGCACTGAATCTTGGCGTGATTTTATGGATTGGATTAGCCGGATGTATTCTGACTTATCCTCATTCAACCAAGCTTTGGGGACATCGTTTGATTGTGGCCGGATTTAGCGCAATTTTACTTCCTTTAAGTTATGTGGGTCTTTGGCGTATCTATGCTATGCCGCATGGCTCGTTACTTGTCATTTATCTGTTGTGTTTGGTTTGGGCTGCTGATACGGGCGGATATCTTGTTGGGCGTCGTTGGGGAAATCGTCGAGTCATTCCAAATGTGAGTCCGGGAAAAACCATCGCGGGTGTGCTAGGTGGGGCGGTTGCGGTTTTAATTGTGGCATTGTGTGTTGGAATTGTGACCAAGCAGACCCACATCATGACCGGATTGATGGTGGCGGGATTTGTTTTTGTCGCGTCTTTTTTTGGTGATTTATTTGTGAGCATGTTAAAACGGCGTGTTCAATTGAAGGATACAGGTGCCTTAATTCCAGGTCATGGTGGTTTGCTCGATAGAATTGACAGCTTGTTGGCGGCAATTCCTGTGTTCGCATTTTTGTTGTCTTTTTTCCCTGGGCTTATGCAATGATGAGTATTTTATTTTTCCTTTTTGCTTTGCTCTTATTGGTTGTGACACACGAGGCGGCTCATTTTGCTGTTGCACGTTATTTTGATGTTCGTGTGCTGCGTTTTTCGTTTGGTTTTGGAAAAGTTTTATTTCGTTTGAGCGATCGAAAACATACTGAATATACATGGTCTCTTATCCCATTAGGGGGCTATGTTAAAATGCTTGATGAGCACACGGCTCCTGTATCCAATGAAGATTTACCTTACGCCTTTAACCGCAAACCAATCTGGATGCGTTTTTTGATTGTTTTAGCAGGTCCATTGTCCAATTTTGTACTGGCTTTTGTCTTGTGTTTTATCGTTTTTCTAATCGGCATAAAAATGCCGCTTACTTCTTCAACCATTGGTTATGTCGCGGAGGGAGGGGCTGCTTTTCGATCTGGATTAAAACCGGGCGATGTGATTACTTCAATCGATTCTGTTGCCGTGTCAGATGGTGAAAAAATTATCTCTCTTGTACAACAAAATCCAAATAAAACACTTATGCTAGGTGTATTGCGCTCACATAAATCGCTTGAAATTCAAGTGACGTTAGATCATGATCGCACAGCTCATTCACGTGGATATCTCGGCGTTGGATTGCAACCTGATCCCAAGCGATTCTCTATTTATCGAGAGTCTTTCTTTCCTGCTTTAGGAGGTGCATTCAAGCGGACATGGCATATGACTGCGCAAACTTTTTCATCCATTGCAAAACTGGCACAAGGACATCTTCCTTGGACTCAGTTGAGTGGTCCGGTTGGTATTGCAAAATTAGCTGGTGAATCTGCAATGTTTGGGATGGCGCATTATCTCTTGTTTATCGCGCTTGTGAGTGTAAGTCTGGGTGTGCTGAATCTTTTGCCTATTCCGTTATTGGATGGCGGATATTTGGCTTATTATTTGGTTGAGTTTGTGATGAGGCGACCTTTGTCACAACGAGCGCAGCAATGTGCTGGATATGTAGGATTTTGTGTGATCTTTTTTATGACCGTGGTTGCTTTCAAAAACGATTTAGCACGATTGGGATGGTAAGAAATTTCATATCAACGTATACTTCGCACGTCATCATTGGGAATTGAACATTAGCATGAAAAAAGTTACAAGGCCGTTTGCCATAGCAGTATGTTGTTCTTCATTGTTACTCAGCTCTTTTTCGCTTAATGCAGCTACAGATAGCTTTATCGTCAAAGAGATAAAAATCACTGGATTACAGCGTGTGAAATTAGGGACGGTATTAAATTACCTACCAGTCCAAGTTGGGGAAGAAGTTGGAGCTTCGTCTACGCCTGAAATTATTCGTGCGCTTTATGAGACCGGATTTTTCCAATCAGTGACATTGGAGCGTCAAGGAAGTACGCTGATTGTCCAAGTGGTTGAGCGCGCTACAATCGGCTCGATTAGTGTCACTGGAAATAAGGAAATTCCAGATGACAAAATGAAAGATATTTTAAAAGAGCTCGGGCTTATTAAAGGACGTGTGTTTCAGCGTGCATCTCTCGAGCGTCTTCAGAAGGAATTAAAACAAGCATACAACGCTCGTGGCAAATACAATGCTCGTATTGACACAGACGTGAGTGATTTGACTGAAAATCGTGTGGCTGTCCATGTTGATATTTCAGAGGGGCGGGTTTCAAGAATCAAAGAAATTAAAATTGTGGGAAACCATGACTTCCCTGAAGAAGATTTAAGAGCCGAGATGGCACTTGCTCAAAGCAGTGTCTTGACCTATTTTTCTAGAAAAGATCAGTATTCAAAAGCCGCTATGGACGCTTCTTTAGAGTCGTTACGTTCTTTTTACTTAGATAGGGGATATTTGAAATTTAAAATCATTTCTTCTCAAGTACTTTTGTCTCCTGATAAGAAAGATGTTTTTATCAATGTTCATATTTATGAAGGGCCTCAGTATCATTTTTCAGGTTATGCCGTTACGGGTAAAACTATCCTGCCGAAAGAAAAAATAGATGCTTTGGTTTTGGTTAAAAAAGGAGAGGTTTTTTCTCGTAAGCAAGTGACAGAAACAATTTCTGCAATAGGACTTGCTTTGGGAGATGTGGGGTATGGTTTTCCGGCGATTAACGCTGAACCGAAAGTAGATGAGCAGACAAAGACCGTTTTTGTCACGTTTGTTGTTGATCCTGGCCGTCATGTGTATGTTAGACGCATCAACTTTCATGGCAATACAAAAACAGCAGATTATGTATTAAGAAACATTATTCGGCAAAACGAAGGATCTTTACTGTCTTTACACAACATCAAAGAATCTGAACGTCAGCTTCGTCTTGTGAATTATCTCAAAGACATTAACGTTAAAACCACGCCTGTACCTGGTGCAAATAACCAAGTCGATTTAGACATTGACCTTGCCGAAACTCCTTCGGCAGAAGCAAGTGCTTCAGCTGGCTATGGAAGTACAGGTCCTCAGGCAAATATTGCCGTTAACCAGTATAACTTTTTAGGAACTGGTCGTACGGTGGGTTTTGCGTTTAACTGGAGTTATTGGGGCCAAACTTATTCTGCCAATTATTACAATCCTTTTTATACCAATACCGGTGTTGGTCGAGGATTTGATTTTTATTATGAAACGGTTGATCCTAAAAAATTAGACGTGAGTGCGTATAATTCAGATCGTTTTGGTGGAGATGTGACTTATAGTTTGTTGCTAGGCGAAAAAAGTAGCTTGCAATTTGGATATGGTTATCAGGGACTGAGTATTAATAATGTGGGGATTGTTCAACAAATTCAAAACTTTGTGAATTTGTACGGTCGAGATTTCAACCAAATCCGCTTGACTCTAGGATGGAATAGAAATGGCCTGGATCAAATGCCTTATCCGAGGAAAGGTTTAAATCAAGAATCTGGACTATTGGTTGCGCTGCCGGCCACATCTGCCTCTTTTACATACTATAAAATTGCTTATAAAGCGCGTTATTATCAACCATTACCCAAAGGATTCATTTTCACAATCATGGGGAACGTGGGGTATGGAAATACCTTCAATCAAGAAGGATTGCCTTTCTACGAAAACTATTTTGCAGGGGGTATTGCACAACCAGGCCAGGTGCGTGGTTATGACAACTATTCGTTAGGACCACATGACTCAAGTGGTCGAGCGATAGGTGCAAACTTGCTCCTAAACGCTGGTACTGCTGCGATTCTGCCTTATCCTTTGAGCCGCGATAATATTCGAACGTCGATTTTTGTCGATGCGGGTAACGTATTTGTGCGAGGTACTCCGTTGGCCTTAAGCGGAACTGGCGAAGGACCGATTCGTTACTCTACAGGTTTGGCTGTTGATTGGCGCTCTCCGTTTGGTCCTTTGGTTTTTAGTATTGCCAAAGCACTTAATCCAACTCCAACAGACTCTTTACAATACTTCCAGTTTACTGTTTCTTCCGGTTTTTAAACAAAAGCCCAAGATTTTTCTTGGGCTTTTGTGAGTTATACACCAGTTAGCGCTTTATCGACCGTGGCTTCTGATATGTCCTTGTTGATGGCTTGGACCTGTTGGTTGCTGAGTCTGGTGACCATGAAAATGGCCGGGACGAACAGGTTGCGTCTGGTGACCAGCAAAATGACCTGGACGAGTAGGTTGACCATGAAAATGACTTGGACGAGCGGGTTGAGGGAAAAATGGATGTCTATGCTCAACGACGACAGGTCTTTGTCGTACAAAAATAGGTCTTTCAACGACGACAGGTCTTTGTTGTACGAAAACAGGTCTTTCAACGACGACAGGTCTTTCGACAACGACAGGTCTTTCGACAACGATTGGGCGTGTTGTTGAAATTAGTCTAGGCGTTTGATTTGCAAAAGAAGTAATTAAGCTGATCCCAAAACTCAATATCGCTACTGTACAAAGTGACGCCAATATAACTGCAGGCACAACAGGCATGAATATTGTACAGGGTAAAATTACTATGCACACCATTAATCCTACGAGAAGTTTGTTTCTATGAGACAAATAAACCATGTTTTCATGCTCCTTTTAGATTTTAATTGTGCCAAATTTACTTTAATTTTCTCTTTGTGTCAATAAAGTGATCATAATGTTTTTATGTTGCCTTTTTTAATCTGTCATGTATGAGGCAATAGATTAAGGAGACGAAATCGAGCTGAGGATTTTTCTTCCTCAGCTCTCAGAAACATAAAAACGATGTAACACCTTAGACGTCGCTTAATGGGGTGTGTGATGATGGTGATGGTTTGTCTCTGCGTGATGTGCATGTCGGTTTTCAGCATAATCTGACGCCATGTGAGCATGTTGAGTTGGCGCGCTGTGGGAATTGACTCCTGTGTCATGTGTGTGATGATTGACTCCTGCGCTATACGCGTGTCGGTGCGTGTGCTGATGGGCGTACCTGTTATTGTAAAATAAAGAGTTTAACCCAAAAATGTCATTTCCCCACACGGGTGTGGTTGTTGTCAAAAATGGTCGATTGGTGATTCGAGTCGAAACTGAATTAAACAAAGACGAGACCGTTAGGCTGATGAGCGTCATGAGCGCTACTGCAATCACTATGGGCGCTATGATGGCTGATAATAAACCAACGGTTGCCGCGGCGACACTAAGGACTAGGAACATGGGTTTTGCCAAACACATCAGTAAAAGACTAAAAAATGCGATACTGGCTAGACATTTGAGAATGAAATAGAAATTAAAACGAGAAGATGTTGCGGAGGGGGTATTCGATGGCATAGGATTTTTCTCCGTTTGTTAATTGAACAGTTTGGTTAAATAACATTGCCTTAAGCGCTTGGATTATACGTACTGATTTAATAAAAAGTCAATTTCGTTTTGATTTTATTTTTCGACTGCTTCTATTTTATGAATTTTTATAAGTTTTTTTATAAAAAATGAAAGCGCTTGAGCACGATCGTTGAAGCAAGCCAAAGAGGATTGAAGTGTTTGGTAGGATTCTGTGATCAACTCTTGAAGCCCTTCTCGTGAGTAGAGTGTTGCAAAAGTTGTTTTGTCATTCGATGCATCAGAAATTCGATTTTTACCTAAGGTTTCTGAAGCGTAGCGATCGAGATAGTCGTCCTGAATTTGAAAAAGGAGACCCAATTGTTTAGCAAAATTCTTTAAGGCATTTTTTTCTTCAACGGACACATCGCCTGCCAGGATGGCGCCATCAATGCACGCCTCAATGACGCGACCTGTTTTCAGGCTGTGAATTTCACGCAGTCTTTTTTCGCTGATCGGTGTGTGGAGTTCTTGTAAGTCAAGAGATTGACCACTCAACATGCCTTCTATTCCAAATGCTCGGAGTAAAAGTGTTGCGATTTCTAAAGTTTTTGTTGGTGCGAGCACCAAAGCAGGGGTGGCGAGCAGGCATTCTATAGACAACATTTGCATTGCATTTCCTGCCAATATCGCTGTCGCTTCATCAAAAGCTTTGTGGCAACTTAACTGGCCTCGTCGGTAATCATCGTTGTCCATGGCGGGCAAATCGTCATGGACCAAAGAGAAACAGTGCGTGAGTTCGATTGCCATGGCAATTCTGTCAAGCGCTTCTAAGGGCGCTTTTGTTAGTTCACCTGTTAAATAAACCAATAGAGGGCGAAATCGTTTTCCTCCAGGGAATAGACTATACATCATTGCATTTTTTAAGTGAGCATCAGCGGCTGGATGAGACTCGATGTAATGTTTTAAGAGAGATTCGTGACGCTCGAGGTAAGCCGCGGAATGTTTAGTCATTGCTGTCCAAATTTAGAGTTTGATTCAAAGAGGCAATTTTTTTTTCTGCTTCCTGCAACGTTTTTTGACACTGTCGTGCCAATTTAATTCCCGCTTCAAATTCCTTTAATGCCTCGTCAAGCGGAAGTTCACCTTTTTCAAGTTGAGAGACAATTTGCTCTAGAGATTGAATCGATTCTTCAAATGATGGATTGGCCATACTAGACTCATAAGTTCTGAAAACGCTAGGATTATATCCCAAATCATTTAAAATGCGAGATGTTCTTTTCCATCAGCGAGTCGATATGAAAGTCAAGACAAAGTATGTTTGTAATCAATGTGCTGCTTCTTTTTCCCAATGGTCTGGTCAATGTACTCAATGTCAGGCTTGGAACACAATTGCCGAGGAAGCGTTAACGCCAATTTCTCATCCTCGCTCTACCCATTATGCCAATGCGCGATCTTCTGTTTTGCCGCTCACTGATATTGTGTTTGAGCAGGACTTAAGATTTGATTTGCAACTTTCCGAGTTAAATCGTGTTCTTGGTGGGGGATTGGTCGAAAGTTCTGTTGTTTTAATTGGTGGAGATCCTGGTATTGGTAAATCCACTTTATTGCTTCAAGCCTTGGCTCATCTTTCTAGAGCTTATCCTGTGCTTTATGTGACGGGGGAAGAATCATTACAGCAAGTGGCCATGCGTGCGGCGCGTCTTCAAGTCAACGCCACGCAATTTAATCTTTTAGCAGAAACCCATGTCGAAACGATTTTGTCGCATGCACAAAAAGCCAAACCCAAAATGATGGTGATTGACTCGGTTCAGACTCTGTTTACCGATACACTCTCATCCGCGGCCGGAAGTGTTGGACAAGTTCGGGAGGCGACGGCTCAATTGGTTCGTTATGCAAAATCAAATCAAACAGCTATTTTTTTAGTGGGGCATGTCACGAAAGATGGTGCCTTGGCTGGCCCTCGGGTTTTAGAGCATATGGTGGATACAGTGTTATATTTTGAAGGCCAGTCTGATGAGCGTTTCCGAGTGATTCGTGCCATCAAAAATCGTTTCGGCGCTGTCAATGAAATTGGTGTTTTTGCGATGACCGATAAAGGATTAAAAGAAGTGACAAATCCTTCTGCGATTTTTTTGACGCAACAACCCGAGCCCAAACCTGGAAGTTCGATTATGGTGACTTGGGAAGGGACTCGTCCGTTGCTTGTCGAAGTGCAGGCATTGGTAGATGAAGCTCATGGACAACAACCTAAACGTGTGACGGCTGGACTTGAACAACCTAGGCTCGCGATTTTACTGGCAGTTTTACATCGACATGCAGGTGTTGTGACGTACGATCAAGACGTCTTTATCAACGTGGTTGGGGGCGTAAAAATTACTGAAACGGCAAGCGATCTTGCGATTGCCGCAGCAGTGATTTCCAGTTTAAATAATCGAGTGATTGATTCTGAAACAATTGTGTTTGGCGAAATCGGCCTTGCAGGCGAAATACGACCCGTTCAAAATGGCCAAGAGCGTTTAAAAGAAGCAGTGAAACATGGTTTCAAACGCGCGATTATACCGGCTTTGAATGCGCCTAAAAAAGCGCATGGGCTGGAAGTGATTCCGCTAAAATCTATCCAAGAATTAGTGAATTTTGTTTAGGGTCTGTTGGCGTGCGTTTAGCTGTGCTATTCTACTCCGAACGTTTGCGATATATCGGAGATTTGAGAGTTTATGGCGTATTCAGCAGAAGAGGTAGTGCCGGTTAACATCGAAGATGAGCTTAAGCAGTCATATCTTGACTATGCAATGAGCGTAATTGTTGGGCGCGCTTTGCCTGATGTTCGCGATGGTCTTAAGCCAGTGCATCGTCGTGTTCTGTTTGCAATGAGTGAACTTGGGAATGATTGGAATAAGCCACACAAAAAATCTGCTCGTGTTGTAGGGGATGTGATCGGTAAATACCATCCACACGGGGATACCGCTGTGTATGATACCATCGTTCGTATGGCTCAGCCTTTTTCGCTTCGATATCTTCTGGTCGATGGTCAAGGGAACTTTGGTTCGATTGATGGTGATGCGCCCGCCGCAATGCGATACACCGAAGTGCGTATGTCCAAATTAGCTCATGCTCTTTTGGCTGATCTTGAAAAAGAAACCGTTGATTTTGCGCCAAACTATGACGAAACCGAATTTGCTCCGGTTGTTTTGCCTTCTCGTATTCCTAATTTGTTGGTGAACGGATCTTCTGGAATTGCGGTTGGAATGGCGACCAATATTCCACCACATAACTTAACCGAAGTCTTGGATGCCGTTTTCGCTTTGCTCGACAATCCAGAAATGTCAATTGATGAGTTACTGACAATTATTCCAGGGCCAGATTTTCCTACCGCCGGAATTATCAATGGTCGAGCAGGAATTATTCAAGGTTACAGAACGGGACGTGGTCGAGCAATTATGCGTGCTCGTACCGAAGTCGAAACCGACAAACAGACGGGGCGTCAGGCAATTATTATCACCGAGTTGCCTTATCAAGTGAATAAAGCGCGTTTGGTTGAGCGCATTGCTGAATTGGTTCGAGAGAAAAAAATAGAAACGATTTCTGGTCTGAGAGACGAATCAGATAAAGACGGCATGCGTGTTGTGATTGAATTGAAACGCGGAGAGATGCCTGAAGTCACATTGAATAATCTCTACACTCAAACACAAATGCAAAGTGTGTTTGGAATCAACATGGTGGCTCTAGTCGATGGCCAACCGAGGACGCTGAATTTAAAAGAAATTTTAGAGTGCTTTATTCGTCATCGTCGTGAAGTGGTGACAAGACGGACTATTTTCGAGCTTCGAAAAGCAAGACAGCGTGGGCATGTTCTCGAAGGTTTGGGCGTTGCTTTGGCCAATATCGATGCAATGATTGAGCTTATCAAACAGTCTAAAACACCGAGTGATGCAAAAGTTGCGCTGCTTGATAAAACTTGGGAACCAGGTCTTGTTAAAGCGTTGCTAGAGCGAACAGGAACTGATTCTAGTCGTCCTGATGATTTGCCGTCACATTGTGGTTTGAACGCAGATGGTTATCATTTGTCAGAAGCGCAAGCACAAGCGATTCTTGAGATGCGTTTACACCGTTTAACAGGATTAGAGCAAGATAAAATTATTCAAGAATTTGAAGGTGTGCTCAATGAGATTCGTGAATTATTGGCTATTTTAGGATCTGATGCGCGTCTTTTAGAGGTGATTCGCACAGAACTTTTAGAAATGAAAACACAGTTTGGTGATTCGCGTCGAACTGAAATTATGGCTTCTCAAGAAGATTTAACCATTGAAGATTTGATTGCTGAAGAGGCTGTTGTGGTGACATTGTCTCATCAAGGATATGTCAAATATCAACCACTCTCAACTTATCAAGCACAACGACGTGGAGGAAAAGGGAAAATTGCCACGCACGTGAAAGATGAGGATTTTGTCGAACGTTTGGTTTTATCAAGTACCCACGATACGTTATTGTGTTTTTCAAATCATGGAAAATTGTATTGGATAAAAGCCTATGAGCTTCCTCTGGCCAATCGAACTTCTCGTGGTAAACCGATCGTCAATGTTCTGCCTTTAGCTCAGGGAGAAGCAATTAACGCCATTTTACCGGTTAGAGAGTTTCATGAAGGACGTTTTGTAGTAATGGTTACAAAACAAGGCGTGATCAAAAAAGTTTCTCTCGACGCGTTTAGCCGCCCTCGTAGCTCTGGGATCATTGCCATTCATCTTGATGAAGAAGACAGTTTAATTGGGGTTGATCTGACAGATGGTCAAAAAGACATTATGCTTTTCTCGGATGCTGGAAAAGTCATTCGTTTCTCTGAGTCACATATTCGACCAATGGGACGTACCGCAAGAGGTGTTCGCGGAATGCGTTTACAATCTGGTCAGTCGGTGATTTCTTTGGTTATTGCGCAAGAAACAGGGACTATTTTGACCGCAACTCAATTTGGATATGGAAAACGCACTGAAATTGAAGAGTATCGTATTACGGGTCGGGGTGGTCAAGGCGTGATCTCCATTCAGGTGAGTGAGCGCAATGGGAAAGTGGTGCGCGCAACACAAGTGAACGATGGGGATGAGGCGATGCTAATCACGGATCAAGGCACATTGGTTCGTTTTAAAGTCAATGAGCTTTCAGTGATTGGACGAAATACACAGGGCGTGAGATTGATTAATGTCAGCCCCGGCGAAGAGGTAGTGGGCATGCAACGCATTGAAGAGTTGCCTGAAATGTCTTGGACTGATGAGGAGCTTCCTACAGATGTGTCAGACACTGATTTACCAGAAGAATAGTCAACGCGGCTATAATTTTAGTGCAGGACCTGCAATGTTGCCTGATGCAGTGTTGTTGAAGGCGCAGCAGGCGCTTTTGAGCTGGGAAGAGACTGGGATGTCGGTATTGGAAATTAACCACCGACATCCATTGTTCCTTCATATGATGGAGGAGACCGAATCTTTACTGCGCGAACTCCTTTCTGTCCCAATGGATTATCATATTTTATTTCTGACGCAACCTGCCCGTATGCAGTTTGCAATGATTCCAATGAATTTTATTCATCCTGCTGTTCAAGCAGGTCATATCGTGTCTGGGACATGGTCATACGAAGCCTATAAAGAAGCCAGTCGACTTTCAAGAGCATACTGTCTTGCGTCCAACGAAGATTCTGGTTTCACCACGTTACCTGAATATGATAAACGAGCCATTCGGGATGAAACAGCTTATATTTATTACGCGGCAAACGAGACGGTCGATGGCCTTCGATTGGTTCCGCCTCCTTTTAGAGAAACGGGGATCCCACTGATTGCCGATATGACTTCTTTTTTACTGAGCGAGCCAATTAATGTTCAAGAATACGGTCTGATTTTTGCCGGCATTCAAAAAAATATTGGTCCTGCGGGGATGACGATTGTCCTGGTCCATGACAATTTATTAAAAACCATTTCGGCAAAACTACCTTCGATGTTGGATTATCGAGTTCATGCCAGTATGCATTCTTTTGCTGCGACACCTGCCGTTTTTCAATGTTATATGAGTTATCTGATGTTTCAGTGGATTACAGAACAGGGCGGTGTTTCTGCGTTGCATGAAAAAAATCATCGAAAAGCGGAGATTTTATATCATGCAATTGATACATCTTCGTTTTATGAATGTTATGTACAAGGGGAAGGACGCTCCTTGATGAATGTGTGTTTCCGACTAAAAGACGCAACCAAAGAAGAGCTATTTGTCAGTGAAGCAGAAAAGCGAGGGTTATACGGACTTCAAGGACATCGAAGAAAAGGTGGAATTCGCGTTAGTCTTTATAATCCAATGCCTATCGAAGGTGTGTATTCACTCATTGAATTTATGCATGCATTTGAACGACAGTATACTGAATAAGCCGTATTGTTGTTCTTTAATAAACGCCTTTCGATTCAGACTCGCGACTATAATATTGCGTTTTGATTGTTCGCTTCAATTTTAAAAGGTTATTTATGCTTAAAGTGATTACGTTAGATGGTCCAAGCGGTACGGGAAAAGGGACCTTATGTCATTTGTTGGCTGCACATTTAGGGTGGAATTTTTTAGACAGCGGTGCCATTTACCGTGTGTTTGCCTTGGCAGTGGATCATGCGCATCTCAATGAAAACGACAAGTCTAGATTGGTTGAGTTAGCGTCGACTTTGGCTTTGAGTTTTGAGAAAGAGGATATTCTACTGGATGGGATTTCTGTTAACGACAAAATTCGCACGCAAGCATGTGGGCAAAAAGCGTCTCAACTTGCAGCAATACCGGAAGTTAGAGCTGCTTTGCTTGAGCGGCAACGCGCTTTTGCAAAGCCCCCAGGTCTGGTGACAGATGGTCGAGATATGGGAACGGTTGTCTTTCCAGATGCTGCATTAAAAATCTATCTTTATGCCACGCCAGAGGCTCGTGCAGAGCGACGTTATTTACAGTTGAAAAAAAATGGAAAAAATGATACCCTCGCACAGGTCGTTGAAGAGTTAGCTGAACGTGACGCGCGTGATATGGCCAGAAGCCACTCACCGCTGGCACCAGCGCATGATGCTGTTGCAATTGACACCACAACTTTGTCGGTTGAGGATGTTTTTCAGCAAGTGCTGCAATTGGCGATTCATCGGGGACTTGGGGAAAAGTAAGTGAGGTACTTTCTTTTCGTTTTTTTACTAAATTGAGTTAACTAACATGTCTGAAAGTTTTAAGGAATTATTTGAAAAGAGCATTATCGACGCGCAGTTCTATCCTGGTGCGATTATCAACGCAAAAGTGATTGATGTGGATGATGACTACGTGACGTTGAATGCCGGATTAAAATCGGAAGGCATTGTATCAATTGACGAGTTTCGTGATAAGCACGGAGAATTAGAAGTCAATGTGGGGGATGTTGTTGAAGTTGCTCTTGATGCTGTTGAAGATGGTTATGGTGAGACGATTTTATCTCGCGAAAAAGCCAAGAGACAAGAAGCATGGCGTAAGCTTTCTAAGAGTCATGAAAACAATGAAACAGTCATCGGTCTTATTTCTGGTAAAGTTAAAGGTGGTTTCACAGTCGAAATTGGTTCAATTCGCGCCTTCTTACCTGGTTCACTCGTTGACGTTCGCCCCGTTCGTGACCCCTCTTATCTTGAAGGGAAAGAATTAGAATTTAAAGTGATCAAAATGGACTTGAAACGCAACAATATCGTCGTTTCTCGTCGTGCAGTTGTTGAAGAAGAAAGCAGCGCAGACAGACAAGCATTGCTTGAGTCTTTACATGATGGTCAGATTCTCGATGGTGTTGTTAAAAATCTCACAGACTACGGTGCATTCATTGACTTGGGTGGTATCGACGGTCTGTTGCACATCACCGATATTTCTTGGAAACGTGTCAAGCATCCAAGTGAGTTGCTGAGCGTAGGCCAAGACGTGAAAGTAAAAGTATTGAGCTTCGATCACGAGCGTAATCGTGTCTCCTTGGGTATGAAGCAACTTGGAAATGATCCTTGGGTTGATTTAGTTGAGCGTTATCCTGTTGGTAAAAAACTTGAAGGCAAAGTGACCAATATCACAGATTACGGTTGTTTTGTTGAAATCGAAGAAGGCGTTGAAGGTCTTGTTCACATGTCTGAAATGGACTGGACAAACAAAAATGTTCATCCAAGCAAAGTGGTTAGCTTAGGCGATGCTGTCAGTGTCATGGTGCTTGAGATTGATCAAGTTCGTCGAAGAATTTCACTGGGTATGAAGCAGTGTCAGGGCAACCCATGGCAAACTTTTGCTGAAACACACGCTAAAGGTCAAAAAGTTACAGGTAAGATTCGTTCTATCACTGACTTTGGTATCTTCATTGGCTTAGATGGTGAAATCGATGGTCTTGTTCATTTGTCTGATATTTCTTGGACAGTTGCTGGCGAAGAAGCTGTAAAACAATTCAAGAAAGGCCAAGAGCTTGAAACAGTGATTTTAGCAATCGATCCAGAGCGTGAGCGTATTTCACTTGGTTTGAAACAACTCGAAGGAGATGTTTTCACGAACTTTGTTGAAGAAAATCCAAAAGGAGCTCTTGTTCGTGGTAAAGTAACTGCCGTTGATGCAAAATCTGTAACTGTAGAATTGGCATCAGACGTGTTTGGTATCATTCGTGCAAGCGATTTGTCGGAAGATAAAGTTGACAATGCAGCCTCTCTTGTCAAAGAAGGTGAAGAAATCGAAGCGAAAATTACAAATATTGATCGTAAAAACCGAACAATTGCGTTGTCTGTGAAAGCAAAAGATGCGCAAGAGCAAGCAGAAGCCATTAAGAAATATTCTCGTAGTGGTGATAATGCGGTTGTATCTACAACAATCGGTGATTTGTTGAAAGAAAAAATGGCGAACAAAGACAGCGATGCTTAATCTTTGTTTAGACATGCAAAAAGAGGGCGCTATTTAGCGCCTTCTTTTTAACAAGGATGGGTGTTTAATGCGAATATTCATGATTATATTTTATTTGTGCCTAATCGTATTGGGGGTGAGTTTTGCTGCATTGAATGCCAGCTTGATTCAATTAAACCTGTATGTGACCACATGGACATTGCCGGTTTCTGTGTTGATGATAGCCATGTTAGGTCTTGGAATGATATTTGGCGCTTTGCTTGGAGTTGGCCGCTATTGGCGATTAAAAGCGGAATGTCACAAACTCAAAAACCAATTGCGATTAACCGAAAAAGAAATTAAAAACTTGAGAGCGATTCCTTTACATAATCAACATTGATGAGGTGCTTCGGTGATTAATTTATGGCCTCTGTTATTACCCGCTGCGGCTTATTCTGGATGGTGGATTGCCCGGCGACAGGATTTGTCTAAACAAAGCCAGTCAAACTCTCCTTTGTCTCATGAATATGTGGTGGGTCTTAACTACTTGCTCAATGAGCAACCTGATAAAGCAGTGGATGTTTTTATCAAATTACTCGAGGTTGACAGTGACACCGTTGAAACACATCTTGCTTTAGGCAGTTTGTTTCGACGTCGTGGAGAAGTCGATCGCGCCATTCGTATTCATCAAAATTTGATTGCTCGTCCCCAACTGAGTACGGTTCAACGCAAAGAAGCGCTCATGGCATTAGGACAAGATTACATGAGTGCGGGTGTGTTTGATCGTGCTGAGCGAATTTTCCTTGAGGTACTTTCTCTAGGAGGGGAAAGAGAAACACGACCGTTACAGGGGCTTTTGGCGATTTATCAGCAGGAAAAAGCTTGGGAAAAAGCGCTTGAGATTTTGAAGAAACTAGAGCGTGCGACCGGAAATAGTTTGTCGTCACAAGCTTCTCATTACTATTGTGAAATGGCTCAAGAGGCCATAAAAGCAGGACTAGATGAACGTGCTCAAGTTTTAATTCAAGAAGCTTTAGAAATTGATAAACAATCTGTGCGAGCCAGCATTATGTTGGCGCAGTTGGAAATGAAAGCCGGGCATTTTAAACAGGCTGTTCGTGCATTAAAGAAAGTGCCTGAGCAAGATCATGAGTTTTTGTCGGAGATTATCAATCCATTATTGCAGTGTTATCGTGAATTGGATGCACTCGACGAGTGTATTGATTATTTAGAACAACTCCTTGAGTCTCATCCTCGTTCGAGCATTGTTTTTGCGATTGGGGAATATCTCAAACAAGAAAAAAGTGAAGATTTAGCAATTGATTTTGTGTCATCGGCTTTAAATCGCTATCCCTCTATTCGAGGATTAAATCGTCTCATTTGTTGGCATCTTGAATCGGCTCATGGGAAGGTGCGAGATAAGCTGCAAATGCTTTATGGGATTACCAGCAAATTTTTAGAAAATAAACCGGTATATCGTTGTGGACATTGTGGGTTTTCCGGAAAACTGTTGCATTGGCATTGCCCGAGTTGCAAACAGTGGGGTAGAACCAAGCCTATTCATGGTTTAGAAGGAAGTTAGTGTGAAATTAATTTTGGCGTTAGATTATCCCGATGTAAAGTCTGCGTGGACGCTGGTTGAACAAATACATCCGACTCAATGTGCCTTAAAAGTTGGACTTGAGATGTATACGCGATTTGGTCCGGCGTGGGTTGAGCAATTGACCAAAAAAGGATTCAAGGTTTTTTTAGATTTAAAATTCCATGACATTCCAAACACAGTTGCACAAGCGTGTCGCTCAGCCGCGGACTTAGGGGTATGGATGATGAACGTCCACGCCATGGGAGGAGAAAAAATGCTTGAAGCAGCACGAGAGGTGATCGATCGTGGCTCTGCTCGTCCCTTGCTGATTGCTGTAACCGTACTGACCAGCTTGAGTGAGTTTGATGTTCAGTCTCTTGGTTTTTCATCTCCTGTTGAAGCCCTTACCATGCATTTGGCTAAAATGGCTTGCAATCATGATTTAGACGGAGTCGTGTGTGCTGTCTCGATGGCGAAAAGGATCAAATCTCTTGCTTCTGAAAATTGGATTACGGTAACGCCTGGAATACGCTTTGCTGGCGAAGAAACGCATGACCAGCAACAGGTGGTGACACCTGAATTGGCCATTCAATCGGGTAGTGATTACTGGGTTGTTGGTCGTGCGATCACGCAAGCCCCCAATCCTATAGAGCGCTTGCATTCGATATTGGATCTCGTGTCATGAATCATGAAATTTTAAATACATTAGGCATTGAGCAGTGGCATCTTCGTCCTGAATTAAAAAGTGCATCGACAATTTTAGTCGTGACTCAGCACTCAAAAATGTGGTCTGCAAAAAACAATTCTTTTTTTAATCAAATTTTAGCATCACCCATCTTAAAAGGATTTGATGTTAAGTTTTGTGTCAATCTATCTGCAGATGCATTGCTTGCGGCACATATTCGATTGGTATGGTTTTTAGGAGAGCCCTCTTTCGAGGTTCTTGCCAGTGCATCAAAAAAACCGACGATACTCGAAAGTCCATCTTTAGATATCCTCATGGAAACAGGCTCTATAAAAAAGGAATTTTATCGAAAATTATGCGACGTTGCTTCGGTTTTACACTCATCGAATTGATGATTTCAATTGTGGTCATGAGTCTTATACTTTGTTTTGTGATGCCATTTTATAGAGTCAATCAGGCTTCAACTGCTGAATCGTTTTTTAAGGATGAGCTGATTGTTTTTTTGACAACAGCAAAATTACAAGCTTTTCTAACGCGAATGCCATTGGTTTTAGAGCCATGGGAACAGGGGCCAGATGGTGTTTGGAAAAAAGGATTACGTCTTCGCACTGGCAATGGCACAATTCGAGCTCAGTGGCGTTGGCCATCAACCCAGGTTCCGGTGCGGTGGTTTGGTTTTCAAGGACGCGATAAAATATGGATAAGTCCGCATCCTCAGCAATTGGCAATGAATGGTTATTTTGAGATTGGCCAGGTTCGCTTAATTGTCAATCGATTTGGTCGGATTCGAAAATCGTAACTCAACTCATTTCGAATCGACATAATGGTTTAAATTCACATAGATTACAAATTGCTGAACGTACTGGTTTTGGTGCACAGTGTCCCTTCTCAAATTCTTCTGCTAATTGAGTCAGTTGCTGATGCCAGTGTGCTTGATGCATTTCCCAAGTGCTTTCTTTTTCGGGTGATTGAATGCCGGGAAGAGTGGATTCTTTGGCGAATCCTGCATAATCAATTTTCCCTCGAGAAAGTTCAATAAACATCATGCCGTGAATGGATTTATCAAGTAGCGCATACAATAGAAGTTGCGGTTCTTCTGGTCTGTCTTCATGCCATGGTTTTTGTGAGGGGAGTCGTGTTTTGTAATCGATAACCCATTTTTCTCCTGTGCTTAAGCGATCGAGTCGGTCAAGTTTCACATGGAAAGTGAGATTAGACAGTGTGATTTCGGCATTTTTTTCCAATGCTTCTATTTCAAAAGAGGGGCGTTTTTTTTCAAAATCAAGACAAACCAAAGCTAATTTTTTTAAGCGTGTTAATTCTAACGTTTGGACTAGGGTTGGAAATGTGTATTGATGTGTCGTTTCGAAGGGAGCTAAGACCTCGAGAATGATGGCATCGAGTTTTATGCTCAATTCTTCTTCTGAGGTGGCGAGCAGCTTTGTTTGGCTTTCCAATTGTTGCCAAAGTTTTTCAAGAACAAGGTGTAAAATTTGTCCTCTTTCTCGAGGGTTTAATCCTTCTGACGTCATTTCGTCTTTTTTTAAATGCAGTCGATGTGCAGCAAAGGCGCGAAATGGACATTTTGCCTGATTGGAAAGCAATGCTGTGCCACCACGAAAGCGTTCATTGGGTTGAAGTGGATAATGATATTGCGCTTCAATTTGTTCTCGTTTATGTGTGAGAATAGGGGGGGTTAAAGAGACGGTTTTACTGGGTAAATCATTTAAAAAGGGGCTTGGTAGACAAGGCGTATCTTGATTAAATTTTGAATAGCTAAAATGTTGTGACAGGCTTCCGTCAATCAATCGTCTGAAAATCTGAGAGGCATATTGCATATCCCTTTGATGATTGGCATGGGGCATGTCCAATTTTTTTTGTATGGACATGGGAATAAATGCTGTACATTGACCTTGTTGAGGAAAGTGCTGATCGGTCATATGCATCATCCAAAGATGATCGAACTTGCATCCAGAGGCTTCAAGTAGACCCAGGATTTGGACCTGGCTTGTTGGTCTTTCGGGTTGGAACATTGCTCCATCTGCAAGTTTTACGAAAAGTTCGATTGCTTCTTCTTGCGAAAGTCGATCGGTTAAAAGATGGAGGGTTCTAAACTCATCAAAGAGACTGATAAATCGTTGAAAACATTGATAACTCCCCGAATCAAGATCTGCCTCACCAGGAAATCCAATTTGTTTAAGTCGGCGTTCAAAAAGTATGATCCATTCTGAAATAGTCGCATTTTGGGGATATGGAGTGATTTGTTGTAATCCCGTTTTTAGCGATGAATCGGGTAAATTTTTTAGAAAGTAAGACCAAGCCAATCGGTCATTTGTCAGAAAAGAGGTCGATTGTCGCCAACGTGCCCGCGTGTGCCGTTCTTGTCGAGTACTGACCAAATAAGGCGAGTAAAACAAAAGATCTCGTTCATGTTGGGTAATGATTTGGTCAGGTTTCAACTGGATCCATGTCAACCCATGGGCTGCGAGGGGATAACAAGACAAAGGACGACTAAATGAAATATTAAAGTCAATTTCTCCCAGTGCATCGCTTAATAAGCGTGTAATGGATTGTGCTTCTGTTTCTATTGTTGGAATAACGATACCAAGATGTTGATTGGGGTGAGCTTCTATCCATTGACATAATGCGTCGTATTCATCTTTAGTTTCTTTTAAGCACAATTGGTAACTTGCTTTAAAAGGTGTATGCGGAATGTCTTCTTTTAAGCTTGAATACCCTGCTTTTTCAAGTGAACTTTGAAGAATTTTTTGAGCAGGCGTGTAATCATCAAAGCAAAACCATACCGTGTTTTTAAGCGCTGCCAGATTTGGAATAAAATGCTGCAGATAAGTCGGTAACTGTTCTTCTGTAATCAAATTTTTTTCACTCAATAAGGCATTCACTTTCAATGCCAGTTGTTTGAAAAGTGTATGTTGTGGTGCATACTCAAATGCATCGTCTTCGAGATCAACTAACCATGTATGAGCGAGTTTCCAGGCTTGTATAAAGGCTTGAATTAAACCTTCAGTAATGGGATAAATTTCAGTTGAGCCCAGTATTTCTGACCAAATTTTTCTTAAGTGAATAGGGGCAATCAAGACAGGGTGAGCGTATGTTGGATTCTGAAATTTAACCTCTAAAAAGAGGTGCTGCAAAAACTCCGCGTAAGAAAAAATAGGAGGCTTTTCCATGGCATATGCGTGTTTTTCTTCGATTGCATGCGCCAATAAAATTCTTGCAAGACGGTTGTTTGGCGTGATGACCATAATATTTTGTGAAAGATGCTGCAGGATGTGTTCGTAAGGGTTCATGGGATAGCCTTTTGTTTTAGCGCGAACAATAGCACGGAGAGATTGGCATGATCTTGTTGCCTTGAAATGCATGTCTTTTCTATCACAATTTCAAATTCAAATTGTTTGGCAAGAGAATGGATGTATGTTTGATGATGTGAAAATCGGGCTGTTTTTTGCAGCACATAATCTTCTTTTGGACTAATTTCAATGTTAAAGATAAACAATCCGTTTGGACGTAATCTGGTTTTTATTTGTTTAAATAAAGCACTTAAGTCGCCAAAGTAAGGTAAAACATCCGCACTGATGATCAAATCGTACATGACTTGTGTCTGAGTTAGGAATTCTACCAACTCAGATTGGATCAAGGTATCGTAAATTTCTTTTTTGCGTGCTTCGTCTAGCATTTTATCTGAAATATCGACTCCAGTGAGTTGTTCACTGATTTCTCTAACACAAGCTCCACTTAAACCGGTTCCACACCCCAAATCAAGTGTATGTGTTCGGTGGTAGGATGGGGTGAGTTCATGCACCAATTGTGCAATCGTTTGAGGTAACTGATAATTTAGTGTATGTTGGAGATGTGTTTCGTAGTAAAGCGCATAGTTGTCGAATAGATTTTTAGCATATTCGGGGCATGTGGGTGATGTGGTCTCACCTCTTAACGCATTTAGCATGTGTTGGCAGGTGGCATTTTCAGGACTTTCCTGATGAGCTCGCTCAAGTAAATGCTCGGCCTCTTTGATGCGATTGAGGCGATTATAGAGTGCAGCTAGATTAATCAGTGCATGGGTATGACGTGGTTGTTTATTTAAAAGAGATTGAAAGTGTATTTCGGCTTTTTTTAATTGACCAAGCGCCATTTCTGAAACCCCTGCGTTATAAAGATATTCGATATTTTGGGGATCTGTTTCGAGTAAAATGCTGTAGTGTGTAAGTGCATTTTCATAGCGATTGTGATGCATAAATGTTGCGGCTAAATTGTGACGTGCCTCAATGTGATGTTGGTCTTGCAGCAATGCCTGTGTGAAATGGTGAATGGCTTTTTGACCGTCTTCATTTTGAAGTGCAATGACGCCTAAATTGACATGCGCTTCAATGTGTTGTGGATCCAAATCTAAGACACGTTCAAATGCGTCTTTTGCGGTTGATTTTTGTTGAAAATCTAAAGCTAAAAGGCCTAAATAAAAATGTGCTTGTTTAAATGAGGGATTGAGTTCGATGACATTTTTGAATTGTATTTGGGCCTCGTGTTTTTTTTGATAAGCTAGAAATAATAGCCCCAAATGGTAGTGCGCAAGCAGATAGTCAGGAGCCTTTTGAAGTGCGCATGTATAGTGTTTTAATGCATCGTTAAACCGTTTTAGATGAGCATAAAGGTTCGCGAGATTGTGATGTGCTTCTGGATAATGAGGATCAAGTGCGATCGCTTTTTGATAGTACTGTTCGGCCTCATCAAATCGTCCGGTTTTTTTGTATAAATTAGCCAAGTTATTGTGCAGAGAAGGTTCTTCTGGCGCAAGTTGGAGTGTTTTTTTCAGTAGTTCTTGGGCAGAGAAGAGATCGTTGGCTTCTATGGCTGCAAAACTTTTTTCAAGAAGAAGAGACACGTCGTTTGGCATGATACTGAAGTTCGGTAAGCGTTCTTTATTTTACAAGATATTGTGATTTGTGTAATTCATTTTTCAAGGAGTGAACAATGACACCACGACAAAAAAAATGTTTTGACATGCTAATGTATCATTTCGATAAATCATTGGATGAACTGATGCAGTTTGATGGCGATATCGATCGTTGGGTTGATCGCCTCGATCAAAGGCTTGATCAGTCTGAAAATGTCGTTGATGTGGTTTCTGCTGGAGCGACGTTGGGACTTTTTTTAGCACCCGTCACAGGAGGAGTGAGTTTAGCTGTTACTGCTGTTTGTGGAACAGTTGCTGCTGGAATAAAAATTGGCAAACTGGTTAATGGCTGTGTGAGAACGTTGGCCACATCTTTTGAAGAGTCTTCTCCAAAGTTTGATTCAGAAGCAGCATTTCATGCCTTTAAACTTTCAATTCGAGTTGGGCTGATGCAAATTTCTCATGCGATTGTCGTTTATTACAGCCACATTATCAATGACATCATGGAAGAGTGTAGTATTCCCACTTTTGCCGATTATGGCGCCTCTCGTGTTCTGAAAAAATTGAAGGTGGAGCTAAAGAAAAAATTGATCCATGTTAAAGAATCTCCAACTCCATTAAAAGTGATATTGATGCCGGATATTTTTATTGAGTATTTGTTACAGAGCGTGACTTTATCAATGAAACCGGAAAAAATTTTTCTAAGGCAGAATGAGCCGGGAAAACCATCGGCTTATACCATGGAAATGCCAGTAAAATGGGCCTTTAGTCGATCACGGTTTATTTTACCCATTAAACAAAATACGGTCAGCTCCCGTTTAGAGCTTGCTTATTATGCCTCGGCCAAAGAAGGACGGTTTCTTTCTGACTCTTCTTTGGAATGCTATGGATATACCATGTTGCAATCGTTCTACGATCGTTCTGCTTCAATTGTCATGAATCATCGTCGTTACGAGTTGTTGCATGCACCTATCCAAATGGGTCCAGATGTTCGAAAACACTTAACGTTTTATTATGTCGTCACGATTGAGGACATTCAGGAATATCTTAAAGAAAATGCCAAACATCCCACTTCTCTCAATCAATACTTAACTCATCTTATTGATATACCGGTGATTGCTGTTATTCAAGGCGATATATTGAGTCGATTGGATCTTTCGTTTACCGATTTTTCAAATGTGATTGGTTGCGATCTTAAAATTGAAAAAAGTAATCTGAAAGGCAGCCGTTGGGATTCTGCTTGTTTGCCACATAGTGTTATTTCTGAAGTGGAAACAGATGAGATGACGTCTTTTGCTGATGTATCTTTTGAGTTTTCTGAATTCAGTGATTTTGTATTAACTGGAAACTGGTCGAAGGCGCGTCTTAATTTTTTAACCTTAACACGTTGTGGTTTATCCACAAAAATGATTGATAAAATGGCTGATTGGTCTTGGTTTGTATACCGTGATCTGTATATCAAAGATGAACAAAACGAATTGTTGGCGTCTGAATCAGCAACATCTTTCGAGAAAATTGAGGCCAATGAGCTGAGGCTTGAGGAACTATTCCACAATAAGTATAAAGAAATGCAAAATGCATTAAAACATGTTCAGGAAAACGAACAACTCAATCAAATGAAGATTGCCAAATGGCGTGCTGAACAAAAAGCATTTGAGGCGAGATACATAGAGGTTCAGCAAGCATTGCTGAAAGAGATTTATTTATTGAAAACTCAGCCTGAATCAAACATGATGGCAAAAGCTCATGCACGATTTGACTTGCTTTATAAATCAGTTATTTCTCAACCTCATGTCGACCTGTTTATTCGAGCCGGTAATCAACCCAAAGTGACAACAGTCAGTTTTTTGTCTTCATTGATAGAAAAAAAAGAATCCTTTTCAGTGGTTGTTTTTGAGGGCGCACTGGGATCTGGAAAAACCACCGATATCGGTGTTGCTTTGATGAGTCTAAAAACAGATTTAGAAGTAGATGCTTATGATGTGCAGGCGGATGGAATTACACCTACAAGAGAAGATGAGTGGATATTTGATATTTTTTCTCTTTGGAAAATATCCAGTATGACAGATGGAGATTTATTAACTGCTTGTCTTAAAACAGAAGGGTATACCAGTGAAGAAATTCAGCTTCTCAAAAGGAGACGCTGTCTTTTTGTCTTAGATGGTCTTGAAGATTGTGGCATTAATTTTTTACAACATCATCTAATCGATGAGATATACAAAAAACACAATGACTGGGATCGATTGATTCTTGTATTGACGGTGACGACCGAGTTTCGCAAAAAACATACTTCTTTTTACGAAAAAATGGGGTATGGATCTTTTTCTGCTTTGCCAGAAGACGATCGAGTGCGTGTTTTGCCGTTTAACAAAGAGCAAATAGACGCGTATTTTAGATTGTATTTTCCAAAACAACTCTCGTTGCAAGATATTAATTTCTCTAATCAACTGACGGTAAAAGAAATTTATAAAATGGCAAAAATTCCGATTATGGCGCATATCATTTGCGAGGTTTTTGCGGGAAAATCGACGGGATATATTCCAGAAACGCCCATTCAATTTTGTAAGGCATTTATCAAAATATGGCATGCCAATATTCATGAAAAAGCGAAAAATCTAAATTTACCACTCTTATCCGTTGATATTGAAGATTTCATTAAAACGATTGCGTTTGAAATGTTTAAACAAAAGCAGATTTTCATTGATAGACCTTTTGAAACAGAAAGAGGCCTCTTTCAGACGCGTCTTGACGAGCAAAAAGCGGTGCTTGAACCGAGTTTACTCGCTTTAATTTTTACTGATCCAAAATGCAAGAAAGCAGGGACTTTGATGCCTTTATCAGTCGATGTCGTTTCGCATGAAACACAAGTGATGTTGCGATATAAATTTATTCACAAGTTAATTTATTTCTTTTCTTTAGCCATCAAATTAATTGATATCTTGCAAAACGAGCCGATTGGGGTCTGTCAGGTCGAATGGAACCATGATTTGATTACGGAAGTGGATATTTTTTTATTCATGGAGGCTTGTTTGAGAGAGCGCATCAAAGATGCTGACAACACACATGCGTTTATAGAAAAACTAAAGTGCATGGTCAAAGCGAGCACTCGTGCTCGAGATACGGCAATTGCCGCTTCAAACGCCATGACTTTTTTAAACACACTGCACTATGATTTTAGTCGGAATATCGGTATTTCTGAATGGAGGGGAATTAGTGTTCCTTGGGCGAATTTAAAGCGAGCAAAATTGTCCGGGCTTGATATGAGTGGCTCTGATTTTCGAAATGTGAGTTTTCATCATGCAGAAATTGCCGATACCAACCTGCAAGGTTCGAATGTTTCGGGGGCGCGATTTTTATCTAGTGCTGAACGACATCATTATGTGATGAAACGTCCCAAGGCCATGACGCGTTACGAAAATGATACGCTCGATGTCATCACGTATGCGGTTCCATCTGATGCAAAAAGAACTGCTCATCACATTGTGAATTTTGGATTAGATGGGAAAAAGTATCCTACGTTTGAAGGACATCAAACTGAGATCATTTGCTTATCTTGGGGTGTAAAAGGCCTTCTTTCGTCGAGTAGGCGAGGCACCATTTATTATTGGTCTGCAGAAGGTAAAAAAATACATAAATTTAAGCACATGACCTCAACTCCAGTATACAGTTTAAGTTGGCACTCTGACGGTGATATTTTTGTTTCAGGTGGTGAGGATGGATGTTTGTATCTGTGGGATATAAGACGATCAGACTCTTTTCTACAGAAATTTGAAGAAGGGGGAGCCTTGTACAATGTTTTTCTTGGCGCCTCTTTTTTGTTTACTGGAGGAGCATTAGGCGAGCTGCATGTTCGCTCTTATCGTTATCGAAATGAGCAATTTAGCTTGGCGGCCTCTTTGGATAGAACCTTTGTTTTTAATCATCCGATTTCAAGTATGGCAGTGTCACCCAATGAATCTTGTGTGGCACTTGGCCTTCAGAGTGGACAAATTGCACTTCAAGAACCTTCGGCATCAAACGTGACCAATAGTTTTTTAAGCGGGCATCGTCATGCTGTGCGTTCTGTATCCTGGCACAAAAATGGAGAAATGCTATTTTCAGGAGGAGATGATGGCAGTATTCGCTCTTGGAATGTTATAAAAAAACAATGTTTATCGGTATTGTATGGTGATGGTACTCCGATTGAGCGTTTGTGTATATTGGCCGATGGTCGACGTGTTCTTGCGACACAAGACAGAATGCTTTCTGTTTGGCAGATGGATAAACTTTCTTTTCATGAAAATGCGCATGAGGAGGAAGTTGAATATTTAATTAGAGGCGTGATTGCTTACAACAGTGGGTGTGTGACGGCGCATTCTGATGGTAGTGTTTGGGAATGGTCTTTTGATGAATTGGGTAAAAAATCTCGTCAGTTATTATACAAGCACGATTTTCCGATACAGCAGATTGTTCTATTGCCGGGTGAGGAACAACATTTTGCGACATTGGATGTTGCGGGACATGTTGGTATTTGGTATCGAGAAACCTCGAGTGTGTGCATGCTGCCACCGATTAATGATAAGCTCCATGTGGGCTCCATACATTGGATTAGAGATACAATAAACAATTTTTATCTGGCTTTGGCATGTGATTTTGGTGTTTATATTTTTGATGTCAGCACTCAAAAGAACGCGATTTTGAAGACGATTATTCAAGAAGATTCCCAATATATTGCGGGTCAAACGCTTTCTTCGAAATTTGCCGTATCAAATGGTACTGGGGTTCGTATTTTTTCTTATTATGGGAATGATAATGTCATTCTTTTTCAAGCTTTTTCTCTTCCAAAATCGAAGGTGTTACAAATGACCTGGTCAGCTAATGGAGCGTATTTGGCTGTGATGGATGAGGAGTTTGCCGTTTATATTTTTGATGTCAATCAACAATCGTTAGAATGTCTTGATTCTACCTGTGCCGATGATAAAAAGATGGCTTGGTTCTCTGACGCAAATCGGCGCGATCATCTTCTCATTGGTTCTTTGGAAGAAATAAAATTAATTGCGCGAGATCAAGAGCGAGATCGGTGGGGACGTGCTAAGCGTCTATCTTCTGGGGCCGAGTATTTTGCTGTTTCAGGCAATACTTACTATCTTGCAGATAAAATGAGTGTCGATGTGATGTCACTTAAGGGCGAGCAACTGCTGTTTGTCATGCGTATTGGTTCTGGTTTGTGCACAAGAGGGACAAACTTAACCAATACCAAGTCGTTGCGAGAAGATGAGATAAAAGCTTTGGAAACACACGGGGCTATTTTATCTAAATCATGGATTCCAAATTTTAGTTTTTTTAGCCGAGAACCTGTCCATCCTCTTCCAACGCGAACGTCAGGAAAAGCAAATCCCAATAATCTTGATCGATTGGTTTCGCTGAAAGACATGAAACGTTTATCGTCTACGCGTTGGAGTGTGGATGATGAAACAGAAAACTCTTCTCCACATACGGACTCCATGAGAATTGATATTGCAGCAGGACCTTTGAGTCGAAAGGAAAGTAGTCCCGCGTTTTAACGTATGTTATACTGGGTCTGATTCTATCGAATAGAGCGTGAGTCATATGAAATTATTATTTGATTTTTTCCCAATTGTTTTGTTTTTTGTTTGTTATAAGCTTTTTGGGCTTTATACCGCAACAGGTGTGGCGATGGTTTCGGCTGTTGCTCAGGTGGTTTTGTATCGTATTAAGCATCAGCGATTTGAGCGTATGCATTTGGTGAGCATGGTGTTAATTGTGGGGCTTGGTGGTGCCACATTGTTTTTTCAAAATCCATGGTTCATTAAATGGAAGCCAACCGGTATATATTGGCTTTCTGCATTATTTTTTCTAGGATCGACTTATGTTGGTAAGAAGACGCTCATTCAAAAAATGATGGAAGGCAATATTGAATTACCCTCAAAAATTTGGAAAAGATTAAATTTTGCATGGTGTATCTTTTTTATTTTGATGGGGGCAGCGAATCTTTACGTTGCGTACCGTTTTGATACGGACGTCTGGGTGAGTTTTAAGTTGTTTGGTGGGGCAGGAAGTACGTTACTTTTTGTGATCGCTCAAGCGATTTATTTGACTCGACATTTACCTGCAAAAGCCATTAAGCACTAAAATTCAGCGAACGATTGTTTGATGAACAAGAAGGATGCCTCATGAGATTATTACTGGTCGAAGATGATGAGCTACTTGGGGATGCTTTAAAGACAGGATTGACGCAGTTTGGCTATGTTGTGGATTGGCTAAAAGACGGCGAATCAGCAAGAATTGCCATGAAATCAGAGTCATTTGAACTTGTTATTCTTGATTTGGGTCTACCTAAACTTTCTGGTCTTAAATTTTTGAAAGGGCTACGTCAACAAGGCGATAGAACACCCGTTATCATTCTAACCGCGCGAGATACGATAGAAGACCGTATCGAAGGACTAGATACGGGCGCGGATGATTATATGGCCAAACCCTTCGATTTGAATGAACTGAGCGCCAGAGTGCGAGCGTTGATTCGCCGCTCTCAGGGGCGTGCTGACACTGTGATTCAATATCGCAATGTCAGTTTAGATCCGTCCTCACATACGGTGATATTGGATGGTGAAGTAGTCAATGTTCCAAGACGTGAGTTTGCGTTGCTACAAAAATTATTGGAAAATGTGGGGCACGCGCTGACGCGCGATCAGCTCATGCAAAGCATCTATGGTTGGGACGAAGATGTCGATAGCAATGCATTGGAGGTACATATTCATAACATCAGAAAAAAACTCAATGCAAATTTTATCAGGACAATACGTGGTGTGGGCTACATGATAGAAAAGCCATAACAAACCTTCTGGACTTGATAAACATTAATGAAAACTTCCATTCGTAAATTTTTGTTGGTTAATCTTCTACTGTCCTTGAGTATTACAACCATACTGACAGTGGTAGGAAACTACTATCTTGATAAAAAAGACATTCAAGAGCATGCCAACAGCTCACATCCTGAGCCTATTATTCAATATGTTTTATTGCCTTCAGAAAAAAAGACCATTGGTGTGCATGATCATGCGGCTTCGACACACGCATTAGGGTGGCAGATTGTCATTGATGATTTGTACATTATGTTAATTACATTTCCTTTATCTGGACTATTAATTTGGATTATTATCGGACGAGGTTTAGATAGTATTTCTCGCGTTGCTGTTGAAGTTTCAAACCGAGCTCCTTCTCATCTTGAACCTGTTAAACTGATGGATGTACCAGATGAAATAAAACCCTTAGTGGAGGAATTAAATAATTTATTTACCCGTCTTCAACATGGGTTTGATAGAGAGAAACGCTTTGCAGCCGATGCGGCTCATGAGTTAAAAACACCGTTAGCTGCCATTAAAGCGCAGGCACAAGTGGCTTTAAATGCGCAAACATTAGATGAAAAGAATATTGCGTTAACAAAATTGATTACAAGTGTGAATCGAAGCACTCATATTGTTCAGCAATTGCTAATGATGAGTAGTCTTGCCTCGAATACCGAAGCAGATGAATTTGCGCGTGTTGATTTAGCGCGAATTATTCGTGACGTTTTAGCCATGTTGGTTGCTGCAGCGTTAGAACGCACAGTCGAGCTTGCATTTGAGTCACCCGAGGATTCAATTTGGGTTAAAGGCAATGCAACGGCATTGGCCATACTATTTCGAAATTTAATTGATAATGCGATCCGTTATAGTCCGGATGAATCAGTGGTGCATTTGTCCTTATGGAGTGACGAAAAACATGTGATTGTTGAGATTAACGATCGTGGTCCTGGAATTCCAGAAGAGTTGCATGAGCGTGTTTTTGAGCGATTTTTTAGAGTTCTTGGAAACAAAACGACGGGAAGTGGGCTTGGTCTTGCCATTGTTCGTCAAATTTGCGAAGTGCATCATGCTGAAATTAAATTCAAAAAGCCAGTAACGGGTTGTGGTTTAACCGTTCAAGTCATTTTTCCTCGCTCGTAGGTGTCAAATTCTAGAGTCAGCGTAGCCAGTGTCATTTGGCTACAAATCTATTTCGATGGACGATTAAATTTGGGCCTTAAATGAAAGATGGAGTGACACAGTTAGATGAACACTCTCATACGCTCATCAAAACAACGATGTTTAGAGTGGTCTTTTTTACTCTCTTATTGGCGTAATCTTAATTTTAAAAGCTCAGATTTAACTTTACCGAATTTATATCGAATACTTTTCTATCATTCGTTTCTGAAAATTTGTGAGTTTTTCAAGTAAGCCGGTGTTCGTATACAATGAGAAAGAATCATGTTGAACTATTTTGTTAAAAACACCGGATAGATGCTCCATCATTTTTATCAAAATATATGTATTATTCTCAAGATCGTCAACTTGAGAATAAGACTTTTGAACCTTTAATTGACTCTTCATGAATAAAAAATCACCTTTAAACGAAGAGTCAATTTCTGAAAAAGCATTGATTAGTCCTTGAAACTCTTCTAATTCGATTTGCAACAGCGCTACTAAACTTTCAACATTTTCTCTTTGAGATTGATCGATAGATTTCATGATTATATTCACCTCATTTAGGCCTATGTTCATTTTTTTGGGTATCTTCATTTTTTTGCGTGAAAGCATGACTCATAAAACTCGATATTGAATTAATCAAATTTAAAGCAGATTTTTTAAAATCACTCATAAGATGATTGATAAACTCCGTCGAAAAGGAAGTTTGTTTAGCACTTTCAGGTGTAGATAAATTTTTCAATTCGGATTTTATGGCTTTTAAACCTGCTAAACATTTCTTAAAATTTTGAGTGTCATAAGAGTAGGCACTTAAAAAAACTTGAGTATTGTTGATCAATAAAGACAAATGATCGATAGCGCTTTTAAGATCATTATCGGGTAGCTTTTTAGCTATTAAATTTTCTTTCTCTCTTTCACACTCATCTCGAATATTTTTTGCTAAAGCAAATAAACGCGAATCTAAAGCAAATAAACGCGAATCTAAAGCAAATAAACGCGAATTTTGAAGATTCAAGGTGCTGTCGAGTTTCTCCAATAGATCATGATATGTATCAAAAACTTCATTATTCTTTTTTTCTAATAAAAATCTGTGAGCCTCACCAAGTTTTTGAAAAGCTGCAGTCGCTGCCTCTTTCTGATTTGGATTTTTGTCAGGATGATAAAAACGGCTTTTGTTCCTAAAGGCTTTTTCTATCCTCTGAAGACTGGCATGAGGTTTAACACCAAGCATAGCTTCATAATTCTTTTTTTCATACATTTCATTAAATTCTTTAAGATCTTTCTCTGTAAAAGCCACGACAGTACTCCATTTATATCCTAGTAACTTAAGTATAGTAGATTTTTACTAACTCACCTTACGCAGCAATCATTGATTAATTTTTAAAAATGCGTATCTTTTGTCCGTTGTTTTATAAGGACAAAAAATGAAAACGGATCTTTTAGACATCTACAGCGATTATCTAATCAG
>CAZELP010000002.1:0-154213 GCA_964513205.1 uncultured Legionella sp. | reverse complement strand
AGCAAGTGGTGTGCATTCTACTCATTCTCCTTCCTTTGTCAACTACTTTTTTGTAGAAAAAGCAAAATACATACAAAGCTCTATAATTAGAATATATAAAATAAACAATCGGAGAATATAATGAACTTATTGCGCGTTGTATTGCTTTTGACAGCAATTTGTTTCCCAATAACCAGTATGTCATGGGTGGCTGCACATGGTGGTGTTTACCACGGAGGATATGCGCACGCCGATTATTATGCTCACCCATATGGTGCATATCGAGCACCATTTGTCGCGACACCCGGAGCTGCCTGGTATAGTGCAACACCTTATGTTGCGCCGCATTGTGCTGTTGAAAAAAAATGCTATGATGGAAATTGTATTACCCACGAAAGTTGCTATTAATTTTTCGAAAATCGCATCATTCATTGATTCACTTAAAAAATAGGAGTGCGTCCGCGTATGTTATACCTTTATATGTCGATGTGAATTTAGAGATGGATTTTTTGTTTTGTTTTTGGTATCTTCTGCTCTTCACGATGGTGGGACTATGGGTCCCTTCGCAACGAGAAATGGTGAACCCCGTCAGGCCCGGAAGGGAGCAGCGGTAACTATTCACTCGGGTGCCGAAGTGTTGCTCATGGTCTCGCCGCCCTAACCAATCGATATAATCTTATGACCTCTATTGCATTGGCAAGAAAATGGCGACCTAAAAGTTTCTCGACACTTATTGGTCAAGATCACGTCGCACTCGCTCTTATACACTCTCTTGAAAATGCGAGACTCCATCATGCGTATCTCTTCACAGGAACAAGAGGTGTTGGCAAAACCACTATTGGTCGTTTATTTGCAAAAGCATTAAACTGTGAAAAAGGGCTGTCATCAAACCCTTGTCTGCGCTGTGACACATGTCTTGCAATTGACGAAGGAGCATACGTCGACTTGATTGAAATCGATGCGGCATCCAATACACGAGTGGAAGATGTTCGAGAACTTCTAGACAATGTACCGTACGCACCGACAGTCGGTCGATATAAAGTCTACCTAATTGATGAAGTTCACATGCTTTCTCAACATAGCTTTAATGCCTTATTGAAAACTTTAGAAGAGCCGCCGGCGCATGTAAAATTTTTGTTGGCCACGACTGATCCACAAAAATTACCCGCTACTATTCTCTCAAGATGTCTGCAATTTCATTTGAAACCAATTTCAACAAAACTGATAGCAGAACAACTAAAATTTATCTTAAAAGAAGAGAATTTAACCCATTATGAAGAAGAGGCTATACAATTACTCGCAAAAACTGCTCAAGGTAGTATGCGAGATGCGTTAAGCTTACTGGATCAAGCAATCGCCGGAGGTCAAGGCGTATTATCCTTGTCTGTACTGGAATCACAACTGAGCCTCACACAAACTCGCTATGCAGAAGAAATCATCGAATCGCTCGCGCGCAGAAATCCAGAACAATTGATGCGCGTATCGACTGCAATTGCAAGTAAAGGCGGAAATTATGAAAAAATTTTACAAGATTTAATTTTTGCACTCCACCAACTCTGTTTATCTCAAGTGTTAGACAGCGCTTCTTCTGTATTTGATGAAACACGGGCACTGTTGAAATATCAGCACGCATTTACCGCAGAGGAATTACAACTACTGTACCAAATTGCGCTCAAAGGCTCCCAAGATATTCTCATTACCCCAACACTTGCCATCGGCTTTGAAATGACGCTGCTGCGCATGCATACTTTTATGCCTGCAACTGAACAACCAAGACGTCTTCCTGAAGAATTGTCAATTTCAGTGCAAGAAAAGGCTTCATTAGAATCAATTGACTCCCCCAACATTACAGCGGAAGTTGAAAAAAAAACGGAAAAAACTAAACTGACTACAAGCGAAAAAATAGATGTAGCAATAGAAATAACAGAACCTGAACCAATCGTACAAGAAACACAACCCAATCAAGATATATCCCTAGAGCCAACAGAAACGACAGACTCATTTCAAGGATTTGAGTTTCAGTTGTTTGACGATCTTCTGCCCATCGATGAGATTGATTTACCTTCAGAAGATGTCACCATATCAGAAATATTGACACAAGATGAAACAACAAATATTTCGATCGAACCCATGCATCACGTAACAAAGGCCACTCGTACTGTGCCCACAGAATGGTCCTCTATTATTTCCGCTCTAGAACTTAAAGGACTTGCTCAGGCCGCTGTCGAACATGCCAGTTTGGTTTCTTTTGATAAGAACAGCTTAATTTTAGGTGTGTCTTCTTCTCATCGCTCGCTTTTTACACCTGCGGTGTTGAAAAAAATTGAAGAATCTGTTTTTAAGATGTATGCGATCACTGTAAAAATCTCTCTTCAAAATACAACCGAAAATCAATTAACTCCAGCCAAAGAAAAAGCAATCCAACAGGATGAAAATCGCCAAAAAGCCTTCGATCTTCTACTTGAGGATCCTCAACTCAATACAATTAAACAAGTATTTTCTGCCGAAATTCGTCAAGATTCTGTCGAACTTCTAAAAGATGGCATATAATTAAAGAGCATAACGAATAAATTAAGGGGTAAAAAATGGCCATGAATTTCGATCAAAACTTAGGCAATCTAATGCGCGAAGCACAAAAAATGCAACAACGCATGCAAGATGCTCAACAACAATTGACAGATATGGTAGTACGCGGAGAATCTGGTGGTGGCATGGTTGTCATTGAAATGAATGGTCGTCATGAAGTGAAATCCATGAATATCAAACCAACAGCTCTTGAGGAAGATACTGAGTTTTTGACTGATCTGCTAATTGCAGCATTCAATGATGCAGTACGTAAAATAGAAAAAGCATCTAAAGACAAGATCGCACAACTTACAGCAGGATTGAATATCCCCACCGACTTGCTAAAAGAAGACGACACAGGCAAAGAATAACAGTATATATGGATATTCTTTCCGAACTCATCCGAAGCCTGCGTGGATTGCCCGGTATTGGCCCAAAATCCGCGCAGAGGGTTGCTTATTATCTACTACAACATCCCAAGAAACGTCAAAAAGGCTTGCAGCTTGCATCAGCCCTTGAGAATGCCATGCAACACATCCAGCATTGTATTCGCTGTAACAACTACACAGAACATTCGCTCTGCCACTTGTGCCAAGACACACGACGTGATGAGCAGATCTTATGTATCGTTGAAACCCCAGCAGATATTCAAGCCATTGAACAATCGCAAGCTTATCGTGGTCAATATTACGTCCTTATGGGAAAAATATCACCGCTAGATGGTATAGGTCCGGAAGACATTGCAATTGACGGTTTACTTAATCGCCTTGAAAAATCAACGATTTCTGAGGTGATATTGGCGCTCAGCCCCACAGTTGAAGGACATACGACCAGTCATTTTATTCGCTCCAGACTCGATGCCAATAGAGTCAAATTAACTCAGCTTGCACAAGGAATACCAACAGGAGGAGAGTTAGAGTTTTTAGATGCCAACACGATTATTCACGCCCTGCGTAATCGTGCTACTTTATGAAGAAAAACTTTTCTTTTTTTTTCGGTTTTAATGCGCTTTTATTCTGCTTACAAACATCGTTTATCGTGATAAAAAGCAGCTCTTTTGCAAGCTCGCTCCCCCTTCCAAAAGATGTTTACTGGGAGTTGGGATATACTGTTTACATTCAATGTTTTTTGTTTTTTCTTCTCAGTCTTGCTCAAACTGCTTTTTTAGGATTTTTTCTATCTTTTAATCCCCCCATAAAGCGTACTTATTTAGGTGCGTTCATTTACGTTAGTACTTGGTTCAGCATCCTCTTTATCCATACAAAATTTTTTCCGTTGAGCCATTATAGCCAGCTGATTACAAGCCTCGGACTTTATCCGATCGTTATCTTAGCAGGCTTTGTTGGTCTGCTTACTGTGATGATCATGATTTTTTATATGTGCGCTCATGCCTCTGGCCGTGATTTCTTATCATTCTCTCTTTTGTGTTTGGGTGCGTTCCTCTTTCTCCCCTCTTCTGACTTTCCTCAGCATCACTCAGAAAAACCCAACGTATTTATCATTGGGGTCGATTCTCTCAATTTACACCTTATCGATGCCCAGCGAACCCCCACCTTATTTGCAATTAAAAATCAAAACGTTTGGTTTGAAGATACGATTTCTCCACTTGCAAGAACATATCCGGCTTGGAGCACCATCCTATCTGGCGCTCATCCATTTCATCATAAGGCTCGATACAATTTGATGCCTGCCGACCATGCATCAGATAAAAGTATTGCATGGCGAATGAAAAAATCGGGGTACGCCACATACTATGCAACAGATGACAGACGCTTCAATCTTCTCGATACCACTTTTGGTTTCGATAAAATAATAGGACCTCAAACTGGCGTTAATGACATGTTAATGGGAACCTTCAATGACTTTATTTTAGGGAATTTTTTTATCAATACCTCGTTTGGTCGATGGTTTTTCCCTTATAATCACATGAATCGAGCCAGTTATTTTTCTTATTACCCAGAAACATTTGATAACGCGCTAAAAAAGAAACTCACTCAAATACCCGTTGATCAACCTATTTTTATGGCTGTACACTTCACACTGCCACACTGGCCTTACGCTTATGCAAGCTCCAAGCACCCATCGGCAAAAGGCGAGCACGATATACAAGCACGCGCGCCATTGTACGAAGAAGCACTTTTTCGTGTCGATCAGCAAGTTAAGGTTTTTCTCAACACACTTCAACAACGAGGCTTTCTTAACAAAGCATTGGTGATTGTGTTGAGTGATCATGGAGAAACATTGTACACACCCGGCTCAAGAGCTTTATCGCACGAACAGTATCAAGGTCATGGCACTAGTGGATTTGAAACCTATCTCGTGAAAAAAACAGCCACACCTCTAGATAGAAGTGCTGGACACGGCTCTGATTTACTCAGTCCAGATCAATTCCATTGTTTTTTTGTCATACAAAAATATGAGCAATCAGTCGCACAATATAAACCCCATCACATTCAAGACCGAGTGATGTTATCTGATATTGCCCCCACGCTGTCTGATTATCTTGAATTAAACTCTCCGAATCAATTTGATGGAATTTCACTACGTGCGCGAATCGAAAAAGATGAGCCACTTCCCAAGCGTTCGTTTATTTTGGAAAGCGGCATGTTCCCGAATCGATTTTTATCTCGTTCAGAAGCAAAAGAAATTGCGCCTCTATTTTTTACTGTTGACCACCAAATGCACCTGCACATTCGAAAAGATAAAATAGCGACTCTTGATGAACAAAAACTTTATGCCATTTTAAACGGTAATTGGATTCTTGCTTTCTATCCTGATGAAAATCATTATATTAGAGTATTACAAAACATCGAAACAGGTGAATGGACGGATGATTTATCCTCTTCTTTCTCAAAAAAATCACCTGCGATGAGCTTACTCAAAGAACTTGAACAGTTTTATGCTAAGCCTGATTTCGCTGCATCTTAACACTCTTAATCGTATTTTCAGAAACCTTGAGTATTTCAATTTGATAAAGCTCTATTTTCAAACAACATCCAGCCGGAGGAATATATCCTAAATACTCAATCAATAGACCACTGAGAGTTCGGGGCCCCAAAGCCGGCAGACGCCATCCTAATGTGCGATCCAATTGGCGAAGTGTAATACTTGCATCAATAACAGCTGTTCCGTCTTCCTGGAGCGTGATGTCTTGACTTAAATCTGCAATATCCGTTGTAAAGTCGCCTACAACTTCTTCTAAAATATCCTCAAGTGTCACAAGACCAAGCAAATCACCATATTCATCGACAACAAAGCAACTACGACGTTTCATTTTTTGAAAATTGAGTATTTGCACATTGAGAGGTGTTGCCTCAGGAATAAAATAAGGTGCTTCAGCCATTTTTAGTAAATGCTCAAAAGTCAAAACTTCTGTCAACGCCAAATGTAAAACTGACCGCACGTGTATCATGCCAACAAGATGATCTAGCGTATCTCGATATAGCGGAATACGCGTGTGCTGTATCGTCTCCAATTGTTCTAATACTTTAGGCCAAGGCAGGTTTAAATCGATACCGACTACTTCAGCTTTAGGAATCATGATATCTTCAACTTGAGTGGACTCCAAATCAAGCAAACTAATTAACATCCCTTTATGTTCGACGGGTAACATTCCACCTGCTTCATGTACAACTGAACGTAGCTCCTCTCGTGTTAGAGCCTCTTTCTGAACACGATCGACTTTAATGCCAAATAAACGCAACAACCCGGTGGCAGCCCAACTCACCAATTGAACCAAAGGTAACATCAGATACTGTAGTAAACGTAGCGGCAGAACCGTTGCAAACGCAACCTGTTGAGGGTAAATCGCTGCCAAAGTTTTGGGCGTCATTTCTGAGAGAATCAAAACAATGAGCGTCAATATCGTGGTCGCCACTGCAACACCCAAATCTCCGTATAAGCGCTGCCCAATTAAAGTTGCAACAGTCGATGCCACGATATTGGCCAATGTATTACCAATTAAAATGATACTTAATAATCGATCAGGATGACTCAGTAGCTGATTCACCCAAATGGCTTTTTGATTTTGCTTTTTCACCAAATGACGTAATCGATACCGATTGATTGACATCATTCCAATTTCCGAAGCAGAAAAAAAAGCAGAAATACAAACAAGAAATAAAAGAATCAGAGAAAGCGTTGAAAGTGAAAGTGACATGTCAACAATCCGTGGATGAACTACTTCACTATAACAAAAAACTTAACACACCGAAACGTCTGATCTTGTCCAATGCTATCTTAAACGAGTATGATCTGTCCTTATTCAAAATTAGCAGGGTGAGTTCATGTTTCAAAATCTGACCGAACGACTGGCAAATGCCGTTAAAACACTTCGAGGACAAAGCCAATTTACCGAAGAAAACACGCACGCAATTTTACGTGACGTACGCGTTTCCCTCTTAGAAGCAGATGTGGCTCTTCCTGTCATTAAGACATTTTTAGAAACCATCAAAACAAAAATTTTAGGCGAAAAAGTCGATGCCACATTAAAACCTGATCAAGCCTTACTCAAAATCATCAAAGACGAGCTTGTGCATCTCATGGGAGATGAAGCAGCTGAGCTTAACTTAAAAGCGCAGCCTCCAGTCGTGATTTTATTAGCAGGGCTTCAAGGCTCAGGTAAAACAACCACGGCAGCAAAACTCACAAAGTACTTACAAGAACAAGAAAAGAAAAAAGTCATGCTTGTCAGTGCCGATGTCTATCGACCTGCCGCTATTCAACAGCTTGAACGTTTAGCCACAGAAGTTCAAGCGGCTTTTGTCCCAAGCGAACCGCATGAAAAACCCTTGGATATCGTCAAAAACGCGCTAGAAAAAGCAAAAAAACAATTCATGGATGTTTTGATTGTCGACACAGCAGGACGATTGCATGTGGATATGGAAATGATGCAAGAAATTAAAGCCATCCATCAGGCCATATCTCCTCAAGAAACGCTTTTTGTAGTGGATAGTATGACGGGGCAAGATGCGGCAAATACAGCAAAAGCCTTCCACGACGCGCTCCCCCTGACAGGTATTATTTTGACAAAAACAGACGGTGACGCCAGAGGCGGGGCCGCACTCTCTATTCGTCATATTACCGGTCAACCCATTAAGTTTATGGGAAATGGTGAAAAAACTGAAGCATTGGAGCGTTTTCATCCAGAACGTGTGGCCTCACGTATTTTGGGAATGGGTGACTTGCTCTCGCTGATTGAGGAAGTGGAAAGAAAAACCGATAAAGCTACACATGAAAAACTCAAAAAGAAATTAAAAAAAGGGCAACAGTTTGACTTGAACGATTTTAAAGAGCAGCTTCTGCAAATGAACAATATGGGCGGCTTATCCAGCATGATGGGCAAACTACCCGGTCTCAGTCAGCTTTCACAACAGATACCAACCGGCGAGACTGAAAAAAAGCTGGCACAAACAATTGCCATCATTAATTCAATGACAATGAAAGAAAGACGCATCCCCAAAATTATCGTAGGCTCCAGAAAGCGTCGTATAGCACAAGGATCTGGCACACAAATTCAAGATGTGAATCGCTTGTTAAAACAATTTGAACAAATGCAAAAAATGATGAAAAAGATGACAAAAGCAGGTGGAATAAAACAGTTAATGCGAGGCATGGGCGGGCTTACAGGACAAATGAAAGGTTTTCTTTGAGATAAATTGTCTGAAAGGCTTCCCTTTCAACATTAATTTTCGTACAATACCCGCCATTTTTATGGTTAATTTTAGAGGATAACAATGGTCGTTATACGTTTATCAAGAGTTGGGGCAAAAAAGCGCCCGTTCTATCATGTTGTAGTTACTGACAGCAGAAGCCGCCGTGACGGAAACTACATCGAGAACATTGGCTACTTCAACCCCGTAGCACGAGGCCAAGAAGTACGCTTACACCTAGACACTGAGCGTCTTGCTTACTGGAAAGGCGTTGGCGCACAGTTGTCTGATCGTGTCCACTCACTTGTTAAAGAATTTAGCAAGAAAACTGAGTCTAAAAAAGAAGCAGCTTAAGTGACTACTGCAGCACACGATGAATGGATAATTTTAGGTCGGTTTGGACGAGTTCATGGCGTGAAAGGTGCAATATCAGTTGTCTCTTTCACAGACCCAAGAGAAAATATTCTCGATTATCCAGAATGGCATGTCCGCAAACAGGGACAATGGCAACCCATCAAAAGGCTTCAAGAAGAAGTCAACGATAAACATTTGCTCACATGGATTTCAGGTTTTGAAACACGTGAAGATGTTGCCGCTTTGACGAATCTTGAAATCGGGGTTCCTAAATCCATGTTGCCCGCACTGGATGCCGGAGAATATTATTGGCATGAGTTGATTGGCATGACCGTCATCCATGAAAATGGAACCGTCTTTGGTCGTGTGCACGAGATCATTGAAACAGGCTCCAACGACGTTTTGATTGTACAAGGCGATCAACGCTACCTCATTCCTTATTTATTTGGAGAGGTTGTTTTAGCTGTTGATAAAGATAAAAAACAAATCACCGTACGTTGGGATTTGGACTATTGATGCTTGAGCTTGGTGTCATTAGCATTATGCCGGATATGTTTTCGGCATTAAAACAAGGTGTAATTGGCCGAGCATTTGACAGTGGTCGAGCGAAATTAGACATATGGAACCCACGAGAGTGGGCGAAGCCGCCACATTATGCTGTAGACGACAAACCTTATGGTGGTGGTCCTGGCATGGTGATGATGTACGAACCATTGCACGCGGCGATTACCCATGCGAAAGGCGTATTGCCCAAAGCATGTAAAACAGTGTATTTAAGTCCGCAAGGACGGCGAGTGGATCAGAGTGTATTTACACACATCGCCAAAACAAAACAGTCTCTGCTTTTTATAGCGGGACGTTATGAAGGAATTGATGAGCGAATTATCGCCCATGACATTGATGAAGAATGGTCTTTGGGTGATTTCGTATTAAGCGGTGGAGAGCTTGCCGCAATGGTCATGATAGATGCCATTGTACGCCTCTTACCGGGAAGTTTGGGTGATCCCGCTTCAGCGACTTATGACTCTTTTATGTCAGGTCTATTGGATCATCCCCACTATACTCGGCCCGCACAAATCAATGGCTTGGATGTACCGCCTGTGCTCTTAGGAGGCAGTCATCGAGAAATCGAGCGCTATAGACGAAAGCAAGCGCTAGGAAAAACCTGGCTTAAAAGGCCGGATTTGTTAGAAACGCAGTCGTTAAGTCCACTGGATCAACAGTTACTTAACGAATTTAAGCAGGAGTAGACCTCTGAGGAGTCAATCATGAGTAAGATTATCGACCAAATTAATGCCGAACAAATGAACAAAAATATTCCAGAATTTGGTCCTGGCGACACTGTTTTAGTACAGGTCAAAGTAAAAGAAGGAACGCGTGAGCGTTTGCAGGCGTTTGAAGGTGTTGTCATTGCAAAACGTAACCGTGGTTTAAACTCTGCGTTTACTGTTCGCAAAATTTCACACAACGTTGGTGTTGAACGTGTATTTCAAACATACAGTCCTATTGTAGACAGCATCACAGTGAAACGTCGTGGAGATGTTCGTCGTGCGAAGCTTTATTATCTGCGCAACTTGTCAGGTCGTGCGGCACGCATTAGAGAAAAATTAACGATCAAAAAAGCGGATTAAGTTCGGCAATCGTATGTATGCCTTAGAAATAAAGGGTCTCAAAAAAACCTATGCAAACGGTGTAGAGGCCCTAAAAGGCATTGACTTAACAGTCAAAGCCGGAGATTTTTTCGCTTTATTAGGAGCAAATGGTGCAGGAAAATCAACCACCATTGGCCTGATTACCACGCTCATCCAAAAAACAGCCGGTCACATTGAAATTTATGGTCGAAATCTCGATCGTGAAACAACGTATGCCAAACGACTTTTAGGCTTAGTTCCTCAAGAAATTAACATCAATGTCTTCGAGCGATGCGAGCAGGTTCTGCTTAATCAAGCGGGTTATTATGGCCTATCAAGACACGCTGTCAAAGCACGCGCAGCACACCTGTTGCAACAACTAGGACTGTGGGAAAAACGACATCATCAAGTCCGGCAATTGTCCGGTGGCATGAAAAGACGACTGATGATTGCCAGAGCGCTTATTCATGATCCCCGTATATTGATACTAGATGAACCAACAGCGGGTGTCGACGTTGAAATCCGTCGAGTAATTTGGGATTTTTTAACTGCTATCAATGCAGCGGGAACCACCATTATCCTCACAACACACTATCTTGAAGAAGCCGAACGGCTGTGTAAAAACATTGCCATCATTCATCGTGGAAACATCATTCATCATGGTGCCATGCGGGCTTTACTCGATAGCTCTGCTCATCAAACGTATATTTTTAATACACACACGCCTCTGCAACAGCTGCCACTATCTCTTGAAGACAAGGCCCAACTTGTTGACGCACACACATTCGAGCTGCACCTCTCAAACGAACACTCACTCAATGATGTATTTAATGAGCTCAGTAAAGCCAATATCATCGTACAAAGTGTACAACATAAAATTAACCGCCTTGAGGCACTCTATATGGACTTAATTCATGATGCTGATTAAAGTTCAACTCATCGCACTTTATACTCTTGTGCGACGCGAAATTGTGAGAATGTTTAATATCAAAACACAAACATTCCTACCTCCTGTCATTACCACGCTGCTTTATTTTATTATTTTTGGTGGGATTGTTGGTCAACGAATAGGTGCATTAGACGGCTACAACTACAATGCATTTATTGCCCCAGGGCTTGTCATATTGGCCGTTATCAACAACGCATTCAGTAATGTGGTCAGTTCATTCTATATCGCTCGCTTCCAACGCAGTATAGAAGAAATGCTTGTCAGCTCTATGCATTGGAGTATTCTAATTTTAGGATTTACATTGGGTGGGGTTGTTCGTGGCCTTATCAACGGCTCACTGGTGATGCTCGTCGCTTACTTTTTTTCAGGAATTGAATTGGCTCATGTTGCCGGAACATTCGGTCTTATCATCCTAATTTCCGCTGTTTTCGCCATGGCGGGTTTTTTGAATGGAATGCTTGCTCGTAATTTTGATGAAATTGCTTTTATTCCGACTTTTATCCTCACCCCGCTCATCTATCTCGGTGGCATTTTTTATAGTAAAGAAATGCTCAGCCCCTTTTGGCAAAAAATCATGATCATCAATCCAATTTACTGCATGATTGCAGCCATGAGACAAATGATGCTAGGGAAAGAAAGTATTCCATTGAGCACCACCCTTTCTCTTATTGTATGTTTGGGCATTATCCTCGCCACGATTAACTGCATTTGTATTAAAAAAGGCATTGGCATTCGAGAATAACGTCGCCTTTAATTAGGCTGGTGCCCAAGCAAAGGCCTCAAGAATCTTCCCGTGTGCGAGGCTTCAACTTCTGCAACTGATTCAGGTGTGCCACACGCGACGATTTTTCCACCACGACTACCACCTTCAGGCCCCAAGTCAATGATCCAATCAGCCGTTTTAATGACATCAAGATTATGTTCAATCACAACAATCGTGTTTCCTTTTTCTCTCAGGCGAAATAATACCTCAAGTAACTGTTTCGTATCATGAAAATGCAGTCCTGTGGTAGGCTCATCTAAAATATACAATGTTTTGCCTGTATCCCGTTTTGAAAGTTCACGAGCAAGCTTGATGCGTTGAGCTTCTCCACCAGACAGTGTTGTTGCGCTCTGTCCAATACGAATATAAGACAACCCCACGTCCAACAGCGTTTGACATTTTCGCGACAAAGATGGCACTGCAGAGAAAAATGACAATGCTTCTTCCACCGTCATTTCTAAAACTTCATGAATTGTTTTACCCTTATAGCGGATTTCCAGGGTCTCACGATTATAACGCTGCCCTTTACAAACATCACAAGTGACATACATATCAGGTAAAAAATGCATTTCAACTTTAATCAGTCCATCGCCTTGGCATGCTTCACAACGCCCGCCTTTGACATTAAAACTAAATCGACCAGGTTGGTAGCCTCGTGCACGCGCTTCAGGCGTCCCGGAAAACAACTCTCGGATAGGCGTAAAAAGCCCAGTGTAAGTGGCAGGATTCGATCGAGGGGTACGTCCAATTGGACTTTGATCGATGTCGATCACTTTATCACACCAATGAAATCCACTGACATCTTCAACTTGTCCGGCCAAATGTAATCTAGCTCGATTAAGCAACGTGCTGGCCAAAGGAAATAAGGTATCATTAATTAGACTAGATTTCCCAGATCCAGAGACCCCTGTCACGCAAGTGAATAATCCTACTGGAATTGCCACTTCTACATTGCGAAGATTGTTACAATGCACACCTTTCAAGAAAATTTCACGATTTTTATCGTATGGCACTCGAGTAGAAGGCACTTCAATCATGACTTTTTTGGATAAATATTGCCCTGTCAATGAATGTGGATTTTCCATGACAGACTGGGGAGAACCTGACGCAACAATTTCCCCTCCATGCACACCGGCACCCGGTCCAACGTCGATGACATAATCAGCCAGCATAATTGCATCTTCATCATGTTCAACCACAATGACCGTATTCCCTAAATCTCGAAGTCGTGTCAAAGTTTGCAAAAGACGCGCATTATCGCGTTGATGCAAACCAATCGAAGGCTCATCTAGAACATACATCACCCCAACCAAACCAGAGCCAATTTGGCTAGCCAAACGGATGCGTTGAGCCTCTCCCCCCGAAAGCGTTTCAGAAGGTCTCGATAAGCTGAGATACTCTAGCCCCACATCAATTAAAAAACGCAATCGAGCCAAAATTTCCTGTGTGATTTTTTGTGCGATTGCCTGCTTGTGACCGGATAGTGTGAGTTGACTAAAAAAGTCATGCGCCTCATCAATCGAGTAGGCAACCAATTCAGATAAAGATTTTCCTTGTACAAACACGAATCGAGCCGCCTCTTTCAAACGAGATCCCTCACAATGCGGACAAGGACGAGAAGACAAATACTGAGACAAATGCTCCTTCATGCTCAAAGAATCAGAATCGCGATAACGACGTTCCATGTTTGGAATAATGCCCTCAAAACGAACTGAAGGCACACCATATAAAACAGCTTCTTGTTGCTCCAAGGACAACTCACAAAATGGAGTATCCACAGAAAACTCATATGCAGCAGCAACACGCTCAAGCAGTTTGAAATAGTAAGTCGTGTGTTTATCCCAACCCACAATTGCGCCAGCAGACAAACTCAGTCGATCATCGCGTACCACTCGAGAACGATCAAAAAATGTCTCAACCCCAAGCCCATCACATTTCGCACAAGCTCCAGCTGGATTGTTAAAAGAAAACAGTCTGGGCTCAAGCTCGCTTAGACAGTAACCACATTCAGGACAAGAGAAAGTCGATGAGAAAAGTACATCTTGAAAGAGACCATCCATTGAAGCCACAATTGCCAGCCCCTCTCCAACACGAAGTGCGTTTTCAAACGACTCACTCAATCTGGTTTCAACCCCTTCACGGATCACCAACCGATCCACAACAACTTCTATGCTGTGTTTTTGTTTACGATTTAAACTAGGAGGTTCTTCTATTTCATAAAGTTGACCATCAACGCGAACTCGAACATAACCTTGAGATTGCAATTGCTGGAACAGTTGGGAATGCTCACCTTTTCGATCTCGAACACAAGGCGCTAAAATCATGATGCGTGACTCTGTAGGCATTGCCATCACTTGATCAACCATTTGACTCACTGTTTGAGCATGCAAATGCACATGATGTGTTGGACAATAAGGTTCCCCTACACGCGCAAAAAGCAATCGAAGATAATCATAAATTTCTGTTGTCGTACCCACCGTCGAGCGCGGATTGTGAGACGTTGCTTTTTGCTCTATTGCAATCGCCGGAGACAATCCTTCGATGGTATCAACATCAGGTTTTTCCATCATTGATAAAAACTGTCTTGCATAAGCAGACAACGACTCAACATAGCGCCTCTGGCCTTCTGCATAGAGTGTGTCGAATGCCAAAGATGATTTACCAGAGCCGGATAGACCGGTAATGACAGTCAATCGATCACGAGGGATATCGACCTGAATGTTTTTTAAATTATGCGTTCTTGCACCACGAATTTTGATATCCAAAGTGAACCTCGAAAGAGATGTTATTGACAAATGCGCATGTGAGCACTAACTTAGAAAAGGGTTCTAACATGTTTGAAGACGATGATCAACCTCACCATACAAAACCAACCGAATGACGAAACTTGTGGCCCAACGTGTCTACACGCCATTTATAGCCATTTTAATCACGAGGTTTCATTAGAAAAAGTCATTAGTCAAGTAGAACGATCAGTCTCAGGCGGGACTCTTGCACCTTTTTTGGGATTAGATGCGCTAAAAAATGGATTCCAGACCACAATTTACATCAATAACGTCGATATTTTTGACCCGACATGGTTTAAGGCATCAGGCCACGCGAGAAAAGAGTTGCAAGAAAAACTTCATATCCAATCTCAGACAAAAAAACAAACAGAAGGTCAGGCGCAGCTCAATCATGCGTATCAGCGATATCTCGCTGCCGGAGGAAACATTAAATTTAGAACATTAAATGCACCATTATTAAAACATTATTTTGATAGAAACATCCCGATTATGACAGGTCTTAGCGTGACTTATCTTTATCGTTGCCCAAGAGAGCACTACACCGAGACTGGCCAGTCAATTTACGATGACATACACGGGACACCATGCGGACATTTTGTTGTGTTATGTGGTTATGACGATGAGCACAGACGTGTTGTCATTGCAGATCCCGCACGACAAAACCCTTTATCATCGAACAATTACTACAAGGTGGGAGTCCACCGTCTAATCAATGCCATTATGCTTGGTGTTTTAACATACGACGCAAATTTACTTATCATTGAACCAAAGGACAGCAATGGAAACAATTATCGTCACGGATGATACGGAAACTTGGGCATTTTTAACGCCAATTGCCCCTATCATACATGCTTCAAAATACTTATCCGATGCGATTTTTCTTGAAACACGAGCACTGCGTGTTATCAATTTATGCACATCTTACCAATATCAAACCATTGGCTATTATGTATCCTTGTTGGCTCAAGCACGTGATCATCGAGCACTCCCTTCCGTGCTCAACATACAAGATGTGTTAAATGCAACTTTATCACGACAAATATCAAATGAAATTGATGAAGAAATTCAGCATAACCTAAAAGACATCAAAGGTGATGAGTTTGTTTTTAGTCTTTATTTTGGTCAAAATATGGCAAAATCTCACCAGGGACTGGCTAAAAAATTACATGGACTTTTTCCGCTACCGCTGATACGCATTTTATTTGAAAAAAAGAAAACATGGAGCATTAAAAAAGTTCAAATTCTTGAGCCGAAAGATATTCCAGAAGCGCATGTTTCTTTTATGCAACAAGCAGCAGAAAGTTATCTTGGCAAAAAACGATTTCATCAAAGAAAGAAAAAACAGCGATTTCACGATCTGGCTATACTGGTCGATCCTGGCGAACTCAATGCCCCCTCTGATAAAAAAGCGCTAGACTATTTTATCGAAGCAGGTGAATCAATGGGACTGCATGTAGATTTAATCGATAAAAATGATTCAAAATCAATTGGTGAATACGATGCTTTATTTATTCGCGCCACCACATCAGTTGACCACTATACATATCGCTTTGCTCGCCGCGCACTTCAAGAAAATTTGATTGTGATTGATGATCCTCAATCTATCGTCAAATGTACCAACAAAGTTTATCTAGCAGAATTGATGAGAAGCCACCAAATACTCACACCAGAAACAACTTTCATCAGCAAATATGATCCGGTCATCCCTCCCATTACATTTCCTTGTGTCCTTAAAAAACCAGATAGTGCATTCTCTCATGGCGTCATCAAACTGGATGACATGAAGTCATTGCAAAAAGCACTGACACAGTTTTTTAAAACATCAGATTTGATTTTAGTTCAGCCTTTTATCCCAACAGAATTTGATTGGCGAATTGGAATCATTGATCACAAACCACTGTTTGCTTGCCGCTATTACATGGCAAAAGATCATTGGCAAATTTACAATTGGAGTTCAACACAAGAAACAGAAGGTGAGTTTGATACCATCCCTCTCGATCAGGTACCGGAAGGCGTTATCAAAACAGCGCTCAAGGCAACACGATTGATTGGTGATGGACTTTATGGAGTTGATATAAAAAGTCAAGGGGACAAGCATTATGTGATTGAGGTCAACGATAATCCCAATGTGGATTCTCAAGTGGAAGATCTCGTTTTAGGTCCACAACTTTATCATGACATCATGTCTGTTTTCCTACAACGCATCCGAAGGAAACATGGTTATGTCTAGAAAATATCCTATTTTTTCTGTACTTGGCATTGAAATTGAATACATGATTGTAGACAGCGAAACGCTTGAGATTCAACCTCGAAGCGATCGCATTCTCGAACATTTAGCCGGTCAGCTCGTCAACGAAATCAGCATTGGTAAAATTGCAGCAAGCAATGAACTTGTACTGCATGTGCTCGAACTTAAAAATGATGGTCCTTGCTCACGGGAAGAGCCCATTGCATCCTATTTTCACGAAGCAATTCAAAAGCTTCAATCTATTTTAAAGCCACAAGGACTGTCTTTACTCCCAAGTGCAGCACATCCGTGGATGGATCCACATACTCAAACACAACGATGGCCACACGGCAACAAAAAAATATATGAGCAATACGATAAAATATTTGACTGCAAAGGTCATGGTTGGGCAAATCTTCAAAGCATGCATTTAAATCTCCCCTTTACAAACGACGAAGAGTTTTGTGCATTACATAACACGATTCGATTATTGCTTCCGCTTCTTCCTGCAATTGCCGCCAGCAGCCCTTTTTTAGATGGGAAACGTACCGATTTCCTTGATACCAGGCTCACTTTTTATGAAAAAAATCAACAAAAAATACCCTCTATTACAGGGCTTGTGATTCCTGAATATGTTAAAACTGAATCAGATTACCGAGCACATATTTTAAAACCGATGTATGCTCAAATTGCACCTTTTGATACAGAAGGCGTTCTTCAAGAAACATGGTTGAACTCAAGAGGTGCCATTCCTAAATTTGATGATGGAGCGATTGAGATTCGCATCATTGACTCACAAGAATGCCCAGAAGCCGATGTCACGCTTGCCAAACTCATACAGGCTATTTTAAAAAGTTGGTGCGACAGCGGATATTACCCTCATCCACCCAATGTGGATACTCGCTCGCTCAAAGCAATGTATGATGAAACGCTATCGAAAGGCTTCCTTGCAACATTGGATGATGGTCATATCCAAGATGCGTATCAACTCCCTAAAAGACGCATGCATTTAAAAGAAGTGTGGTCACAGTTGATAGAGCGAGTCAGCCATACACTCTCAGCGTCAGAACAACTGACACTGGAAGGAATACTTCGATGGGGAAACTTAAGTGAACGGCTGATCAAGGCTTGTCATCATGATTACTCACAAAGCAGCCTACATCGAGTGTATCAAGCATTAATTCCATGTTTAGAACATAACCGGTTGTTTTTACCATGATCACACTTATCTTGACTTGTGAACATGCAGTCAACACTATTCCAGAAGAATTTTGTGCACTTTTTTCTGATATGTCTGGAGTATTAGACACGCACCGGGCGGTCGATATCGGTGCAAAAACGGTTGCAGATTACTTATCAACACATGTGTCTTGTCATTTATATCAATGCGCTTTTGTTTCAAGATTACTTGTGGACTGCAATCGCACAGCAATTCATGATCGTGCGTTTTCAGAATGGTCGCAAACACTCTCTCCTGAAAAAAAACAACATCTACTTGAGCAATATTATATTCCGTTTCGACAACCAGTCATCGAAGAAATCGACAAACTGATCGAAGACAAACAAATCATCCTTCATTTATCTCTCCACTCCTTCACTCCTGTTTTATACGGAAAAACACGAGAAGCAGAGATTGGATTACTCTATGATCCAAAACGCATTTCTGAGAAAAATATCGCCGCCGATATAAAAAATAGATTGGCTCACCTAACGCCTCACTATCGTGTGCGCTTTAATTATCCCTATCTTGGAATAAGCGATGGTTTCACCACCGCCTTAAGGAAACGCTATGACAGTCAACACTACATTGGGCTTGAAATTGAAATGAATCAAGCGTTAATGGAGTCTCCACACTCACAGCAAACCTTAATGAAACAGCTGACCGAAGCCATTTCTGAAATGCTCACTCAATTGAACGTCTCCGCTTGAGCATCCTCAAAAGGAATTTTGATGGGTTTTTCTGATTGGATTCTTGGAATCGGGTCTGGGTTCGATGCAACAGGCGGACGCTTCCACCCTCCCCCTAATGCTTTAATCAAGTACACACTCGCAACTTGTCTGGCTGTGTTGATTTGAATCAAATCATACTGACGCTGTAACGCTTCAACCTCAACATCAACGACTTGGAGATAAGTGACCATTCCTTGTATCATTCTTTGTTTGGCATGATAAAGCGCCTGATTCGCTTTGATTGTAGAAGAATTTTGTCGAGCAGACTCTTCATCTAGTCGATATGTTTCAACAAGACCGTCTTCAACCTCTTGAAAAGCAGTCAAAACAACTTCACGATACTGATTCACTGTTTCATAGTACGCCGCCTTAGCGCGTCTTAAATTTCCTTGTAAATAATAGCCGTCGAAGATCACCTGAGAAAACTCCGGAGGATTCAACGCCAATTGAGCGGGTGGTCCTAATGCCCAAATTAAACTCGGTCGAGAGAATAACTTATTGTACTCCATGCTTTGTACACCCACTAAGCTCGACAAAGTGAGATTCGGTAAAAAAGCCGCACGAGCAACACCGATACTCGCATTTGCGGCAAAAACACGCTGCAAAGCAGCAGACACGTCAGGACGTTGCTCAAGTAAAGTTGATGGCAAACCAGGTGACACAGCAACAAATCTGATGGGCGGTCTTTTTTTCGGAAACTTAAACGTGGCCGGCGTTTCTCCAACCAAAAGTGCCAATGCATGTCTCAATTTTGCTCGCTGTAAACGCATGTGAACCGCTTTTGCTTTTGCTTTTTCAAGTGCACTTAATGCTTGATCTTCTTCATATGCCGAAAGAGCGCCTCCTTGATGTAAATGATGCACCAAAACCCAAGCATGACGATAAGCTTCAACCATTTTATCAAGCATGATTTGCATGTCATCAGCGCCTCGAAGCTGAAAATAGGTACTGGCTAACATGGCGTGCAAACTCAGGTCCACGGCAGCTAAATCATATTGGCTGGCGGCAGACTGATGAATGCTCGAAGAAACTGCATTTCGCACAGAACCCCACGCATCAATTTCATAAGAAAGATAACCTTGGAGTGTGATGGTACTAAATTCGAAAATACGTTGGTTAAAGCTGTTTGCTACATTTCTTGAGTTTTCTTGGCGTGTCTCTCCCGCATTGGCCAATACAGTTGGATACATTTGAGAAACCGCTTCCTCAACCAACGCTTTTGACTCAAGAAAACGAGAATAGGCCAGACTCAAACTTGGATTATGCTCTGTTAAATGACGCTCGAGCTTATTCAGCGTATCATCTTGAAACACACGCCACCAAATTCTGTTTTTGATGGCTTGAGGCAATGTTGGTTTTGCTAAAACCCACGGAATCGACTCACGATAAGTTTTTCCAACAGCAATACTCGGTTTTTTTTCTGGTGGCGCCAGAGAACATCCTGCCAACAAGGATGCGCCTACCCACACCGCAACACGAGTCCATTTCATAAGTCTTTTTTATCCAGGGCTAAGAGATGCACATTTACTTTTTGGCCTTCAAAAATTGAATCAAAAGGATTTAATACCAATAAATCCTCGGATGAGAGCCCGTTGTTTATTTGAATACTCTTACCAAAATCAGTACCCACCTCAACACTTTTTAAATGAATACGCTGTTCTTTATCGATGGTCGCCACTTGTAGCCCCTCTGCGCGAAACAAAAGCGCATTAACGGGCACAATCATACCATGTGGATAAGACGGCAATATAAAATCAACGGAGGTATAGCCACCTGGTAACAAGATGCCCTCTTTATTTTGCACTTCAAACTCTGCTTGCAAAGTCAACGTCATGGGATCGATTGCTCCCGCAGTTTTCAGTAACTTTCCATGAAATTGTTGTCCAGGATATTCTGCAAAACGCAAATTCACACTCATATTGGGGGTCACCAACGACACATATGTCTGAGGAATATTGACATACAAACGCAGTGGATTGGTTTGTACAATACGAAAAAGTGGTTTTTCTTGCGCTGGATGACTTCCGATATTAATCAACGCACCAATATCTGTCTCTCGTCTTGAAATAATGCCATCAAAAGGAGCGACCACCTCTTCGAAACTGACAAAAGCGCGAAGCTTCTCAACTGTGGCTTTCGCACGGCTCACATTGGCTGTTTGAGCTTGTGCTGAGTAATTTTTATCGTCATTGGCTTGTTTTGAAACCGAATCTGTTTTGACCAAATTCTCCCAGCGTTTCGCAGTAATTTGTGCAAGTTTACTACGGGCTTCGATCACATTCAGATAGTCTTCAGCCTCTTCTAGTGCCGCATCCAATTCAGGACGTTCAATCACGGCCAAGACATCACCACGCTTTACTCGATATCCGATATCAACGTTCCAATATTTGAGATACCCTTTTGCACGAGCAAAAATGGGTGCCTCATGCCATGCCATCACATTACCAGGAATAACAACATGGATGTCTTTTGAGGTACGTATAGGGTGAATCACATTGACAACAGGAACTGCTGCTTTTTTAGTTTCTTTTTTAAGTACAATCCCTGAAACAAATCGCTGCAAAAATAAGACCGCTAAAACCAATAAAATGGTCATGACGATCACCTTGATCGGCTCACGTTTCAAATGCATTCGGTAAGTATTTAGCATGTTATTCATCAACCAATAGCCCTTTTTTTCGCTGCAAATATGTGTGAATCAAACAAAATACACTAGGCACAAAGAAAAGTGTAGCGACCGTTGCAAAACACAGGCCACCAATAACCGCACGACCTAGCGGCGCATTTTGTTCGCCTCCGTCACCCAACCCTAAAGCCATTGGCAACATACCGACAATCATCGCCAACGCAGTCATCATAACCGGTCGAAGTCGGGTGACTCCAGCGTCCAATGCAGAATTTAGCGGTGTTTGGCCATCCGCAATATTTTGACGCGCAAAACTGACCATCAAAATACTGTTCGAAGTGGCCACTCCCATGCACATAATAGCACCCGTCAAGGCTGGCACGCTCAAAGTAGTATGCGTTAAAAACAACATCCATGCTATACCAGCAAGAGCAGCAGGGATTGCCGTAATGATAATAAAAGGGTCTACCCAAGATTGGAAATTAATCACAATCACAAAGTAGACCAACAAAACAGAAGCAAGCAATCCCCAATACAGCGTGCTAAAAGCAGATTCTTGTGTCGTCAATTGCCCCCGCACAAACAACTGAGAACCATCTGGCAACTCTTTTTTCATGTCCTCAATGGTACGACGCACATCACGCCCCACCGAGCCCAAATCGCGATCATCAACTCCAGCATAAATTTCAATAACCGGTTGCACATTATAATGCGAAACAACAAGTGGCACACCAACTCGACTAATCGAAGACATGGCCCCCAAGATTTGGGGTGGTGTCGACATGGACATGTTCACAATCGGTGTATTTAATAAATCTTGATAGGTGTCAATACCATATTGAGGCGTTTGAGTGGTGATTTGGTAAGACATGCCATTGCTTGGGTCAACCCAAAAGTTTGGTAGAGTTTGAAACGCACCAGACAAGGAAATCATCAAACTATTGCCAATGTCTTGTTGAGAAAAACCAAGTTCCTGAGCACGTGTCCGATCGGTTTCTACGTACAATGCAGGATACTGATCAGACTGTCGTATGCGCGCATCGACAATCCCGGGAATAAACTTGATGCGTTGTAAGAGATGATTGGCATATCGACGATTGGCTTTTTCTTTTAACCCGGTGATTTGAATATCGATGTCAGAAGGCTGTCCAAAATTCAAAATACGGCTGACAATGTCAGCTGGCAAAAATGAAAAAGTGACACCAGGAAATGTTTCTGTAAGTCCTACTCGCAATTTTTTGATATAGCTTTCAATCGCATGATGCTTGGGTTTTAAACTAATAAAAGTATCGGTATCACAAGCTCCATTTGTGGCAGATGAATTGTAGACCAGGTTAATGCCATTGATCGGCAAACCAATATTGTCGACAATATTCTCAATCTCATTTTCTGGAATAATTTTCCGAATATATGCATTGACCTCAGCTGCAAGTTTCGCAGTCTCCTCAATCCGTGTCCCTGGATGCGCTGAATAATGTAATAAAATTTGACCGGCATCGACTTTAGGGAAAAAATTTTCACCCAAAGACGGCCATAGAATGAGCAAAGAAGAGCCTACAAATATCAAAAACAAACGAATAAATCGCTCGCGATTGGTCAGTGTAGAAAGCAAAAATCCTCGGTACCGAGCCTGAAGCTGTTCAAAACGAGCTTCAAATCGTTGATGAAAACGCTCAAAACGGGTTAACGTTTCTTTCTTGGCTTCATGTGCTTGATCGCTCAACAAATAAAGCGCCATTGTTGGAAGTAACGTTCTTGATAAAAAATAAGAAGCGAGCATCGCAAAGATAACCGCCTCTGCCATTGGAATAAAAAGATATTTGGCTATTCCGGTTAAAAAAAACATCGGCAAAAAAACAATGCAAATACACAGTGTGGCAACGATTGCAGGTATCGCAATTTGCTCAGCTCCTTCTAATATTGCCGTTTTTAGTGCAACACCTCGTTCAAGATGATAATTGATATTTTCAATCGCCACCGTGGCATCATCCACCAAAATACCCACAGCCAACGCTAGACCACCAAGCGTCATGATATTGATTGTCTCACCCATCATAGCCAAAACGGAAAGTGACGTTAAGATAGCAAGCGGAATAGAAACTGTAATGATAAAAGTACTACGAAAGCTTCCTAAGAATATCAGCACCATCGCTCCCGTCAAAAAAGCAGCAGTAATCCCCTCTGTCACAACACCTTTGATGGCCGCAGTGATGAATATCGCCTGATTGCCAACCACTGATAAATCAAGTGCTTTTGAGAGATTGGCTTTCACTAAAGGTAAGAGCGCTATGACCTGACGAATAATATCAAGTGTCGATGAACTGCCTGTTTTTTCAACACCCAGCATGACAGCTCGGTTTCCGTTCATATTGATAATATTGGTTTGAGGCGGGAAACCATCTCGAACAGACCCAATATCACGCATATAAATTACAGTATTGGGCGCTGGGTTTGAGACAGGCATTGCGTTAAAATCCTCAACTTTAAGAGGGCTATTATTGATTTTAATAATATACTCATAAGGGCCTATTTTTTCTGTCCCTGCTGGAATAATCAAGCTTTGATTATTGACTTGTGCAGCAATATTCTGCGCTGAAAGACCAAATTTTTGTAGACTCTGTGTATTGATGTCCACCATAACCTGACGACTTTTTCCGCCGTACCCAGGAGGAATAGATGCACCTTGAACCGTTGCAAGCTGAGGTCTTACAAAGTTATTTGCCAAATCATTTAATCGCTGCTCAGGCAAAATATCACTCGATAAAATAAGGTTCATCACAGGAACAGTTGCGGCGTCATAACTCAATACATAAGGCGGGGTAATTCCTGGAGGAAGATATTTCAACATGGTCTGTGCAATAGCCGTTACCTGACTAATCGCCACAGCAATGTCCGTTCCAGGATGAAAATAAAGTTTCATGACACTCACACCAAGCATAGAAGCAGACTCCATATGCTCGATATTGTTTACTGTTGTCGTAACAGAAAGCTCAAAAATAGTCGTAATACGATTGGCCATGTCATCTGGAGGCATTCCAGAGTAACTCCAAACCACGCCCACAACAGGTATATTAATGGCAGGAAAAATATCTTTTGTCGTTCGAATAATCGAAAATATACCCAACAGAAGGAGTAAAATAGCGATGACGACAAAAGTATAAGGACGACTGAGTGCAACTCTAACTAACCACATCGCGATCCGTGCAACGGTGTATAAAAAAGTTTTTTTATCATAAAAGAAATCACATTCATTGTCACCTCTTAAAATAGAGATAAATTAGGACATGCCTTGATTAGAGTCTTCGTGTCATTTAAAGATTTCGCAAGCGCTCTATTAACTGAGATGAGTTCGTCTTGACTGCATCGTTTCCACACTGTTTAAAACGGTGTGATGACAAATCACTTGCATCAATGGAATTTGGCTCATTGGAATCCCTGTCTGTATTGCATAAGCGATTAGGAATACCTCTTTCCACAACGTTTCTCGTGTTCGGTTTCGTGCTTTCAACCAGAGACTGGCCCATAAAAAATGAAACAACCAACGATCCCGACGCAATTCAAATTCTTGCTCGAAAACAGCACGAATTGCGTCTTCGTATCGACATGTTTTGACTCCATTTTCATAAACAGAAAATCGATTCACCCATTTATCAACTTCAGGATTTTCAACAAACCAAGCTCTTGCATAGGGTTTTTGACTAAACCAATGCTTCGATCGCTTTAATGCTTTTTGCAATACTTCTGGCGTAAAAGGAGAAATTTGAACCGATAATTGAGCCATTAGTGTTTCCACATCAATCGCTTTCGGAATCCAAGTCACACCGAGCTCTTCTTGTAGTTCAAGAAGATGTAGATCTGGCATTTGCCCGCTTTTTAAAGTCTCATCAAGAAAGTGCTCGATCATCATTTGACAGTAGTCAATATCGACTTCTCTTGTCACAACGTCATCGTTAAATACATCTTTTTCATATTGTTTCATTTCAGTCGCAGACAAATACGGTGTGAGCCAAACGTCCTTAATTCCATAACCAGATTTCATCAAAAGCCCACACATTCGATATTTTCGTTTACGTCGAATCTTGATGAATAACCCCTGAGCCCCCCCTCCATCAATCTCACTGGCAATAATTTTCACTAAAACAGCAGGTTCTGATTCTTGAAAAATCACTTCTTTTAAACGCTGCTCTTTAATCCAATGAGCGAATCTGGGTTGCTCTGTAGAGGGATACCAATGTGCAATCGCTTTCAGACGTGTCAGTGAAACTGCATCGAGCTTGATTTTCGGTAGCAAAATATCCAATGTAGACACAACCACTTCTCGTACAGAAGATTCAGGATGCAATAAAGCCAAAAGTCCGATGGCTTGCCCTTCCTCAATTTCAAACAAATCAAACAAGAGATCACTAAAAAACTCGGGGGGCATGGCATAACTTTGTGCAAAAAAGTGCTCGGCGATGTCAAATACTGTTAAATCTGAAAGCTCTCGGATTAACTGACGAATTGAATGAATATAAGAGATGTCATCCTCTACTTCTTCATCATTTTCAACCAAATTAAGGTAAGCGGCCTTCAGTGCCGCATTTAGTTCCACGTGCACGTCATAAAAAGCATTTAATATTGGAAGCCAAAACAACAGGGTATGTGTTTTTTGGTTGATTTTGTCGGCCAGATGATCCATTAACTGATTCAATTCTCGCGAAGCCTGCTTGTTTCCATTTTCAGAAGCAGACTGAAATTGAGCAACACAAACATCCAACGCAAAAATACACGCCGAATACTCGGCATGTTTAGTTTCTACCCCACGTTCGTCAAGCATTGCTATTTTATCAACAACATTGAAAGCGGTCATGGGATGTTCTACAAACCCGCGATAAAGCTGTATGGTTGGCTCTTGATTCGCCTCAATCGAGTCTGCTATCGACTGCAACCAAATTTCAATGTCTATTCTTTCTGTCATGACAAAGGCCTGGGTCGACCATGTTCATCAATGGCAACGAAAACAAAAGTGCCCTCGGTCACCCGCTCTCTTTTCCCTGTTGCAAAGCATTCGCGCCACACCTCTACGCTCAGAGTCAGAGAAGTTCGGCCTTGTTTGAGTAATTCGACATAACAACTGACCATATCCCCCACATGAACAGGCGAGATAAAAGACATGGAATTAATGGCCACAGTGGCGGCACGTCCTCGTGCGATTTTTTTAGCTAAAACACCGGCAGCCAAGTCCATTTGAGACACAATCCATCCACCAAAGATATCACCATTAGGATTGGTATCTCCTGGCATGGCCAGTGTTTGTATCATCAAACCGCCTTTAGGATTCATATTATTTTACCTTTAATTTTGACAATGCATCTGCCATTGCAGTATTAAATGGTTTTTTATTGTCTTTAAATGGCGCCTTTTCTACTATTTTAGCAGGTTTCTCTTTCTTTTTCTTCTCCATCACAGGCGTCACCTGAGGTGTCTCTTTTTTTGACTCTATTTTTTTCTTTGCGGCAGGCTTGTCTACTGCCTTTTCTTCTAACCTCATGCTCAAGCCAATGCGCCGACGCGCGACATCAAGCTCTGTCACTTTAACTCGCACGATATCACCAGTTCTCACAACATCATGGGGGTCTTTGACAAAACGATCGGCCAAAGCAGAAATGTGCACTAAACCATCTTGATGAACACCAATATCAACAAAAGCCCCAAAATTAGTCACGTTACTGACCACACCATCCAAAATCATACCTAACTTAAGATGTCCAATTTCTTCAACACCATCCTGAAAAGTCGGAATTTTAAACGTAGGTCGTGGATCTCGTGCTGGTTTTTCCAGCTCTTGTAATACGTCTTGAATGGTGATTAAACCATGTTCCGTATCAACATAACGCGCAGGATCAATTGATTTTAAAACTGCGGCATTGCCCATTAAATCAGCTATAGACAATCCACAATCCTCTAAAAAACGCCTCACGATGGGATAGGCTTCAGGATGCACACAGGTGATATCCAATGGGTTTTCTCCACCGACGATTCTTAAGAATCCGGCAGACTGCTGAAAACTTTTATCTCCCATACGAGGCACATCTTTTAATGCATCTCTATTTTGGAATGGCCCATGCTGATCCCGGTAAGCCACAATATTTTTTGCCAATGTTTCATTCAATCCAGAAATATATGTCAGAAGTGACACAGAAGCTGTATTGACATCAACACCCACTAAATTCACGCAATCTTCAACCACATTGTGCAAGCGATGAAGCAGTCGAGTTGGATTAACATCATGCTGATATTGTCCAACACCAATTGCTTTAGGCTCAATTTTTACAAGTTCGGCAAGAGGATCTTGCAACCGTCTTGCAATGGAAACCGCACCACGCAAAGTCACATCTAGATCAGGTAACTCCTCACTTGCAAGAGCTGAAGCCGAATACACCGAAGCGCCAGCCTCGCTCACCAACACAGGAATCAAAGGAATATCAGGATAACGTTTCATCAGCTCTTTAACCAAACGAGTTGTGTCGCGAGATCCAGTGCCATTTCCAATGCTCACAAAATGAACGCCGTGTTTGGCTGCAAGCTTCGCTAAAGTTGCAATTGCACCTTCCCATTCATGATGAGGCGCAAAAGGACAAACCACTGTATCATCCAGAACTTTTCCAGTCGCATCAATGACGGCAACTTTGATACCTGTACGAATGCCAGGATCAAGCCCCATGGTGACTTCATGCCCTGCCGGCGCTGACAACAGTAAATGTCGTAAGTTTCTCGAGAAAACATGTATCGCTTCTTCATCCGCAGATTCACGCAAACGCGCCAATAATTCAGATTCCAGTTTTTGTGCCAATCTTGATTTCCAAGCTTCTCGCACCACTCGCATTAACCATGCATCTCGAGGACTACGGTTTTCATCAATTTGGAAACGCGTGGCTAAATATCGTTCACCATAATCAGGAGCATCTGGTAATACCAGTGAAAACTGTATCGCTTGCTCTCGTCGACCTCTGAATAACGCCAGCGCACGATGAGACGGGATTTTTTGAATAGGCTCGGCATAATCAAGATAATCTGTATATTTTTGAGCCATGGAGGGTGATGCAGACTTTGATCGCGTTGCCTTTAAAACCCCATGTGTCCACAAATACTCGCGCATTTCACTCATAAATTGCGCGTTTTCTGTAAAACGATCGAGCAAAATATGAAAGGCACCTTCTAAAGCAGCGCTTTCATCCACAATGCCACGTTCAAGATTGATGTATCCACTCGCCAGCGCTTCCGGTATGGCGGTTTCGTCAGCCAATAATTGATCAGCCAACGCTTTTAAACCCGCCTCTTCAGCGATAGAGGCTTTTGTGCGCCGCTTAGGACGGTATGGTAGATAGAGATCCTCTAGTTCAGTCTTGGTTTTAACCGATTGGAGCATCTTTTCAAGTTCAGGTGTCAAAAGACCCTGTCCGTGGATAGAGTCACGAATCGTTATTCTGCGTAAATCAAGTTCACGTAAATATGTCAATCGATCTGCTAATGCACGCAACTGAACATCCGTCATACTGCCTGTTTGCTCTTTGCGATAACGTGCAATAAATGGCACGGTGGCCCCATCGTCCAACAACCGAATAGCGGCTGTGACCGATGAGAGTGGTATGGAAAGCTCTTGTGCAACTGTTGTTGCAACTGACAACTGCTCTTGCGACATGCTCAACCTCAAAAACATGGTTATTTAAAAATTAAAAAATATTACTCAACAGTCACCGATTTAGCTAAATTTCTAGGCTGATCGACATCTGTTCCTTTTGCAACGGCAACATGATAAGCCAACAATTGCAAAGGTATTGTGTACACAATCGGAGCAATCCAATTCCCACACATGGGTACACAAACAAGATGTGCCCCATTGGATTGCCAGGTTTCCGCATCATCAACAAAGACAATCAACTGTCCACCTCTGGCGCTCACTTCATGTAAGTTTGATTTGAGTTTATCCAATAATGCGTCATTTGGAGCAACCGCGACAACTGGCATATTGTGATCAACCAATGCCAGTGGACCATGCTTCAGCTCTCCAGCGGGATAAGCTTCCGCATGAATATATGAAATTTCTTTTAATTTCAATGCCCCTTCCAAAGCGACGGGGTATTCAGCTCCTCGTCCCAAGAAAAGTGCATGCGATTTGTTGACAAAAATTGGAACCAATTTTTCAATGTCAGGATTGACCTGCAAAACACGCTCGACATGAGCCGGCAGTTGTTGCAATTGTTTCATGATTGCTTCAGCCCGCTCATCTCGACACAAGGTCGCTGCCAAAATCAGCAAACCACACAGCTGGGTGGTAAACGCTTTCGTAGAAGCCACACCAATTTCGACACCCGCTCGCGTTAACCACACACATTCAGATGAACGAACCAGCGTGCTAGTCGCCACATTGCATATGGCAAGAGTCGCCAAATATCGACCTGAAGAAGCTTTGGTTAACGCCGCTAATGTATCGGCTGTTTCACCAGACTGAGAAATCGCCACAAATAAAGTATCTTCAGGAATGACGACATCACGATAACGATACTCACTCGCAATTTCGACATGTACAGGAACTTTGGCCAACGATTCAAGCCAATATTTCGCCACTAAGCCAGCATGAAAACTTGTGCCACATGCTACGATATGGATATTTTTAACACGTTCAAAAATCTCGGTTGCTCTTTGCCCAAAACTTGATCGCATCGACTCCAAACTCGATACTCTTCCCTCTAACGTGTCGGCCAATACTTTGCTTTGTTCGAAAATTTCTTTCAACATAAAATGTCGATAAGGCCCTTTACTGACCACATAAGCATCATCGTTTAATGGCTTTTTTTCTCTATCGACGATATGGTTATCTTTATCAAAAATTTCGACTTTTTGTGACGTGATACGCGCACTATCTCCTTCTTCAAGGTACGCCACTGATTGTGCAAATGAACGCAACGCAATCGCATCTGAAGCAATAAATTGCTCCTCCACACCAAAACCTATGACCAAAGGACTGCCCTTTCGAATCGCAATCACCTCATTGGGATGCTGTTGATGCAACACACCCAGCGAAAAAGCACCATCCATTTGAGCCGCTGTTGCTTGAACCGCGTGCAAAAGTGAATGACTTTGTTGATAATGAAAATGTATCAAATGCGCGGCTACTTCTGTGTCAGTTTCTGACGTAAACTCATATCCCATTTCTTTAAGGTAATGGCGCAGTTCATCATGATTTTCGATAATTCCATTATGCACAACAGCGACTTCATTTCGAGATAAGTGTGGGTGGGCATTTTGCTCTGTTGGTTTTCCATGCGTGGCCCAACGTGTGTGCGCAATTCCTGTTCGCCCCACTAGAGAAGCTTCACTCAAAACATCGGCAAGCGCCTGAACTTTACCGACAACTCGCAAGCGTTTCAATCGATTATTTTGATCAACAAGTGCGACACCGGCTGAATCATATCCTCTGTACTCTAAGCGTTTAAGCCCTTCTATCAGAACATGACTAATATCTCGCTTTGAAACTGCTCCAATAATTCCACACATAACCTCTCCCTATTGTTTCATCAAGCGGGACAAAGAACGCTCCCAATCCCGTTTTTTCGTTGCCTCACGTTTATCATGCTGCTTTTTACCTTTTGCCAAGGCTATTCTGGCTTTAATTTTGTTACGCTTCCAGTATAAAGACAAGGGGATTAAAGTATATCCCTGTCTTTCCACCAGCCCAATCAAACGATTTAGCTCACGACGATTTAAAAGTAATTTTCTTGTGCGCGACGCATCCGGTTGACTATGTGCATCTGCAGTTGGTAAAGGTTGAATTTGAGCGCCCAAAAGCCACGCCTCTTGGCGTTTGATGATGACATGCGCGTCTGTCAGGTTAATTTTACCTGCACGCAAACTTTTCACTTCCCAACCTGCCAAAACTAGACCGGCCTCGAATTCATCTTCGATTGTGTATTCAAATCGAGCTCTTTTGTTGATTACAATTGTTGTGCTCTCGCTCATCTTCAGTTACTCAAAATAAAACTTGACGAAAATTACCCTGATTTGCAGAATAAAAGCTTCACAACCGGATTAAGGATAGTCGGATGGGACAGCAACCGAAAGGACCCAAGTTGTTCGTACTGGATACTAACATTTTCATGCACGATCCAACAGCACTTTATCGTTTTGAAGACAATGATATTTATCTACCGATGGTTGTTCTTGAGGAACTCGATCGCCATAAAACAGGGATATCGGAAGTTGCCCGCAACGTCCGTCAAACAAACCGCATGCTGGTAGAATTGATGGCGCAAGCAACTCACGAGCAGTTAATCACGGGTTTGCCCATCACAAGCTATCAATCTGCTGGCGCGCTCAAAAGCTCTGGACGTCTTTTTTTCCAAACAGATGATTTCGAACACTGTCTACCCTCCTCCATTCCGGGACACAATGTTGACAATACGCTACTAGAAACCGCACTCGGATTACAAAAAAAACGCCCAGAACAACAAGTTGTCATTGTTTCAAAAGACATCAATCTTCGTATTAAAGCTGGCATTTTAGGTATTCCAGCAGAAGATTATTACAATGACCAGGTGCTTGAAGATGTTAATTTATTGCACAATGGATTGCATGTATTGGCCAATGAATTTTGGGATTCACATTCAAAAAACATGTCCTCATGGAAGGAAAACGGCAATACGTTCTATCGAATCGAAGGACCGTTGACGCGCGAGTGGAATCCCAACGATGGCATCACAACAGAAGACAATCAATTTCAAGCGCTAGTGCGGCAAGTTGAGGATGAGCATGCGCTAGTGCAAGTCGCCCGTGATTATACACAGCAAAAACATGCCGTATGGGGAATTACGGCAAGAAATCGCGAGCAAAATTTTGCCTTAAATGTACTCCTTGATCCCGAAATTGATTTCGTCACACTGCAAGGATCCGCTGGAACAGGAAAAACACTGTTAACGGTTGCGGCAGCACTCACACAAGTTTTAGACGACAGCCGCTACACAGAAATCATCATGACGAGAGTGACGGTTCCTGTTGGCGAAGACATTGGATTCCTACCAGGAACAGAAGAAGAGAAAATGACGCCTTGGATGGGCGCGCTCATGGATAATCTTGAGGTCTTACAGGGAATGCAAGAGGGTGGAGGCTTTGGACGAGAGGCGACATCCGACCTGTTACAGAGCAAAATCAAAATACGTTCACTTAACTTTATGCGCGGTCGAACATTTTTAAATCGATTTATCATCATTGATGAAGCACAGAACCTCACACCCAAGCAAATAAAAACATTGGTGACACGAGCCGGTCCAGGAAGCAAAATTGTATGCTTGGGCGATATCAAGCAAATTGACACGCCTTATCTGAGTGAAACAACGTCGGGGCTAACGTTTGCAGTTGACCGATTTAAACACTGGGAACACAGCGCGCACATCACGTTAACGCGTGGAGAACGTTCAAGACTTGCATATTATGCAGCAGAACATTTATAATTGCGCTTTAGCTGAGGTTTATACGAAATGTCCAATTTAGCACTCACTTACGATGACGTCCTTCTGGTTCCGTCATACAATCATCATGAATCACGCCGCATTGTCGATATCAGTTCAAGCGATCGCCTGAATAAACTGAAACTTGAATTGCCGGTCATGAGTTCAAACATGGATACCATCACAGAAAGCGGCATGGCAAATTTCATGCACAACAAAGGCGGTATTGGCGTGCTTCATCGTTTCTTGACTATTGAACGCAACATTGAAGAGTTTAAAGCGTGCGAAGGTCAAGTATTTGTTTCAGTTGGTTGTAGCACAGCGGATTTAGAGCGTGCTGAAGCACTGCGTGATGCAGGGGCAGTTTATTTTTGTGTTGATGTCGCTCATGCACACGCAAAATACGTTGGAAAAACACTCAAAAACTTACGTCAATTGTTGGGAGAATCTCGTTGTATCATGGCGGGAAATGTCGCAACTTATGCAGGTGCTGATTACTTAGCTTCCTGTGGCGCAGATATTATTAAAGCCGGTATCGGCGGTGGCTCTGTTTGTAGCACACGCATTAAGACCGGTTTTGGTGTGCCAATGCTGACGTGTATCCAAGATTGCGCTCGCTCCGATCGCTCTATTGTCGCTGATGGCGGAATTCGAACTTCAGGAGACGTCGTTAAAGCGCTCGCTTTTGGTGCAGACTTTGTCATGATAGGCGGCATGCTTGCTGGCACAACACCCACGCCAGGAGAAGTCATCACCAACGAAAAAGGAATGCCAGTCAAACGCTACAGAGGAATGGCCTCCCGAGAAGCTCAAGAAGATTTCTTAGGTCAAATGAACGAATGGAAAACTGCAGAAGGTGTTTCCACAGACGTCCCCTACCGTGATGCGCAAGATTTGATTATTGCCGACATTATTGGAGGTCTTCGTTCAGGGCTGACTTATGCTGGCGCAGACTCAATCAGCGAACTTCAGCGCAAACTGAATTACTACCAAGTCACACCAGCAGGAAGAACAGAAAGCTTACCGCATAAACTGATGGAAGTATCGAGCTAAGAAATGATCGTTAAGTCTGTTGACTCGACATCCCCAATTGCCAACAGACTTAGCTTCCCATCATCATCGGGGCCGCCGCAATAAGCTCAGGAGAAGCGGCAGCAGCAGAGCCCGCCTGAGCACCACCAACTGATGATCCCTGTGCAGGCAAAGAATTCATAACTCGATTTGCTTGCAAAGCCTTTGCCGGTGAAAATTGCGAATCAGACAATCCAGATGGACGAGAGCTCGATGAAGAACTACTTTGATCGTACCCCAGGCCTCTGCGAGTGTCTTTGTATATTTGAATCCAGAAGGCAGGATCATCTGTCCCCCCCGCATAATTACCTGGCGACTTTTTTTTCGAAGGATCTTTTTCAGCGTCCAGTAGCTCTTTATTCGTTTCGAGCAATTCGCGATTTACATCCTCTCGCTCTTGTTCTTTTTTTTCCTCCGCTTTGCTCTTACCGACCTCAACAGGCACAACCAGAGTGGATGTGGGCGTTGACGTTGGCCTTGGCATTGGAGCTGGTGAGGGATTAAATAAAACCACCGCATTCTCAAACTGATTCGATGCTTGATTTCCGCTAGGCGGCGTTCCTCTGGGTGGCAGAGCATCCATTGGTAAACCTGAGACCCTTCGCTCTTTGAGCGTTTCATATGATGCATTTATTATCTGAAACATTGCAGTTGATAGTTCTGGCTGCGCTATATTGTTGTCAGGATGAAATTTCCTCGACAATTTGAGATATGCTTTCCTTAAATCATTGTCAGTATAATCGGGCTTGAGACCTAGAATCTCCTCATACTCCTTATCCCTATACTGGTTTTTCATTTTCGTCAAATCAGCTTCACTTATCGCCATGGCTATTGGTCCAATTGAGTCTAATATAGATAATTATAGTACAATTTTTTTAATCGAATTGAATATGGAGATTCTACTGACGGTATAATACCATCGCGTTCTCATCGACAGTTTCTATTTCTTGATTGTCTACAAAAATATACTGATTAAAAGCATACCTTAATGCAATTAAACCCAAAATTAAAGGAATTCCAACAAAAATAGGCGGATAGACCAATAAAAGCAGCAAGCTTGGAATAAAAATAAACGACACAAAGAATCCATCCCAATCCACACGACAGTTAGACTTTTGATGATGATTTTTCATCGATTTTTCTTGATGTAATTGAATTAAAATTCTCATCAGACTTCCAACGCTTGCAATTGCAAACATAACAGGCGACAAAGGCATCGACACAACGGAAAATGCAATCATGGCAATGGCCAATGTCATGAGCAAAAGACTCGCCGCGGTTCGCAAAAAATGCAATTGAGCATGGTATAATTCCTGTTCTAAATCAGCTCGTTCATCGGCAGTGGCTTTTTTTATTTTTTCTTGATATTCCTCCACCAAAACACCATGTTGAATGCAAAATACAATAAATTCTATAATCTGACAGGCAAATTCAAGTTGCATTCCTCTCAATCCTAATGCTCTTGAATAACGAAAAGCCCACCAAAAAAATTGGAGCAAATTGCAAGTTCCCCACATCATATCCAATAAAATAGCAAAATAAAGCTCTTTGCATGATTTTGAATGCATCGATTCTCGGGCACAAAGCCGCTCTATCAGTAATGCCATATTGATCAGCAAACGAGAATAATAAAGCGTAAAACTCATGATGCCCAAAGGCAAACGCATAAAATCTAGACGACTCGATTTGCTCGGATTATTTATGAGATAGGTGATCAAATTTTTACTTGATGCCACCCTAACTCGCTTCAGATTCGCATCAGCGATATTCGCTTTGAAAAAAGTCAGTTTTTCACGGATAGAATCAGAAAACATGATGATTCACGTATGACTTGACATAAAGACAATATTTTTTCATAGTGGCCATTATACATTCTTTATGTTTCTTTATCAAACCATCGAGCAATGGTGGTTTCCTCATACGCTATGGTGATATACTTTTAATTTTATTATCGATGTGATTTCATGCCGGATAAAATCTTACAAGCGATTGGAATGATGAGCGGAACATCGATGGATGGAATTGATGTTGCGCTGCTCAAAACAGATGGAGAAAATGAACTTGTCCCATGTGGACATCTGCATTTTCCATACTCATCAGAAGCACAGCAACTGCTGAAAGCAATGGAATATGCCATTCAAAAAGCAAACGGCGATCTGATTGCAGCTGAACATCAATTTGCTGATCTTTTTGAGACATACATTGCGACACATCATATCGAAAAATCAGCAAATCTACTGGACTGCTTGAATCACACGCTACAGCAAGATGAAACTCACCTTACGCTATCGAAGATCATGGAGTTTTCAACAAAATTACACATCGATGCAATCCAAAAATTCAGAACACACTACCCCGAAACTCATATAGATTGCGTGGGTTATCATGGGCAAACCGTTTTTCATCAACCCAAAATAAAAAAAACCATACAGATAGGGTTGGGTGAAATGCTCGCAAATGCTACTGACTTGAAAGTGATTTACGATGTTCGTTCAGCAGATGTTGCACTCGGAGGACAAGGAGCACCATTCGCTCCGATTTATCATCGAGCCATTGCCATTCGTGATAAAACGCTACCGATTGGGGTTATCAACATTGGCGGTATCGCCAATGTGACTTTAATTTTAAGTCAGCAACTTGAAGATCTCATTGGATTTGATGCAGGTCCAGGAAATTGTTTATTGGATCGTTATGTCAAACAAGCCACGAAAGGTCGAGAACACATGGATCGAGATGGCCGATATGCGCTCCATGGAAAAATACATCAACCGACACTAGAATGCTTACTAGAAATGCATATTCGCCCTGACTATCCAGCATTAGACACACATGATTTTGCTTGGATTCCTGAACTTGAGCAATTGTCCTTAGAAGACGCATGTGCCACACTGGTTGGCTTCACAGTAGAGTCTATTGTCAAATCACTCTTACGTTACTCTAATCTTCCAAAACGATATGTCTTGTGTGGCGGAGGAGCTTACCATCCAGGTATTATCACGCATCTAAAAAAACGTTTACAAGACCTACAAAAACAAAACGTTGAAGTCCTCACAGCCGATATGCTCGGCTGGAAAAATCAAGCCATCGAAGCCGAATTAATGGCTTATTTAGCTGTGCGACGATTAAAAATGTATCCGTTCAGTTTTCCAAAAACAACCGGTGTACCTTATCCACTTGCAGGAGGAAAAATCGCTTATCCGAGATAGCGCTTTCCCTAAAGCACTACTCGAGATATTGAAGACATGGTAACATCAGCCTTTCTGATTTGAGATCTGGACCATGTTTTACGGTGAGCACGTTCGTGATACACGAGCTTTATTCTTTACAAGCTGGACAAAATACTTAAACAAAGAGCCCCTCTCTCCTTTGGAGAAACAGCTCGCGCAAGTCATTTTGGATCATCCGGAATATCACCATCTCTTCAATCAGGCTCAATTTAATCACGATACGCCCTATTTCCCTGAGCTCGGAGAAACCAATCCTTTTTTACATTTAGGATTACATTTAGCCGCACGAGATCAAATTGAACTCGATAAACCAACAGGTATTCAGGATGTGTTTAAAGCATTATGTGTCAAGCTCTCAGATAAATTAGAGGCGGAGCACATATTGATAGAGTGCTTGGCTGAAGCGCTTTGGCGCTCAGAAAAAGAACAATCCCCCCCGGACGAAGCCGCCTATCTAGCAGCCTGTCGCAAACGACTACTTGACGAAAAGGGCTGATTCATCTATACCCAATCTAAATGACTTTTTCTTTTTATCCCTATGAAAAATCGATGGCTGATATCAATTTTGTTTGTTCAATCGCTTTCAGCGTATGCCTACACCTATAATAGTACACCGACTGGTGCGGCTAATCCGCCTGAAATTATCGAACAAGATCCCAACATTCCAAGCACACCGACTGTTTATGGCCCGCAACCACCGCTTTCCAAGCAAACACCACCAGGAACTCTCCTAACACCCGGCGCCAGTAATAAACCACAAACATATAATCCTCCGCCGCCCCCGTCCCCCGTGACGCAATAGTAGCTCTTGGCATCAGGATCAGCTAGAATCTCTGATCAAAATACTTTGCACAATGCGGCACCATGACCGACTCAAATAAAAAAACACATTTTGGCTTCGAAACAGTTGATTGGAGCGACAAACAAAAAAAAGTGAAACAAGTTTTCGACTCCGTGGCCAAACGTTATGATCTGATGAACGATCTGATGTCTTTCGGTGTGCATCGTTTGTGGAAACAGTTTGCCATTCATTGTAGCGCGGCAAGAAAAGGACACTGCGTGCTCGACCTTGCCGGTGGAAGTGGTGATTTAACTTATCTTCTCAGTAAGAAAGTCGGACATGAGGGTCGAGTAGTCTTGGCTGACATCAATCGAGATATGCTCAATGTTGGCCGCGACAAACTCGTGGATAAAGGGCTACACTCTTCCATAAACTTTGTACAAGCCAATGCAGAATGTTTACCTTTTGCAGATAATCAATTTGACCTCATCACAATGGCATTTGGACTGCGCAACGTCACAGACAAGCAAAAAGCCTTGAACTCAATGTATCGAGTCTGCAAGCCCGGAGGACAACTCCTCATCTTAGAGTTTTCAAAACCAGTTTTGCCTGGCTTAAAACCACTTTATGATGCATACTCATTTCAAATATTGCCACGTCTAGGCGCTTTGTTTGCAGGTGATCAGGATAGTTATCAATATCTGGCCGAATCTATTCGCATGCACCCCCCTCAAGCAGAATTACAAAACATGATTGAAGAAGCAGGATTTGCGCAATGCACGTACACAAATCTGACCGGGGGTATTGTGGCGTTACACACGGGCTATAAATACTAATGACGATTCAAGCATATTCACTGGGATTACTCGAAAAAGCCATCCAAAAAGCGTTGTCACTCGATCCGCTTCTTCCTCAAAAATTGGCCAAACTGAACGGCAAAGTTGTTCAAATTATGATTTTGCCACTGCGTGTTTCTTTCTATATGTGTTTTAAAGAAAATCAAATTTTCCTTGATTTAACGGCACAGAAAGTAGATACAATCATTCAAAGTACACCCATTGGTCTTATTCGCTTAAGTTTGTTACCTGCATCTAAAGTGCGCTCTCTTTTCAACAATCAAATTGTCATCACGGGTGACATGTTGGTTGGACAAGAGGTCAAACAGTTATTTGATCGCATTGAAATCGATTGGGAGGGATACTTGGCGCAATTTACAGGAGACGTCGTCGCACATCAGGTAGGAAACTTCGCTCGTATCGGCTTAAAGATGAAAAAGCAAGTACATGCCTCACTGACACGCCAAGTTCAAGAATATATTCAAGAAGAAACGAGATGTTCTCCAAGCCCAGAAGAAGTTTCCGACTTTATGAATGATGTGGATGAACTGTCACTCAAAGTCGAACGTTTAGAAGCGCATCTCCATCACTACCTGAGACATCATGAAAAAAATAACGAAAACTCTTCGACTACTAAAGATTAATTTTGTTTTGGCCAAATATGGCTTGGATCATCTCATTGTCGCGCTGCATTTATTTGCACCACTTCGATTCATTGTTTATTTCAACCCCTGGAATTGGTTTCGAAGAGACATGCCTCGCGGCGAAGCATTGCGTTTATCGTTAGAAGAATTGGGACCAATTTTTGTCAAATTTGGCCAGGCACTGTCAACAAGGCCCGATATTTTACCGGAAGATATTGCCAATGAATTGGCAAAACTCCAAGATCATGTCAAACCTTTTTCCAGTGATTTGGCTCTCTCGATTCTTGAAAAAACTTTCCAAGAATCTGCATTCGAGCGCTTTAAACATTTTGATATCAATCCACTTGCTTCTGCGTCAATGGCTCAGGTACACGCGGCAACGCTTCATACCGGTGAAGAAGTTGTGGTTAAAATACTAAGACCCGATATTGAAAAAATTATTCACAAAGACATTTCGTTACTGCTGACAATTGCCAGTTTTGCAGAGCGGCATTGGAAAGGCCTGAGACGATTTAAACCCAAAGCCATTGTGCTTGAGTTCAAACAAACATTACTACACGAACTCGATCTCCAGAGAGAGGCGGCAAATGCCAGTCAGCTCAAACGTAATTTTAAAGACTCTTCTCTTCTGCATGTGCCCACAATTTATTGGGATCACGTGCGTCAAAATGTATTGGTATTGGAGCGCTTAAACGGTATTCCTGTTACGGATATCGATGCACTCAGAAAAGCCGGAATTAATCTTAAAAAACTGGCAGAACGTGGCGTTACTATTTTCTTTACGCAGGTATTCAGAGACTGTTTTTTTCATGCAGATATGCATCCAGGCAATATATTCGTCTCTCCCGCTCATCCAGATAATCCGAAATATCTTTGTGTTGACTTTGGCATCATGGGGTCATTAAGCGAAAAAGACAAACGCTATTTGGCCGAAAATTTACTGGCCTTTTTTAGACGAGATTATCGTCGTGTTGCAGAGCTTCACATCGAATCAGCTTGGGTTGAACGTCATACTCGTATCGATGAATTTGAAAGTGCAATTCGTACGGTCTGTGAGCCTATTTTCGAAAAACCGCTCAAAGACATTTCTTTTGCCGCCATTGTACTGAAGCTCTTTCAAGTTGCAAGACGATTTCATATGGAAGTTCAACCAGAATTGGTGCTGCTACAAAAAACACTACTTGCGGTAGAAGGATTAGGCCGACAACTTGATCCTGAGCTTAATTTATGGAATACCGCAAAACCATTTCTAGAAAAATGGGTTCGAGCACAAGCAGGTCCAAAAGCCTTTTTTACGCAAATTAGAAACAACATCCCTTTTTATGTAGAACAATTACCAAACCTTCCTCGCTTATGCCATGACGTGCTGGAGCTTCAAAAAGAATTACAACATCGCGAACTAGAGCAATCCATTGTTCGTTCTAAAAAATATCAAAAAGCAAAAACATTCCTCATTGGGTTATCAAGTGGCGTGCTTTTGTGTATACTATTCGTTCATTATTTTAGCTGAGGTTCATCATGGGGTTAAGTGGAATTAGTCCAATGTCGTTGCTCTTGATTCTCTTTATAATCGTCGCACTTTTCGGCGCAGGTAAACTCAAAAATATAGGACACGATTTAGGAACCGCCATCAAGCAATTCAAAGCCGCATTGTCAAGCGAAGAAAAGCATGAGTGAGATGCTACTCATCGTTGTTGTCGCGCTTGTGGTACTCCCTCCTTCCAAATGGCCCATGGTTCTTTATCATTTAGCCAAAGTGATACGCACCTGCCAAAATATCAAAGAAACATTATATGAATTTTGTAAGAATCACATTCAAATTTATGAGCTTGAGGTAAACCAAGAAAGAGCAAATCAAGTGGATAAAATTTATCAATCTGCTGAAAAATCAGCAACTTCTAATAAAACCGAGCAATCCAGATAAAAAATACTCCTGTTTCATACAACAGCCACAAGGGGATTGCGACAACAATTTGAGACAATACATCGGGTGGAGTGAGTAACATACCCAATACAAAGGCCAATACAATCACATAAGGGCGTAATTGTTGTACGGTCTGGTAAGACACCCAATTGAAACGCACCATCACAAATACAAGAAGTGGCAACTGAAAAGCCACTCCAAACAAAATCAACATGTTCAGAGAAAATTGAATCACCGCACTCAGTTCTGGAAAATAGCGAACATGAGTGGGCGTCATGCTAGAAAATAATTGGAATAGAAACGGAAGTATGGCGTAAAAACAGAAAAAAAACCCACTGATAAATAAAAACAATCCAACCAAGCTTATGGCCTTAAACATGTATCGCTCTTGTCTGTGTAATGCAGGCTTCAAAAACTGCCAAAATTGAAATAAAAAAATAGGAAAACTAATCAACAGAGCGGCATCAGAAGCCACATAAAACGGAGCCAACACAGGAGAGGCAACTTGGGTTGCCAACATAAAATTCTGCTTGGGCAGCACAAGGAGCAGTGGCATTAATAACCAATTTAGCAAACGCTCCTGAATACAAAAAAACAAACAAAATAAGACGCCATATACGCCTAAACAAACGAGTAATCGACGTCTTATTTCAGCTAAATAAGTCATGTTTATTTGAGAAAATAAAAGTGATCGACTGGGCCAAAGCCTTTTCCAATTGACTGATGAGAAGCAGCTTCTATCGCTAAAGTTAGATAATTTTTTGCTTTAGAAATTGCTGGAATCAGAGTCAATCCCTGAGCCAAATAAGAGGCAATTGCTGCAGAAAAAGTGCATCCTGTTCCATGCGTGTTTTTCGTATCGATTCGCGATGCATGAAACCAATGGTGAACCTTCTCAGAACGCACATAAAGCACATCAGATGCCTCTGATTTTTCAAAATGCCCCCCTTTCACGAGCACATTCAAGTTAAACATCTCTCCCAAGCGTGTTGCCGCACGTATCATATCTTGTTCAGTTTGAATACGCTCCCCCAATAAAACCTCTGCCTCAGGAATATTAGGTGTGATCAATGTACAACAAGGAAAAATACGGTTTTTCAGATCGTCAATCACATCCGGCTCAATTAACGGAGAACCATTTTTGGCGACCATAACCGGATCGAACACCACATGTTTGAGCATCAGGCGGTCGAGTGCGGTCGCGACCACATCCACAACTTCGCGTTTACCCAGCATACCGATTTTAATTGCTGAGACGTCTAAATCGCTGAAAACAGATTGGATTTGAGCTTGAATAAAAATTGGCGGAACATCTTGAATGGCATCAACTTTTTGCGTGTTTTGAGCCACTAATGCAGTGATCACACATGCGGCATAGCTGCCTGTTGCAGAAATGGTTTTAATATCGGCCTGAACTCCAGCTCCACCAGAAGGATCCGTTCCCGCAAAACTCACTACCGTCGGAATTTTTGCTCGCATATTGACCTCACGCATCTAAATATTGATAAAGCGCATCGACCATGGCGACACGAAATGAACCCGGTAAGGCACTCTCTTTTGCTGCGCGTTCACCACAGAGTGCGTAGAAATAACTGCCATATTGAGCCGCTTCAAACGCATCATCGTGAACGGCATGGAAAGCCGCTAAAACCGCAGTCAATAAACAACCGCTTCCCACCACGAGAGGCATCAACTCACTTCCACGTGCGATTTCAAAAATACGTTTGTCATCGGCAATGACATCAACCGCACCGCTCATCGCAACAACCGTGTTGTACATTGAAGAAACGTTTCGAGCCGCATCAGTCATATCTTGACTTTTTTCGGTACTGTCAACCCCTTTTGTCTGTCCTTTTAGACCCGACAAAGCTGCAATTTCACTCGCATTTCCTCGAACAATGCGAATGGGATAATTTGAGCATAAAGTTGTGGCAAAAGTCGTGCGTAACGCAGTGGCACCAGCCCCAACAGGATCGAGTAAAATGGGTTTGTTGTGTTTCACGGCCATATCACATGCAAATCGGACCAGATGTTGAAAAGCCGCATCCAAAGTCCCAATATTCACCACCAGAGCGGATGCATAATGCAGTAATTCTTCTATTTCTTGCACATCATGACTCATCACCGGAGACGCCCCGAGACTCAACAAGCCTGCGGCAACCCAGTCTGTCGTAACACCATTCGTTAAATTCAAAATGAGTGGATTTTTTTCAACAATTTTTTTCTTCAGTGTATTTGCAAAAAAATTCATTTCAACTCCCAAATTTCATGAAAAGCAGAAGCTGCTGCTCGTGGACTTTCGGCATCATGTATAGCGCCGACAATTGCAACTCCTGAAACACCACAATCTTTTACTGCACTCACATTCTGAATCGTAATGCCCCCTATCGCGACAACAGGGTACACAGAAATCTTACAAAAATCACGCAACCCATCGAGCCCCCAAAGTGTCTTACAGTCCTGTTTAGTGTGACTCTGAAAAACAGCACTCGCAGCCACATAAGTCAATTGAGCACAACGATTTGCCAAGAGCAACTCTTCGTTTGTTTCGATTGATAACCCAATACAAGCCTGATTTCCAAGTAAAGCTCGAGCCTCTTCTAACGAAGAATCCTGTTGTCCAAGGTGAACACCCGCCGCACCAACCGCTTCTGCAATCGCCAAGTGATCATTGATAATCAAAGGAACACCCAATGGATCAAGATGTGTCTTTAAAACGCGCGCCATTTCAAGTATATCCGACTCACTTGCAAGTTTTTCTCGCAATTGAACTGATGTGACACCTCCTCTCACGGCATCCAAAATCACACCAAGATAGTCAGAAAAAGGTCTATTTTGACGATGTGTAACCAAACATAGCTTTAATGATTGTAGGTCAAATTTCATGTATAATTATTCTAAAAAATGACTAGTATATCAAAAATGTACCTCTGGAGTTAATTGAATTGCATCATCATCGGCCTCGAAAAAGATTTGGGCAAAACTTTTTGATGGATCAAAATATTATTCATCACATTATCGCAGCGATCTCTCCTCAAAAAGAGGACAACATGCTCGAGATAGGTCCTGGATTGGGTGCTTTGACTCGACCACTTTTACACACACTTCCCAAGTTAAAAGCAGTTGAGATAGACCGAGACTTGGTCCAAGAGCTAACATCCACTTGGGGAGACCGATTGGCGCTAATTGAAGCCGATGCACTGACCGTTGATTATAGCGCACATGGACCTGATTTGCGTGTGGTTGGAAATTTACCTTACAACATCTCGACACCGCTTTTGTTGCATTTATTGCAATACAAAAATAGCATCCAAGATATGCATTTCATGTTGCAAAAAGAGGTTGTGGATAGACTTTCTGCAAAACCAAGTACGCGGGACTATGGCCGATTGAGCATCATGCTACAATATGATTGCGAGGTGGAGTATTTGTTTACTGTTCCACCGAACGCGTTTTCTCCTCCACCGAAAGTTGACTCCGCTATTGTTCGAATCACACCTTATAAAACGTCTCCTTATGGCTCGGTCGATCGTGAGATTTTGTCTTGGGTCGTGGCTAAAGCATTTCAAATGCGCAGAAAAACATTGCACAACAATCTAAAATCATTTTTTGAAAACGATGCCCTCCTGGCTCTTGGAATTGATACACAAAAACGCCCAGAGCATCTTTCTATCGCAGAGTATGTTAAAATAGCAAACTACCATTCGATAAGGACCATTGAAGGAGGATAGTGTGTTTCATCGCCCCAAACCTTCTGTACCCTCAGGAATCAAACCACTGAATCAATTGACTTCTATTTTGTCAGCAGAACAACTTTTGGCCGACTCTAGACGACAACAATGGCTCAACGCGATTGAAAAAACCAGTCAATTCGAACAAATCGAATATGATAGCCTTGCGACGTCACTTATCCATGAAGTCGCCTACACATATCAACGCATTCCTGGAGGAGATTTATATTTTTCTAATCCAGGTGGACTTCTAGACCGCGCATTATCTCGCACACAAGCCGCAACCAAATTGTTACGCGAATACATTCTTCCGCCTCCATCAAGTCGTTTATCTGACGATCAAAAACGCTGGTGGTACGCACTTTTTTCAGCCAGTCTTTTACGAACAATTGGCGCACTATGTGTCGAATATCGGATTCATCGTTACGGCATCAAAGGCCAGTATTTGAAAACTTGGGAGCCCTTGTTCGAAACGATAGGACAGCCTCATCATCATTATAGTTATGAATTTTCCACCCATGAAACACCACGCACCGCTCAACGTCTAACCCTTCTAATGGCATACAAACTGATGCCAGAAAAAAGCTTATTTTTCTTGGCAGAAAACAAAGATATTTTTTCGATATGGCTTGCTCTTCTTGACGAAGATGAAGAAGGTGCTAGAGCTCTTGGTGCAATCTTGGATAGGGCAGATGCAATCGTCATCCAAGAGGAGTTGCAACGAATCTCAATGAAAACAATTCATCCCAAGCGTGCCAATATCGGAATTTCCACTTTTGTTGACCCTGCCGCAACCGAACATTCGGTTGAAAAAGAATTAACTGCCGGATTAGAGTTTCTCAAATGGCTGCAAAGCAAAATTGAAAAAGGCCTTTTCCTTCTGAATAAATCACCTATTTTTGTCGTACCTGGAGGTGTTTTGATCTGTGTCGAAGCATTTCAACTTTTCTCGAAAGAACATGTCCACTATAAAAACTGGCACACGGTTCAACAATCTTTTTCACAACTCAATATTCATCTTTTAAGCGAGGGAAAAGTCATCAATCAATATGAGCAAGGAAAAGGTGTATTGACTAAAAGCTCTATTGTTTTACCAGAAAATGTTTCTGTCATTCAATCTAAAACAAGTACGATACAACACACGACCACAACGGCATTGGTCATCGGAGAAAAAGGCATACATATTTCACCACAAGGAGATTGGATTGTAGAAAAAACACCTCCTCATCCTTCTTTTTCTCCACAAACGGGTGGTTCACGTGGCAAATGAATACGCAATTGGCGATGTACAAGGATGCATCGAGCCGCTGAAACGACTGCTTGATCACATTCAGTTTGACGATCGTCACGATCGCTTGTGGTTTGTTGGAGATTTAGTCAATCGCGGACCTGCGTCTTTAGAAACACTTCGGTTCATCTACAATCTCCCCATCAAACCACGCATTACCCTTGGCAATCATGATCTTCAATTACTGCATTGTTTTTTCAATCAACACTCTCCTCACTCAGAAGACACGATTCAAGATATTTTAAAAGCGGATGATGGTGATGAGCTTTGCAATTGGTTAAGATTTCAACCTGTGTTGTACCACGATCGAGCGCTTAAAATTGTCATGAGTCACGCAGGTATTTATCCTGCGTGGAGTTTGCAAGAAGCCGAAACACAAGCGCGATACCTAGAGGCAGCCCTGCAATCTGATTCCATCCATGCAACTTTATCCGCTCTTTACGGCAATCAACCGTCGATTTGGAGCAATGCCAAGACTCCGGAAGAAAAATTACGCTTCATTTGCAATGCGTTTACTCGGATGCGTTTTTGTTCCAAAGAAGGGAATTTGCAACTGCAATATAAAGGTGAAGTAAACAATGCCCCGGAAAATCATTATCCATGGTATACAACGCCACATCGTTGTATGATAGAGGAAACCCTTGTTTTTGGTCATTGGGCCGCGCTCAACGGACAATGCCCCACTCCCAATATCTATGCATTAGATACAGGATGTGTATGGGGGAAAAATCTGACTGCGCTGCGTTTACATGATAAAAAACGCTTTTGTGTCTCTGGAGCTTAAATGCGTTTGTTGCTAACTCTCATTTTTTTCGCCATCTTTTTTTGTCAAAATACTTTTGCGAAAAACACTGACGCATCACTTTATCGCTGGGTCGATCTCCCCAATGAAGAGCATCAACGGGTTAAAGAGGCACATCAACGTCTAAAAAAAGCGATCAACGATCCTGAGTTTATGCTAGACAATTGGATAAATCTCCCTACATCACCTTATATCCAACACCAGAAAGCACTGCACTTAACACTCCGAGAAGCCATACTACTCGCATTGCGTTATAACCCCAATATCCAAAATGCAGAATTGGATCGAGTAGTTCAACGCTATCAGCTACGGCAAGCACACAACGAGTTTGAATTACAATACGCTCTGGCTGGAACCACCGTTTTTGAAAAAAGCAGATACAGTCATGCGGGCAGTACCAATACAAAAAGTTACTTGGCAACACCTGAGTTCAATCTTAAAACAGGCCTCGGGACCAATGCCTCATTAAAAATGGACAATACTGTCGCCGCAATTGGTAACTACAACCCATTGCTGACTTTTTCTCTGACTCAACCGTTGCTGCGAGGATTTGGGAAAGAGGTGAATGAAGCCGCGCTAAAAGATGCCATCGAAGCAGAAAACTTAAATAAACTCATGACCGAACAAACGATTATGAATCACATCACTGAAGTAATCGTTGCTTATCGCGCCTTGATTTTGAGTAGCAATAATCTTCAAAATCAACGCTGGCAGCTTGAGGAAGCACAAAAAACTTTTGAAATTAATAAGAAAAAAATTGAAGCCGGACAGCTTGAACCCACTGGAAACGTTCAGCAATCCTATCAAATTGAATCCCTTAACCTAATGGTAGAACAAGCGCATAATGACTTTGAAACCAGTGCACAAAACTTACTTCAAACGATAGGCTTGGACCCGAATATGAACATTGCGGTTCCAAGTGATGTGACGCTTGAACAACTGGTTGTTCCTGATTTAAATGCATCTATCGAACAAGCATTGCTTCATAACACAGAGTATCTTGCACTACAAGCCAGTGTAAGAGCCGACGAGCGTGCGTACAATGTCGCAAAAAATCAACAACTTTGGCAACTTGATCTGGCCGCAAACGTTCAAACAGGAACGCTAACCAACGTGGATAATGTCACGTCTGGAATACAAAATATATACAATGGCAAGAACATCAATGAATCAGCCGGTGTGACAATGACAATCCCTCTTCATGATATTAGTCGTAGACAACAATTGATTTCTGCGAAAATTCGCCTTGAGAAAGATAAACTTCAATTGGTTGCAGCAAAACGAATCTTGATCACCGCAATAAAAAACACGATTATCGCCATAGAAAGCCAGATGAAACAATATGCGCTGACCAAACGGCAGGTGGCACTTGCGGCCGAATCGTACGAGCTTGCTAAGAAAAAACAACAAGCCGGAATTGCAAGCGCATTGGATGTGAGCAATACACAAAATCAGCTGATTCAAGCCCAAATGAGCATGATTAATGCCAAAATTGCCTATCTAAATCAACTGTCCGCTCTTGAAAAAACCCTGGGCACCACACTCTCTCATTGGAAAATCAAATTGAGGTACAACGGATGAAACGCATTCTTTTTACTTTCCTTCTTCCCGTTTTGGGCTTACTTTTCGGATGCCACTCAAAAGCCAAAGAACCTGCGTTCAAAACACAGGTGATCATGCCGACAACATTGAATAAAACCTTACATTTTACAGGGACAATTCAACCCATCCACGAAAGCTCGATCACAAGTCCCGCTGAAGGAACAATTGAAGCGGTGCACTACCACTATGGTCAATGGGTCTCAAAAAATAGCGTGGTATTTACGCTCAACTCGCCTGAACTACAAAAACTATATCATGATACGGTAACCGAATACTTGAAAGCCAAAGACAGTTACACAATGGCAAAAACCAAGTTTTCAGGCACAGAAGAGCTATGGCAATCCGGTTTACTGTCCAAAAACAATTATCTGAGTGAAAAATCCAGTCTTAATACAGAACGAGTTACCTTAATGCAGTCCACAAGAAAAGTCACAGAGCTTTTGGAAAAAATGGGAGAAAGTTCTACCGCAGATGATGAGCTTGCAGGCCTTAGTCTGTCGGAATTTGATAAAGTGCACCTCGCGCTGATGAACAAGCATAATTTAGTCCATCTGAAAGCACCTAGGCGAGGTATTTTACTGTATCCACCTAAATCAGAAGGCGACAAACAAGCGCAACTATCGGTCGGTTCAACCGTAAAATCAGGCCAAGTTTTGGCATTAATTGGCGACATGAGCGGCATTCGAATTGATATTGATATTCCAGAAATTGATATGAATGTCGTACAACCAGGAATGCCAGCAACGATTCGCGGAATTGCATTTGGCAAACACGTTTTTCTTGGCAAATTAGTCGCCATCAATGCGCAAGCATCAAACAAAAATAACGGTTTGCTTCCCTCATTTACCGCCATAGTCGAAATCAAACATCTCGATGAAACAGCTCAAAAAATCATTAAAGTCGGCATGAGTACCGCAATCGATCTCAACATTAAAACACAGAATAAATTACTTGTTCCCATTCAATCGCTCAAACAGGACAAAAATAAAACGATTCTCATGGTTCTTGATGCCAAAGGAAAACCTCAAGCAAGGATTGTCACAACAGGAGCTGTTGAAGGAGACAGTGTTGTCATTGAATCTGGATTAAAAGCCGGAGAAACTATTCAATATGCCCAATGATACTGCGCCTATTATTCGACTCGTCGATATTGAAAAATCTTATTACCTCAATCAAACGGCGATTCCAGTCATTAAAAACTTATCGTTGAGTATTCAACCAGGCGAAATGGTTGCGATTTTAGGACAATCCGGCTCAGGAAAATCCACATTAATGAACATTATTGGCTTACTCGACCAAGATTATAAGGGAGAATATTGGCTGCGAGAACAAAAAATGGGATTGGCGAACGATGAGGCTCTTGCATCCCTCAGAAACCAGTCGATTGGATTTGTGTTTCAACAATTTCATCTTTTAACCCGTCTAACAGCTCTTCAAAATGTCGCCTTGCCCATGCTCTACCGAGGACTCACTCCAGAGGAAAGCGAATCGCTCGCAATTGACGCACTTGCACATGTGCAAATGAAGCCATTTGCCAAACGTCGCCCGACACAGCTATCGGGTGGGCAACAACAAAGAATTGCCATTGCAAGAGCATTAATCGGCCAACCGGATGTGATTCTTGCTGATGAGCCTACTGGTGCATTAGACTCCAAAACAAGCCAGGAAATCATGGATCTCTTCCGCGCACTACACAAAGAGGGACGTACATTGGTTTTGATCACCCATGAAGAGCAAATTGCAGCTCAATGCATGAGAAAAATTATGATTCAAGATGGTGAAATCACAATGGATACGCGAGTATGAGTTGGATCGGATACTTACAACAAGCATTTTTGTATTTTGTAACAGCAAAACTTCGAGCATTTTTAGCAATGCTTGGCATTTTGGTTGGAACAGCAGCTATTGTTGCACTCATCAGTTCAGCACAATTGGCAACGGAGTCTGCCTTGCAACAATTTAAATCCATGGGAACGGATTTACTGGGCATTTTTTTGTTCCAACAAAATGACAAGACAAATCTCACCACACATCAAAAATCAGAAATTCAGCTTTCCACTTGGCAACAGTTTCCCGCACTTATTCCGGCTGTTTATGATATCGCGCCTTACACCACGCTGTACCAATCAGTCAGCTACGACGGACACACGATCAATGGCCCCATCATTGGAGCAGATGAATCGCTGGCGCGCATCATGCATATCGACGTTCAATCTGGCCATTTTGTTTCAGCCCTAGAAGCATACGAACATCACTGCATGATCGGATACAAGCTTGCTGCTGATTTTCAACACATTACATTTGAAAACCCTCTCGGACGCCAAGTTCAAATTGGAAACGTACTTTACACCATTGTGGGTATTGCCTCTCCCTGGAAAGAGAATGGTTTTTTTAATGAGGACATTAACCAAGCCCTCATCATTCCCTTAAGTGGAATTTCGCTTATCAATCCGACACTTAAGATCAACAGCGCCATTTTACGCATTAACCCCAATGCTAGAGTAGATACAGTGATTGAAGAAGTGAAACATGTCATACGAAAACAAGCCCCTAAACTGGGTGTATTTATTCGAAGTGCAAAACAAATTATTGAAGGGATGGAAAAACAAGGAAGAATTTTTACGCTGCTTTTAGCCACCATCGGCAGTATTTCTCTGCTGGTTGGTGGTGTGGGCATTATGAATGTGATGTTGGTTTCTGTTGGTGAACGGAAACAAGAAATTGGCATTCGAAAAGCATTAGGTGCAACACAACACCACATCCAACTTTTATTTTTAACGGAAGCATTGTTCTTATCATTAACCGGCGGATTATCCGGCACATTAATTGGCGTACTGATTACATGGATTATTGCGCATTTTAACCACTGGCTCTATACATTCTACATTACGCCAGTGCTGATTGGTTTTTCTGTGTCGCTGATCACGGGTATTTTTTTCGGATTTTACCCCGCTTACCGTGCAGCAAAACTCGACCCTGTCGTTTCTCTACGATTGTGATACCATAATAAGACCCCATTTCAAAAGGTAATTGTTATGCAAAAACTATTTTTTTTAATTGGTTTATGGCTCCTGTCTTGCATTGTCAATGCAGAACCGACACAAAGTTGGAATAGTTGGATTGCGGATGTTCGGCAAGAAGCACTCAAACAAGGAATTTCACCAGAAGTTCTTAACCAAGCTTTCAGCAACGTGCATGAACCCAATCGACGCATCAAGGGTCTGATGCGCTCACAGCCAGAGCATCGCTTAAGTTATTACAAATACAGAAACTCTCGTGTAGACGGTTACCGAATTGCCATCGGTCGAAAAAAATATAGCTCAAACCAAACGCTTTTGGCCTCAATAGGCAAAGATTTTGAAGTCGATCCATGCTTTGTATTGGCTTTCTGGGGATTAGAAACCAGTTACGGCAGTTACATGGGCACTTTCCCTGTGATTCAATCTTTAGCGACACTGGCTTATGACTCCAATCGCCCTGAGTTTTTCCGTAAACAACTGTTTATTGCACTGCGTATTTTAAATGACGGCCACGTCACTCTCGATCATTTTAAAGGAGAATGGGCTGGCGCCTCCGGTCACCCACAATTCTTACCCTCAAGTTGGGTTGAATATGCGGTAGATTATGATGGTGATGGACATAAAGACATCTGGGACTCTATTCCAGACGCGCTTGCTTCTATTGCCAATTACATGAAAAAAAATGGCTGGCATAAAGACGAGCCATGGGCTATTTTTGTGAAACTCCCCGCAAATTTTGATTCGAATCTGCAAGGGAAAACGACGGTTAAACCAGTACGAGAGTGGGCGGCGATGGGCGTCAAAACAGAAGACAACCAACCCCTTCCATATCCCGATTTAGAAGCCAGTATTATCCAACCCAATGGCGGTCCTGTTTTCTTGGCATATCCCAACTATAAAATGATTTTGCGTTACAATAACTCAATTTATTACGCTGGAGCAATTGGTTATCTTGCAGATAGCATATGTCGGAGGAAGACCGACTGAAACACTTAAAAACGCCGCTACCAGCGGCGTTTTTTTTACAACCATCAAATTCTGATTCTGAGACAAGGCAATACAAAACTGCTCAAGATTTTTCTGGTTTCTTGCGATAAATATGAACTTGTTGAACAACTGGCTCAAGCCATGGACCCGTGATGGTGTATGTGTATCCAGTTACTTTATCAACCCCTTCATTGATGATCTTGCTCGCTGCCCAAGTCGCAATCCCGGCGATAGGACCACCTGCAATGGTTGCCACGACAGGTAAGCTTGCAGTCACATGAGGAGAAACATGCAAATCGAGATCGTATAAGTGTTTATCTAAGTCCAAATTACCTTTCATTGTGACCAAAGCAACGGGGCCATCAATGGTGCTGTTGTTCGTACTCATCACTCCATTTTTAATGGTAAAGTTGCCCTCAAATTGATCGAAACTATAGCCATCATAAGCCAAATCACTGAAATCAAGCTTTAGGCGTCGAGGAATAGTTTGTAAACTTAAAATACTCAACAACTTACCAAGACCCAGTTTTTTCTCTGTATCCGGGTCAAAATGCGTCACTCGGCCATTTTTTAAAACCAAAGCCAGATCACCCGAAACACGACTCACTGAAAAATCCCGAAAATCACCTGGCCATCCACCTTTCAACTTCAAAATACCATCTTTGGCCATCACCACGGAAGGAACATCCCAAATACTTAGAAAGGCAGCTAAATCTCGAATTTTAAGTGTGGCATCTAAATCGGTTTTATCCACTAAATCTTGCTTCAACCAATTCCCATTTAAAGTCAATACATAAGATTTTGCTTCTAAAGTCGCGTCTTTCAATAGCCATTTATTTTTCTGCGAGCCCCCTTGTAAATTCAATTTACCCAGGGACTTTTCTCCCCAATATAGGGACTCTACTTCAAGATCAAGATTTGGAATTTGATTCGGTGAAAGTGGTATTTTCTTTTCTTCTTTTTCCTCTTTAGATGCTGGAGATGGGGTATAAACAAATTTTTTGATCTTACCTGTGACTGTATTTTTAGCACTGTCATATATCAAATCAGCCAAAACACCGTCTTTTGTTTGCATCAAAACAGACCATAAGGTTTGTGATTGATGTATCTTTAGCAATAAGTCTTCGTATGTTTGTCCCAACAAGGTTAGAGAATGGATGCTCAAGCGAATCGATTGGAACAACTCAAAGCTCAATGTGTCTGCTGAGTTCTCACTAAAACGACTAAACGTTTTTTGCCAAGTCGCCCAATCCAACGTTTGAAAATTCCCCTCTAATATGACGCCTGAAGTTGTAGGCGCCTTGGCCACGGAACAATTGAGACAGACAAGCCCTCGAGCAGGTTTAAACTGCTTATTCTTTCCGTTAAACCAAATGTCAGCATTCAAACGCTCCCCCCAAGAAGAAACAAGATGAATTCCCTGATCGAAATTAAAATTTGCTTTCACCGACAAGGGGCTTGCGGTATCTATTGTTTTGCTAAAAGGAGCAGGTAAATCAATTGCAAGTGGTTCAAGTGTACTTTTAACCTCAATGCTATCCCACTGTTTGGCATCATCAACTAACCGAATTAATCCTTCAACGGGAATATAGCCTTTTAAGGATTTTAAGAGCGGAGAATGCCACTGCTCGTTCAACGCAGCAACATCAAAATCGCTTGAAAAACGTATTTCCGTCGACGATTTTGGTGTATCTACCGTTTGCAATTGTAAACGCGTCACTGTATCCCACAAATTTGCTTGCAGCAAACTTTGAGATAAGCCTTGCTCATTAAAAAATAACGTTCCTAAAACATGCTTTAATAGAATGGGAGCTAATGCGAGGTTAATGGCTAAATCGTTGTTGTCAAAGAGTAAAGAGCCATTGACCGAGAGCGTCCCTTCATCATATAGAGGTACTGCAAGCGCCAAATCTAAATCCAATTTATCTGGGATAGACAAAACCGATAGTTTTTTTAATTTTTTTTGCAAAGGAGAATGCAACACATACTGAAGCATATCATTTCCTGGCGCATCAATACGTCCATGGACCAGTATGGTTTCTTGACCTAATCCAAGCTCAGAAACATGTATATTTAATTTTTCCACAGGAACGCGTTCGGCCAGCTTTCCTTTTGAAATATCCGCATTCAACATTCTCTTGTCAACTGTCAAATGCGCATCGACTTCTGTTACTTTTGGCCATTCTTCGTGAAATGCAAGACTCACATTTTCAAGTGAGCTGTTAATACTAAAAGTTCCTGGAGCATTTTCGAAAGGAAAATCATTCAAGGCTCCATCGACCAAAATTCGTCCATTCGCTTGACCAATACGATAAATGTCATGCTTTAACCAAGCAGATAATTTGGGTTTCAAATATGCATCAGGAAGATAAGGAAGCCATGTCTGTGCATTTTTTGCAGAAAATTCGGCACTGGCTTGAAGACGACCTAATGAGTCTTGGTTATAACCATCCCAAATCCCTCGTCCACTTAATACAAGATGTGCATGCTCTAAAATGAGTCGGTCCAAACTAAAACGCCAGCCTTCTTGTTGTGCCTTCCAATCGAGAGAAAGATTGATTGTTTCAAACTGCAACGGTTTTTGTTTTCGAAATGTAATGACTGTATTTTCACTATCTAATTCTAAGCGACCATCTGATGGCTCCCAATACAAAGCGCCAGATAAATTTTTCACAGCAGGTAATGTATTGGTGCTATTCCATGAAAGTCCTGAAAATCGGGATAAAAACGAATTGATTTTTCCTTCACAAAACTGAAATTGTGTGTCACGAAGTTCGCCTCTTAGTCGCATTTTTTTCAGCGGTTCGATGGCCTCACTCTCAATCAAACGTAATAAAGTTGCGTCAATTTTTAATTTTTGAACAAAAAGACGATATCGATCAGGGGCTGTTCGATATTCAACGATAAAAGCATTTTCAGGCCATGATTTTTCATAGAGAGAAACAAAAACATGATCCCCACTGAGCACCCATCCATCTTCGGTTGGATGCCAGGCAATATTTGCATCCAAATACTCAAGTTTCTGATGCTGATGATGTGTCGAGTCAATCCACTCCAGATCACGAAACTTTAATGTGCTCTGAACATCATGTACACGACCTTGGTCTAATTTAACCCAGATTTGCGTATCTCCTAACCCACTAATCAATTGATAAGGTAGATTTGAAGAAAAAACCTTCCAACCCTCAAAATCAAAGTGTTCTGCCGACAAAAATAGATCACCCTGAACGGTATCCATGCGATCGGCGGTGTAAGTCATATCGCCTTTTATATTAAATTCAGTCAAGTTTTCAGAGGGGCCTACGCGCAATTTACCACTGATTCGATAATGACCTCGTCGATGGGCCGCTTTAATAGCCAAAGAATGGATGGGAATTAACGTCCCATCTTTCAAATACACCTCGCCAGAAACATGCTTAATTTTAATTTTTTGCTGCAACATCAACCAACGTAAGACAGGCCAATAAGAAGTTGGTGCTATTGCAGACAATCGGTCGCCTTGTTTTAATCCGTCAATTTGCCAACCCGACTCTGTTTGACGCAATGTCAATTGCACATCATCAACCAACATTAATCCAGGTTGAATTTGCCAGTGCAATAAAGACTGCCAAAGATTCACGCCAACTAACAGTTGATCCAGCTGCAACAAAGGCATCTGCTTGTCAGACACCAAGACATGATTGAGTTTTAAAGTGGGCTGAAACCAATACCAACTCGTCTCCATTTGCTCAATTGTAACCTTTTCCCCTAAAAGCAAGGACAGTTGATGTTCTACTTCGGCTTTATGCGTGTTCACCCAAGGCGTCATCATTCTAAAAAAGGTCAGTAAAAAAGCCACTATCACCAATCCCAATGCACTCAGACGCCAGAGATAGCGAACAGAATGCCGAGAGTAGCGATGTATCTTTTTAAGCACGAGAATTTCCTCCCTCATCCACAATATCCACGCCTTTCGGTGGATGGAAGGAAAACAAATTCGAATTTAACTTTGAGTTGGTTTGAATCGCCTGAAATTTAATGGCCGTATGCTGACCTAGACTATCAAATAGCTCGAGTGCGACTAATTGATCACCACGAAATTGAAAAATGACATGTTTAAAATCAGCATGACTAGATTTAGCAAAAAGATCATACTGCGTACCCGCATCCTTTCGCGCAACACTCACACGATAAGCATCCATTGTTTTTCCTTTTTCTGTACTGAGAAAAAAGGCCGCGCTACTATCGGTAATACTGGCTTGTTTTCTTACTGTCACCTGTTCAAGAAGTACATCGTAAACCCATAGGCGCTGACCGTCGGCAATGACAATCTGCTCCATCGGCTCTTGTGTTTCCCAGCGAAACTGTCCTGGTTTTTTTAATGCCATTAATCCAGAAGAAGTATTTCCTGTTTTTGCTTTGGAAAAAACAGTTTGAGTGAAATGCGCTTTCATCGTCTGAATTGCGTCAAATTGTTTTTCGAAAGCCTCTCTATCATCGGCCCAAAGGGAAGAAGATAAAACGCAAAATAGTACAACCGAAAAGAATTTATTCAAATCACACTCCACTACTCATCATGAGGGGCAGGTCCAACCAACACATCTCTAAATCCCCCCTCTAAAGGACCAACAACACCTGTCCGTTCCATTTCTTCAACCAACCGTGCAGCACGATTATAACCAATCTTGAAACGTCGCTGCACAGAAGAGGTACTCGCTTTTCGTGTCTGTACGACAAACTCAACCGCCTCATCGTATAATGGGTCTGTCTGTTCAACTTCATCGCCATACGCCCCCCCCTCTTGCGCATCAAGAGAGGCTTGTGTGATTTCATCAATATACAATGGAGCTCCTCGGGCACGCCAATCGTTGGCGACACGATGCACCTCTTTGTCATCCACAAAAGCGCCGTGTACACGTAAGGGAGTTCCAGTTCCTGGTGCTAAGAAAAGCATATCACCAAATCCTAATAATTGCTCGGCTCCTTGTTGATCTAAAATGGTTCTGGAATCGATTTTTGATGAAACTTGAAAAGAAATACGTGTTGGAATGTTCGATTTAATGAGTCCCGTTAAAACATCCACGGAAGGTCTTTGTGTTGCCAAAATTAAATGAATTCCCGATGCTCGAGCCTTTTGAGCAATACGAGCAATCAGTTGCTCGACCTTTTTACCCACAACCATCATCATATCAGCCAACTCATCAATGACGACCACTATATAAGGTAAACTATCTAAGACAGGGGCAGTTTCTCCTTCAACAGGTTTCCAAAGTGGATCAGGAATTGGTTCATTCTTTGTCTTTGATTCAGTAATTAAGGTGTTATAACCTAAAACATGACGCACACCCAGTGCTGCCATGAGTCGATAACGACGCTCCATTTCTTCAACACACCAACGCAATGAGCTAGCCGCTTCTTTCATGTCGGTTACAACTGGTGTTAAAAGATGCGGGATCCCATCGTAAACAGATAGTTCCAACATTTTAGGATCGACCAAAATCAATCGCACTTGCTCTGGAGTTGCCCTAAATAAAAGGCTCAGAATCATTGCGTTAATACCAACCGATTTTCCTGAACCGGTTGTTCCAGCAACTAACAAATGAGGCATTTTCGCCAAATCAACCACCATCGGATGCCCACTGATGTCAACCCCTAAAGCAAGCGTTAGAGGTGAATGCGCATGTTGATATACTTCTGCTGAAAATACTTCGGATAATGCAACAGTGGCACGATAAGGATTCGGCACCTCAAGACCAACAACCGTTTTTCCTGGAATAATTTCAACCACTCGAACACTCATCACAGATAAAGAGCGAGCCAAATCTTTGGATAAAGCAGTCAGTCGACTAGCCTTCACTCCCGCAGCCAATTGCAACTCAAATCGAGTAATTACAGGTCCAGGATGAACGGCAACGACATCAGCCTGAACACTAAAATCCAGTAAATGTTGCTCCAATTCACGCGAAAGATGTTCTAGCTCCTCCGGTGCATATCCTCCTAAAGGCTGTGAAGCATCATGTTTTTCAAGCAAACTTAGCGGAGGAAGACCTTCTGTGACGGGTACGGATAATATCACTTTTTCGACACGAGGTGCTTCGGCGACAATTTCGGACCTACTGACTTGTTTTTTCTCAATTACAGAAGAAATCGCAGGAATTCTTGGTTTTTCTGTTGTATCTGATTTTTTCTGCACAGAAGAAGCACTTTTAGGTATTAAGACCGGTAAAGAAGGTCTTTCTGAGACTTTCACGTCAACGACAGGATCATGCTTTAACACAACAGCAAGCTTTAGACCCGTTTGATACAAAAAACGAGATACAGCAAAAGTCCATCGACCTAAATACTCTGTTGTTTGCACCCAAGAAAGCCCCGTTAACCACGTCACACCCACTAAAAATGTCGCGGCACAAACCAATAACGTCCCTTCGAGATGCACTATCTTCAAACCTGCATGCACAATTAGAGCGCCTAAAACACCACCAGGTCCATGATTGAGTATTCGCCCCATGTTCATCAGTAAAACCAAAAGGCCGCATCCACCCAAAAACATAAACACCAGTCCACCAAGCTTCAAGGAAAGCATCGGTTTATCTATGGCTTTTAAAACACGATGGTCATGAAGAATAGCCCAAGCCAAATAAGCGATCCCCAACGGCAGCACATAGGAAAAGTAACCAAATAAACCATACAATGCATCGGATAGGTATGCGCCAACAGGACCACCAGCATTATGAATCGGACCTCGCTGCATGTGCATAAACCATCCGGGATCACTCGAATGATAAGTCATCAGCGAAAGCAGCATAAAAAAAGCAAATGAAACAATTAGAATAAAAGCCCCTTCACTCACTCGTTTTAACACAAAAGGAGAGAGTCCTGGAGAGGTGGATTGTACGTCTTGTTTTTTTTCTCGTTTTCCCATGGGTATTTTAATCAATGTGGTTTTGTCATACTATTTCGCATCTTACCACAAATCAGAAGGAAGACAGAGACGATGCACACAAACAATCATCATCGATTGATCATTCTCGGTTCAGGCCCTGCAGGTTATACGGCTGCTATTTATGCTGCTCGCGCGAATTTAAACCCAGTTATCATCACAGGAATGCAATCTGGTGGACAATTAACCACAACAACAGATGTGGACAATTGGCCAGGAGATGTCGAAGGATTACAAGGTCCTGTACTTATGGAACGAATGCAAAAACACGCAGAGCGTTTTGAAACCAAAATTATCTTTGATCATATTGTCAAAGTAGATTTGACCCAAAGACCTTTTACGCTTTACGGCGATAGCGAACATTATACTTGCGACGCACTCATCATTGCAACGGGCGCCAGTGCTCGCTACCTTGGCTTGCCATCCGAAACAGCTTATCAAGGACGCGGTGTTTCCGCTTGCGCGACTTGTGATGGTTTTTTTTATCGTAATAAACAAGTGTGTGTCGTCGGTGGAGGAAATACTGCAGTCGAAGAGGCGCTGTATTTATCCAATATCGCAGCACAAGTCACGTTGATACATCGTCGAGATTCGCTTCGTGGTGAAAAAATTTTACAACAAAAATTACTCCAAAAAGCAGCAAACGGAAATATTCGCATTATCTGGAATCACACCGTAGAAGAAATTTTAGGCGATTCAAACAAAGTCAGCGGGATCCGTCTACAAGATGTGCACACAAACGCAACTCAAACATTAAACGTAGAGGGTGTATTTATTGCCATTGGACACAGCCCCAATACCCAAATCTTTAGAGATCAACTTGACATGACCAATGGTTATCTTCGTATTCGTTCCGGTCTTGACGGAATGGCCACAGCAACCAATATTGACGGTGTTTTTGCTTGCGGTGATGTCGCCGATCATGTGTACCGCCAAGCCATCACTTCAGCAGGCTTTGGATGTATGGCCGCACTGGATGCAGAGCGCTACCTTGATGGATTATAAGTTTATTTGAAGGCAATTCTCTCTGCGCTAAGACAAGCTTAGAACCTGTCTTGGCGCAGGGAGGGCCGCTTGGAGATCACTCCATTCTGAGATGGGGAAACAGAATAACATCTCGAATTGATGGCGCATTTGTAAAAAGCATCGCCAGTCTATCAATACCAATCCCTTCTCCAGCAGTTGGAGGCATTCCATACTCGAGTGCCTCAATATAGTCACTATCAAAATGCATCGCTTCTAAATCACCTGCATCTTTTTCTTTGACCTGCTTCATAAAGCGTTCCGCTTGGTCTTCTGCATCATTTAACTCAGAAAAGCCATTCGCAATTTCACGACCACCGATAAAAAACTCAAAACGATCGGTGATTTCTGTGTCTTCGAGATTACGTCTCGCCAAAGGAGATATTTCTGTCGGATAACCTGTGATAAAAGTGGGTTGTATCAATTGATGTTCAACCGTCTCTTCAAATAAGATCATATGTAACTTCCCAAGACCATCCGTTGATTTATATGGAAGCTTAAGATGATCCAAAAAGGCTCGGCATCCATCTACCGAATCCAGTGCCCCTTCGGGTATAGAGGATTGATGATAATGCAGTACTGCATCTTTCATGCTAAGACGCGCGAAAGGTTTGTCAAAGTCGAGAACAGTGCCTTGATATTCAATTTGACGAGTATTCAATACTTCATCACATAAATAACGCATCAATGTTTCCGTGAAGTCCATCAACTCTCGATAATCAGCATACGCTTGATAAAATTCGATCATCGTAAACTCAGGATTATGTCGCGTAGACAGTCCCTCGTTTCTAAAATTTCGATTGATTTCATACACTCGTTCAAAACCACCTACCACAAGCCGTTTAAGATAAAGCTCTGGTGCAATTCGCAAATACATGTCTTGACTTAATGCATTATGATGTGTGACAAAAGGTCGTGCTAATGCGCCCCCAGGAATCGGGTGCATCATGGGTGTTTCAACTTCCAAAAACTGATGACCATCCATAAAGCGACGTAACGCTTGTATCAGATAAGAACGAATTAAAAATGTTTTTCGTGTTTCTTCGTTGGCAATCAAGTCAACGTAGCGTTTGCGGTAACATGTTTCTTGATCAGCCAAACCGTGAAACTTATCAGGCAAGGGACGCAAAGATTTGGTGAGCAACACCATTTCATCCGCATGCACCGTCAATTCGCCTGTATTGGTCATAAAAAGAACACCTTTTATACCAACAATATCACCCATATCCCAATACTTGCCAAACTCCTCATATATTTCGGGAAGCTCATTCGCACGAACATAGACTTGTATACGGCCCGACACATCCTGAATATGAAAAAAACTGGCTTTTCCCATTACTCGTCTTAGCACAATTCGACCTGCAATGGCGACATGCACTTTCGCAGTTTCTAATGCTTCTTTCGTTTGATGTGCATATTCTTTTGTCAAGTTTGACGCAAGCGCATTTCTGCGAAAAGTATTAGGAAAACAAAATCCTTGTGTACGTAAATCTGATAATTTTTGTTTTCTTACAAGATAAACTTCTGCTTCATCTTGGTTGTGTTCATGGTTCACTTCATTCATCCAACTCTTCCCCTGCTTTTAAACTGGCTATAATAAATTGATCTAAATCACCATCCAACACGGCCTGAGTGTTGCTGGTTTCAACATGCGTACGCAAATCTTTAATTCGAGATTGATCAAGCACATAAGAACGTATTTGAGACCCCCAACCGATATCGGTCTTTGTGGCTTCAAGGGCTTGTTGTTCCTCAGTTTTCTTTTTTACTTCAAGCTCATACAGCTTGGCTCGCAACTGTTTCATGGCTTGATCTTTATTTTTATGCTGACTTCGGTCTGTTTGACATTGCACCACAATTCCTGTTGGCAGATGAGTAATTCGAACAGCGGAATCAGTTCGGTTAACGTGCTGTCCTCCGGCACCAGAAGCACGATATGTATCAATTCTCAAATCTGCAGGATTAATATCGATCACGATATCGTCCTCAATTTCAGGAGAAACAAATACGGCTGCGAAAGAAGTGTGGCGACGATTTCCTGAATCGAAAGGAGATTTTCTAACAAGCCGATGCACTCCGGTTTCTGTTCTGACCCAACCATAAGCATAAGCACCAACTAGATGTATGGTGGCACTTTTGATACCCGCTACATCGCCAGGCGAACATTCCAATAGCGTGGTCTCAAATCCATGCTGCTCCCCCCAACGCAGGTACATGCGCAGTAGCATCTCCGCCCAATCTTGTGCTTCAGTGCCACCAGAGCCGGCTTGAATATCAACGAATGCATTGGCTTGATCCATTTTTCCTGAAAACATGCGTTGAAACTCAAGTTTTTTAACGCGAGACTCAATTTGTTCCACATCAAGTGCAAGAGCATGTATGGCTGACTCATCACTTTCTTCTTTGGCCATTTCAAAAAGCTCTTGAGCATCCACCAATCCGGTTGTAAGGTCATGAATCACGCCAACAACAGCCTCGAGTTGTGCTCGTTCACGTCCCAAGGCTTGTGCTCGTTCTGGGTTATCCCAAATGCTGGACGACTCAAGCTCCAAAGAAACTTCTTCTAATCGCTCAGATTTATGCTCCACATCTAAAAAACCATACAGTGCTTTGACACGGGCAGATAAATCATCCAACATCAGACTAATCTGATTTACTTCTAGCATGTTAGAACTCAGGTATAAAAATAGCTCTATTCTACACCTAAAGTTTTTTGAGACCAAATTGATTTTAAGTCTCAACTCAAACCGGGCTCCATTGAAACGCAAAAGTACTGAAAATAAAATTGTAATCAAGCTGCGACAGTGCCAAAATAAAATCCCAAAACCCTCCACCATCATATGAAGAATAAACCTGTCCGCTTGCACGCATTGGATACTTTTCGGGGTATGACTATTGCGCTCATGATCCTTGTCAACAGTCCTGGAAACTCGTCTGTTTACCCAGTATTGCAACACGCCGATTGGAATGGTTGCACACTTGCCGATTTGGTGTTTCCTTTTTTTCTATTTATTGTGGGACTCTCCTGTAGTCAGAGCCTTTCATCTCAAACAAGTGGTCTGAAAATTATCAAACGGACATGTCTCATTTTCATGTTGGGATTATTTTTAAATGCATTCCCCCATCATTTTGATTTCGAGAATCTTCGAATTTTGGGTGTGCTACAGCGAATTGCCATTTGCTACTGCATGGCAGCATTTGTCTTTTTATATGCCGATCAAAAAACACATATCGCTCTCATTGTCATTTTTTTGCTTGGATATTGGGGGCTCATGACCTTCTATTCTCCTGCAAATTTTACAAGTGAGAACAACCTGGCTGCCGCCATTGATTTAAAATGGATTGGGGCGCAGCATTTGTATCAACCTCTTTTTGATCCAGAAGGATTATTGAGCACCATCCCTGCATGTGCCACAACGTTACTTGGCAGTCTAACTGGTTTATGGCTAAAACAGTCTCAGATCGCCCCAAAAGAGACATCTCATATCACGCTGGCCTGGCGAGGACTCCTTATTCTGATCATAGGCCTGCTCTGGAGTCTCATTTGCCCTTTAAACAAAACCATCTGGAGTAGCAGTTACGTCTTATTTACCGGAGGACTGGCCATGGTGGTTTTTGCATGTTTATATCAATTAATCGATAAAAAAGGGATTCAACGTTGGTGTGTTTTTTTTGATGTTTTTGGCGTTAACGCCTTAGTCGCGTATGTTTTACATGTTTTTTTTCTGAAAGTTCAAAGTATGATTCTCATTTCGCACACATCACAAGGCACACTCTCACTGCGCCCGTACTTAACTCAGTTATTATTTAGCAACTACACTTCAAAAAACGCATCATTGCTGTATGCCGTTGCCTATCTTTTTTTCTGGTTTATGATACTTCTGCCGCTTTACCGAAAAAAAATATATCTGAAGCTATAATGCGAATCCAAAGCTTAAAAAATCAAGCAGCTACAATATCAACAAACCCTAAGCAAAAGACGCAGATTATGCAAAAGCGCTAATACCCCTCAATATCAATCCTCCGAAGAACCGCCACCCAGTGCTCGTACTACAGAACTCATTGATGCCCCCTGTTCCTTGTGCTTTAAATCATTAATCGCACCTTTAGCATGCTTGATTATTGCGGCACTATCTCGATTCATCGTTTCTGCTTTACTCATTTGAGTTTCTTTTATTTTTCTCTTTAAAGTCGGTTTAATCGTGTGCTTTTCTGAATTCAAAACCATTTGTAAACTTTTAACTTCACTGAGCGTGGTTTGCCGATAAGGCATGATCTTCTCATGAAAATAAGCCATTTTTTCACTTGAATCCTGATTTAACCAATGGCGTGGTGTTTCTTGTTCACGCAATCCATTCAATTCACCATTGAAAAAACGAATTTGTTCAATAACCGCCTGATATGATTTATTTTCCAGAATATCAGAAGGAAACGTTCCTGAGAGTAAAGTGTGTTGTGCTGTACTAATCCATACATTAGAATCATGATTGTCTTTCAGAAGAGCATGCAATTCAACAAGATCATCCATATCAATAATGCAAGCCGTCACTTCCTCTCCATCTTTTCGAAATAAAATCGCTTCTACGGGTTTTAAATAGGGACACAACATATCAGATTGATTTTCTTCCCCTGCTTGTCCCCATCTTCTATAAACTTGTGCATAATTATCATCCACTAAAATATTGTCTGAAAAATAACTCAACTGTGCTTTTTCTCTCAATGGATGCATGTATTCCGTGATGCCTTGTGTGATAAAAGAATTTAATAGTGCTGATGAAGAACGCTCACTTTTAGTAACCCAAGAATGAGCACGTTGTTGATTCAACAGATGATCAAAGCAGACCGTTTCTTTTAATGTTTCTTTTTCTGCCTCTTTAACTGACTCTTTTTCATGTTCCACTTCTGTACCTAGGGCTTGAGATGGATTATTTCGACTCATTGAAGTTTTATTGCATAGCGGAACGGCTTCAAAGATAAGAGTAGACATATTGGCATTCATGGCTTTTACTTCATCTGGTGACAACTCAATCACCGCATCTTGTAGACAAATCTCCCATTCATGCATGCATCTTTCTTGATATTGCTCCAGCAACGCGCCCGTTAATTGCTCAACAGAAAGGCTGCCATATTGTTTAAACAAATCATCCTGTTGTGTTTCAATAAAATAACGTTTAAAAGCTTGTGCCATATCATATTTTTTATCCACTTCTTTATCTGGAACATCAGCCAATCGCCTTAAAAAATCTTGACGAATTAAATTATCCATTTTGGCCATGGCCGCAAAAAAATTATCCTCTTTTAATTGATTCTGTTCATTTTGACTCATTAACCGAATCAGTTCGTTCAATGACGTAGGCGTATTTTCAGGAACAACAATACTTACAGTTTGCTGCTCATCTAACCCACGCATGCGCAAACAACCTTGCAGTAAACTTTCAAGATGAGTTCTGTTATCCGCTAGAACAAAAGCATGTGCTGTAGCCGCTTGTTTTAAATCCGTGCCAACCGTATGACTTTGATCATAATACGTAAAACATTCATTGGGTGTGCATCCTAATTTTTGATTAATTTCATTCGGATCACTGGTTGGTAATATCATTGTCTGTTCGGTTTTAATATTGTATGCACACAACACATCGTTTTCATTAAAATACAACACATATTGAATAGCTGGATTAAATTGTATGACACAAGCGGCAAGATGAGTGACAACATCAAAATTACTGACACCAGCAAAGGTTGCATTAATATCGATGACTGCATGTGTATTCGGTTTATCTTTAAATAAAGAGAGAAAAAAAGAATTTAAGTCGGTAAAATGGACTTGTGTAACGCGTGTTGATTTTTCTTTGAGTACCTTCTCAATATATCCATCAGTACCCAATGACGTTTTAGGGTTAAATTTTAAACGTTGATGGTAGGTGGTATGATTCCATGGTGTTCCTGATAAACCTTGTGCTGTTCGATACATATCGACATGATTATATGCATCGCTATGCAAAATAGATGGCTCTGTCGAAATTTGTGGAAGAACATGCTCCTCCAAAATCACAAACAAAAGATTGCGTTTTGTTTTTAAACGTTCTACAAACGAGGAAAATTCCTTTTTTCCATCGTCGGTCGTTAAGTTGATCGATTCCAGTGTTAAACCCGTGCCATATAACAGTTCATTCACACGCAGAGCTGTGGGGGTATCTGCCAATGTTTTATAAGCATCATGACGAGAAAGTAGCTCACTTTGCGCATCACATTGCCACTGCTGCATCGCAAGACTTAAAATTTCTTCATTTAATCCCTCGTGCAATAATCCCTGAATCGTATAATTGACGGTCTCTAAAGCATTTCCAAATCGACTACGTTCAGAGGGGCGATTACTTGCAACATAAGGAATAGCGAGTGCACGCATTAAAGCCGTCTGTTGGCTGCGTGATGGCCCATAATGCTCTTTGTAATGACGAGCTGACGTTCGAGGCAGTAACGATAATTGCTCTTTATAAAATGCGAGACCATTTTTGATATCATCCGATGATGACGTAATCATGTCAGATAGGCCTTTATTGCTTAAATAAGCACCCAAAGCATCCATCACTGCTATATCTGAATATTGCTCTTTTAAAGTCGAAATGATTTTTTTCAATGGACTATTAGGATGAGACAACAACGTATCACTGGTCAGCGGTTGACCTTGTAATTCATCTCTAAATTGATAAAGTGCAACACTTTCTTTGATGATAGTGGGAGAAATTGCACGCACATCACCTAAGGTGTAATTTAATTTTTTCTTAAGCAATAACCCTTGATGGACCTCATCAATCACCACATCGCCACAGGATTTAACTAAATTTGAAATTTTACTAGCCCAATAGACCTGTTGCCTCCATTCAGCAAGGCCTTTAAAATCTTTTGGATCTTCTGGACGAGATAAGAGTAACTCGAGATACTTAAGTTCTAGCGATTGCATCGACTCACCCGTAGTCACAAGGTAAGCCTTATTTGTCATGATTTCTTCAAAAGTATGGCAAATCGACTCTAAACGTTTAGAGGAGCAATCACTGTCTCGATTAAACTCAAAACGATGTGCTTTTTGACCAAACAATCGTTGCGAAGTGGCATTCAGATCGGCATGATTGGTTGCGAGCAATGCGCGTGGGACCTCAACAATTACAAGGTTTAAACCGGTAGCTTTTTTCTCAGCCATAATAGGTAAAATAACTTTAGATTTACCGCCCCCCATGATCACTTTTTCAACCACATTATGATAATGATGTGAATCATCCGGCGTCGATAACAAAGCACTTAATGCTTCACTTTGTCTTGGGCGAATCAAAAGATCTTCGGCGTATTGAAAAAGCATTAAGCTAGAATCCGTTTGCGATTTTGACGTATTCTCAGCCATTAAAGTTTCCGCAATCTGATGAGCATTTCCACTCTTAAGCGCACTTAAAAGTCGATTAATTTGTTGCTGACGCACCTCTAAAGAAACACCCTTATGGATCAACTGATGCAACGCCAAACACGCTTCTCTAGGCAACCCTGTTTTTTCAATATACAACGTTAAATCAGCATGCATGTACAACGATAAAAGCTCTTTTTTTGTCAATTCTTGACGTTGCTCTGCAAGCCGTTTAAGCGCATTTTGAGGCGCTTTATTCGCTTGTTTAAGTGCATTTTTCCAAATTCTTACCAAATCCTCTTCTTGTTTTTCAAGAAGGGCCTGAGCATGTTGAGATAATTCGTCACGAGTATTTTGTGATTGAAATACAGCATCAGCAATCGCGCGTTGCTGCCGAATACAATCGAATTTTAATTGCCCTGCAAATTGCTCGTCATGAATATCTATCATTGATGCCATGTACTGCATTTCTATATCACGATAGGCTTGTAATGCCTCTCTCATGCCCAATTGCTGATATAACGGCTCAGGATACATCATATTGAGCGTTGGCATAGGCTCATAAGGCGCATACTCATGCTTTAATGCATCCCAAATGTCTTGATTTGTCATGAGAATATCGCGATAAACATCTTCAACTTCGGCAACTTCGATGGGAGTAACTTGGAGCTTTGCAACTTTTTCACATAACTCGTAAAAACTCATGTCTTCCATGGAAGAAAAAATCTCTGAGTTTTCTAAAATATGATAAATGATATTGCTTAAAAAACGACAGTTTCCCTCTTCAACAAAAGGTGATGCATAACGAAACGCAATCAAATAATGCTTACACATCTGGTTAAGCGTATTTTTTTGTTCTACGGTACCCAAACGTGCGATGTGCAAATAAATTGGGAAATAACGTATAAAGTCATCTTGAGTAATGGCGGAATGCAATGCATCCAAAGCAGCACTAAGATCCTCTTCGATAGCTGAACTAAAAACATTAAAACGCCATTGTTTAAAATGTTCTGTTGCCACGGGAGACAATAGTTCCTCTGTCAGCCTGGACAGTATTTTTAATTCAGAATTAAACATCAACTCGTTTTGAGAGTGAAACTTTAGATCAAGTGGTACCCATTCAAGTTGAGTGCTATGTTTCATCACACGCAATTCATGAGAAATATTTTTTTCAATACGAACCAGTCGATTTGCAAAATCATCTGGAAAATCAGGTGATGTTTCTCGTACAGCGACCAAGCGTTGATATTCTTTAAGAAGCATTTTTAAACTTAAACGTCGTCGCTCATATCCTAAAGCACCATGCTCTACGGCTTCTTCTCCACAAAATTGAAGTAAAGTGTGACACTCCTCATCTTGCAATGTGAATTTTTCGGAAAGATGTCGAACACCTTTTTGATGTTTTGTGTACAAATGACGAGTTTTTGTCGGCAAATCCGTCTGAAATTGTTGAAGTTTTTCCAATTCGTGTCGTTTGTATAATATATTGGCGTATAGTGTATCGGTTGTTTCCTCTTTCACATTTACATGCGGAGCTTGTCCTAATTTTAAAAAATCTGTGTACAATGCAAGAGCTTTCAGTTGGCAAGCCACATATTCTGGCGTCTCAAATTTATAATCAATGTCTTTTTCTTTGTCTAGAATGGTAGGCAAATGATCAATTATCCAAGACAAATAAGTGAGCTCATCAACTGATCCTTCGAAACTTAAACGTTGACCAAGATCAGTTAAAACTGCCCACGCTTTTTCAGTTTCATGCGTCGCAAGATAAAGATAGCATAAATACAAGGCTTCTCTTGCTGTACTCGCTTTGGGTTGCCCATCTACAACATGATAAGTGATTGTCTGTTGAGTATGATCATCATTCCAAACGGTAGTTTCTTTAAACCTCTCATTAGGGATATGTGCTGATTTATCATGGGTGAGTTGATAGTACTCGCCTTCGATCTGAGCAGCCGAAGCATCCACATAAAAAGGTTGTACTGCTACAATGCATCGTTCATCAACGCCACAACTAAAAGTTAATGCAGCGACATTGGGTGCAAATAAAGAAGAGTCCTTTAGCACACCTTTTGTCTCGGGGTGTATGATTTCATTACCCACAATACTTAATGATATCGCATATCGCACAAAATCAATGGTCCCTTCTTTTTTTGCATTCAAATTGATATTAAAAAATTGAGGATCTTCAAATCGCGTCAATAATTTTTCGTAAGTGTTCGGTGCGTTTGTCCGAATGCAACCATTGAATTGTCCTGCGTCATTCAACTGATGAAAAAAGCCCTGGTTGTCTACCTGATAAATAGACTTATTACCTTGTAAAATAAGCGCACCTTGTTCATTGCACCATGCTTCAGTTTGTCCATCTGTTAAAACGGCAGGTAAGTTATTGATTGGAATGGGAGTCGTATCTAGCCCGAATAATTGTTGTTGTTTATCATTGAGAGGTGTGAGCTGATACCATTGATCATGTATTTTCTTTTGTACAATCAGGCGGGCCCCCGCTTTTTTCATACGTACTTGACCTGATTTGAACACAATAATATTTTCATCTTCCGACAACCAACACGATGTTTCTAATTCAAGACCTAATCGTTTTGTCATCGGATGATTTTTAATCTCCAAAGGTAATGCACTCAAAGAGCTATTTTCTTGGAAAACACGGCCTAGCTCTGCATTCACGGTATAAATAATCTCTCCGGCTTCATTTTGATAATGAAATCTTGGATACGTTCCTGTAATGGTTAAATGACTGATATCTAACTCGAGTGCATGCATCATTGGTGCAATAAATGATTCAATCACATGAGGTGAAGTCTCTCGCAACCATTGATTAAAAAAGAATTTAGCACGTTGTCGCTCAAAAAGTGACGTCGTATCATTTGGGACGAAAGGATTAAATGTTTTTTGCCAATAAAAATAAGAAAAGAAAGCCTCTTGTAATAAATGATCATCATTTGCCACATATTGATGCAACGTTATCGCATTTAAAAATCGATACATATGCAATGCGGCTAGTGCTGAGCGATCTTTCTCAATCGCAATCCGTTTCGTTAATACTTCATGCGATTCTTGTAACAAATATAAGGCGTTATCAGGACTATTCAATGCGATATAACGATACATGAATGTTTTTAAACGAATGAAAAAGAGAGTTTCAGCATTTGTTAAATTGCTCTGGTGCGAAAATTTAGCGAATCCTTTTTCAATGAAGGTGTTAAAGCGCTCGAAAAAGGTTGAATCCTCTTTAAGTGCTCTTAGTAATAAATTAGGCTCAAATAAATTCGCTTCTACATAGAATTGAACATTCGGATCTCGAAGTTTATCGATGGACTCTGGTTTACTAAAATAATCCAAAGTTAACTTAATTTGATGCACGGGAGATAAACGTAAGTGAAATAAATCTCGAGTAAAGTAATGCGCTTTATCAATCACCGAACCATGGCTTTCTAGATTAAGTGGCCAAAGTTGAATCGTATTGCTATTGTAAGCATCAAGAAGCATATTACTAGAAGAAGCTTTTTTATTTTTATAAAACACAAAAGAGCGTGTGAGCGCATCACGCGCAGGTGACGGTGTGAAAGGATAGAGATGATGAGCAACACTCGCTTTTTCTTGAGGCCTCAAAGGATATTTATAATCACTGTATTTAATATTAATAAACTGATCGGTCCACTCATAATGTTGACTACAATTCGGTGTTTTAGCACGAGGATCAATTGTTCGTCTATCTTCTGTTCGACCGTGGGTAAAGCATATAAATTCTTTCCCTTCTTCTTTTGATTTTAATGGCTCTAGATAAGTAATAAGTGCTTTTTCAAGAATAAAATGTTGTCGAATTTTTTTAAGAAGTGGTGCAAACTCTTGAGCTGATAAAATAGAATCCGGCTTCAACTCCCCGTTTTCATCTAAATCATTTAATAAAACAAAAAGTGCTGTTAATTCATTATTCCGAAGTCCTCGGGCATCAATATAGCCATATACTTTTTGTTTCGATTCAAATAAAGCTTCTAAACGTTTTTTTAAATCTGGCTCAGAATCAATCAATGCTTTGTAATATCGAATGGGACTTGGTATAGGGTAACCCTGCGCAGCATGGTCTTGAGCATCTAGTCTTGTTCTAATACTTGAAAATAAGTTAAAGTCGTCGTACAAGAAGTCGCTATATTGTTTCAAACGATCCTGTGGACTATTCGCTTCGCTCATACACGCCAAGAGAAGTTTTTGGTACTTCGCCTCACTTATTTTGCCACGAAGCTCCCTAATTTCATCTTCTGGGTCTGCAGAATCACATTTCTTATCTAAGAATATTTTTAAAAAAGGATCTCGTTCTAAAGCATCAAGTAATGCTTGCTCGTCACTTAAAAGATTAGGTTGGTCTTGTTTCTCTTCAGTATGACAGGTCAAAGCTAGTAACTCATTGAATCGTTTATCATATATCGGATTTTTAGTCGCAAGAAATGGATAAGTTGAGAATGAATTGAGATATCTAAATAAAACTCTATGAAAGAAGGAATGAAAACTAGGTTTTGTGGTTATTTCCTCACTTCTTGCATCAAAATAATCACGCAAGGCCATAAAACTACAGTAAGTAATGATTTGAGTAGGTAAAGTAGCCTCACCCAGTAATTCTTTAGATGCATGCGTATATAGCGCATGCAATTCATCGAGCGCCTCACCGATTATTTCAAAATCATCTGCTGTAGTGATTGCATTGTAAAAAGGAATTTTTTCATAATAAGGTGGTGCTAACTTGGCAGATGAAGGAATTGGAAGCGCTAGGAAGGCTTGCTCGATTTGTGCCATCACCCATGCTGGATTTGAATCTTGTTGTGCTCTGCATTGTGCAATCATTTCAGCCAAATCTAATAATACGTGCGTTTCACGTATTTCAGGCATTAACGAAGGATATGCTTGAAACGCGACGGTCGATTGATCATCAAATGTGTCGATCTTAGTCGCCAAGCGATGTGTAAAATCCGGTGACGAAGTACTTACTAAACTTCTAAACCAGGAAAAATCTATGCTCTTAAACCAAGATGATATTCCTTTTTTCACTTTTTCAGTGTTCAATTGATGGTTGATATCTTCTAACGCTTTGATATTCTCGCTTCTTATTTTTTCATCATCAAACACATCCGAATTTTGTAGAATTCTTAAATTATTCGTAATCGCTTTTTGGATAAACGCCGTAATTTTGGGAGAGCGAGGCACAGGATGGGTTTTTATAAAATCGCGTAAAGCATAAAGCTTAAAATCAAATATCAATTGTTGATATTGAGGCAAAGACCCAATTGTCATCTTTAACATTTGATGGATAGAACGTTGCGCACAAGTGCCAGATATTTGGCCAGCTGTTGTGACATGAGGTGCACTTAAATCTTGAGGAATGTATTGTGCATTTATAAACTCAAGGCCCACTTCGACATCATGATAGACCGCTTCTGCATCATATTTGCGTTTATTCATCGCAGGAAGCTGCGGCGTAATAAGACGTCGAATATGATTTTGTAATTCTATTGAGTTAATGGGCTGTGGCAGCTGATAAGTTTTAACCGGTGAATAAAGTTCTTTCTCAGGCGAAGAAGTTTTTTCATGATATCGAATTCCAGAGCCAGAGTTATAAATGGAAAAGAATAAATCACCTTTCGAATTTTTTTCAAACTGGTAAATCATCGCATGCCCAGGGCTATCTTTTCCCGCCCAACCACCTGGAAGCAATATGTTTTGATCAAGCGTTAATGCTTCAACTTCTTGAGTAATTTTTAATGTCAGCGCATCGAACTTAGACGGTGAATTACCGATACCTTGAATCAGTGTTTCTCGTGCAACCAAGTCGTCCATTGCTGCACTTAATTTTTGCACTTCTGGAGGCACCACACGTAAGGTTTTTAAATATTGATTTAGATATCCAAAAGTATTTTTAAACGTGTTCCCTTGAACACCAAAACGTCCTTTTAACTCTGAATCAAGCTCAATATGTGCAAAAAGAGAAATATCTATCGAAATAGGCATAAATGTCCCTTAATCATAAACGATTTACTCTCTCTAATATTAGACTATTGAGTAAAAATATGTGGTAGTGTCTCAAATTGATTATTGTTCATTACAAAACCCATCTAAACTTATATCCATTAATGAACAAGCCGCTCCCATTACGTCTAATCAATGCGATGAAACCATCGGGAAGCTCAACAAAATATAAACTATTTGAAAGCGAAGCAACTCAAGCGTGGAAAGAATCAGCTGTTGTGGGCAAATTTAAGGAGGACTTAGACGCACAACTGAAAAATAAAAAATCTAAACCATAGTAGTAAACTTGATCTATAGAAGTTTAGACTTGATCTGACAGTTGCCGGATTTTTAGAAGAGGCGTGTCTGTCAGGTCAAGTTTAGTCTGTATAAACCTCATTAGAGCTCTCTGTCATGATAGTTCATTTTTATATCGCGCTTTAATCCGATGCGTGGCTTGACTGTGGATTTGAGAAACACGCGACTCACTGACACCTAAGATATCGCCAATTTCTTTTAAGTTTAGATCATGCTCATAATATAAAGACAAGACCATTCGCTCGTTTTTTGGCAATCCCTCGATAATTGAAGCAAGATGTTTTTTGAGGTCCTCTCGCATTGCATTGCGATAGGGTTCCATGGCCAAAGTGTCATCCCCCGACTCCAAAAGATCATCGGTCACACCTAAATCTTCAAAGCCGTATAAGTGTGCGCCATTTGAGTCACTCAACATGGCATGGTACTCTTCAAGAGAAACACCTAATTCTTCAGCAATTTCATGGTCTTTGGCTTCACGGTTCAAGCGATTTTCTATCGATTGAACCGCGGTAGAGATCATTCTAGCATGACGATAAACAGAGCGTGGCACCCAATCATTACGGCGCACTTCATCTAACATATGCCCGCGAATTCGAATCCCCGCATACGTTTCGAAAGAAGCGCCTTTTTCATCATCATAATGCATTGCGGCAAGCAACAACCCTTCCATGCCAGCTTGCATTAAATCATCCAGCTGCACAGAACGCGGCAACCGACCTAACATGTGGTAAGCAATTCGTTTTACCATCACGGCATGCGTTTTTACTAAGGCTTCTTTTGCCTTTTCGTCCAGATGACTGGGGACATCCATATCCACAGTAAACTCTCCTTAAAAAATGTTGGGTGACTCGATTTTTTATTGATTCGGCCAAGTCTTCTCTCGAAGCATATCAAATATTTTTTCAATTTTCATGGATAAATCATCGGTTAACACACCCCCACCTTGAGCCATGTCTTCTCGTCCGCCTCCTTTACCACATAAATATTTGACGAAATAAGAGGCTGGAGGGACTTTTCCTATCAATGCTTTACTAATTCCGGCCACAACATGCATCTTTCCTTCGCCCGTTCCAATCAAGACAATCACCGCATTTTCAACACGAGATTTGAGTTGATCCAAAAGCTCACGCAGCTCTCCGGCCGACATATTGGGAAACTCTTTGACAAGCACGTGCATGTCTCTGACAGATTGAAAAGACTGCGCAAGATCTGCTCCAGCTTGTTTTGTCATTTCACGCTTCATTTCCTGCAACATCCGCTCTTTTTCTTTGGATTCGGATATCCATTGAGAAAGTCGTGGTAATACATCACTAGAATTTGTCTTTAATTGATCAGCTATCTGCTGTAACGTTTGAGATTGCTGATACACCCAATCTAATGCGTACTCTCCTGTTACAAACTCCAACCGTCGCACCCCGCTGGCGACTCCATATTCTGCGACAACTTTGAATAAACCGATATCTCCTGTACGTGTTGCATGTGTTCCGCCGCACAACTCTTTTGAAAAAGAGTCGATCGTCAGAACACGTACGGAATCACCATATTTTTCGCCAAATAATGCAACAGCACCTTGCTGACGAGCCGCATCCATCGACATTTCTTCCGTTTTTACAATAAAATTTTCTCGTATTTTGGTATTGACCAGTGTTTCCACTTGCCGACATTGAAGAGGAGAAAGAGATTCTTGATGTGAAAAATCAAAACGCGCACGCTCACAGTCAACCAACGAGCCTTTCTGTTGAACATGCTCACCCAAAATAGACTTCAACGCAGCGTGCAACAAATGTGTTGCGGTGTGGTTGAGACGAATTGCTTGACGGCGTGACACATCGATTTGCGCATGGACAGTCTGACCTTTGGTCAACAATCCAGACAGTAACAAACCATAATGAACAATGGCATGCCCTATTTTTTGAGTATCTCGCACCTCAAAAACAGCATCTTTCGACAACGAGTAAAGCACACCTCTATCACCAACTTGTCCCCCGCTTTCTGCATAAAATGCGGTTTCTTTCAGCACTAGAGCCGCCTCTCCTCCTTTCTCCAACAATTCGACTTCTTGCCCTTGACACACAATCGAAAGAATTTCGCTTTGAACATCATCAATTGTATAGCCGTTAAATGAAGAGGCATATTGTGACAATTTGGCATTGACATCATAATCTTCATGAAAAGTACTGGCAGACTGAGACATTTTTCGCTGACGCTCCATACATGCGTCAAAGCCATCCATGTCTACTTTCAATCCTCGCTCGCGCGCGATATCGGCCGTTAAATCAACTGGAAAACCATAGGTGTCATAAAGTTTAAACACCACCTCTCCAGGAATTTCTGCCGAAAGATGTTGAATGGCATCATTCAGAAGACGCAAGCCTTGCTCGAGAGTTTTGGCAAATTGTTGCTCTTCCTGAAGCAGAACTCGCTCAATTTCTGACTGAGCATCCACCAATGCCGGATACGCATCTCCCATCACATCCACAAGTGCGGGTACGATTGCAGAAAAGAAAGGTATGGGTAAGCCGAGATGGTGACCATGTCGCACCGCACGTCGAATAATTCGTCTCAAGACGTAACCACGCCCCTCATTACTTGGCAAGACTCCGTCTAAAATTAAGAACGAACAAGCTCGAATATGATCGGCAATCACTTTGAGTGATGGATGCTCTATATCAATTTTTGCATCACTTGGTACATGCGAAAAAATCGCTTTGATAAGGTAAGCAAACGTATCGATATGGTAGTTATTATGAACACCTTGTACTACCGCAGCAATTCGTTCTAGCCCCATCCCTGTGTCAACCGAAGGCTTAGGCAGCGGATGAAGCTGACCTGATTTATCTCGATTGTACTGCATAAAAACCAAATTCCAAATTTCGATATAACGGTCACCATCTGCATCTGGCGATCCGGGCGGTCCACCAGGAATGTCTTCGCCGTGATCATAAAAAATTTCAGTACAAGGGCCACATGGACCTGTATCTCCCATTGACCAAAAATTATCTTTCTCACCGCATCTTGAAAAACGTTGACTTGAAACGCCCATCTCATCTAACCAAATAGAAGCTGCTTCATCATCGTCTTGATAGACGGTCACCCAAAGACGCTCAGGCGGAAGATGCAAAACCTCTGTCAGAAATGTCCATGCATACTGAATGGCTTCTCGTTTAAAATAATCACCAAAGCTGAAATTCCCGAGCATTTCAAAGAAAGTATGATGTCGTGCTGTATACCCAACATTCTCAAGATCATTGTGCTTTCCACCGGCTCTTACGCAGCGCTGCGCGCTCGCAGCCCGTACATAAGCGCGCGCGTCTAGGCCCAAAAATGTTTCTTTGAATTGAACCATACCCGCATTGGTAAATAAAAGCGTTGGATCTTGTAATGGGACCAGTCCGCTCGATGGAACAACCTGATGTCCGCGTTTTTGAAAATAATCCAGAAACGCTTGTCGTATTTCAGCACTCTTCATCAATCTTTACTCTCTATCATTTAATCTTCAATAAAATCAGGTTCAGCATCAGCAGGCAGAGCCGGAGAAGCTGTTTTTTTAGTTAAATACTCACTCCGAATAGACGTTTCTAATGCATCTGCTACCGCAGGATTTTCTTTCAAATAAAGACGTACATTGTCTTTACCTTGTCCTATTTTTTCTTGCTTGTAACTATACCATGCACCTGATTTTTCAATGAGCCCAAGTGTGGTGCCAAGATTAATAATTTCACTCTCTCTTGAAATACCTTCGTTGTAATAGATATCAAATTCAGCCAGTTTAAAAGGCGGAGCTACCTTGTTTTTAACAACTTTCACGCGCGTTTCGTTGCCTAAAATTTCCTCACCTTTTTTAATTGACCCAATACGACGAATATCAAGACGTACAGACGCATAAAATTTAAGAGCATTTCCACCTGTTGTTGTTTCTGGGCTACCAAACATCACGCCAATTTTCATTCGAATTTGGTTGATGAAAATCACCAATGTGTTTGAGCGTTTGATGTTGGCCGTCAGCTTACGCAAAGCATGAGACATTAATCTTGCTTGTAAACCGACATGAGAATCACCCATATCGCCTTCGATTTCAGCTTTTGGAGTTAGCGCCGCAACCGAGTCAATGATAACCACATCAACTGCAGCAGAGCGAACTAGCATATCTGTAATTTCGAGCGCTTGCTCTCCAGTGTCCGGCTGAGAAATAAGGAGGTCATCAAGTCTTACACCCAGTTTTTCTGCATAACTTGGATCTAACGCGTGCTCAGCATCGATAAATGCAGCAGTTCCACCTTTTTTTTGACATTCGGCAATCACTTGCAACGTAAGCGTAGTTTTTCCTGAAGACTCTGGTCCATAAATTTCAACAATCCGACCTTTAGGCAATCCCCCTATTCCAAGGGCAATATCTAAACTCAAAGAACCAGTTGAAATGGCTTCAATATCAGGGAAAGTCGCGCCTTCACCCATGCGCATAACAGAGCCTTTACCAAACTGACGTTCGATTTGAGTCAATGCCGCACTTAATGCTTTTTGTTTATTGTCTTCCATTATTGCCATTGGATTCACCTTTTAATGATTTGCTTGCGAGACAAAAATTATCCCAGGTTATTCCCAACCAGTAAACATAAGAAAAAAGTTTTTTATAGGAATACTTGACCAAAAGCACAAATCAATTTAACATCCGCATCATTCCCCGGTAGCTCAGTCGGTAGAGCGGATGACTGTTAATCATTAGGTCGGCGGTTCGAGCCCGTCCCGGGGAGCCACACCAGTTCTGGATTGTGGCAATGCCAGCGATAAAATCAAACTTCCCATGGGACACTGGTGGGACAGTACAACGCAACAAACTACAATAAAACAATACCAGAATCAGCGCGCTTTGCTCTTAGAGCATGAGTTACGCCACTTGTTCTTTTTTTGCCTTATTTTTACACAAAGCCAGGGTCATTTATCGGGCTACTGTCCCTTAAGTGTCCCAAGAAACAAAACAGCTTTCGAAATGCGTTGATATATCTGGGTTGTTTTTCATTGACCTGATGATTACTGATCAATGGTTGTTGTTTTTTGAGGTTTACTGTAATCTTTGCGAGCAAGCGGATTGATGGCGCGAACCACCAATCCTAATCAACATTAACCGGTTCGGGGCTAATGGTGACTGGTGTAACTATAACATATCAGTTACCAACCTCCACTCTAGGAGTTTGGTATGGCAGTGATTGAAGAAAGAAAATCAAAAGACGGTACTTCCTATCGCGTTAAAATCCGTTTAAAAGGACATAAGCCACAAGAAGCAACCTTCAAAAGAAAAACAGACGCAAAAAATTGGGCAGCGAGTACAGAAGCCGCCATGCGAGAAGGTCGTTATTTCAAATGTGCAGAATCCAAAAAACGCACACTGGCTGAACTGATCGATAAATACATCGAAACAATCCTCCCTCATAAATCAGATTCGATGAAAGCATCTCAAACCAATCAACTGTCATGGTGGAAAGAAAAGGCTGGGTATTACCTACTGGCAGATTTTACTTCACAAGTTATTGCCTCACTCCGAGAAGAACTTGCAAAATCTCCTACCCCCAGAGGTGAAAAAAGAACAAATGCTACGGTCAATCGATACTTAGCAGCTTTGTCCCATGTTTTAACTACGGCTGTTAACGAATGGGAGTGGTTAGAAACGAATCCTGCACAAAAAATTAAACGCCATAACGAAGGTCAAGGCCGTGTTCGATACTTAGATGATGATGAGCGAGCCAAACTACTCGAGGCGTGCAAACAATCGAGCAATAAACAATTGTACGCTATCGTCGTCATCGCGCTTTCAACAGCCATGCGAAAATCTGAAATATTAGAACTCAGGCGTCGAGACATCTTTCTTAAAGAGGGATTCGTCATTTTAAACAAAACAAAAAATAAAGAGCGTAGACGCGTGCCTATTATCGGGCATGCGCATGATGTTTTATCCGGGCAAATGAAAATAGTACGCCTAGATAGCGAGTACGCGTTTCCAAGCAAGGATGGAAAAAAACCAATCGACATTAAGAGGCCATGGGAAAATGCCATATCAAAAGCAGGAGTATCTGATTTTCGTTTCCACGACTTAAGGCATAGTTGCGCCAGCTATCTCGCGATGAATGGAGCTACTCAGCGCGATCTAATGGAAATACTGGGACATAAGACGGTACAAATGACGAAACGGTATTCGCATTTGAGTGATAGCCATGTCAGCGCTGTAATTGGCAGCATGAATGAGAAAATCTTTGGGGGTGTAAAATGAATTTTTATTTTAATCGTATGGAGCTAAAAAACGCGGATTTCTTTCAGTGGAAGGATAAAAAATTTATAACAATAAGAGAATTTATTTATTTAATTGCAGGCTATGAGCCTCTTCCTCTGGAATATGAAGACCTCCCTAATGATAAATCTGATCCATATTTTCATTTAAAAAATGAAACATTTAAGGAATTTTATAAAAAAGTAAAAGAACAAAGTCGTTCAATTCCTAAAACAAAAACAGACGAAATAAATTTTCAACCTCACCCGGTTACTGGAGAGACCCAATATGAAGTAGGTTTTCTTATAAAATGGATAGAAGGAACATCAATAAATTTGATATCTAGTCCTATAATCACTGCATTCAAAGAACAAATAACAGATTTAAATTCAGAAGATTCATTAATAAAAAAAATTATATCATCTAAGCTGTATCCTGTTCTTAAATGGATTGATGAAAATTTTTATAAGGATAAAAAATCAATTAGCCCTTCTGGCCAGATATTGTGTGAAATTGAGGAGAATTATAAAAAAAGAGACAACGTTAATATTTTTTTATCAAAAAATGAATGTGAATTAGTACACAATTTTATGAGAATTATTTATGGAGTGAAAAAATAATTTATTAATCTCTCATATTTGCTACCAGCAAGTGCCATTAAGTGGCATTAGCTTTTTCAGTTTACCGTAAACAATAATTAATCCCGGAAAGCCGTAAGAAATCTCGGCTATTATCAACAAAACATTGAGATTAATTATGATAGAACACATCCCCTCATTACATACCGTTAATCAATTTTGTGAAAAATACCCCGCGTTTACTCTCGGTGGCATAAGAGATCGAATTTTTTACGCTGAATCTAATGGGTTAAAACAATGTGGTGCCATTGTGCGTAATGGTAGACGTGTTTTAATTGATGAAGAAAAGTTCTTCAATTGGCTCTTGGAGAACAACAAATGAATATCAAAAAATGTATATCAAGCTCGACTGAACAAATAGAAGAAGCATTAAGCTATATTCCTTCGCATGATCGCGATATATGGGTACGAATGGCTATGGCAATAAAATCTGAGCTGGGTGATGCTGGTTTTGAGATATGGGATTCTTGGAGTCAATCAGCTGAATCTTATAAAAGTCGTGATGCACGTGACGTATGGAAGAGTATTGGTTCTAATGGCTCGATCACCATTGCCACACTATTTCATACAGCTAAAACGAGTGGTTGGCAAGAAAAAGGTGAGTATTACTCACCAACTGCAGAAGAAAAAGAAGAGCGTAAGCGTAAGGCGATTGAGGCTGCTGCAGAGGAAAAAGAAAAAATTGATCAGGAGCGTGCTAAAACTGCTTCACTGGCAAAGAAACTTTGGAAAAAATCTCGTCCAGTGGGGCCTAACAATCCATATCTTTTGTGCAAAGAAATTAGTGCTGTTTTAACGATGAAAGAAATTTCTGCTGAAGAAGCAGCATCAATCCTTGGATATACTCCACAATCTAGAGGTGAAGTATTAACTGGCATTCTATTGGTAATTCCAATCAAAGCTAGAAATAAGCTATCAACAATCGAATTGATTGATGAAGAAGGTCGAAAAACAGCTCTGTTTGGCCGTGGGAGTAAAACTAATGGTTATTGGGCTTCTCGGTCATTACCTATAGATGATAGTAAAGCTTTAACTCTGTTAATTGGCGAAGGCGTTGCAACTGTATTATCCGCAGAAGAATGTACAGGATACCTTGGCATTGCCGCCCTCTCGTCAAATAATTTACTCCCTGTTGCAAACACGATACGTGAATGTTATCCCGAAGCGTCAGTTATTATTTTAGCAGATCTATTGAAGGCAACTGGCGAGCCGGATCCCCATGCAATTAAAGCTGCTCAAGCTATTGGAGGACGATTAGCTATTCCAAATTTTGGTTCTAATAGAAGACCGAATGATACTGATTTTAACGATCTTAAATTGCTTTTGGGAGAGGGTTTTGTAAAAGACATAATCACAAACGCAACAGAACCAGCAAGTGTTGAGTCATGTAAAGATGATAAGTATTTAAGCAGTAATGAACAAAAAATTGTTGAGGTTGTTAGAGCATGTGATGTATTACCTGAACCGATTTCATGGCTTTGGAATGGTTGGATAGCCGCTGGGAAAATGCATATTTTGGGTGGTGCACCTGGTACAGGAAAAACCACGATTAGTATGGCATTAGTAGCAACGATAACTTGCGGTGGTCGTTGGCCAGATAGGACGCCTTGCGCGGTGGGAAGCGTTTTGATATGGAGTGGTGAGGATGATCCCAAGGATACACTAACACCGCGATTGATTCAGGCTGGTGCTGATTTGTCCAAAGTATATTTTATTACAGGTATACAAGATGGTAAAAAGCAACGAGCCTTTGATCCAGCTCTTGATATGGAGTTGTTACACAGCAAAATTATAGAAATTGGAGAGGTTCGACTATTAATTGTTGATCCAATTGTTTCAGCTATTGTTGGTGATAGTCATAAAAATGCTGAAGTACGACGAGGGTTGCAGCCATTAGTTGATTTAGCCGCATCGATGCGTTTTGCGTTGCTTGGAATAACCCATTTTTCTAAGGGAACTGGTGGACGAGATCCTGTAGAGCGATTGACCGGCAGTTTGGCGTTTGGTGCATTAGCTCGAGTGGTCCTTGTTGCAGCAAAACAACAAAAAGATGAAGGTGATGGTTGTGCTGTACGTCTTTTTCTTCGTGCAAAATCGAATATTGGTCCAGATGATGGTGGATTTGAATATGACTTGCAACAGGCAGAATTAGATTCCTATCCTGGTGTATTCACCTCTTATGTTTTATGGGGCAAATATGTAGCAGGTTCGGCACGTGATTTACTGACTATCGCTGAATCGACCGAGGCTGATTCTAAAGAAAATATTTTCGCTGAAACCAAGCGTTTTCTATCTGAATTATTGGCCAATGGTCCATTGCCTATGAAACAAATTGAAGATCAGGTAAAAGGTGCTGGCTATTCTATGTCAACGATTAAACGAGCCAAAAGATCTCTCGATGTTATTTCATTTAAAGAGTCTGGTGAGATCGGTGAAAAGGGCAAACAATGGTTTTGGAAACTTCCCGGACAAGACTCATCAAAAGAAAGTATTGAAGTAGATCTGTCGAAGGAGATCAACGATACCGAAGAGACTCAACAAAATAACGTGAGCCTCTTCGACGAAATTGATCCTCTTCGAGAAAATTCCGAGTTTGTGGAGATCGAAATATGACCCCAGCAGAGATTATAAGTGCGGTAAATAAGGCCGGTGCTACTTTAATGATCACCGATACGGGCTCGATTAAAATGGGTGGTAATAGTGCGTCGATAGATCAATTTAAAGACATTGTTCGCGACCATAAAGCAGAGATCATTGAATTTTTGAAATCTCAAACGCGTGAAGCTGAAAATACTAACGTGCAAAATCCTCAATCAAGGCAACGCCAAATAATTGAGTTCGTACAAAGTTGTTGTGGAGATTTTAAAATTAATCCACAGCAAGTTATTAATGGTTTGCTATCGATAGAGGATGAACAAGATATTATTAACGGTGATGTACCAAAAGACTCTTTGACGTTGCACATTGAACTATGGATTAAGGGAGGCATGCGTCACATATCAGGAAAATAGTGTATCAGTAAAAACAGGTGTCCATGTATGCAAATATAGCCCTTATTCCTGTAAAATACAGGGAAAATACAGAGAATGGGGGCGATAAATGACAGCATTTAAACCAGGAATTTCTGGTAATCCCTTGGGCAGACCTAAAGGATCTTTAAATAAGCACACGCAACTGGCCAATCTCATTGAAGATCATGCGGAAGCACTTATTAGCAAAACAGTAGAGCTCGCATTGTGTGGTGATCCAGTGGCATTACGGCTATGCATAGAGAGGTTGGTGCCTAAAAAATCTGAGAAAAGCACACTGACTATGCCAGACTTAAGTGCGTTTCAAACTACAAAGATTATTCCCGAACTTTTAAAATCGCTTGCAGGGCAAGAAATTACGATTGCTGACATGAAAGGATTAATTGAGCTTTTACAAGATCATGATGATGAAGCTGAGCTCCATCAAAAAAATCACGTTAAATTAGAATTAACCACGAATGATCCTAATGAAGCGGCAAGAGTGTATGCGCAAATAATGCAGAGCAACTGATTCAGTAGAACAAAGCAGTTGCATTACATGATTATGATTTTAAGAAAATGTTCGTTTCATTTGTGCCAAAATTTGGTTAGCAAGATCTCGTTTATCGATGAGATAATCATCCCATTTATTTGATTCTCGTTTTTGCCGTCCTGCCACAAACCCAAAAGATTGACCATCGTGTATTTTAGGGGCTAATTTCTTGAGAGCTGGAGCTGGGATAAACCAAAGATAATCCCAGAGATCGCCTACTTCCAAATCGAAATAACAGAAAATTATACCAACAGAGTAGTGCTCAATCATATTTCCTGCTTTAACATTCGCAGTGAATGATTGAGTAGGCTCGGAGCCATAGCGACTTTTTACTTGCACATACATAGTCTTAAGGCTACCTTTTTCCTTGATAATTAAATCAATGCCGTCATCATCGGAAATGGGTTTGTAACAAGACAGGTTTGTATCACCATATAAAGTAATTAGTTCAGCAATACGCGCTTCAGCAATGTCCCCTTTCTGTTTACTAGAAACTTTATGTTTCTTTGTTTCATCCGCTAGAACAATATTTTCTTGGGCTAAATCGGGATTTAAGGCGAAAACAGAGGGCGCTACTTTTATAAAACGAGAATCTTGTTTTTTATCATTAATATCAACTATTAATTGCGCGTTCATTGTGGCTTCGGGTGTTTTGCCAGCAGTTTTCAACCAACCACGCTCAAGGGCTATAGCGGTAATCTCTTTGCTATGGAGAGCTTTATCCGTTTCTTGCAAAATCTGAAAGGCAATTTCTTTGAATGTACTCATGTATCTTGAACCTCATATAAAAATCAAATATCAGTCCATTATCGATATGCATTCAATTCCTTTTTGGTGTCCAATGATAGCGCATTTACAAAAAAATAGCATCTCGCGGGCGTGGTTCTGATAGGCGTTATACGATGTACTTATTTAATGGAGAAAAAACACCCGAACCTTATCAAGATAGGCAAACGAATCCAAGAAATACGCAAAAAACGCGGATTTTCTCAGGAGGATTTCGCTGCTGCCGCACAATTGGGCCGAAGTTATGCTGGCCGAGTTGAGCGTGGTGAGCAAAATATTTCAATTCAGAGCCTAATACAAATTGCTCTCACGTTAGAAGTAGAAGTGGGTGAAATCTTTCCGCCGTTAAAAGACCTACATCCCCCTTATAGAAAACGATTGAAAAGCGAATAAATTCATATTGCGACAAGCTACTCATGATTTGACCCATAAAGATGTTTGCGAAGAGCTATATCTTCTTTAACGCGCTGTTTTTCTATTTCAATCTGCCTTTCGAGATTTTCTATATAGCTCTTCGCAAAGAGAACAACATCGGTATTAGGCTCATCTAACCATGATTTCATTTCATTCAGTTTTTCCTGATAAGCTCTTGCTATGCCATCTTCTCCACTAACCACACCGGTATTTTGTAGATCAATGTGAACGGCATTAATTAACTCATCATCCCCAGTTGCAATTTTGATTAACTCTTTACATATAGTGTGGATCGACTTACTTCCATCATATCCACGCAAGATCTCTGTAACAAAAAATAGATTTTGTCTATCATCAGCATTAATGACCTTTATCAGCTCTTGCTCAAAAGCGCCTCCTTCCTCTAATTCAGGAAAAATTAAATTTAATAATCGAGAGAAATAATATCCAAATGCTTTTTCATGAGATTTATAGCCCTCTAAAATCAAACTAAGAGCTAGCTGTGGGTTAAGAGAAAGAGGTAAAGACAATGAATCAAATTGGAAAGGAAGGGCTTCAAATGCTTTATCAACACCCTCCTCCTTTTTATAAATACGTTCACAAAAGAATTTTATCACTATAAAAGGCGATTTTTCAGCAATAGGAAGTAATACCGCCTCAGATTTATAATCGATCTTATTAAGCCACATTAAGTTTTCTAAAATAGTTTCATAATCTTTTTCATCCATGTCTGAGAATATGTTGAGGCATTTGGAGTTAAACCAAAGATTAAATACCCAATTTGCATACTGCCTATTGGTGCATAATTTAATTGCAGGAATTAAAATCTTTTCAATCAAGTTATTTGTACCTTTTTTATACTGAGCACATGCTGTGGTAATAATTTGAGTTAAGAGTTGGTTATCCTCTAATAATATAGCTCTGGAAAATAATGAAGTTAGATCTGTCTGTTCAAAGTTTGCCCTAACCTCTAGAAACTTTACAATGGGAAGTAAAAATACAGCTTTATTCATCCAGAAGGTAATCAGTTCAGAAATTTCTTTATTTTTCGTTGCTTGCTCCAACCCAAGAAGGATAGGCGTAACAAAAAGTCCAAAATCATTAGATATTTCTGATAAAAATCGTATGGCAAATTTGGGGGTACACTTTCCAAAACTATCTAAAAATTGAATAAAATAGGGGAATGTTGCCATATCATTCGACTGAATCGCTGCATAACTAATAATTCGACTCTTCCATTCCTCATAATTTTTTTCATTAATTACTTGTGCAAGTTCAAGAGCCTTAGCTTCTCTAATTTTCCTATCTTGCTCACAAAAATCTTTTTCTCGCTCTTCTTGCCAATCATGAAAAATACTTTCAAACCCTATTAAGACGCGAAATATTTGAAACTCTGAATTTTCTTTCAGTTTTTCGTTTACCGACAGTGCAGCCTTCTCAATGCTAGAACTTAAGCCTCCCATATGATAATAAAGCCAATACGCATCATGTTCTATAGTTTGTAGTATTTGGAGATCTTTAGATTCAGTCGAATCAACAAGCTCCCCCATGAATTCTAAAATGAAAATGGTATTTTCTATAACCATTTTTTCTACTTCTTGAGTACGCTCCGTTGCACGAGAAAATTGGGAAGCGGTATGCATAGCTCGAAGCAATTCTTTTTTGTCTTCAGTGGTAGATAGGATAGGGTAAAGAGATGTCAAAAAACCTAAGGCTTCTTTTCTTAATTCGATTAAACCCTCTACTGCTGGAATTGATGCAGTTTTAAACGTTACAGTATTGTACGTTGAGGATGAGCCTTCTATAGAGGGTGACAAAATTTGCTTCATACATATCAGAATTCCCTTTAAATATTTTTTCCTTTCGTCAGTTGAGAAGGAGATAATTTTCTGAAGTATTTTTTCTTGTGGCTGCCATCGAAGGCCTTGAAACTCTTCCCCATCACCATAAAACACTTCTAAGTTATACCGAGATAAAAATTCAAGACCTCTTATTGCTTGTTTTTGTATATTCTCTTGTCCATGGATAGAATATTCAAAAAAGATTTCTATGGTCTTTTCAAAATCGTAATAACCAACGTTTTTTAATGATCCTAATATTAGCAGAATCAATTTTTCCTTTGTATAAATGTCTTCTAGTCTATCGTGGGAAATACCCTGCGTTTCTTGATAAATTAATTTTATAGTTTTTAAACGGCTAAGTAATTCATAAAATATAGTGATAATACTATTAGGAAAAATATTCCCTACAATTTCTAGTAACTCAATTTGCTCTATTAAAGTATCAAAAGACCGACTAATTTTTAGTTTTTCAATTGCCTTATTTAATTCGTTTTTAATCGCATCTCTCGCTCGGTGATCTTTATCCGATTTAGTGACAAGAAAGGTTAAGATTTTCTTTTTCTGCTTAAAATTCATCGTCACTCCTGATCTAACATTTCGATAATATCATTCATGACTCTTTCAGCAGCAGCATGACAGACATCTTGATTACCAACAATATAGTGAGCGCCAAGATCTTTTATATAAGGGTTGGGTTCACCCGAAAGCATAACTGCACATGCCTCCACTCGTTTAGGGTTATATCCTTTTAAAACGACACAGCTTATCAACTGCTCATGTGTTGGCGTATCTAACGCTGCTAAGTAACCCAATAGCCGAAGATAAATTTCACGATCATTTGTATGAATTGTTTTCGCTAAAAGCTCATCAAGTGGTGTTTGTTTTATTTCCTCATTTATATGTATGCTTTTTTCTACCACTTGAGTTTCAGATTTAAATTCTGGCGTTTTTACCTGGATATTCTCTTTATGGAGAAGCTCGATCAATTCTTGTAGCTTAATAGGCCTATAACCTAAACTTTCAAGTGCACTAGACATAGTCTTATCATCAGATAAACAATATCTTAGTTCATATTTTGCATGTTCAGGCGTTTCTATCGCATCTTTTGCGCCTTCATATATCCATGCATCAGGTATATCATTTTTATTTTTCCTTTCCTTAAAAGGAGGGCGACCATGAAAATACGCGTCCCAAGTTGAATCAATATGCTTTTCCAAGGGTGGATAAATTTTAATCCTATGTTCATCTATAAAATCATTAATAATATTTTTACTTTGACTCGTAATATAGACTAGGTCATCAAGCTCTTCGAATATGGTTGGGGTAAGTAATAATTGAGAAAAATAATTTTCACCTCTATGGGAGGATATGTTTTGTCTAAACGTACGCAGGCAATCTTCTAAATGTTTTATTTTTTGTGTTCGCCACTCCTCAAGACACAAACTAGAAGTACATAGAATTATCCCACCTGTCTTAGCATGCTGAAATAAAAAGTTATAAGCCTCATCCTTAGATTTGTATCTTTTGAAAAAACCTGTCTCTAAAAATATAATACAGTTCCCTAATAATGGCACACGCACCCCACATTTAAAATGCATAAAGAGATAACTGAAATGGTCACAAAATATCCATGAAAATATTGTCAAGGACGGCTTCTAGCAATAAATTTGTGCAGTACGTTCCTAAAGAGATTTCATTCGCTAAACTATTACAAAGCTCTAACCTACGTTGACAAACTTCAATAATTTCTTTTTGTTGGTTCAGATCAATATACGGTATCTTAGCTTTCATTACTGTACCCTGGTTGATCTTAGGCATACTGCCTGATGTTCCTGAAGCATTATCACGAAAATATGAGCGAACCTGGTTTGACATAAGCATAATATGCAAATATTCAGATAATATGTGTTCTTTGGGTGTAATTTTCATCATCAAATCAGGATATATGAAAGAGTCCGCGTTCCCTCTATAAACAGCACTTACACCAACATACTCTATAGAGTTTCCTCGTTGAATTAATAAATCACCATCTTTGAGCCAAAGATATGAATCTGGACTAATTTCCTCAGCAATAAATTTGATTCGGCTGTTATCAAAATAGCCAGTAGTTGTCGCACTTAATGTTAAGCTTTTACAAGAAGTTGCATGCTCTACAGGTTGCGGTGAATATCCATTTCTTGGCTTTTCTTTTATAAGGTCAATTAAATCGTGTAATTTACCAATCCTCTCAGCATTACAGTATGATTCTGAAAAAATTTTGGATTGTAAGCTGGTAACAAGATCTGTATTCTGAGACTTTAATTTTTGTAAGTTAGAAATCTTATTAACTGCGATCTTAATGCGCCCAGCAATTTTTTCTTGTTCTTCTAAGCTATCATGAATAGTGATTTCAATCGGCAAGAATAGTTTCGATTTTATTTCTGTCTTAATTCCTCCTTTTACCTGTTCAGAAATTGCCTTTTTAAAAGCATTACTTTTTAAATACCAACTCAAGTAAGAAGGGTTAATTTTTTGAGGCCTAATTGAATAAGATGAATAATGTATTGTAGCAGTAACAGGATTATTTCCGTGATAAAAAGAAATTGCCCCTTTTGAGACATTTATACCCGAAATAAGAAGATCGCCTGGCATCACTTTAATCATAGTGGTTTTTGTATTTTTTTGATGTATCAGATGGATATTACCCTTGAAATCAATTTTATTTACTCGTTGAAAAGATGTTTCATTTGCCTCTTTTGGAGAAATTCTTTCTTGTCTTTCTTCTAATACATCCCCTAATTTTATAGAACAAAACATCAAAAAGCCTCCTCAATCTCTTTAAGCAACTCTTGGCTTGCAAATAGATTATTTCTCAGCTTTTCAATAATTTGTTCTTTGGTTAAAACTTTTGTTTCAATGGTATTCGGATTTTTAATATCAAGATCAAAATTTCTATCAATTATTTCTTCGACAGAGACCCTCCAACTACATTCCGTTTCTATGCGCTGTTCCCACCAGTCTTTTTCCGTAGTAAATTCCGAAATTGTTATAGGTTTTGTCTTTGAATAACTTTTTTGCCCACTAGGGTATCTATGTTCGTAATACCAAACCTCTTCCGTTTTTTTTCCCTTTTCAAAAAATAAGAGATTAGTAGCAATATCAGTGTATGGTGCAAAAACTTTGGTTGGCAATCTCACAATAGTATGAAGATTACATTCATTAATAAGTTTTTCTTTAATTCGTGATTTGACTCCATTCCCAGCTAAAGCACCATCAGGTAAAATCACAGCTGCACGACCACCATCTTTAAGCATCTCTACAATTAGAAAAAGGAATAAATCCGCAGTTTCTCGTGTTCGATAAGTAGAGGGGAAATTATTTTCTATTCCGTCTTCTTCCATGCCACCAAAAGGTGGATTAGTTAATATCACATCTATTTTTTTTCGCCATGGATGATCTTTAATGGGGGTTGATAAAGTATTATCGTGTTTAATATTGGTAGGTACTTCGATACCGTGTAGCAACATATTGGTTGTGCATAATAAATGAGGAAGTGCTTTTTTTTCTACTCCCAAGATACTGCTTTGAAGCATATTCCATTCATCAGACGTATTGACATTTTTACGCAGGTTTTCAATCGCACAAGTCAAAAAGCCTCCCGTACCACAAGCAGGATCGAGCACTATCTCACCAAGCTTGGGGTTAATAATATCTACCATAAACTGAGTAACCGCCCTGGGGGTGTAAAACTCACCTGCATTACCAGCACTTTGTAAGTCTTTAAGAATTTGCTCGTATATGTCCCCAAAGGTATGGCGATCTGCTGAGCGATTAAAATTAATTTCTTGGATTTTGTTAATAACCTGACGAATCAATTGCCCTGATTTCATGTAGTTATAGGCATCAATAAAAACATCTCGAATAACTAAAGCCCTTTTACCTTGAATGCCATCTGTACTTAAATTTTTTAATGAAGGAAATAAATGATTATTGATAAAATCAGATAATTCTTCACCTGTGATACCCTCACTATTTTTCGCCCAATTTCGCCATCTTAAGCGTTCTGGAATAGGAGATGTGTAACTATCCTCGGTTAACTCCAATTGCTCTTCTTGATCATCTAAAATCTTTAAGAAAAACATCCATACCAATTGGCCAATACGCTGAGCATCACCATCAACACCCGCATCTTTTCTCATAATGTCCTGAATGGACTTAATAACTCCTGATATACTCATTTACCGTTTACCTTTTTAAACAACTCTGCTTCTAACTCTTGTATAGCTGCTTCATATTGTTCTTTCCCCCCGAAATAATCATTAATAATTTCTACTGGGGTACCTATGTCACTAATTGGCTTCAAACTTAAAATTTTAGCGCTTTCCAAATTCGCCATACCGTCACTTGAATATTTATCTAGCAATGCCTCTAAGACCTTTTTTGCTTGAGCCCCATACTTGGTAAAGTAATTTCGTTTTCGTACATTTTCCGCCCGTTCTTTTCGTGTTAAAGGGGGTTGACCATATACAATATGACAAATTAAATCAAAGACACCATACTGATCACCATTTTTTATTTCTTCTCGCAAAGACTCGAGTATTAATCCTTGCTCTTCCAACTCTTGAATAATCGTTTGCTTTTTTGCAGCAGCTGACCAAGTTTTTAAGAACTCATCTAATGTACGATATTTACCTTGGACTGTTTTCTTGGTGTAATCTTTCAGGGACTCTGTAACAAGCTTGCCGTCTTTATCGTAGTATTGAACACGTTCGGCAATAATATCTACCGAAACATTATTCACATAGTATTTAACCCTTTTCTCACGTAACTGCATATCGGGGTTAAATGTTACATCTGGTTTAAGCTCTTCTGCCTCATCCCAATTAATATTTTGATCATCTTCTTCAGGGGGAACTATAGGATCTTCAGAGCCAGGTTGATAGATTTGCGCAGGCTCGCCATCAAAATTTGGATCAGCAAATAGTTCAGTTGCCTTTTTAAAGTCCATTATTGAAAAATACAGCTTGCCATGCTCCTCATCTATTCGAGTTCCACGACCTATAATTTGTTTAAACTCCGTCATGGATTGAATACGCTGATCAAGGACTACTAATTTACAAGTTTTAGCATCAACCCCTGTAGAAAGAAGCTTAGAAGTAGTAACAACAACGGGATAAACACTTTCTGGATCGATAAAATTATCTAGCTCTGCCTTACCTTGTTTATCATCGCCAGTAATCTTCATCACGTAACGATGATTTTGAACGACTAAATCACTATTCAAATTAGCCAGTGCATGGCGCATTCTATCGGCATGTTCAATGTCTTCACAAAAAACAATGGTCTTATCAAAGCGATTAGTTGCTTTAAGGTATTCAGTGACTTTTCTAGCAACTAGCCAAGTGCGTTCATCAATAACCAAAGTACGATCAAAATCAGTTTGATTATAAATTCTGTCTTCTATGAGATTACCGAATTTATCTAATTGGCCTTTTTGTGGTCTATACCCTAATAAATCACGATCGATATCCACACGAATTACTTTATAAGGCGCCAGGAACCCATCTTCAATCCCTTGTTTTAAAGAATAGGTATAAACTGGTTCGCCAAAATAATTAATGTTAGAAATTGTATCTGTTTCTTTGGGGGTTGCGGTTAAACCGATTTGAGTAGCATTTGAAAAATATTCTAAAATCTCTCGCCATGCTGAATCAGCAGCGGCACTCCCACGATGACATTCATCAACAATAATCAAGTCAAAGAAATCTGGCGTAAATTGTTTATAAATGTTTTTCTCTTCTTCGTTGCCAGTAACGGCTTGATACAGTGATAAATAAATTTCATAGGATTTATCGATTTGCCGTTTTTTAATTTTTGTCATCGCCTGGCCAAAAGGCTTAAAATCATTTTGTCTCGTTTGATCCACTAAAATATTTCGATCAGCCAAGAATAAAATGCGCTTTTTATTGCGCCCCTTCCAAAGGCGCCAAATAATTTGAAATGCCGTATATGTCTTACCTGTACCTGTAGCCATAACCAACAAAATTCTATTTTGTCCTTTAGCCACCGCTTCCATTACCCGGTTAATAGCATTTAATTGGTAATACCTTGGCTTTTTCTCACCTCCATCAGAGTGGTAGTCCTGTGTTATAACAGCTTCAATTTCAGGAGTGTTAATTCCCTTCATTTTCTTATACTTCTTCCACAACTCTTCAGGGCTGGGAAAGCAATCTAGGGGTATATCACGCTCAATTTGTTCGGATTGTCCTGATTTATCATGAAAACGAAAGCCTGTACCATTAGAAGTGAATATAAAAGGAAGATCTAAAATTTCCGCATACTCAAGTGCCTGTTGCATACCTTCGGCAAGAGTATGACCATCATCTTTGGCCTCAATGATAGCCAGAGGAATATTAGGCTTGTAATAAAGGATATAATCTGCTCGTTTACTTTTGCCACGCGCAGCCATTTTACCGCGAACTATGATACGACCTTGAGTAAACGTTACTTCTTCTCTAACCTGAGCAAATAGATCCCATCCTGCCTTCTTAAGCGCAGGAAGAATAAATTTAGTTTTAATATCTGCTTCAGTGTAATTCATTTTTTATACTGTTATGTCCATTTAATACTTATAATCTCGGTTAATGGTAATTGACTACCATAAACGCCATTAATCAGATTATACTACAAATAACATGGCTCACTCCTCTACATAAAAATGCACGAGTGAGTTTTCCTTCGCGGCAACACATCGACTATAAAATATCACCCATTAAATCATACAATTATAAAAAGTTTACATTTTATTTAAAAATTCTAGGAATCCTCGAATATTTCTAGTTAAATTAAACCTAGGTTTAACTTTATGCTATAATATCTAGTATGACTAGAAATAATGAATCAAAAATAAACCATTTTATGGTTACAGCACCATCAGGTGTAGTATTGACTGCCGCATGGCTTGAAGAGCAAGGCGTATCTTCCAAGCTGGCGTGGTGGTATGTCCATTCAGGATTATTAAAAAAGCTTGGAACCAATGCCTATAAGAAGGCAGGTGATCACATCACTTGGGTAGGTGCAATCAATGCAGTACAAACGCAATTAGCTGCTCCTATACACGTAGGAGGCAAAACTGCCTTACATTTACTGGGGCTAGGACATTTTGTACCTATGCAAGGCATACAACAGATTATGCTATTTGCACCTACAACCACCAAAATACCAAAATGGTTATTAGCCAATGCGTGGGACGCAGAGTTTGAGATATACAAATCATCATTATTTTCTGATGAGCAAGGTTTGGTAGAACGCCCTATCAATGGGGTAAATTTAAAAATCTCAAGCCCTGAAAGAGCTGCACTGGAATTACTTTATTTATACCCTCAACATCAATCGTTAAGTGAAATAACCCATTTAATAGAAAACCTAACGCAATTGAGACCTAAAGTCCTTCAAGCATTACTCGAAGATTGTCACTCAATCAAAGTAAAGCGACTTTTTTTGCATTTAAGTGAGCAATTTAATCATCCTTGGATTTCCAGTTTGGATATAACAAAAATAGACTTAGGAACAGGTAAGCGGGCACTGGGTAACGGGGGCAAATATTTCCCTAAATATAAATTGTCTTTACCTGAAATCAAGGAGTAGTGCGTTGAGTTTTCAAGAAGTTTATAAAAACCAGGTGTCGCTTTTACTGGATGTTTTACCTGTACTGAATGAAGTTAAATGTTTTGCTTTAAAAGGCGGGACAGCAATCAATTTGTTTGTCCATGATATGCCGAGGTTAAGCGTTGATATTGACCTGACCTATCTACCTATTGAAAGCCGTGATGTTTTCCTTCCAAATATTGAGACTGAACTGTTAAAAATGAAACAGTTGATTGAACGATTAGGTCTGACAGTCAAAACCGTACCCATGAAAAATGGCGCTATATCCAAGCTTCAGGTTCATACTCATCACGCTATGATTAAAATTGAACCTAATTTTGTCTTGAGAGGTTCTGTATTCCCGTGTGAAGAAAAAGAGCTATGCGACAAAGCACAAGATGAGTTTTTGAAGTTTACGCGCGTTAAAACTTTATCCGTTGCCGATTTATACGGCGGTAAAATATGCGCAGCCCTGGATAGATATCACCCCCGCGATTTGTTTGATATCAAACTCTTGTTAGAAAACCAGGGACTAACCGAAGCCGTCCGGCAAGCGTTTATTGTTTATCTTGCCAGTGGATCAAGACCGATGCATGAGCTTCTTGAGCCAAGAATCAATGAGGCATCACAACAAGAATTTGAAAATACATTTAAAAATGAATTCGCAGGAATGACCACCACTTCGGTGACACATGAGGAACTAAAAGATATTAGAGCACGTCTGCCTCACTTGCTGCTGGATTCTTTCACAGACAATGAGCGAATGTTTCTAACGCACTTGAAGTCAGGCACTCCTGATTGGTCATTGTTGCCCATAGAGGGTATCGAACATCTTCCTAGTGTCCAATGGAAACTGCAAAATGTTAACAAAATTCCTGATGATAAAAAGAACGAGCAACTCAATAAACTCAAGCGTGTTTTAAACGTCTAAAAAATTATTGATTTTGTGGGACACTCATGGGACACTAGCCCGCAAGTAATGGCAATAAATGACAACGATTGGTAGCAATAGGTCTGTTTCTAGGTTGTTGATTTTATTATTGTTATTTGTTGTAGAGTGTTGTGGGTAATGGCTAAGACTGCGACTGTTAATCATTAGGTCGGCGGTTCGAGCCCGTCCCGGGGAGCCACACCAGTACTGGATTGTGGCAAGTCTCACCGAAGTTCTGAGATTCTCATGTCGAAGGTTCAGTTGTTTTTTCAAATCAAATTTTTCGATATTCTGTAGAATTAAGGTTGGTAGTCCTCATGAAAGCTGCAAAAAATCAAACTAACACACCCGCTCAACAAGAACCAATTTCTGCATGTAAACTTTACCGTGATATGTTAATGAAGTCTGCTGAAACGCGCGAGGTTACGCACCATACTGGATTTGGAATCACTATATCGGCACGTCCAGGCTTTATATTGCTAGATAACGCAACATCTACATCTTATGATAAATCTATTAGCGATTTAACGCGTGCCAAATTTGCTTGTGAACAAGGTTTGGTCGTTCATCCATCAAGCACGAGCGGAGATAGATTTTTTACCACAGCTAAAGCACTAGAAACGGATGCAACAGAAATTCAATCTGCGCAGGTAAATGGAAAAACTTATTAATGATTTAAGATAATGTATCACTGCGGCTTTGAAAATGAGGGCTCTTTCCCATTTGCGGGGGCTCTTTTAATCAAGCACATAGCACTCTAACTCTCACCCTATAATTCTCAGAGTTTCTGAAGCCATAAGCCCGTCTTTGAATCAACTTCATCTTACGATGAAACCCTTCTGTAATTTCGTTTGACTTTCTAAATGTATTTTAATTAAGAGTTTTTGCTTTGTGTTATAATAGTCAACATGAACGTTAAAACAATACATGGCACAAAATCATATCAATATATCCGTGAGTATAGCCAATCTCTGCGAAATAGAGGTGTGATCAAATTTCATCATGACATCACTTTTAGTCATGATGAAATTGCTATGTTGATGGAAGATCCTGAAATACAAGAGCATTATATCCGTCATAAAATACCTGTCGTTTGCACTGACTCATCAGGAAGAATTTTGGACAATGGAATCTATGTCAACCGTGTGTTAGAAGCAAGATACCCTGAAAGTATGGTTTTATTCAAAATGCTTCGACAAGTAGCACAAAATCTTGGATCAAGTTATGGAAACTGCTCCTTGCATTACGCCAAAAATGATGCAGATTGTCAGCACTTATATTCCTTATTTTTTGATTTAAATACAGATGATTTCATGCATTTTGTGATCAACAACGGAGCGCTTATTCAGGATTTAATCGATACTTATAATTTTGCCTCAAGAGACATTATCTTAGAAGCAGCTTCCCCCGAAAACAGAATCACGTTGCCCAATTCGCATGACTATTTTGCTTCTCGTGGTCATCAACCGCCGTCAAGTCTAAATCAAAACATTTCTGTCATACACAAAATAACCGGTCTACCCATGCATCTGAGCCAACAACGCGGGCGATGCTTATTGCATTTTGTTTCAGGTCGATCGATAAAAGAAATCTCAGAAACGATGCAGCTTTCCCCCAAGACCATCGAACACTACCTAGAAATATTACGTAAAGAGTTGGGGTGTCGTAGTAGCAAAGAATTAATCCTCCATTACGCTCATCAAATCCGTCAATAGGGTAAATCCACCGTATTGCTCGTTTTTGCAACAAAAAGTATAATTATTTTTGTTGGAATGAGAGGAAAATGATAATGCGATCAAAAGAAGAAATATCCATTTTTGAACAACGTTTAAAGTTAGCAAAACAACAGGGATATATCACCAAAGCAGAAATTAAGACTCTGGATCCTGATGCTGATGAAAACACTATCTTAGTCATGAGTCATATCTTGTTTCATATGGGCATCAAACTATTTGAAGAATCCCCAACGGAAGACGAATTGACTTTATTACAAGGTAACCCGAAAAAAGAGGTTTCAGATGATATGCTGAAAGATGCAGAAGTGATATGTTCTGTAGATCACGAAAGCGGTCGTATGACAGATCCAATTCGATTTACCTGGGATGAGTTTGGAACATACGCCCATCTAAGTAATGGCATAATAGAAGGACCTTTTAATAGAAATAGTGGGCAACATACGAGCAATAAAGATATTGAACAAATAAAGATTGAAATGAGAAGCGCGCATCAAAAGCTATCTGTATTTGGAAAGACCGATTCAAAATTTGTCAAGACAGAACACATTGATGTTTTGTCAACTCACATGGATCACAAATAATTTAATGAGGTAAATAAATATGGGTATCAAATTAAGTAAAAAACAGCGGGCTTTTGATTGCCTGTCACATAGAGCCAAACTTCGTATTAGATTAACAGAGGCTCGCACAGATTATCAAAAACTTTTAGGGGCTATTACTTACAATGAGCCTTCTCTGGTCAAGTTTTATCTGGATGCAGGGGTCAGTGTGAATCCTGAAGCTGGAAGCCATACCTCACCCGTTTTTCATGCCGCAATTCATCAAAATCCATTAATTGTAAAAATGCTGCTGGATTATGGTGCTAATCCTCATTTTGAGCATAAGATGACTCACTCGACCATAATAGGAACCATATTTAATGACTATGATTGTTTAATGGAGCGTTATATTGATCAGCCCATTGTAACTGAGAAGCTCAATAAACTCATTATGATTGCCGCAATTATGCAGCATGCAGGTCTACCATTTGATACACCTAATTCTAAAGGTGAATCACCATTAGATAAATTTGGATTATGGGTCGGCCGTGAGCGAAAACAACAAGTGCTAGCAGAGTTCTTTGAAAAAATTAATCATGCTGATATCAATAGTATCGAGGCCAGCGCGGTGGTTGCTCGTTCCCCGGAGGATATTACACGCCTTTCACCTGAAGAAGAGCGTGATATGGTGTACTATCATGAAGGTCGTTATGACGATTTGTTAAAAAAGAAATTTTCTTTCAGCATTTCAAAAGCACTAGCAAATGAGAATTTTACTCATTTCAGCGCAATACCCAAGAGACAACAACACAAACCAACGCCATTATCAGAAGAGACATCCAGATTGAATGACGAGGTTTTGAAGCAAACGGATCAATATATTTCAATGCTTCAAAGGAGAAATGATCTGGAGACATTAATGGACGATGAATCAAAAGACATCAAGGAGCGGGCTTTGGCCGCACAAACTTTGTGTCACAGTTTTTTCAGCTTTAAAAAGCAGGAAAAACAATTACATAGTAATGCCCAACAATTACTGAGTCGTTTGGTGAGTGAGATGGAGATACCAGAAAATGCCAGCGCTACAATTGATTCGGAGTTGTTTGGCCCCTCTGAAACCTTATCTTCTTCTACCAGACCAGGTAATGTGTAAATATCTAGAGTAAAAATTAAAGAGTGAGCTAAGACGATATGAAGGCAAAGAACAGATATCGAATATAAATGTTAGCTATTTTAAACGAAGGAATGCGATATGTTTTCTAAATTTGAACAAAATAAATCACAAATTGATAAGCACTTTTTAAAATCACTGATCAATGACTATATTGACGGTTTAGTATTAAACCATATCGCAGGAATGATGATACCAAGCAGCATTTTACCTAAAGCAATGAAAGCTGATCTTTCAACTGCTTTGACTTTATTAGAAGAAGCCGTTGTTGAGAAGAAATGTGCTCTCGCGCTATTTACGCTCATAAATATCCATGACGATGAATTGTCAGCTGAGGATTTGCAAAGAAAAGAACGATGCAAATTGGAAAGTGAAAGCTCAGAATGGTTATTATCTTGTTTAGATCAAGCATTATTAAAAATAGAGACGACTACGCGCACCATAAATAGATTGGAGCAATATTATGCAGAATCGCCAGAAAAATTTAATGATGTCAGAATCATCTCTAAATTAAAAAATACGATTGAATCATCAGAAAATGATCTTTGCCGTGACATGGTCGACGAGCTCTTACGAAGCAGAGCTTGCCCAACAGTAAAGATACTTTTGGAACAGTCAAAGCATGTAGCTAGATCATCGACGCCTTTGTTAGAAAAACGGATCGAGACCATGGATTCTTATATTCCTGAGCCTCTGCGAAATAGAGATGGGACTCCAATTTACCCTTCAATAAGAAACGAACAACATACTGCTCCAAGTAGTGAGCCCCATATTGTTAGCACAAGCTATAAAGAGGTTTTGAAGCAAACGGATCAATATATTTCAATGCTTCAAAAGAGAAATGATCTGGAGACATTAATGGACGATGAATCAAAAGACATCAAGGAGCGGGCTTTGGCCGCACAAACTTTGTGTCACAGTTTTTTCAGTTTTAAAAAGCAGGAAAAACAATTACATAGTAACGCCCAACAATTACTGAGTCGTTTGGTGAGTGAGATGGAGATACCAAAAAATGCCAACGCTACGGTTGATTCGGAGTTGTTTGGACCTTCTGAAACCTTACCTTCTTCTACCAGACCAGGTAATGTGTAATATCTAGAGTAAAAATTAAAGAGAGAGCTGAGACGATGATCAATATGAGTACTTCAAAACAATAATTAACTACCACTTAAATGAAGACTCTAGAGGTAAAGCTGTAAGAAAGCCTAATTCACTATTGTATCCCGTGCATTATGCTGTTGTTGCACTATTTAGAGCCTTCTTCCGTATATTTGACCTCATTTTGTCTTTAGGCTCAAAACAGACAAAGAATGATACGCCTGGATATGAACCATTTTTTAAACTTCCAGAAGCTTCGCTCAGTAGGCGTGCAGTTGAGTTATCAAAGGAGTTTAATGATGCAATTAATAAATTGGATGAATTAAAAGGAATGAGGCCTTCGGCTAAAGAAAATATTCCTAGATAATTCATTGTATTAAACAACCTCTACAGCTACAATTATCTGTAACACGGCCCGGACCTCTACATTGAAAAATGCACGTTCGGGTTTTCTTTTATGTGAATCAGCGTGATGTCGCATTATAAAGAACTGACCTGGTCAAGCAATGTTTTCGTTGACAGCTTCTGGGTGCAGTTGCCGCTCTTTTAGCTTCGGTACAAATTTTAGTACGAGGCGTTCCTGTTTTCATCGTTGCATGCCCTATCACGTAATCAGGACATCTAACCTTTGGGTCTAGTTGGATAAAATAGCATTTAGTGGCTGCTCGAGTAAAACCAGTCATTAAATTTTCATGCAGAATTTTGGATAATGGATCAAAATTCTTAAGCTCTTTCGAAGGTATGGTTGATAAATAATAGCTTGTTGCCCCTTGTTCAATTATATCGTTGTTATCGGAGGCAAATCCTGAGAACGACAGCATAGACGCGCATAAACATAATCCTACAAGATATTTTTTCATGTGGATTCTCTATAAAAATTTTAAGTTAAAAACTACTCATCCTCACTATCTTGATACTCCAAAATATCTCCTGGTTGGCATTGTAAATAATGGCAAATGGCATCCAATGTTGATAAGCGAAAAGCTTTAGCCTTTCCTGTTTTCAATATGGATAAATTTTGCTCTGTAATACCTATTGCTTCAGCAAGCTCTTTTGAACGTGTTTTTCTTTTTGCCAACATAACGTCTAAATTTACAATAATCGTCATTCTTATTCCTTACACAGTCAGCTGTTGTTCTTCACGAATTTTGCAACCTTCTAGCATAATCCATGAAATAAGAATGACCATCAATGCAACTAAAATGATCCCTATATTTGTTTGATCAAGAGTTATGGAAACAAAACGATGTCCAGGCGGGTTACGCCAAGTTAACATAAAGCCTATTAGTGCTTGATATAGTGCGGTCGCAAAGGGTAGAACGACGTCTGAAACCTGATATTTCATTGTATCAATAGCCCCAGATGCTAAGCTTCCATCAACTGATGATTCAGTATGAGCATAAACATATGCTTAGCTCATACTGGGACCTCGATTAGAATCGGCTTGTTGCATACGCACCATTTCCATTCCTTCTGATATCCCTTGTGCCTTTTCGTAAAGCTCGCTCATCATATGAGTTATTTGAGCTAATCTCTTAATATAGTCACTTACAGCAGGATCTGGAGACTCGCCCACATCATCTAAATCATCAGCGATTTTTGCGTAAAGCTGTTTTGTTTTCATCATACTATCTAATGCATCGCGAACGTGCATCCCCATTGACTCAAGACATTCGGTGCGTGTTTCAAATGTAGTACTTTGATCTTCTTTGAAAACATTAAATTGAGCCAAATCTTGTTGAAATGCATCAATAGCTTGTCTAATTGCATCAGCCAAAATCACGAGGTTCCTATACACTGGAGGGATATTTGGTGCATGCGTTGTGCTGACCACTTCATTGAACTCTCTACCTATAGGTGCTGCCATAATTATTCTCCGTCGGTTAGATTACTTGAGTATAGCATATGGATGAATAGTGACTAAAATTAACCACTTCCTCTGTCGTAGCAATTTAAGCCTACAGGCAGACATTACGGATTTATAACCATGAGTCCGATACCTTTTATTTTTTTCCATGGAGGATAGTTGGAATCAATGATTCTTCCTGTCCTATATTTTCACTAAGTGACTGTCGATCGTAGCATAAAACACCTAAAATCAATCGAGCTGTCTGGAGCAGCCAAATCATTTAAAACAGGCAATCTTTTTGCGTTAAGCTCTTTTGATGAAAAGTTTCCCATTCTTTTCTAAAATCAATACGCGGCTATTTACTGGAATAGCTCTAGAATGTTGTATAATCGTTAGTATTCTCGAGTCATTCAGTGACTTAACCCTAAATTCATATTCTGGCGTATTTTGTACAGCTAAATCGCCCATATAGCCTACTGTGCCACCAAGAAAACCTCCGGTCAACCCAAACACTCCAGCCCCAATAACAGCACCAGCTGCAGAACAAATGACAAGACCTTGGGGGCTTCCCGTCATTAAGCCGGGCATCAAACCAACAACCCCACCGATAACTCCCCCGCCGATAATACCAGCTTTTCCGCCAACCTTAGCCGCTTCGATTGTTTTGTCACCAGCCTCCAATGTCATATGATTTAATTTCTTTTCTGAAACAACAACCCCACTTCCTTGCGAAGATATCGTTGCGCAGGCAGTAAGCTCAATGAGCAATAAACAGATTAAAATTTTTCGTAACATGGGTGGTCCGCATTTAAAATATGCGGCCATTATACACCAACAAAATAAAAAATAATCACATTGATGCAGTTAGAGACTGCCAAGAAGCCTCAAAAAAACATCAATCCTTGATTGATAACAAGCTTTTCTGCCTAAGAAAGTTGTCGGCTGTCACTACTTTTTGACCTGTTTTCTCTTCAAGTTCAATACGCGCTTTCTTTGCAATCCCACCGCCCTGCTTACCAGCGAGCTTGTTTTCAACCATACCTTCAGCCGCAGTTGCCTCTGCAATTTGTCGCGTAGAAAGTTCGGCAAGCGCTGCTTACAGTCTTCTGCGGTCATTTTTAACTGGTGACAATTTGTCACCGTTTCACTTCCTTCATTTTTTAATCGCTCTTTAAGCTTATTCCAATATTTTCTGGCCTTCTGATTATCTAACTGCTGTGTTAACGCTTGAACCACATCAACAACTGAAAAAAACCACATCTCAGTTTTTTCATCATAGACACGTCGTATTTTGTATTCCTCGAAAATGGCTGGATTGCTCATGATATTCCTTTATTGTTTAGTCAAAACATTTCGGTATTTAAGAACAGCATTCTATAGCGCAAGCTTTTTTAATTAAATAGGCTTACATTCGATTGAGCTCTTTTTTCCATTGAGCGTTGCATTTCTTTTGCCTCAGAACAACGACCGCCATGCTTATAAGCATTCATCTTACTTCTATTCTTGCCGCAATTGCTCTTTTGGCCTGTCGAATGCAGCCAAGGCTTCTGTTGTCGAATTCTCTGAGATTGTTTATTTTGTTGATTAAACTGTATTGATCTTATTTTTTGTCTAATATGATATTATAAAAGCCAACTTTATTTTTATGTTGATTCACTGGTAGTGCCTCAAATTGGTTGTGATTCATTATTAAATCACTTAAAACGCATATTACATTTATGAAGAACCAAGATCTTTCTTCGGTATTCAGTGTAATGTGATGTAACTGTGCAATAAAGGAGAATAAGATGCCCCCTGAAAACACAAGAGTACTTGTGTGTAATCTTACCTTATTATTTAGTTTTTTAGCCGTTGGAGCGTATATCGATAAAAGCCCACTTTATCACTGGGGAGAAGAAACATTTAATAGGAAATTCTTTGACGATTTGAATCATTTCCACCTTAAGCAAGAGAAAATTGATTTCCTAACAAAGCTATCAAAGGACAATGTTCATTGTATAATAGACGCATTGGTTGCTCTATATTCAATTTATTTATCTTTTTTTTGCATGGTGTTATTGCATGAAACAAAGCTATTGCATAAACCACTTCCCATCAAAGATACATTCACGCTCATAGGACATCGTTTATACTCTATCTTTCAGCCTTCTAGAGATGTTGAGGGTTATCCCGATGACTGTCCTGATGAGTTTATTTGTCCAATTAGCTACCAAGTAATGAAAAGACCTGTTTATAGTGTCAAATACCCCAAGCTTCATAGATGTGACGAGCATTCACTTCTAGAATGGCTTCGGCATCACAATAGACACCCATTGTTGGGAAACGTACCTTATGTAGAAAGTGATTGGGTAGAAGATACTGAGTTAAAAACTCAGATCAGCAACTATTTTTATAACAAAAACGGGCAACACCATACCATTTTGAGTTATTTTTCAAAAGGAACAGTTTAAATGATGATCATATTTAGCGTATTTTTAATTATAGTAGCCCACATGTCTCTTATTTGGTGTTGGTACCGAATAACCAATAATCCATCAGTCGTTGATGTCGGATGGGCCTCGGGTCTGACATTAAGCGGCCTAATTTATCTCAGTCAATCTTCCTTATCGATGCGGACCGTCACCCTTGGCACAGCTTTATTGGCTTGGGGTATTCGTCTTGGCGGTTATCTTTGGTGGACTCGAATTAGAAAAAAACATATCGACAAACGTTATACGACGTTGAGCGACTCCTGGACTATAGAAAAGCCCCTTGTTTTTTTTATTAATTTTCAGCTGCAGGGTATATTCATTTTTATCGTTTCTATATCTTGGTATTTTATTTCCTTGAGCCCCGCAAAAAATCTTAGCCTCATTGATCTTGCAGGACTTATTCTCTTTATTTTTGCTTTGATCTTAGAATCACTGGCCGACTTACAGTTGCAACATTTTAAAAAAAATCAGCCAGGGAAAGTGTGTAATCAAAAATTATGGCGTTACAGTCGACATCCTAATTGCTTTTTTGAATGGCTTATTTGGTGCGCATTTACACTTTCTGCACTATCTGTGCCTTATGGTGCGCTGAGCATTTTTTCCCCAATCGCCTTGTATGTCATTATGGTATTTATCACTATCCCAGTAACCGAGCGTGGGTCGATAGAATCAAGAGGTCACGCTTATCTTGAGTATCAATCAAAAACACCTCAATTTTTTCCTAAGATAACGCCAAGGTCTATTCATTGATAACCCTAGCAATAAAACGAATGTCCTATCGCATCAGGGATGCCGTATCATCATTTTAATGGCGGGAAAAACTACTGGTATAAAAATTGATTTTTTAGAACAGGCATGGCAGACTTGAAAATCAAGCACTGGCTGATGGAAATGCTCAACATCAATTTCTCGGATTTAGCTCGGAGAGTAGCACCAGTTCTGTTTTATGCAAATCTCACCGAAGTGATGACCGTTTTCATCCAAACGCAATGTACAAAAACTATGGATTTTAAATTGAAGACAAGACGTCATTTCCTGATTTATATTGCACATATAATTTTTTATACCACTCTGCCATTACAGGTATCAGCATCTTTGGGTGTTATACAATCAGGCTTAGGGGCAACTCTTGTTTGTCCTTTTACCGTCACTGGCGGTCCTAAGTCAATAGGACAGGTGACCGTTGCCTGCTATTCCGACACCACATGCACGACATACACTGGTAATAATTATTCTTGGGCCGGCAGGGGAGGCACTCCGACCCTCACAAATGGCACACACACTTTATCGAACGATGCCATGGCGAATGTCACCCTAACTACCGCCTGCGCTAATGCTGGAACACAATGTATACAGTTGCTAGTACAAAATCCTGCCGGCTCTGTTACGGCTCCTCCATTGTCCATGCAGGCTACCGTTATTTCAGGTACATTCACATGCACGACCTCAGGCACATTAAATATCAGTAGCTTCTAAATATTCAAGGATCCCGTTATATGACAAAAAAGTTACATAAAAAAACCCTTTTTGAACGATCTGAATATGAAAAAGCATTCACGCGCGGCTATAAGCGAAAATCGTATGAAAAACCTATCCTACAATCTTTGGATATTTCGGCAGACATGATTGCGGGAGCCAGCACAAGCAACCAACTTGAAAATTCAGGTGGATTAATTGGCAGTTAAGAGACTCTCCCCCGCTGTACGTGGCGCTTGCGCTTAAAATGACGAGCATACGTCGAATTGGCTGCATATGTGATACCACGCCGCAATCAATCATTTAAAACATCATGGTGTATTGATTAATTATAAATCGTCACTTAATCTTTATCCTAGACCAGATATTTCGGAGAAGAAGGTGCCAACAGAGCACTGCAAAATTAACGTCACAACAACGTCTTTGCACAAAAGAGCATATCAGCCACCTAGCTTATGTAAACTACATGGAGAGGATATAGATGGTGGTACCACCAGAGCAATCGCTGAAAACTCTTCTGGAAATGGCGGCTGGTTTATGACGGGAAGCTAATTACTAGCATAGAGAATATTCGCATGAGAAAAATAACAATTCATATCCTGCCATTTCTTTTATACTGCTTGTGTACGCACTCAACTGCGGCGTATCCAGGAACATCATTCATCCAACCTTTTTCGGGAGCAGGAAATTTTGTTCTTCAAACAGTGGCGACAGACAATAACCCCACATGTCTACTAAGAGCAGAACCTACTTACGCCCTGGTTGTTGCGGCATGCGTGGTAAACAGCACAGACTGTAGTGATGATGCTAAATGGGTCACGATCAATGCAAATCGCACTCCTGAGATTGACTTACAAGGAAATACAAATTACCACTTGAGCCCACAAAATATCACCGCTTTATCCAATCAATACTATAATGCAGCCTCTGTATATCCCACCAGAATCCAAATAACCCAGCTGTACTGTTCAGGTGCGGGTCCAGCTATATTATCCGATGCAGGAATGTATACCGCCTCCTGCTCGGCATCAGGCTGCATTTCAACATCAGGAGCGATTACCGTCACATTTCCTTCATAACGGCATGCAGTAAATGAGCACCACAGAAACGTTTATAAGACGCAGGCTATGCAAGAGTTCTAATGTCTAATCATCCTCCTGCGAGTCAATTTTTTGATAGAAAATAAGTCAAAAATATGATAGAATCGGGACTTCTGGTTGTGTATTGAAATGGAGGAGACATGCGGAGCATTATTCGTTTTATCATCACTTTTTGCCTTTGCATTAATATCGCCTTTAGTGCTGACCTCAAACAAATCGAGCAAGAGATAAGCGACTCTGTTATTACAACCAAAATCACAACAAAATTTGCAAAGGATAAGCATTTAAATCCACTGAAAATTTTTGTATCCACTCAAAATGGCATTGTTACTTTACGCGGCCATGTAAAAGATAAGGACGCCTTTATTTCGGCTTTACGCATAACTAAAAAAGTAAAAGGTGTACGCAATGTGGATGCAGATGAGCTGGAGATAAAACAAGTCAATACTGCATTTACCGATGCTTATATCACCGCAAAAGTAGAAGCTGCTGTGTTAAAAGCGAAAGTGCTGGATGATGAGAGCATTCCTTTGGTCGGTATTAATGCAAAAACAATCAATGGTGTGGTGACACTGTCTGGTGCTTTAAAAAATAGTAGCTCCATTCCTTTTTTGCTTAAAAGAGCACTTGCAGTTAAAGGCGTGAAACAAGTGATCTCAAAACTGGAAGTCTCTCCAGCACCTAAGTAAATTTTGCTACTGACAATTTGAACATAAACCATAAATGGTCAAGGCATGGTCGGTCATTTTAAAACCTGTCTTTTCCGCAATACTGGCCTGTCGAGACTCTATCATTTCATCTACAAATTCGACTATTTTTTTACATTTGACACACACAAGGTGATCATGATGAGCGCCCTGGCACAATTCAAACACCGAATGCCCCTCTTCAAAATGATGACGCTTCACAAGTCCCGCAGCCTCAAACTGGGTTAAAACACGATAAACTGTCGCCAAACCCACTTCTTCCCCCAAGTCAGATAAAGCTTTATACACATCCTCTGCACTCAAGTGATGCGCGGAAGATTGCTCAAAAATCTGCAGCACGCGCAGCCTTGGGAGGGTAATCTTGAGACCTACACCTTTTAATTGATGGCTTTCTTCCACATTGAGTCCTTGAAAAGAGAATGGTAGTATGTCGATATTTTTTAATCGAGGTCAAACTATGCGTCAAGCACTTTTTTTAATAACTGCACTCAGTTTTTCTTTACTCAGCAATTGCGCTCAGTATGATTTTTCAAATCGCACCGTACAGCAAGGAAATATTTTATCCCCCAAAATCGTTGAGCGCTTAAAAATAGGCATGACCAAAGAAGATGTTGCCATTCTTCTTGGAACAAGTCTACTGAGTCCAACCTTCAATTTAAATAGATGGGACTATGCCTATACCAAACGAAAAGGTTCGGCTGCAAACACGGTTCGCCATTTGAGTCTATATTTCTCCGACAATCGACTTGTTCGAATTGAATGATAACGCACTGTAGAACGCCTTGAGTGCATCACAAAAGCGTTGCGCTCGGGCAGGAAGACCTCTTTCGTGATACACACCCACCTGTGCTTTGACGTTTGCTTTAAACTGCTCGGTATCGACTGGCGTACCATTCAAGTTATCGATACTAAACTGAAAACGATAACCTGCGGCATCGGACAAGATCCACTCCAATGCCTGGGGTTTTATTTCCACTTGCTGAAACTCAAGTTGCTCGGCCGCGTTTCGACCATCAGGAATATACCAGTATCCATAATCCACTAATTGACGACGCGCTGGACCGGCAATCAGCCAATGCGCAATTTCATGAAGAGCGCTACTAAAAAAACCATGTGCAAAAACAATCGAGTGATAAGGTGTCTGTTCACTCATTGGCAAGTAAATTGGTTCATCATCCCCTCGAATCAAACGAGTTTGATATCGCTCAAAAAAACAGGCGTCGAAAATATCGATTAAATCTTCACAGTCATGCATGATAAATTACTTTGATGGTTGTCGAGACAACGCTTTTTGTCGACGCCTGTCTTTGGGATTAAGAGACAAGGGTCGGTAAACTTCGATTCGATCCCCTGGTGACAATATGGTGCGCAAATCCACTTTTTTTGAAAAAATGCCAACGGTAAAACTTTTAGTTTCGGGATACTGACTGTAAAGCGTTGTCCGATTCAAAGCCTCTTCAACGGTCATTCCGGAATGAAACAGCACCTGCTCGTGAAATAAAGCCAGCGAAGGTCCTGGTGAGAAAATAATTTCAACGTGCAGTGTCATATAATGCTTTGGCTCGGTCACAGAAAGCATCGACCATTTTATTGGATACTTGTTCAAATACAGGTCCAAGTATCATCGAAAACATGCGGCCAGCAAATTCAAATTCTAAATCGAAAGAAATAATAGAACCCTCATCGGTCTGATCAAAACGCCAAAACCCATCGAGGTGATTGAAAGGGCCGTCAATTAAACGGATTTCAATCATCTTATTCGGCTGCAATCGATTGCGCGTGGTAAAAGATTTGTTGACACCAGCAGCAGTAATGACCAACGTGGCTTGAACCTCGTCTTCATCACGATGATGAACGATACTATTTGAGAAATAAGGTAAAAACTCAGCATAGCGCTCAATATCATTCACAAGACTGTACATTTGCTCGCAGGAAAAAGGGACCTGGCGGGATTTTTTAATCGTGGTCATAGACACTCCTTAATGATCACTATTATGGTCAATATGAGTCGAAACCCAGTGAGATAAAGCCACCATCTCTTCAAAAGAAACAGTGTGTGTAATTGGGTAACGATAATCAGAAACACGCGAAAATCCTTTCGCTTTCAGCCATTCAATGGCCTTTTCAGTCCATGTAGGCAACACAACCTCATCATGCAACCCAAAGCCGATGAAAAATGGAGTCTGAGCATTTTGAACAGACATGATTTTTTCGGGTGTGGGTAGATAAGCAGATAACGAGACAATCCCACCCAATGAGTGAGTTGTACTTAATCCTGCAATCAAAGCCATAGCACCCCCTTGGGAGAATCCGGCTAAAACGATTTGTGTCGAATCAAATCCTTCAGAAATTTGTGTCTCAATTACTTTATGTATGGCCTGTATCGAGCGTTGAATACCCTCTTCATCCTCTTGATTGCGTTCACTCAGCTCCGTAATATCATACCAAGCACGCATCAGCATTGACTGATTACAGGTTACCGGGCGAATCGGAGCTTCAAGCGCAATGTGTTTTGTTGGAACAGGTAACTGCAGTGCATCAGCTAAACCGAGCATATCCTGAGCATCCGCCCCAAGCCCATGCATCCAAATAAAACACAACTTTGGATTTTCTTGCGCATTTAAAACATATTGATTCAACAAGAGTTTCGCTCCACCATGTTATAACAACCTAGTATTATTCAGCTTCTTGCGATGAATATCAAGTCATCATAGAATAAATCCATCATCAAATATGGAAGATTCGCCATGCGACCTTTTCTTGCGTTCCTTTTATGCTGTACACTTTGTTTAACCGCCTGTGGTCAAAAAGGCCCTTTGTCTCTTCCTAACACTCACGAGCAGTTATCATGACATTTCATTTTACAAAAATGCACGGATTAGGAAACGATTTTATCGTGATTGATGGCGTCCATCAAAAAATCAATTTTAGCCGCGACGAAATCAAAGCCTTGAGTTTAAGGCAGACCGGAATTGGATTTGACCAATGTCTCATTATCGAATCTTCAGAAAATCCAGAAATCGATTTTAATTACCGTATCTACAATGCAAATGGTGAGCCCGTTGGTCAGTGTGGTAATGGCGCTCGTTGCGTTGCTCGATTTATTGAGCATTATCAGCTCTCGCTTAAAAAAGAGCTAAAAGTGGCTACCACAACGACGGTTTTAACACTGCATTTAAATGATGACAAAACAGTTACCGTCAACATGGGCATCGCACGATTCGCACCATCTGAAATTCCGTTCATAAGCAGCGAACAAGCATCCACATATCAGCTCGATGGTGCAAGCATTCACGCCCTAAGTATCGGTAATCCTCATGCCATTTTATTGGTGGATGATTTAGAAAACGCACCCGTTGAAACACTTGGACGAACCATTTGTGAACACCCGCGATTTCCTGAGCAAGTCAATGTCAGTTTCATGAAGATTATTAGTCCTCATCATGTCGCGCTGCGGGTTTTCGAACGAGGATGCGGAGAAACGCAAGCATGCGGAAGTGCAGCGGTGGCTGCAGCAGCTGCAGGCCAACGTTTTCATCATCTCGCGCCAAAAGTTCAAGTCGATTTACCTGGAGGCTCGCTGCTTGTTGAGTGGTCAGAAAAAGAAAATACGTTACATCTAACCGGTCCTGCTGCTTTCAGCTACGAAGGTGTGTGGTTAGGTTTTTAATTTCCATCGACGGTGTAACCACATCCATTGCTCAGGATGCTCGAGAATTATTTTTTCTAAAGCCCGGTTATAAGCGCAAGTGTTGTGGTAAAGAGAGGCTTGCGTGGTTTCGTGTTCCTCCCAAAAAATGGGTGGCTTAAACTCAAGCACATGTTTTCCATTAGACAATCGATAAGCGGCAGCCGGTACGACCGGTACACTGGTGTATCGAGCGCAAGTGGCAAGACTTCGATAAGTCCCCGCTTTTTTACCAAAAAATTCCGCGGCAATCCCATCACGATTTACAACTGAGGCGTGCTGGTCCAACACAAAAACAACAGCATCATTTTTTTCCAATGCATCCGTCACATGCTGTAATGCATTTTGCTTCTGAATCACATTCAGGCCAGCCTGATAATATCGCCTAAATAAAAATCGCTCGATGCGTTTATTTCCAAGGGTTCGCCGAATAAAATGAAAACGCCCCCTAAACTCATCAAAATTGAGTATTCCACCGATTGGAGCCACTTCCCAACTGCCGAAATGCCCAGTTAAAATCAATACCCCCCTGCCCTTGGACGCAACATCGAGTAAGTGCTGATGACCACGCACCTCAACAGATGCTTTCAATTGAGCCTCGCTCATAAAACGCAGCATCAGCGTTTCTTTGATTGAACGCAGTAAATGAGAATAAAACGCCATTGTCAGATATTGTTTTTGTTCGGCATTCAAGGCCTCACCATATACCTGATCAAGATTTTTTCGAATCACAGACTTCCGATAAGGAAAAAATTTAAACATGAGCCGACCTGCCCATGAAACTGACATCGACTCAACATTTGGGAGGTCTGAAATTTTAAGGTGCATGCGTATGCTCATTCATGCTCAGGAGACGACAAAATCAGCGCAGCATTCATACCAGCAAACCCTCGATTAATCAAAAGAGCATGACGAGGATCAGATAAAGAGCGAGTATGAGAAACCACATTGAGCTCAGCACATGAAGCCGCTTTCTCTGAAAGAGAAGCCACACCGGGCAATTGTTGATGTTCCAAGCATGACAATGCGAGCACAGTATCAATCAAAGCAGATGCACACAAAGTGTGCCCCATTGACCACTTAAATGCCGTCACAGGAACATCGTTTAAAACATCGGTAATCGCTGCCGCTTCACTGCCATCTGAAAGTGGATTCGCATTGCCATGAGCAACTACCATGCTGATGTCTTTTTCAGAAACATCGCTCAACGCCTGCTTTAACAACTTTTTAAGTGGTGCACCAGTTGGATCCAATGTAAAAAGATGCCCCCCCTCTGTTGCCGCAGCCGCTCCTTTGATTTCAGCATAGGGTTGTCTTTGCCGAGCGATCATACTTTCTTCGCTCTCTAACACAATAGCACCCGCCCCTTCAGCCATCAATGTGCCATTATGTGCTTTATCGAATGGTCTCAAAGCATTTTCACTCAAAACACCGAGCTTGCCATAATAGAAAAGACCTTGTGGCTCAATGGCAAGATCATATCCAACGACAACCACACGAGAAGCCAGTCCTCGTTGAATCGCATGATAAGCTTCTATAATAGCCTGCATTCCACCACAAACATGGTTCACGATATTATGATTTTCACCTTTAAATCCATACAACATACTCGTATATGCCAATACGTTATTGGGCAATATTCGAAGCAACCACATCGGGTGAACTTCGCTAAAAAGTTGACCGGCAAAAAGCTTCATGTCTTCTTGTGTTTTCGACATTAACGGCAAGAAATCATATTGTTGTGCGTACTTATTCCCTGGAGAAGCAACGAAAACGCCTGTGTCGTCGTTAAAGGTGATCGCATCCTTTTCAGACAATGTCTGGCGATAGTCCAACAAGCCACTGTCTTCGATTGCTTGCTTGGCAGCATTCAAACCCAAGACATCCTGCTTCGAAAGGACTTTTAAAAGCTTTCTATCTGGCAACAATTTAGCTGGTTGATAATCAGGAAGTTCTCCGCCAAAACGATAAACCCAATCAGACAAGTCGGCATGACGGAGTTCCGCAAGAGCCGAACGTCCCGATATCAGAGCGTCCCACATTTCAGCAACATCCATACCCGAAGGAGAAAGAGCTCCGCGACCTGTAATAAAAACACGACGCTGCACGGTCATGATCGTCCCCCCAACTCAGGATGCTTAAATATCAGCGCACTGTTCGACCCACCAAAACCAAAAGAATTTGAAAGCACAACGCCAACTGCTTTTTCTCTAATACCATCAACGACATAATCTAGGTCACACAGCGGATCTGGCGTCTTTAAGTTTTGAGTCGATGGAATTTGAGCTGTGTGAATAGATAAAACCGACAAAGCCGCTTCCAATGCGCCTGCAGCAGCAATTAAATGCCCTGTTTGGCTTTTTGTTGAACTCACGGGAATTGCGTAGGCATGATCTTGGAGCGCGCCCTTAATCGCATTGGTTTCACTTAAATCATTCATTTGAGTAGAAGTTCCATGCGCATTCACGTAATCGACATCACTTGCAGACACGTTTGCATCCTTTAAAGCACGTTGAATCGCTTGCTTCGCGCCATCACCATCTGGCGGCGAATCAGTAATACGGTAAGCACTTAACGAATTGCCATGACCAGCAAGTTCTGCATAAATACGAGCCCCTCTTGCGAGAGCTTTATCCCAACTTTCTAAAATCAAAAAAGCCGCCCCTTCCCCTAAAACAAAACCATTTCGAGTGGCATCAAAAGGTCGACTCGCACTCTCTGGTGTTTCATTGTAAGTTGATAAAGCACCCAGAAGGCAAAAGCTGGATAATCCCAACGGATTAATCATCGAATCAAAGCCACCAGCCAATACATAATCAGCATCTCCTCGACGGATAACATCAAGGGCCAGACCAAGCGCTTGTCCCCCAGAGGCACAAGCAGTATGCACGGAATTCGCGTATCCACGTATTCCAAACGCTTGTGTCAAAAGAGAAAGACCGCTGTTTGCTGCTGTCTTGCCAAAATCAACTGGTTGGTAAAATTCAGCTTGATTCTGATGAAGTAAAGACCAATTGACATCACCATCAAGAGCGCAAACTTTTTGGAAACGCTCGAGTAAATCATATTCGGCCGTCATCATACCACTACCAACGACAACGCCCCATCGCTCACTCGTGGCAGCAGAAGGTCGAATGCCTGCATCATCAAATGCCTCCCAAGCCGCATCTAGTGCGAATCGAGTGAATGGCGTGGTGTAACGCATTAGTTTGCTTTTTTCAGGGAAATTAGACGTATAAGGCTTCACTTCTGCCGCGATTGTGGTCGGAAAAGCCGACGCGTCAAAATGTTGAATCGCCCCAATTCCAGAATATCCCGCTAAAAGATTCGTCCAGGTGGCATCTTTGCTTGCACCAATAGGAGACACAATGCCGATACCGGTGACTGCAATACGTTGCTTATTCATGATTAACCTATTTTGACCATCGTAAGCTCAAGGACTCCAACACGCTTCCCAGAAACATCGCAACGACAATGAAAAACAAGCTCTTCTGGCGTTTGATTTTTCAAAGTGATGGTTCCGGTAATAATGTCGCCCGGCGAAATAAAATCACTCATTTTGACTCGACGCACTTTAAGACAAGCAAAATGACCAGGAATCCCTTCTCGTTGGATAAAAACTTGCCCCAAATTTAAAAAACTTTCCAACAAAACCGTCATGGGAAGAACTGGTTTATTAGGGAAATGATCCGGAAAATAAGGTGCCGCTCGCGTGATATGTTTCAACGCAACTATTTGTCGACCAGGCTCATGCAAAACAACCTGATCAAACTCCATCGACGCCACATGAGCAATTGGCTCGAATGAACCAATTCTTTGTTCATTTGTAAAAGCAACGTTTTCAAAGGGCTCTTGGTATGTAGGGGCATAAGGACGATTAATTTCGTCAAACTGACGACGTACAATCGCTGTATCGATAAATTGCTCCATCGGCAATAGTGGACCAAAAGCACCCTCAAGCCGAAAAACCACTTCACCATGCACTCGTGCTTCACCGTGATACTGAACAACAGTCTGATCCAACGCATCAATTGTTGTTTCGACCTCCATGGTCTCACCGACATACGCAGGTCGATAAAATGTCGCACAGCCAGCAATTCCGGCTACCGGACGCAGCTGAAAATCATGCTGCATCATCACATGCCAAGCCGCAAGCTGACCAACAGTTTCACCCATGACAGAGGGAATCAAACACCATGCACCGAGATGATCCTGGCAAACATAAAAATCATCTCGAGTCACATGCTTGATGCCCCGAGCCACCATATTTTGTGAAAGGTCGGTAATCCTATCAACAAACAAAAATCGCATTATGCAGGCGTCCCTTGAGCTGATTTTTCCGCAATTGCCGCACCAACCAATTTACAGAAAGTTTCAACAGTAAAAAGCCATGGAATTTCATTTACTTTCATATTCGGCTTAAATTCGGATGCAGGCACTTCACTTAAATATCGCTGAAGAGACTCAAGTCCTGCTGGAGTAATCACACCATTTTTCTCAAACTCTTCTTCGCTCAACTCACCTCTGGCATTTTTTTCTAATTGACCACGAGGAATTTTAACACCGAATTCTTTCTCGAGTTGAAACACGAGATCAAGAAAATCAATCGATTCTGCACCCAAATCAGAGATTAAACGACTATTCAATTGCACATCGTCTTCATCTATCACCAATACATCTGAAACTATTCCACGCACCTTGGAGTAAATTTGATCTATATTCATTGCCTTCTTCCTCTAAAACACCACACCGTACAAAATGGTTGGAAGTATATCATAAGTTTTTTATCCCATCACTGCATATCCATCATCAACAAAAATGGTCTGACCAATAATCCTTCCTGCTTCTGGCAAACATAAAAGATAAACAGCATCGGCAACATCTTCGGGTCGTAACGGCTTTCCTGACAACGAGTGCGATTGATACTCATCCAGCAAATGTTCACGATTTGGGAAATGCTTTAATGCATCGGTGTCAACAACACCGGCAGAAATAGTATTGACAGTAATTCCAAATGGAGCAAGCTCCAGACTTAAAGAGCGCACCAACGCTTCTAAAGCCGCTTTAGATGCACCAATAAAAGCGTAATTAGGTATTGCTCGATGAGCCCCTAAACTAGAAAGCGCAATCACACGCCCTCCTGCTGACATGAAATGACGCCCTTTCGAAACCAAATGATTTAATGCCAAAGCATTTGTTTCCATACACCAACGCCAATGCTTGGTGGTCATTTCAAGAGCCGGCCGTAATACACCACTAGCCGCATTACTCACCAAAATATCAAGAGATGAAAAAGTTTGAGAAAATGTATCGAATAATTCATCGACAGAACGCGCATCAGAAACGTTTGCTTGAATTGCAATTGCCCGACGTCCGAGCGCTTGTATTTCTTCGACCAATGCAACTGCTTCATCTGAACTGTTGTAATATACAACGGCAATATCAGCGCCAGAACGCGCCAATCTAAGTGCTGTAGCCCGACCAATGCCGCGCGCGCCGCCAGTGATTAAAGCGACTTTTTGTTGTAATGTTTGCGATGACATAACCCTCTCCTTTAAGACGGGTAAAGTTACATGGATTGGCATTATCTGTCAATTGCAGTAGTATCTGTCTTTTTACACGACCTGTTTTATGATGAATCAATCCCTATTTAGAACGATCTTTCCTATCGCAAGCTTGTTTTCTTTTCGAATGCTTGGGCTTTTTATGTTAATCCCGGTCTTCACACTTTATACCGCGGAATTAAGAGATGCCACTCCGGAACTGATGGGGATTGCCCTTGGGGCATATGGCCTCAGTCAAGGTCTTTTACAAATTCCGTTTGGAATTTTATCCGATCGATGGGGTCGAAAACCCATCATCGCACTAGGATTATGTTGTTTTGGGATAGGCAGTCTTCTCGGAGCATGGACTGATCACATCTATGGAATGATTGCAGCACGAGCATTACAAGGAATGGGGGCCATTGGAAGTGTGCTTATGGCGCTTGCAGCAGACTTGACTGTAGAAAAAGAACGTCCTACTGCAATGGCAATTATCGGCGCGAGCATTGGGATCTCTTTTATGCTCGCTTTTGTTGTCAGTCCACTTATCACGGAGCATTTTGGTTTAAAAGGAATTTTTGAGCTTAGTTTCATCTTGGTTTGTTTGGGCTTTTTCATTTTGTATCGTCACATTCCAACACCAAGTCGAACCCAGCCCGTTGAGCGCTCCTCCCTTTTCTCACGCTTCAAAACGTTGCTTAAAGAGCCGGCATTATTATTTCTCGACATTGGTATTTTTTGCCAACACGCACTACTGACCGCTCTATTTTTCTATCTTCCTCAACAGTTAAAACCACTCTTCTACACACAACAATTCAACAGCGCCTGGTATTTCTATTTACCAATTTTACTGGGTTCTTTTTTTCTCGTTTTTCCATTGATTCGCTACACCAGTAGAAAACAAAATGTCAGACAAGGGATGACCATCTGCATCGGCATCCTTGCTATCACACAGCTTATGTTGCTTTCAAGCTCCCTTATGCTGATTGGTATTGGATTATTTTTATATTTTACAGCCTTCAATTTCCTTGAAGCGCAACTACCCTCACTTATCGCACAATTTGCCCCTTCTTATTACAAGGGAACTGCGATGGGTATTTATTCTAGCTTCCAGTTTTTAGGCATTTTTGTCGGTGGCGCTTCGGCTGGCTTTTGCTTTGAAAAAGCTGGGCCAATTGGTATTTTTATCCTCACAACAAGCATTGCAATATTTTGGCTTGTTTCTGCAATCGGGATGAATCGAACGGCCAATTTTGAGCGAAAAAATTCAGACTTGTAATTTTCCTAAGTATGGTATTTGAAAGTCGCTTAAGTATATAATCTAAATCCAATATCGCATAATGGAGTTCAACACATGGCACGAGGAATCAATAAAGTAATTTTAGTTGGTAATGTAGGAGTCGACCCTGACGTTCGCTACATGCCAAATGGAAATGCAGCAACGACACTGTCGATTGCAACAACAGAATCATGGAAAGACAAGCAAACGGGTGAAAAACAAGAACGAACAGAGTGGCATCGGGTCGTCTGTTTTAATAAACTTGGGGAAATTGCTGGCGAGTATGTCAAGAAAGGCGCGAAATTGTACGTCGAAGGCAGTCTAAGAACGCGAAAGTGGCAAGATCAGGGCGGACAAGACCGCTACACAACCGAAATTATCGCAAGTGATATTCAGATGCTTGATGGCAGAAGTGGTGGCGGAAACTATGCCGAAGAACCACGCGAAGCGGCTCGCCCCTCATACACGTCCGCACCAAAGCAATCATCATCACCCAATCTCGAATCAATAGCACAAGATGCATTTGACGAACTGGATGACGATATCCCGTTTTAGGAAAGCATCTGCAGACATTTCACCTACCATCCACGGTAGGTGAAGGCTCAACACAGCTATACATTTATTCTCTTTTCATCTCTATTGCCAGAATAAACTCGTTTAGATTTCATTTTTTATAAATTCAGGACTTACGAAAACAGTTCATCGCATGATATGCTTGCAAACAATGGATGACTAAAGTAACCAAGGATTGGATAAATTGAAACGCTTGCTCTTTTTTTCAATGGTCACATTTAACAGTTTTGCAGGAAACATGGGCTCAGACTCATCCGAGTTTTCGCCAATGGTCTATGTCAACGTAGGCAGTGGTGGCAGCTATTCTCTCACATCGGATATATACGCAGATCCTGTATTTTGGGATGCAGCCCCACAAGGTTATAACGCAGCATTGGGCTCTACTGCATTGTATTCTGTTGCGCTAGGTTATCAGGTTTCTCCACTATTGAGTGCAGATGTTGAATACATCTACCGCCCAAAATACAGTTATTCAAGATACCAAACCCCTCCTAAACGTGATGCAAGTTTTTTTGTCGGTAATGTGACGCGTAATTTTAATTTAGAGAGCAATTCATTAATGGTGAATGCTTATTTACACGGAGCCGCTTTCCCCGATATGTTGGTCTATAAGATGGGGCATGAATACTTTATAGAGCCATTTATTGGTGGAGGGCTTGGTGTCAGTTTCAATACGATGAGTAACTTTAAATCCCTAAAACCGGACGGATTCTATGTTTCTTATGCACTAGATAATTTTAGAACGTCTCTCTCGGGTCAAGCATCAGCAGGATTAAGACTTTATAATCAATCCAATTTTTCATTAGAGGCAGGATACCGCTACTACAATGGCGGCACATTCACATCACAAAATTTTGTTCTAGATGGCACCAATCTTTTAACACCCTGGAAAGGCGCAGTGCAAGCAAATGAGTTTTTCCTTCGCTTATCCTATTCATTTGATAGTGGAGCATCTAAGTTGAGCGCCCATCATATCTAAACTCACAATATGTGATTGCAGCACTACCATTCCCATTTAGCCGGGTCTCTGCTCGTGCGCTTTGTTGTTTTGTTCTAACTCTTGGGTTAAAGTTTGAAAATGTTCACTTAAATAAGCAGAAAATCCAGAAAGATCATTTTCATTCTCATATCCATCCAGTAATTTTATTGCTTTTTCGCTCAGTTGCTCGTCTGATAGACACGATTCCAGATGGAGCTTATAGAATTGAGCATACCCGACTTGGAAAAGCCAAAGTAGCATCTTATACTTTGCTTCATAGTTTGAAACTTCTTCTTCGGAAACCCCGTTGACTTTTTCGTGATAAGCATTTAAATAGGTCTTATATACATATCGCGTTTGATAAGTTCGCAGCGCAATCTCTATCATGCGTTCTATTTTTTGATCTAATAAATCATCATCAGAGAACAAACTTAATTCTTCATCCGCATCACTTGTCAACTCATGTTCTTCCGACTCAAAATACCCTTCGATTTCTTCATCATTATTTCCAAAAAAATCGATGATATCATTCATGTCTTCATAACTCAAAACATCGTATTTGGTAAAGGGCGTATCTTCACTGTTATTTTCTAAATGCGGTAGCGACTCTAGCTTTTCCTCGTCTTGAATGCCCGAGTTCAAAACAGAAAATTTACTCAGAATGCGGACGAGAGCGCCCAGATTGTCGTCACTTGCTTCCATATCTCTTATATCCTACACATAAAGCGATATTGTATCATTTTCGGATTCTGCTGAGTCAATTTCTTTCTCAATCTCACTCAATGGAGAAAAAAGAGTTCGGCGACACGAAAAATCTTTTCTAGGAATTACTGACTCAAGATTGTCGCACGCAACAGAATCGGGAGAAGATGCGGCTTCTTTAAACGTCTGCATAGTCAAAGTTTCTTTAAAGATTGGCAAAGTTAAAATTTTCTCTTTTAACGCTTCATCTGATAATTGCATCGCATCGTTATCTATGTAAACCTTTTTTAACTTATCGAGTTGAATTGATGATAAAAATTCATTATCAATCTGCCCAGCAATATAAAGTCTTCTAAGAGGGAAAAACTCAATCACTCCAGCTGCACAACTTGAGCTGGAAGAGTTTCCGTTTGGAGAAAAAGAAAAAAACAGATCTGCATTTTTCATGACAAAAAGATCTTTAATGGCATTTTTGTTAAATTTCAAGGAGGGGTATGCACTCAAAGATTGGATCAATTTTGTCAGTACATCAATATTTTTATAAGCAATTTCCAACGTTTGATTATTTAACTGTAATGTTTTTCCATCACTATTGGTCAACAATTTGAATATTTCTATAGGGTCGATTAAATTTATCTCGCTCGCTTTTATAAAAGATTTGTGAACCAACACCGTATAAAACAATTGAATTGACTTTAACATTGTCTTTTTTTGAGAAGAAAAGCCAACAAGGAATATATTCAACAAAAACTGATTCGAAAAAAATAATTTCAACAAAGGGTGAGAGGTCTGTTCGATGGATAGTTTTCTTTCCGTTTGTTTTGATGCCTTAAACATGTCATAAACTTGAAAATAGTCATTTTTATAACAAATTTCAATCAATTCGTCGCTTGTCTTACTTTCAATAAATGCACTTGCGACTTCAGAAAAATAAATTGCTTTTTGCTCAATTGCAAGGTTTTGGATTTTGCCATCTTGATTACAATCCAATGACTTTGCAAGTTGAATATCAAACTCAGCATCAACAAGAGTTTTGGATTCGTTTTTTGCCGTTATATTAATTTCCTTGTCATCTAAACATCTCACATGATCAACATAACTCGTAATCGCGCTAAAGCTCTGTGCACACAAATTGTATGCCGGCAATAGCTCATGCCAAGGACAAAGATAGATTTTTACCCCCCCCATTTCAGAATCTTTTTCAGAAGCATACTTAAGAGATAATGTCGACAGCCTACTCTTGAAAAAAGGATAGAAACTCTCATCTTTTGCCGTAGTCAACAAATGATTTAGAGAGAAAATAAAGCAGTGATTGGAGTCTGCTTGATACAGGGAGCCTCCCAGTAATATAAAATCAACGGGAACTTTTAAAGTTTTATACTCTTCTCTAAAGCTATTATAAAATCGACCATGATAATGATCGGCAACAATGACTAAAATTTTCCCATTTTCATCACAAAAAACATCCAGAGCGGAATAATGAATACTGCCTACATCATCAGCATTAAGAAGAGAACGAGAACCTGTTTCTAAGATCCATTGTTCATGTGTTGCTACTTTTTTGTCATGTAATTTTTCTAAAGAAGGCAACAAATTCTTTACTTTGACAATCGAGGGAGATGATAGACTTGGACGAAAAGCTTCAAGGATAACACGCATTGACTCTTCCGCAAGAGCGTGGGTTTTGACATGTATTCGACTTCGTTCCAAATCTTGTTTTAATAAAAAATGCAAAATTCATCTCCAAAAATAAAAACACTGTGTACTAAAAAAGATCATTTTAGTGTTTTTTGGGGGAGGCTGTCAAGATAAATGGGTTAAAAGAAAAGAAGAGTTCATCTCATGAACCATCGGTTGAAGTGAAGAGAAAAACTAAATGTTAGAGGCTATTGACTCGACCTGGTTTGGTCTTATCATAAGCCCCTATCTCGAAAAATGAATGACGATGTTTAAATTGGCTTCGTATTCAAAAATGAAGGTTCAGATGTAGCAGGATGAGCGGCTGCTGAATTGAAGAAACTCAGACCTGTCAATGCATCTTTATAAGAGTATCGTGGTCGTTGTGTGGGAACACCATTCCGTTTAATACCGTCCAGATAAGAGACTAAGCTTTCATCTTTTTCCCCAAAAAAAACACCCTCTTCATTCGCGCAATCAACAACAGAAAAATTATTTAAACGCCCTCCCATTACATTTAACTGTCCACCTAGTTGCTCAATAAAATATTGAACAACTTCGGTTTGACGATGAGAAACTGCAATCATCAACGCATTATAACAACCTAAATAAGTAGCAGGGGCACTGGTGACAGCCCAAGAAACAATTTGATTCACACGATAAGCGGAGATCTTTTCTTTTTTTATCGCTTCAAGATTGCCATTTTTAGCCAGCTCACAGAGGCGTGCAGCATCAATCGTACTTAAGAGATAAGGCGGCGCATTATTAAAACCAGATACAGCGTTGGCTAACTCACGATAAAACGAATCAAATAATTTTTGATTCGAAAGAGCCTTTTCAAGAGACAAACCATCATCTAGTGAAATTTCCAACATTTCATCCAATGTCGATAGTGTGCGTTTTTGAGATTCGTTTTTTTGCAGAGACAGTTCTTTAACTTTTTTTTCCAATGCCTCAAAAGAGCTTTTTACATTCAGAAATTTAAATGCGTCTAACTGATTGAGCTTCAAGCGGATTGCATCCAGTAACTGTTCTCTTGGTATCATATAATATCCCTATGTAAAATGTCTTCTGATGAATGTCTTCGAAAATTTGCTGGAGCAGTAAAGAAATAGCGCTTAATATTAGAATAGATAACAACTTAAGCAGCACTTCAACGCTGCATTTGAACAACAAAATCTTCGAAGTACTCTCATAAAAGATTATCTTGAATTTAAAGAATGGGCAAGAGCCTAAATTAAATAAACTCTCTAAAAACAAAAAGATAGACGAAAAAAAAGGGCCAAGGCCCTTTTAAAGAAGAGAAAGAAATTATGCTTCTGAATTCTCTTCATCATCAACTGTTTCAGTAGGTCTATCCACAAGCTCAACAATCGCCATTGGCGCGTTATCACCAGGTCTAAATCCACACTTCAAAATACGCAGATAACCACCAGGACGCTCAGTATAACGAGGACCCAAAACGGTAAACAATTTTCCAACAGCTTCTTTAGAACGAAGTCTATCAAAAACATAACGTCGAGACGTCACTGAATCTGCTTTACTTGCAGTGATCAACGGCTCAACATATCGACGAAGCTCTTTTGCTTTTGGCAAAGTTGTTCTAATCAACTCGTGCTCAATTAACGCACAAGATAGGTTCGTAAACATCGCTTTTCGATGACTACTGGTTCTGCCAAAATGGCGTCCTACATTACGGTGTCGCATAACAAATACTCCTAATGATTACTCGCCTAAATTCTCGGGCGGCCAATTTTCGAGCTTCATGCCTAAAGACAAGGAACGAGCAGCCAAAACGTCTTTTATTTCTGTTAAAGACTTTTTACCCAGATTAGGTGTTTTTAATAATTCACTTTCTGTTTTCTGTACCAAATCACCAATATAGTGAATATTTTCTGCTTTCAGGCAATTTGCAGAACGAACAGTCAACTCAAGATCATCTACTGATTTCAATAATGCAGGGTCAAAAGAATTCGTTTCTTTTTTCACAGATTGAGACTCTTCAAAGCGCATGTCGACAAACGCGTGTAATTGTCTTTGAAGAATGCTAGCAGAAATGCGAATGGCTTCCTCTGGATCTAACGTGCCATTGGTTTGCAGATCAATGGTCAGTTTATCCAAATCAGTTCTATTTTCTACGCGCGTATTTTCAACAGTGTATGATGCTTTTTTCACCGGAGAGAACGTGTTGTCGATTTTCAGCTTTCCTATCGACTTGGTTGTGCCCTCTTCTTCAAATTTTCGAACAAAAGTATCCGTAGAGTGAAATCCTACACCCGACTCCACTGTAAGTGTCATCGAAAGCTTGCCTCGCTCATTTAGATTCGCAATCACAAGCTCTGGATTCACAATTTCTACACCGTGAGTCAATTGAATATCACCCGCCGTAACTTGGCATGGACCTTCTTTAGAAAGCGTCAGCGTAGCAGATGAACCTGCTGTCATTTTTACCGCAACTTCTTTCAGATTAAGAAGAATATTCACAACATCTTCTTCTACACCTTCGATTGTGCTGTATTCGTGCAAAACACCATCAATCAGAACTTCTGTTATCGCAGCACCAGGCATTGATGAAATCAAAATTCGTCTTAGCGCATTTCCTAAAGTATGCCCAAAGCCACGCTCAAGCGGCTCAAGGACGACACGACTATGATTCGGAGCATCAAACTGTACCTTAAGCACGCTTGGCGTTAACATCTCATTAATATCAGTATACATTGGGTTATACTCCAGATCTTACTTAGAATAAAGTTCAACGACCAAATTCACGTTAAATACGCCGGATAAATCTTCCAAAGTAGGTACGGCGGTGAAAGTGCCTTTGAACGCCGAAGCATCAACAGTTATCCAATCACAAGTATTGCGCTGTTCAGAAATCGCCAGTGCAGCAACAACACGTGCTTGTCCTCGCGCTTTTTCTCTCACAGAGATTTGATCGCCAGGAGAAACAAGATACGAAGGAATGTTCACCAACTGTCCATTGACCATAATGCCTTTGTGTGAAACAAGTTGTCTTGCTTCAGAACGCGTGCTGGCAAATCCCATGCGATAGACAACGTTGTCTAAACGACTTTCCAACAAAACAGCTAGGTTTTCACCTGTAGCGCCTTTCTTAGCCGCAGCTTTTTTGTAGTAATTTCTAAATTGACGCTCAAGAACCCCATAAATACGGCGAATTTTTTGTTTTTCACGCAATTGCAAACCGTAATCACCCAGTCTAGAGCCTTTATCACCATGCTGTCCTGGTTTTTTCTCTGCTTTACACTTGGATTTATGATCTCTTACACCACTTTTCAATAATAAATCTGTACCTTCACGTCGTGAAAGTTTACATTTTGGACCTAAATATCTAGCCATTGATTATACTCCCCTTTCTTAGACGCGACGTTTCTTAGGCGCTTTACAACCATTGTGCGGGATACCCGTCACATCGGTGATTTCAACTATTTTGAAATCTTGAGCAATTAATTCACGAATCGTTGACTCACGTCCAGGGCCTGGGCCGTAAACAAACACCGCTACGGATTTCATACCATACTCTTTGGCAATAACTGCTGCTCGCTCAGTTGCGATCTGAGCTGCGTAAGGCGTACTTTTGCGTGAACCACGAAAACCAGAGCCACCGGAAGTCGCCCAACATAACGCATTGCCTTGTCTATCAGTAAAAGTTACGATGGTATTGTTAAAAGAGGCGTGAACATGAACGATACCGTCATTAACAACGCGCTTCACTTTTTTTCGTGTTTTTTGCTGTTTTGCCTTACTATTTGCCATCTTATTTCTTTCCTACATGAAAATTCAATTATACAGTAGCTTTACGTCGACCTTTGCGTGTTCTCGCATTTGTCTTAGTGCGCTGTCCTCGGACAGGAAGTCCTCGACGATGACGCTGACCTCTGTAACACCCCAAGTCCATTAATCGCTTTATGTTCATTGAAACAGCACGACGCAGATCACCCTCAACTGTAATTTTAGCGATTTCAGTTCGCAATGATTCAAGATCTTGCTCAGACAACTGAGAAACCTTTGTTGCGGGATTAATCCCGACTGCCTCACAAAGCTTCAATGAAGTCGGTTTACCTATACCGTAAATTGAGGTTAGTGCGATCACTATGTGTTTATGATCTGCAATGTTTACACCTGCTATACGAGCCATTCATTTCTCCGTACGTTATTTTATCCTCGTATCACATTTATCACTCGAGGAGGGACAAAAGGATACAAGTTTCACATCTTAAAATCAAGCCAGATTAGCCTTGTTTTTGCTTATGTCGACCATCTTTGCAAATTACACGAATGGTTCGACTTCTTTTTACTACTTTACAGTTTCTGCAAATACGCTTCACTGATGCTCTTACTTTCATCACTACACTCCAAAAATAATCATAGTAAACTGGGCAGCTTATTGCTTTTAAAGTTGGCTTTTTTCATTAAAGATTCATATTGCTGCGCCATCAAATGTGCTTGAACCTGTGCAACAAAATCCATAATTACAACAACAATGATCAACAGAGAAGTTCCACCGAAATAAAAAGGAACATGCCATGTATACATCAAAATTTGTGGCAACAGACAAACCAAGACTAAATATAATGCTCCAGTCAACGTCAATCTTGTCATCACACCATCAATAAACTTCGATGTCTGCTCTCCTGGACGAATCCCAGGAATATAAGCAGATGATTTTTTAAGGTTATCAGCCGTTTCTTTGGGATTGAAAACCAAGGCGGTGTAAAAAAATGCGAAGAAAAGAATCGCAACCGCATATATAATTAAATACGCAGGCTGTCCTGGAGAAAGTGCCATGCCGATGTCAGCAAGCCAGTCCATACCTTTCCCTCGGCCAAAAAACTGAGCAATAGTGGCCGGAAGCATAATCACACTCGATGCGAAAATAGGAGGAATTACGCCAGACATATTAATTTTTAAGGGCAGATGACTTGATTGCGCCGCATAAACTCGAGTCCCCTGTGTGCGCTGTGCATAATTTACTCTAATGCGTCGTTGCGCTCGCTCAACAAAAACCACAAAGGCCGTTACAGCAACAACAATGGCAACCAGTACAATCAGTGTCAAAGGCTGCATCTGTCCTTCTTTCACTTGTTGAAAAACAGAAGCAATGGCATTTGGCATACTAGAAACAATACCGGAGAAAATCAAAAGCGAAATTCCGTTGCCCACGCCTTTTTCTGTCATTTGCTCGCCTAACCACATTAAAAACATGGTTCCAGTCACTAAAGTTACAACAGCAAGGACATAAAAGGAAAGTCCAGTTGAAAGCGCGATATGCTGACTCGCCAACCATCTTGCCATACCTAAAGATTGGAATATAGACAACGCCAAAGTCAGATAGCGCGTATATTGATTCATTTTACGACGACCCGACTCACCTTCTTTTTTAAGCTGCTCCAACGCAGGAACAACCATAGAAAAAAGCTGTGTCATAATCGACGCTGTAATATAGGGCATGATCCCTATGGCAAATACAGTAACTCGAGATAGCGCCCCACCAGAAAACATGTTAAACAAGCCAAAAATAGTATTTTGTTGGCTAGAAAAAAATGAGGCTAAACGCTCGGGATCTAGACCAGGAACAGGAATATGCGCCCCTAATCGATAAACCAATATCCCAAGCACAACAAACCACAGGCGAGCTTTTAACTCAGCATATCCACCTGTAGTTTGATTAGAGTTTTTCTTCATGTTAGTAGACATTACGCTTCACAACTTCCGCCGAGGTCTTCAATGATCTTACGTGCACCTTGTGTTACACGTAAACCTTTGAGCTGAACCGCTTTTTCTAATGTTCCAGCTTGAATCACTTTAACGAACTGTATCGTTTTAGGAACAAGGCCGTAAGCTTTAATAACATCTAGATCAATAACTTGTGCATCAATTCCAGAAATTTCAGAAAGCGTCACTTCATCAGTAATACGAGCAAGACGTGATTTGAACCCCATCTTCGGCAAACGTCTTTGAATTGGCATTTGACCGCCTTCAAAGTTGATCTTATGAAAACCACCTGCTCTTGCTTTTTGACCTTTATGGCCACGGCCAGATGTTTTACCTAATCCAGAGCCAATTCCTCGACCAAGTCGCTTAGGCGCTGTTTTTGAGCCAAACGCTGGAGATAAAGTATTTAATCTCATTAATCACACTCCTCGACTTTTAATAAGTAACCGATTGCGTTTACCAATCCACGGATTGCCGGTGTATCTTTATGTTGCACCGTTCTATTTATTTTCTTCAAACCCAATTGATGGGCAATAGAAATATGCTTAGGCAAACGTCCAATCAAACTTTTTACGAGTGTCAACTTAATTGTCTTATCCATTTTTACCCTACCATCACTTCTTCAACTGTCTTGCCACGTTTAGCCGCCACAAGGTCAGGTGTTGACATGTTGATTAATGCATCGACTGTTGCTCTCACAATGTTACTTGGATTTGTAGAGCCAATACTTTTTGCTAAAATATTTTGAACACCCAACACTTCAAGCACAGCACGCATCGCGCCACCCGCAATAATTCCTGTACCTTCACGAGCTGGCTTCATAAAAATTTTAGAAGCGCCATAGCTCCAAGTAATTTCATGGTGAATTGTTTTCCCAGATAAAGGAATGTAAACCATGTTTTTACGTGCTTGGTCCATTGCTTTCTGAATTGCAATTGGAACTTCGCGAGCTTTTCCGCGACCAAAACCAACTTTACCTTTTCCGTCACCAACAACAACCAAAACAGCGAATCCAAATACACGGCCTCCTTTGACCACTTTTGCTGTTCGAGTTACCGATACGAGCTTTTCTTGGTATCCGTCAGTTTTTAAATTTTCTTCTAATGCTGCAGCCATAACAGTTCCTTAAAAATCTAATCCGCCATCGCGTGCGCCTGTTGCCAATGCTTTCACACGACCATGATACTTATAACCAGAACGATCAAAAGCAACAGAAGCAAGACCAGAAGCCTTCGCACGCTCTGCCAACACTTGACCAATAGCATATGCTTGTTCAGTCTTGGTGCCTTTAAGATTTTGTCGAACCGTTTTATCTACTGTAGAGCAAGCAGCAAGCACGCGATCACCTTGTGCTTCACGGACAGAAATATGGGCATAGATATGAACACCACTTCTGAAAACAACAAGTCTTGGTCTATTTGATTGAGCAATCACAGCTTTTGTTTTTAATCCACGTCGAGCTCTAGCTTGTGCTTTTTTCATCGCTTACACCTTATTTCTTTTTCGCTTCTTTACGAATAATAATCTCGCCAAGGTATTTAATACCTTTCCCCTTGTATGGCTCAGGTGGTCTTAATGCACGAATCTCAGATGCGACCTGACCAATCAATTGTTTATCAATACCGGTTAAAACAATTGTCGTAACGTTTGGCGTCTCCGCCTTAACGCCTTCCGGCAAGTGATATTCAACTGGATGTGAAAAGCCCAATGAAAGACCCAAAGATACTCCTTTGGATTGTGCTCTATACCCGACACCCACCAGCTCTAGGGTCACAGTAAAACCATCTGTAACACCTTTTACCATGTTATTGACAAGCGCTCTTGTTGTTCCTGCTTGAGCCCAAGCGGCTGGATCAGCCGATGCTGGAGCGAAAGTCACAACGTTTGCTTCCGTATTGTCGATTTTGACCAAATGATTACAATTGTGATGTATAACGCCTTTAGGTCCTTTCACTGAAAGTTGATTTCCAGCTAAAGTTAAGGTAACCGTTGAAGGTATTGTAATCGGTGCTTTTGCCACTCTTGACATATTATTCCCCGAACTATCTAAGCCACTTCACAAATAATTTCGCCACCGATTCCGCTTTTTCGTGCGGCAGCATGAGTCATCACGCCATGAGAGGTGGATAAAATTTTGATACCAAAACCTGGAACAGAACCCAGCTCATCTGCTGACTTATAAATTCTGAGCCCTGGGCGACTGATGCGCTTAATGCGATCAATAACTGGCTTGCCTTTGTAATACTTGAGCTTCAAAGTCATTGATTTCATATTGCCTTCAAGATCGTCGACCTTGTAATCAGCAATGTAACCTTCTTCTTTTAAAACTCTTGCAATTTCTTTTTTAAGATTTGAGGCCATTAATGTTAACTCTTGATGCTTAGCACGCTGAGCATTTCGTATTCTGGTTAACATATCCGCCACTGGATCATGCATACTCACGATTTTTCTCCAAGATTTGATTGATTACCAGCTTGACTTACGTCCACCAGTTACATTTCCTGTCATTAGTTGTACGCGCAGACAAATTCGGCACAAACCAAACTTCCGATAAACAGCATGCGCTCGACCGCATTGCTGACAACGCGTTGTATGTCGAACAGGATTCGAGTTAACAGGCAATTTCGCTAAAGCATCTTGAGCTTCTTTGACTTGATTATAGTCAGTAGAAGACTTGATTGTTGCTTTAAGCTCATGTCTTTTTGCTCTATGCTTTTCAACAAGCTTTAACTTTTTTAATTCGCGTTCCAGCATCGATTTTTTAGCCACAATGACACCCTTATTTACGTTCTTTATCTTTAAGAGGGAAATTGAAAGCCTCAAGCAAAGCCTTCGCCTCTTTATCTGTTTTAGCAGTTGTTGTTATCGTGATATCTAACCCACGAATCGTATCAATTTTATCGAAATCAATTTCAGGGAATACGATCTGCTCTTGAACACCCATGCTATAGTTTCCAGTCCCGTCAAAAGACTTTGGATTTAATCCACGAAAATCTCTAACTCGAGGCAAAGCGATCGAAATAAGGCGATCAAGAAACTCATACATACGTTCTTTTCTCAAAGTCACTTTACAACCGATTGGCCAACCTTCGCGAATCTTGAAGCCAGCAATTGATTTTCTAGCCAATGTAGTTACAGGCTTTTGTCCTGTAATTCTAGCCATATCATCGAGAGCAAAGTTCATGACTTTTTTGTCACCTACCGCTTCACCAACACCCATATTCACTGTTACTTTAGTGATTTTGGGGACTTGCATGACGTTTTCATAACCAAACTCTTTCTGGAGCTTTGGTAAAACTTCATTTTTATAATAATCTTTTAATCTAGCCATCTCATCACCCAAATTAAACGAGGTCAATTAATTCATCATTAGACTTAAAGTAACGAACTTTATGTTCTGCTCCGTCCTTTTCGATAAATTTGAAACCAACTTTATCTGCCTTTTTAGTCTGGGGATTGTATATTGCCACATTCGAATAATCGATAGGCATTTCTTTTTCAAGTATGCCGCCTTTTTGTTGCAGTTGTGGATTTGGCTTCACATGCTTTTTAGCTAAGTTAGCCCCTTCGACAATCAACTTATCCCCGCTGACAAGCATTACCTTGCCAACATGATTTTTACTTTTTCCCGTTGTTACAATTACGGTATCACCTTTCTTTATGCGTCGCATGATTTACCTTCCTACAATACTTCTGCTGCTAACGATATGATCTTCATGAAGCGCTCTCTTAGTTCGCGTGTGACTGGTCCAAAAATACGCGTACCAATAGGCTCATGCTGGTTATTCAACAATACAGCCGCATTACCATCAAAACGAATCAATGAGCCATCGTCTCGACGCACACCAGAACTCGTACGAACAACAACAGCATTCATTACCGCACCCTTCTTCACTTTGCTGCGTGGAATTGCATCTTTTATACTCACTTTAATAATGTCACCCACACGAGCATAACGTCGATGCGAACCACCCAACACTTTAATGCACATCACTTTACGTGCACCGCTATTGTCCGCAACATCGAGCACTGTTTGCATTTGTATCATTACTAATTCTCCAGCTCATACAGTCTTCCAGAAAAGGCTCGCAATTATACCAGCACTATCGGAAATTTAAAAGTCATTTGGTTGTGTAATTTCTCAAGAAGAAACAACATCAACAAGAACCCAGTTTTTTAATTTAGAAATGGGTCTTGATTCACGGATGCGCACAACATCACCAATTTTACATACTTGATTCTCATCGTGAGCATGCAAAACAGTTCTGCGTTTCATCGCCTTACCATATTTTGGATGTCTCACGAGACGCTCAACAACCACAACAATTGTTTTATTCATTTTATTGCTACGCACTTTACCTGTTAGGATGCGAGCATTTGATTCTTTATTTTGCATGAGTCTCACCTGCTGTTTCTTTCATCTTCTCGGCAACAATCGTCTTGATTCGCGCTATTGTTTTACGTGCCTCGGTGATCAGATGAGGCTTTTCCAAAGTGCCATTGGCAACTTTCATTCGCAAGTTAAATTGCTTTTGTCTCAGACTCAAGAGCTCACCTTCAAGCTCAAGAATTGTCTTGGCTCTGAGCGACTCAACTAATTCACTTTTTTTACTCATCACATCACCTTTCTTTCTTCAAAGATAACTTTGAAGGGAAGCTTTGCCTTTGCAAGCTCAAATGCTTCGATCGCGAGTTCGCGAGAAACACCTTCCATTTCAAAGAGGACCTTACCTGGTTGAATTTGAGCAACCCAATATTCAACACTACCTTTTCCTTTACCCATACGAACTTCAAGAGGCTTTTGTGTAATTGGTTTATCAGGAAATACACGAATCCAAATTTTACCATCACGTTTCACGTGACGAGTCATGGCTCGACGAGCAGCCTCAATTTGTCTTGCGGTCAAACGGCCTCTTTCAACAGCTTTTAAGCCAAATTCACCAAAGCTAACCGAAGAACCTCTAAGTGCAAGGCCACGGTTTCTTCCTTTCATTTGTTTTCGATATTTTGTTCGTTTTGGCTGTAACATAATTCCAAATCCTCACTTACTTACTGCTGTGTGTTTCACGGGATTTATGTGCGACATTTTCGCCTTTAAAAATCCATACCTTAACACCAATGATACCGTATGTCGTTTTCGACTCAGCAGTGCCATAGTCAATATCCGCTCTAAAAGTGTGCAAAGGAACTCTTCCTTCACGATAAGATTCACTTCGAGCGATTTCAGCGCCACCCAAACGGCCACTCACCATGATCTTGATGCCTTTTGCACCAGATTTTAGCGCAGCAGTAACAGCACGCTTCATTGCGCGTCGGAACATCACGCGTTGCTCAAGCTGCTGAGCAATACTTTCGGCAACCAAAGTAGAATCTAATTCAGGCTTTTTCACCTCTTCAATATTCAAATGAACAGGCACATTTAATTTTTTAGCGATCTCAGCACGAAGCGCATCAATACCGCCGCCTTTTTTACCAATCAGAACACCTGGACGTGCACTATGAATAGTGACAACAGCATTGTTTGCAGGTCTATCGATCTGAATTTTACTGACTGCAGCAGACATCAGTTTTTTCTTCAGCTCTTTACGCAGATTGATATCTTGGTTCAGTAAGCGCGAATAGTTTTTATTTGTTGCATACCAATTGGAGTTCCATTTTTTAACGATACATAAACGGATACCTATCGGATTGACCTTCTGACCCATTACCTTACTCCCCGTTTGATACTTTAATCGTAATATGGCAGTTGCGCTTTGTAATTCTGTTCGCTCTACCTTTCGCTCTAGGACTGATTCGCTTCATAGAGGGTGCTTCATCGACTAATATTGTAGCCACTTTCAGCTCGTCCACGTCCGCGCCTAAGTTATGCTCTGCATTTGCTACTGCAGACTCAAGAACCTTCAATATCAAACCAGCACCTTTCTTTGGCGTGAACTTTAACACATTCAGTGCATCAGAAACACCCATATTACGAACCATATCTGCAACCAATCTACCTTTTTGAGCAGACAAACGTGCATTTTTCAATTTTGCTGTAACTTCCATCGCTGCCTCTTATTTACCTTTAGCCTTTCTGTCTCCAGAATGACCTTTAAACGTACGAGTCATGGCAAACTCACCCAATTTGTGACCAACCATATTATCTGTAATGAACACAGGCACATGGTCTCTGCCATTATGTACCGCAATCGTTAGATCAATCATCTCAGGAATAATTGTTGACCGTCTAGACCAAGTTTTAATTGGTTTTTTAGATTTCGCCGCAATGGCTGCTTCAACCTTGTTTAGCAGATGCTTGTCAATAAAAGGACCTTTTCTAACCGAACGAGCCACTTGTTTACCCTCTTAGATTATTTTTGCTTACGTCGTCTAACGATGAATGTATCAGTACGCTTGTTAGAGCGTGTCTTATACCCCTTCGTTGGAACACCCCATGGTGAAACTGGATGACGTCCAGCCGATGTTCTACCCTCACCACCCCCATGTGGATGATCAACAGGGTTCATCGCAACACCGCGAACCGTCGGTCTTATACCACGCCAGCGTTTAGCACCGGCTTTACCCAACACTCTTAATGAATGCTCTAAGTTTCCAACCTCGCCAATAGTTGCACGGCAAGTTAGAAGTACTTTTCTCATCTCAGTAGATCGTAGGCGAATTGTTGCATAAGCGCCCTCTTTTGCTACGAGCTGACCACTACAGCCAGCACTACGTAGTAATTGAGCACCTTTGCCAGGCTTCAACTCAACACAGTGAATTGTTGTACCCATTGGAATATTTTTTAGAGGCAAACAGTTTCCAACGCTAATGGGAGCGTCTTGGCCGCTCACAACTGTATCACCTACTTTTAAGCCGTTGGGAGCAATAATATAACGTCGTTCACCATCTTGGTAAAGAACTAATGCAATCAACGCAGTTCGATTTGGATCGTACTCAAGACGTTCTACACGACCTTCTATACCGTCTTTAGAGCGTTTAAAGTCGATCATGCGATACTGAGTCCGAACACCACCACCAATGTGTCGAACTGTAATTCGACCTTGGTTGTTTCGTCCGCCTGTTTTTTTCAGTTTTTCAACTAAGCCAGAATAAGGTTTTCCCTTATGGATTCCAGGATGAACAACACGAATCTCGCCGCGTTTCCCTGGCGATGTTGGTTTGGATTTTAATAATGCCATAATTACTTATCCTACTCTGTCACTGTAAAGTCAATGTCGAAGCCCGGTTGTAAACTGACATACGCTTTTTTCCAGTCGGACCTAACACCTAATCGTTGTTTAAATCGTTTTGCTTTCCCTTTTACATTGAGAACAGCTACACGCTTTACTTTCACATTGAACAACTGTTCAACGGCCAATTTAATTTCATACTTCGTTGCCGTTTTTAAAACCTTGAAAGTAAATTGTTTATGCTTATCAGCCAACAAAGTTGTTTTTTCAGAGATAGCAGGCTCTCTGATCACCATCAGCATGCGCTCTTTATTCATTGTAACTGTCCCTCCAACGCTTTAACGGCGTCTACCGTCATGACAACATGTTCATAGCGCAGCAAAATATATGGGTCAATTGAGATTGTATCCGCCATTGCGTACTCATAAAGATTACGAGAAGCCAAATACTCAATTTCACCAACTTCATGCATGACAATCAAAGCACTCTCAAGATTTAAGGCTTGCATTTTTGCTTTAAATTCTTTTGTCTTTGGTGTTTCACAAGAGAATTCACTAACGATTGTCAAACGGCCTGAACGATAAAGTTCGGCAATTATACTACGAATTGCGCCTTTGTACATTTTTTTATTAATTTTTTGAGAATAATCTCTTTTCTTAGCGGCAAATATCACACCACCAGAGCGCCACAAAGGACTTCGAATTGTACCAGCACGTGCACGACCGGAACCTTTTTGATTCCATGGTTTTTTTCCACCGCCACGAACTTCAGCGCGAGTTTTTTGTGCACTGTTTCCTGAACGCTCGTGATTCAATACAGTTACCACTGCTTGATGAATAAGATCTTCGCGATAGGGAGCACCAAAAATGATATCACTCACTTCTAGAGTCGTTTTTTTATCTTGAATTGAGAGTTCCATTATTTGCTCTCCTCTTTAAATTTTACTGCAGGCTTGACTTCAACCCGTGCACCTGGTGCACCAGGAATAGCCCCTTTGATCAGAAGCAGGTTTCTATCAGCATCAACACGAACCAACTCAAGCGATTGTGTTGTCACACGCACATTACCCAAATGCCCTGCCATTTTTTTGCCTTTAAAAACACGGCCTGGAGTTTGGTTTTGACCAATAGAGCCAGGAACGCGATGCGAACGAGAGTTACCATGCGTTGCATCTTGTGTTCTAAAATTATGCCGTTTTACGGTTCCAGCAAAACCTTTTCCTTTAGAATGAGCAGATACATCTACTTTTTGTCCACCAGAAAAAACATCTGAAACAGAAATCACTTGGCCAAGCGCGTACTGCTCTAAGCTATCAACTCGAAACTCGCACATCATATCGCCAGCTTCAACTTGAGCTGCAGCAAAATGTCCTGTCATTGGCTTATTGACACGACTTGCTTTTTTAACACCACCGGTCAGCTGAATTGCATTGTATCCATCACGCGCTTCATCTTTAATTTGTGAAACGCGGTTTGGAACGACTTCAACCACTGAAACAGGAATTGAAGCTCCGTCCTCAGTGAAGACTCGCGTCATGCCAACCTTGCGGCCTAATAAACCGATCATCATTTACCCCTCAATAATATTTTGCACTCATTAATCATCAAGACTAATTTGAACATCAACCCCTGCTGCGAGATCAAGCTTCATCAATGCGTCTACTGTTTTTTCGGTAGGGTTGATGATGATCACCAAGCGCTTGTGCGTACGGATTTCATATTGATCCTGCGCATCTTTGTTCACGTGTGGTGAAATCAGCACAGAATATTTTTCCTTCTTGACAGGCAACGGAATCGGTCCTCGAATAGTTGCGCCAGTTCGTTTGACTGTCTCAACAATTTCACGCGTTGACACATCGATCATGCGGTGATCAAACGACTTTAGTCTAATTTTAATGTTTTGATTATTTGTCATTTTTTCACTCGATAATTTTAGCAACAACACCCGCACCTACAGTACGGCCACCTTCACGAATCGCGAATCTTAAACCTTCGTCCATCGCAATCGGAGCATGAAGCGCAACAACCAACTTCACGTTATCTCCTGGCATTACCATCTCAATGCCTTCAGGTAAATCACATGTGCCTGTTACGTCTGTCGTTCTGAAGTAAAACTGTGGACGGTAACCATTGAAAAATGGCGTGTGTCGACCACCCTCTTCTTTAGACAATACATACACTTCAGCTTCAAACTTCGTGTGAGGCTTGATTGAACCTGGCTTCGCCAAAACTTGTCCGCGCTCAACATCATCACGCTTTGTTCCACGTAACAATACACCCACGTTGTCCCCAGCTCGACCTTCGTCTAGAAGCTTACGGAACATCTCAACGCCTGTACAAGTCGTCTTCTGTGTGGGGCGAATACCGACAATCTCAACTTCTTCGCCGACCTTCACAATTCCACTCTCTACTCGACCTGTGACGACTGTGCCGCGGCCTGAAATAGAAAACACGTCTTCGATTGGCAACAAGAAGCTCTTGTCTATGTTTCTTACTGGCTCAGGAATATAAGCGTCCATTGTCTCAACAAGCTTCACTATCGCTGGCTCACCAATTTCACTTGTGTCACCTTCCAACGCCTTCAATGCAGAGCCAACAACGATAGGAATATCATCGCCAGGAAAATCATAAGAGCTTAAAAGGTCTCGAACTTCCATCTCAACAAGCTCTAACAACTCAGGATCGTCAACCATATCCGCTTTGTTCAAAAACACAACGATATAAGGAACACCTACTTGTCGTGACAACAGAATGTGTTCGCGTGTTTGTGGCATAGGACCATCAGCTGCTGATACGACCAATATCGCGCCGTCCATCTGTGCCGCACCCGTAATCATGTTCTTGATGTAGTCAGCATGTCCTGGGCAATCTACGTGTGCATAGTGACGTGCATTTGACTCATACTCTACGTGCGCTGTTGATATCGTAATACCGCGTGCCCGCTCTTCTGGTGCAGCATCAATTTGGTCATACGCCTTTGCAATACCGCCATGCTTCTTTGCCATGATCGTCGTAATCGCCGCTGTTAGCGTCGTCTTACCGTGGTCAACGTGACCAATTGTACCTACGTTAACGTGCGGCTTCTTCCGCTCAAATTTTTCCTTAGCCATTTTTAGTTACCTCATTCGCTTTTATATTTTTTGATAATTGCTTCAGCAATATTTGCTGGAGCTTCAGCATATTTAGAGAATTCCATTGTATAAGTTGCTCGACCTTGCGTCGCTGAACGCAAATCAGTTGAGTAACCAAACATTTCTGCCAATGGAACTTCCGCGTGAATTAACCGGCCCGCAGGTGATTCATCCATACCTTGCAAGACACCCCTTCTTCGACTCAAGTCACCCATTACGTCACCCATGTAGTCTTCAGGCGTAACAACTTCCACACGCATGATAGGCTCTAATAAAACAGGGGTCGCTTTTTGAGCACCTTGCTTGAATCCCATTGAACCGGCAATCTTAAATGCCATCTCACTAGAATCCACCTCATGGAACGAACCGTCGAATAGTGTAACTTTAACGTCAACAACAGGGTAACCTGCGATCACACCATTCTGAAGCTGTTCTTGAATACCTTTGTCAACAGCAGGAATATATTCTTTGGGGATGACACCACCCACAATTTCGTTAACGAATTCGTAACCTTGACCACGTGCCAATGGCTCAATTTTAAGCCACACATGACCATACTGACCACGTCCACCTGATTGACGAACAAATTTACCTTCTTGCTCGACAGTCGCTTTCAGTGTCTCACGATAAGCAACTTGTGGTTTACCCACATTTGCCTCTACCATGAATTCGCGTTTCATTCTGTCTACAATAATTTCAAGATGAAGCTCGCCCATCCCTTCGATGATGGTTTGGCCTGTTTCTTCATCAGTATGTACTCTGAAAGAAGGATCTTCTTGCGCCAATTTACCTAAAGCAATACCCATTTTCTCTTGGTCTGCTTTGGACTTAGGCTCAACAGCAACGGCAATTACAGGCTCAGGAAAATCCATTCGCTCTAGTGTAATCATAGAGTTAGGATCACATAATGAGTCACCTGTAGTCACAGTTTTCAAGCCGATTGCAGCCGCAATATCCCCTGCGTGTACTTCTTTAATTTCTTCTCTAGAGTTTGCATGCATCTGCAATAAGCGTCCGATTCGCTCTTTTTTATCTTTCACTGGGTTGTAAACTGTATCACCAGACTTCAACACGCCAGAATAAACTCGGAAGTAAGTCAACGTACCAACGAATGGGTCAGTCGCAATTTTAAACGCAAGCGCAGAAAAAGGCGCTTTGCTTGATGTTTCGCGAGTTGCAGGCTCACCATCATCATCCACACCAGAAACAGGCGGAATATCTAAAGGAGAAGGCAAGTATTCTATGACACCATCGAGCACAGCTTGAACGCCTTTGTTTTTAAATGCAGAACCACAAAAAACTGGAACAATTTCGTTTGCAATCGTGCGTTTACGCAATGCATTTTTGATTTCTGCTTCAGACAACTCTCCGGACTCAAGATATTTGTCCATGAGCTCTTCAGATACTTCTGCTGCAGCTTCAACCAATTGAGCTCGGAATGCTTCTGCTTGCTCCAACATATCAGCAGGAACATCAGCATATTTGAATGTCATGCCTTTTGTTTCTTCATCCCAAAGAATCGCTTTCATTTTAACAAGGTCAACAACCCCTTTGAAATGCTCTTCAGAACCAATTGGCAATTGAACAATAATCGGGCAAGAACCTAACCGCATTTTAATTTGTTCAACGACACGAATGAAGTTTGCACCCATTCGGTCCATCTTATTCACAAAAACGATCCGAGGAACACCATATTTAGCCGCCTGTCTCCAGACAGTTTCAGATTGCGGCTCTACACCCGCAACTGAGTCAAATACAACAACGGCACCGTCAAGTACACGAAGAGAACGCTCTACTTCAATCATGAAGTCAACGTGTCCAGGCGTATCAATAATGTTGATGCGATGTTTCGTATGTTGTTTTTCCATACCAGACCAGTAGCAAGTTGTTGCCGCTGATGTAATGGTAATCCCACGTTCTTGTTCCTGAACCATCCAATCCATTGTGGCCGTGCCGTCATGTACCTCACCGATTTTGTGAGAAGTTCCTGTATAGAACAAAACACGCTCTGTCGTGGTTGTTTTACCCGCATCGACGTGTGCGACGATGCCAATGTTTCGATATAGTTCTAATGGAGTCGTTGACACCTGTATCCCCTTATCTCTCTAATTCCATCTGAAATGTGCAAACGCCTGGTTCGCTTTCGCCATGCGATGGACATCTTCACGCTTCTTGACTGCAGCGCCCTTGTTTTCGTAAGCATCCATTAGCTCGCCAGCCAAACGCAACATCATACCTTTTTCGCCTCGAGCACGAGCAGACTGAACAATCCAACGCATACCCAATGCAACGCTACGCTCTGTACGAACTTCCACTGGAACCTGGTAAGTTGCGCCGCCAACACGACGAGAACGAACCTCAACAGTTGGACGAACATTGCTTAGTGCCTGCTCAAAATAATTCAAAACAGCAGATCCACTGCTTGAACCTTCACCTTCGTCGTCTGACTTCTTGGTTTTCTTTAGTTTGTCTTCGATGGCATCAAGAGCACCGTAAACAATTGTCTCGGCAACAGATTTCTTACCACTGACCATCAGAACGTTAATAAATTTTGCTAAAATTTCACTGTGATGTTTTGGATCTGGTAAAATTTCACGTTTGGGGACTTCTCTTCGTCTTGGCATTTTCTTTTCCTACACTCAATTATTTCTTGTCTTTAGGCTTTTTAGTACCATATTTAGAACGACCTTGTTTACGATCATTCACACCAGAGGTATCCAAGCTACCACGAACCGTGTGATAACGAACACCAGGTAAGTCTTTAACCCGGCCTCCACGAATAAGCACAACAGAGTGCTCCTGAAGGTTGTGTCCTTCTCCTCCGATGTATGAGGTAACCTCAAAACCATTTGTCAAACGAACACGAGCAACCTTCCGCATCGCAGAGTTAGGCTTTTTTGGTGTTGTGGTATAAACACGAGTACATACGCCACGACGCTGCGGGCAAGACTCTAGTGCGGGCACGTTACTTTTCTTTTTCACAGCAACACGAGGCTTACGTACTAACTGGTTAATGGTAGCCATTTATAATTAACTCCAACTATAGCAAATTTATTTCACACGCATAAAGATGCCGGATTCTATATATGTCTCTTGAGATTGTCAAGAGTCTCATATCCGATTCCGGCAGATCATTAATGTTCCTCTCGATTTTCAGCGTTAAGCGCTTCACTTAGTGCATGCTGCACTTCTGTTGCAGAAATTGTATGATTTCCTTGTTCCTGCAGTTTTGCACGTGCACGCTTCGCTTTTCTCGACTGATGATAGGTATAACCCGTTCCCGCAGGAATAAGTCGTCCCACCATCACGTTTTCCTTCAATCCACGTAAATCATCAACCTTTCCACTCACAGCAGCCTCAGTCAAGACGCGCGTAGTTTCCTGGAACGATGCCGCAGAAATAAACGAATCAGTTGCCAAAGACGCCTTCGTGATACCCAATAAAATGGGAGTTCCTCTCGCAAGGATTTTATTTTCTTTAGCAAGTTTATCGTTTTCTTCTAACAACGCTGTTTCTTCAACTTGCTCGCCTAGCAAGAACTTAGAGTCTCCGACGAACGTTATGTTTCGTTTACGCAACATTTGTCTAACGATAACCTCAATGTGCTTATCGTTAATTTTTACACCTTGTAAACGATAGACATCCTGAACTTCGTTCACAATATAGTTTGCAAGAGAACCTACACCAAGCAAACGGAGGATATCATGAGGACTTGGTGGCCCTTCAGCAATAACCTCACCACGAGCCACATGCTCGCCTTCAAAAACAGAAATATGACGCCATTTTGGAATTAATTCTTCATGAACGATCTGCTCGGACTGAGTAATAATTAAACGTCTCTTTCCTTTTGTTTCTTTACCGAAGCTGACTAAACCAGAAATTTCAGCCATTACAGCCGCATCTTTTGGTTTACGCGCTTCAAACAAGTCAGCTACTCGAGGCAAGCCCCCGGTGATATCTCTTGTTTTTGTTCGTTCTTGTGGAATTCTTGCGATCACATCTCCAACATGAACAGACTGTCCATCCTCAAAATTGATAATTGCATCAACAGGCAGATAGTATTGAGCAGGAACATTTGTTCCAGCCAAATAAACATCTTCGCCCGTTTCTGAAACCAATTTGACGAGTGGGCGCATGTCTTTTCCTGCCGCACTGCGTTGTTTTCCATCGATGACAACGATATTACTCAAACCAGTCAACTCATCAGTTTGACGATTCATCGTGATACCTTCCACCAAATCAACAAACTTGAGTTTACCGCTTACTTCAGAGATAACAGGGTGTGTATGTGGATCCCAAGTTGCAATAATTTGACCGGCCTCAACAGAAGACTGATCTTGCACGGTTAGTACCGCACCATAAGGCAGCTTGTAACGCTCTCGCTCGCGTCCAAATTCATCTGAAATGGTGACCTCACCAGAACGCGAAACAGCCACAAGTTTACTGTTGTCATGCGTCACGGTCTTAATGTTATGTAAACGAATAACCCCTTTATTTTTTACTTGGATATTATTCGCAGCTGTTGCTCGTGATGCTGCTCCACCGATATGGAAGGTACGCATCGTTAACTGAGTACCAGGCTCTCCAATCGATTGCGCGGCGATTGTACCCACTGCTTCCCCGGTATTGACCAAATGACCGCGAGCCAAATCTCGACCGTAACATTTAGCACAAAGACCAAATCGAGTCTGACAAGTGATGGGAGATCGAACCATAATTTGGTCGACACCTAATTTTTCCAAATGCTCGACCCAAGTTTCATCCAGTAAAGTACCCGCTGTCACAACCGCTTCTTTTTGATTCGGTAGGTAAACGTCTTCAGAAACCACACGACCCAGTACACGCTCATGAAGGGCTTCAACGATATCCCCTCCTTCAATGAGAGGCTGCATGAGAATTCCTTCTGTCGTACCACAATCTAGCTCTGTGATCACAACATCTTGCGCCACGTCGACTAAACGACGAGTCAAATAACCAGAGTTTGCTGTTTTCAACGCGGTATCAGCAAGACCCTTACGTGCTCCGTGAGTAGAAATAAAGTATTGAAATACGTTTAGACCTTCTCGGAAGTTCACTGTAATTGGAGTTTCAATAATCGAACCGTCTGGAGCAGACATCAAGCCTCGCATCGCGGCAAGCTGTCTAATCTGTGCAGCAGAACCCCGTGCACCAGAGTCGGCCATCATAAAGATTGGATTAAATGAATCTTGACGAGTCACGTTACCGTCTCTATCGACCACTTCTTCTGTCGCAATTTTTGTCATCATCGACTTCGCGACCATTTCACTCGTACGAGACCAAATATCGATAACTTTGTTATAACGCTCACCATTTGTCACTAAACCAGATCGGAATTGCGACTCAATTTCGCGAACTTCACCATCAGCCTGAGCAATAATTTCAGCCTTATCCTCTGGAATCACCATGTCATCGATACCAATCGAAGCACCAGCACGAGTCGCATATTCAAAGCCAAGATACATTAAATGATCGGCAAAAATAACGGCTTCTTTCAATCCTAATGTTCGATAGCAATGATCAAGCACTTTGGAAATAGTCTTTTTGGTCATCACTCGATTAACAAGGGAAAATGGCATTCCTTTAGGTAAAATTGACGAAAAAATTGTTCGACCAACTGTTGTATCGACTAATACTGTCCGCTCAGAACCATCTTCTTGTTCTTGTTGCATACGGACTTTAACTCTGGCATGGATATCTACGAAACCTTGCTCATAAAAATTCTTAGCCTCATCGACCGAAGCAAAAATTTTACCTTCACCTAATGCATTGATGCGTTCACGAGTCAAATAATAAAGACCTAATACCACGTCCTGGCTCGGTACAATAATCGGCTCACCATTTGCAGGAGACAGAATATTGTTGGTTGACATCATCAACGATCGTGCTTCAAGTTGAGCTTCTAATGTCAATGGCACGTGAACGGCCATTTGGTCACCATCGAAGTCCGCGTTAAATGCCGTACAGACCAACGGATGAAGTTGAATGGCTTTACCTTCAATCAACACGGGCTCAAAAGCTTGAATACCGAGTCGGTGAAGTGTCGGCGCTCTGTTTAAGAGAACAGGATGCTCACGAATGACATCTTCGAGAATATCCCAAACAACAGGCTCCTCTCTGTCCACCATCTTTTTTGCAGCCTTAATGGTCGTAGCAAGTCCTCTAAATTCTAATTTACTAAAAATAAAGGGCTTAAATAGCTCTAATGCCATCTTTTTGGGTAGACCACACTGATGCAATCTTAATGTAGGGCCCACAACAATTACAGAACGACCTGAGTAATCGACACGCTTACCCAAAAGGTTTTGACGAAAACGACCTTGTTTACCTTTGATCATATCAGCCAAAGACTTTAATGGTCTTTTATTGCTGCCAGTAATGGCACGCCCACGTCGACCGTTGTCAAGTAAAGCATCAACAGCCTCTTGGAGCATTCGCTTTTCGTTACGCACAATGATATCTGGAGCATTTAAGTCCAACAAACGTTTCAGACGATTGTTACGGTTAATCACTCGACGATATAAATCATTTAAATCAGATGTAGCAAAACGACCACCGTCATCCAAAGGAACTAAAGGACGTAAATCAGGTGGTAAAACAGGAAGTACGCTCATAATCATCCACTCAGGTTTATTTCCTGAATCATGAAATGCTTCGAGCAACTTCAAACGTTTTGTAATTTTCTTAATTTTTGTTTCAGAGTTTGTTGTCGGTAACTCTTCACGTAGAGATTTAATCTCTTCTTTCAAATTGATTTGACGCAGCAAGTCTCGGATTGCTTCTGCACCCATACGCGCATCAAACTCATCTCCGTACTGTTCTAATGCATCAAGATACACTTCATCATTGAGAAGTTGTCCACGCTCAAGCTCAGTCATTCCTGGATCAACGACTACAAACGCTTCAAAATAAAGCACGCGTTCGATGTCTCGAAGTGTCATGTCCAGCAACAAGCCGATGCGCGATGGTAAAGATTTCAAAAACCAAATGTGCGCAACCGGACTCGCAAGCTCGATGTGCCCCATGCGGTCACGTCGAACTTTGGCTAAGGCCAACTCAACACCACATTTTTCACAAATAACACCGCGATGCTTTAATCGCTTGTATTTGCCACACAAACACTCATAATCTTTCACAGGACCAAAAATTTTGGCACAAAACAAACCATCTCGCTCTGGCTTGAACGTACGATAATTGATGGTTTCTGGTTTTTTCACTTCGCCAAATGACCAAGAACGAATGAGTTCTGGCGAAGCCAGACTTATCATAATTTGATCAAATTCTTCGCTATGACCATTTTGTTTAAGCATGCCGAGTAAATCACTCATTACCGGTGGTTTTATACTAGCCAAGGTTATGCCTCCCAAAAGATAAACTCATCGTGTGCGACAAAGATTGCCGCACACCTATCATGATTAATTATGATCCAATTCAATATCAATACCGAGTGCTCTGATTTCTTTCAACAATACGTTAAATGATTCAGGCATACCAGGATCCATACGGTGATCACCATCGACAATATTCTTGTAGATTTTAGTACGACCCGCGACGTCATCTGACTTCACGGTTAACATTTCTTGTAGCGTGTATGCAGCACCATAGGCTTCAAGTGCCCAAACTTCCATCTCTCCAAAACGTTGTCCACCAAACTGCGCTTTACCTCCAAGCGGCTGCTGTGTCACCAGACTATAAGAACCTGTTGAACGTGCATGCATTTTGTCATCGACTAAATGGTTTAATTTCAACATGTACATGTAGCCCACGGTAACAGGATTATCAAATTGTCGCCCTGTTCTACCGTCAATAAGTCTGGTCTTACCATCTTCAGGTAATCCAGCAAGGCTTAGCATCGCCTTGATTTCACCTTCAGAGGCTCCATCAAACACTGGCGTTGCCATGGGGACACCACGACGTAGATTGTTTGCAAGGATCATCAATTCATCATCTGACAAAGATTCCAGTTGAACGCGTTTCTGTCCATCATGATTGTAGATCTTTTCCAAATATGCTCGAATTTCCTTGGCTGGCGCTTGATTATCAAGTTTTTCAGCGATACGAAGCCCAAGTCCCTTGGCAGCTAATCCCAAATGCGTTTCAAGAACCTGACCAATGTTCATCCGCGACGGAACCCCCAATGGATTTAAGACGATGTCAATTGGAGTACCATCTTCCATATAAGGCATGTCTTCAAGAGGCACTACAATCGAAATAACCCCTTTGTTACCATGTCGACCAGCCATCTTATCACCCGGCTGAATTCGACGCTTCACAGCAAGATAAACTTTCACAATTTTTAAAACGCCAGGAGCTAGATCGTCGCCTTGAACAATTTTCTTGCGTCCATCGTTAAAACGTTTTTCCATTTCTTTAACAAGCTGCTCGAGCTGCTTCGATAACTTTTCAAGCTGTTGACTCGCACTCTCATCTTTAATACGAATATCAAACCATTTTTCACGATCCACTTTTTCAAGATAAGCATCTGTGATTTCTGCACCAGCTTTTAAACCAGCAGGCCCACCGCTAGCGACTTTATTCAGAAGCAATGTTTTTGCACGCTGGAATATATCCTCTTCTCGAATACGACGCTCATCGATCAAGTCTTTTCGAATTCGCGCAAGATGCTCTTCCTCAATACTTTTAGCACGCGCATCTTTTTCAAGTCCATCACGAGTGAACACTTGTACGTCGATAACTGTCCCATTCATACCAGAAGGAACGCGTAATGAAGTATCTTTCACGTCTGACGCTTTTTCACCGAAAATGGCACGCAAAAGTTTTTCTTCAGGCGTGAGTTGTGTTTCACCTTTAGGTGTCACTTTACCAACAAGAATATCTCCTGGTCCAACTTCAGCACCGATATACACAATGCCTGAATCATCTAAACTTGCTAGAGCAGATTCACCTACATTGGGAATATCTGATGTAATTTCTTCCGTGCCAAGCTTCGTATCACGAGCGATACAAGTTAGCTCCTCAATGTGAATACTTGTGAAACGGTCATCCTGGACGATACGCTCAGAAATTAAGATCGAATCCTCGAAGTTGTATCCATTCCAAGGCATGAAAGCAACCAACAAGTTCTGCCCAAGAGCAAGCTCACCCATATCGGTACAAGGACCATCCGCTAAAATATCACCGCGCGAAATGCGATCGCCTTTTTGTACAATAGGAACTTGGTTGATACACGTATCTTGGTTTGAACGAAAATACTTTGTGAGGTTGTAAATATCAACACCTGTTTCACCTGCCGTAGTTTCTTCGTCGTTTACACGCACAACGATACGAGAAGCATCCACTAGATCAATAATTCCGCCTCTCTTCGCGACAACAGAGACCCCTGAATCAGAAGCAACAATACGCTCCATACCAGTGCCAACAAGCGGTTTTTCAGATCTTAAAGTAGGAACAGCTTGTCGCTGCATGTTTGATCCCATCAACGCACGGTTCGCATCATCATGCTCCAAAAATGGAATCAAAGAAGAAGCAACCGAAACAATCTGCTTGGGAGAAATATCCATGTAGTTGATTTTATCCGGTGTCGTCAATGAAAATTCATTTTCATGTCGACAAGGAACCAAGTCAGCAAGGATCTTTCCTTTTTTATCAATCTCAATGTTTGATTGTGCAATATACTGTTCAACTTCTTCAATTGCAGATAAGTACTCTATTTCATCCGTAATATGACCATCGACAACCTTACGACAAGGCGTTTCAATAAAACCATACTGGTTTGTTCGCGCGTAAATAGAAAGCGAGTTGATGAGACCAATGTTTGGACCCTCTGGAGTCTCAATGGGACAAACTCGACCATAGTGAGTGGTATGGACGTCACGAACCTCGAAACCTGCTCGTTCTCTTGTCAAACCACCTGGTCCTAACGCTGAAACACGTCGTTTATGAGTCACACCTGACAAAGGATTCACTTGATCCATAAACTGAGACAATTGACTAGAACCAAAAAACTCTTTAATAGCTGCAGAAACGGGTTTTGCATTAATCAAATCTTGTGGCATCAAGTTTTCAGATTCGGCTAAGCTCAAACGCTCTTTTACCGCACGCTCAACACGAACCAAACCCACACGAAATTGATTCTCAGCCATTTCACCAACACTACGAACGCGACGGTTACCAAGATGATCGATATCATCTACCATACCGTGACCATTTCGAATATCAATCAACGTTTTTATAACAGCAAGAATGTCTTCTTTTGTTAAAACACCTGGACCTGTGTCATCTTTTCGACCGACTCGACGATTAAATTTCATTCGACCGACAGAAGAAAGATCATAACGCTCTTCAGTGAAGAATAAATTTTTAAATAATGCTTCCGCTGCTTCTTTTGTTGGTGGCTCACCAGGTCGCATCATACGGTAGATTTCAACCAGTGCATCTAATTGCGTGGTTGTCGGATCGACACGAATCGTATCAGAAATATAAGAACCATGGTCCAAATCATTTGTATAAATCAATTCAAAATCATGAACGCCATGTTCCAAAAGTTTTGACAACAAGTCATCGGTGATTTCATCATTGGCCAATGCTAAAGCTTCGCCCGTTAAAGTATCGATGATATCTTTCGCTAAAACTTTTCCGACGAGATAATCTCGAGGAACAGCCAAGTCCTTCATTTTACCTTTTTCCATCATATTGATGTGACGTGTGGTAATACGACGACCTTGCTCTACAATCAATTCACCTGTATCAGGATTTACAATGTTAAATAACGCGATTTCACCGCGTAATCGAGCGGGAATTAGATCAATATGAAATTCTTTTTTCTTCACATGGCATGCGGTTGTCTCAAAAAACTCAGCAAGAATAGACTGAGTGTCATAACCTAACGCACGCAATAGAATAGTTACGGGAAGTTTACGACGTCTATCAATTCGCGCAAACAAGCAATCTTTGGGGTCAAACTCAAAATCTAACCAAGAACCACGATATGGAATGACACGAGCAAAATAAAGTAGTTTTCCAGAGGAATGGGTTTTACCTCGGTCATGTTCGAAAATCACGCCTGGTGAACGGTGTAATTGTGATACAACTACTCGCTCCGTACCATTGACAACAAAAGTACCAACCTCTGTCATTAAGGGAATTTCGCCCATGAACACATCTTGTTCGCGGATATCTTTGACTGGCTTCTTCTCGCCAGGAGCATCTTTATCTAAAACAACCAATCTGATTTTCACACGCAAAGGTGCAGAATAGGTCAAGCCTCGGAGTTTACACTCACGAACATCAAAAGCAGGTTCGCCAAGACTGTAGCTTACGTACTCCAAACGCGCATAACCTGAAAAACTTTGAATAGGAAAAACAGAAGCAAACGCCGCGTGCAATCCTGTATCGGTTTGGGCTTCAAAAGGCGCATTTTGCTTTAAAAAATCATCGTAGGACTTTAATTGAATCTCAAGTAAATTCGGGAGAGCCATCCTCTCAGCGAGTTGACCAAAGCTCTTGCGGAATCGTTTTTTCTCAGCATGGGTATATTGAGGGTTAGCAACTGCTGCAGCCATGGTATTTCCTCTATAAAATTATCGGTAATCTTGAAACAAGTAAACCCAGCCATGAAACATGGCTGGGTTAACAAGAGTAAAAAAGCTTATTTTACTTCTACTGAACCACCAGCTTCTTCTAATTGCTTTTTGATGTCTTGTGCTTCTTCTTTGCTAGCACCATCTTTAATCACAGAAGGAACGGCTTCAACAAGATCCTTAGCTTCTTTCAAGCCCAATCCAGTCACAGCACGGATAACTTTAATCACGTTTACTTTGTTTTCGCCAAATCCAGTTAAAGATACTGTGAATTCAGTTTTTTCTTCTGCAGCAGCAGCAGCGCCTGCAGCAGCCGCTGGGGCAGCAACAGCAACAGCAGCAGCTGAAACGTTGAATTTTTCTTCCATTGCTTCGATTAACTCAACAACTTCCATTACAGACATGTTTGAAATTGTTTCGAGAATTTCATTTTTTGAAACGGCCATTTCTAGCTCCTAATTAAAATAGGTTAATATTTGATTATGTTGGCTTAACTTGACTTTTGCTCTTTGATCGCAGCAAGTACACGAACCAATTTCGCTTGTGGTTCTGCCAAAGTACGTACAAACTTCTCGACAGGTGCTTTCATTACGTAGAGCAACTTCGACAAAGCTTCATCACGAGTTGGTAAGCTTGCAACGGCATCCAATTGCTCTTTGCCATATGTTTTGCCACCTACTGCAAGTGCTTTGACTTCTAAACGCTCAAACGTTTTTGAAAATTCCTTCATCAAACGTGCGGCATCTCCTGGAGAATCCAGTGATAACGCAACAAACAAAGGACCAACGAGTAAGTCACTCAGACAAGCAAATTCTGTTTGCTCAAACGCTCTACGAGTTAAAGTGTTAGGGACAACACGCAAATACACGCGAGATTGGCGTGCTTTTGCTCTCAATTGAGTCATTTGATTAACAGTCAAGCCTCGATAATCAGCAACTACTGCCGAAACCGCCTTTGAAGCAACTTCAGTTACTTCTTGAACCACGGCTTTTTTTGCAGCTAAACTCAATGTCACGTTACTGACCTCCTAATTTTTCAAATCGCAAGGACTTGATGGTTATTGCGGACGATATGGTAAAGGTTCATACCATCATCACCGTCTGCGCAGGTTGATTAAGCTTTCGCCCCTGCGGTCTTCGACGGCATAAAACCAAGTCTATGCCGTGAATTCGTCAAAATGGGTTGAGATTCTACACGATTATAGATGCAGGATCAATAGCTAAACCAGGCCCCATTGTTGTAGATAAAGCGATTTTTTTAATGTATACACCTTTTGATGAAGCAGGCTTCGCTTTCTTAAGATCAGCAAGCAATGCAGAGATATTTTCAATCAAATCTGCAGCTTCGAAATCAACTTTACCAACGGTGCAATGGATAATCCCGTTCTTGTCAGTTCGGTAACGAACTTGTCCTGATTTCGCATCATGAACAGCACCCGCAACGTTCATGGTAACAGTGCCGACTTTAGGGTTTGGCATTAAACCGCGAGGACCTAGTATTTGTCCCAACTGACCAACGATTCGCATTGCATCAGGTGTTGCGATTACAACATCAAAATCCATCTCGCCCGCTTTAATTTTTTCTGCTAAATCTTCAAAACCGACTAGATCAGCACCCGCTTCTTTAGCCTTTGTCGCATTATCGCCTTGAGCAAAAACAGCAACTCTAACCACTTTACCAGTACCTTTGGGTAAATTCGTAGCAGAACGTACAACCTGATCTGATTTTCTAGGATCAACACCTAAATTTACAGCAATATCAACACTCTCTCTAAACTTCTTGCTTGCAAATTCTTTGAGAATTGCGATAGCATCAGTTGCTTTATACACTTGTGTTGAAACCACGCGCGCTTTGATGAGGCGACCTTTTTTAGTTAATTTAGCCATGATTACCCCTTACTCTCTTCATCTAAGCCTTCAACTTTGATTCCCATACTACGTGCTGTTCCAGCAATCGTACGAACGGCTGCATCTAGATCTGCTGCAGTTAAATCAGGCTCTTTCTGTTTCGCAATCTCTTCAAGCTGACTACGTTGCAATGTAGCAACAACCGTCTTGCTTGGCGTACTGCTTCCACTTTTGATTCCAGCTAATTTCTTCAATAAGACAGAAGCTGGTGGTGTTTTCATGATGAAGGTAAAACTTTTGTCGTTATAAACCGTAATCACGACTGGTAAAGGCAGACCTTGCTCCATATTTTGAGAGGCCGCATTAAATGCCTTACAGAATTCCATGATGTTTACACCACGTTGACCCAGTGCTGGACCAATTGGTGGACTTGGATTCGCCTTACCTGCAGGAACCTGCAGCTTAATATACGCTTCGACTTTTTTAGCCATTGTAACTCCTCGTTGGGTATAACGCTTGCATTTGAATACAAGCTTCCCGTGAAACACGACTCCATTTAAAGAGTCGACCAACAAAAATGAGGCGTATTTTGCCCCATTTTTACTCAAAAATCAAACTATGCGCATTGGCAATGATTTTTAAATTTGAAAATTAGGTTTTTTCAACCTGATTGAATTCTAATTCTACAGGTGTAGAGCGTCCAAATATAAGCACCGCCACACGCAATCTGTTTTTTTCGTAGTTCACATCTTCAACAACACCATTGAAGTCGACAAATGGACCTTCTTTGACACGTACAATTTCACCAGGCTCAAAAAGAATTTTAGGTCTTGGTTTACTCACACCCTCTTCGACGCGTTGCATCACTGCCATGGCTTCTTTATCAGAAATAGGTGTTGGCGTGTTGTTTGTTCCACCAATAAAACCAAGTACGCGTGGAATTGCACGAACCATATGCCAAGTATCGTCGTCCATCACCATATTGACGAGAACGTATCCTGGGAAAAATTTACGGGTGCTCTTGCGTTTTTGGCCTGCACGCATCTCGACCACTTCCTCGGAGGGAACAACAATCTCTCCGAATTTATCTTCTAGTTGATGACGGGCAGCCCTCGCTTTGATTTCACGCATCACGAAGTTTTCATACCCTGAATAGGCATGCACCACAAACCACTGTTTCTTTTGTTCTTGCGCTGTCATATCAACCCAAATGTGTTATTTTACCAATGATCCACATCATGCCAATATCAGCTCCCCATAAAAGAAAGCCAGTCACAACAACCATTAGCATGACAATCGATGTAGTTTGAATTGTCTCTTGTTTAGTGGGCCAAACTACCTTAAGAAGTTCATTTTTTGCATCTATTGAAAACGCAAATGCTTCTTTACCTTTAGAGGTAAAAAAGCCCATTACCAACGAAAGCACCAGCCAGGTTACCCATAACAATGCATCCAATGCACCTTGTAATTTAAATGAGTAATGTAAAAACAAAGCGGACAGTGTTAATACCGCAACACCGATCCAGATTAAAATGTCTAATTTGTTTTTGGATTGCACCATGACTATCTTACCTATGTTGGCAGGCCAGG
>CAZELP010000001.1:42458-163036 GCA_964513205.1 uncultured Legionella sp. | reverse complement strand
GCATGTCTTCGCTTTCACCAATACCATTGTCATATTGGCCTTGAGACTGCCCCACGCCACGAAAATTAAAACGCAAACTTGCAATCCCAAGATCTTTAAACACACGAGCCAATGTGGTGACCACTTTATTGTGCATGGTCCCGCCCTGTAAAGAATGAGGATGCCCCAAAATAGCCAGATAATCAGAAGAAAAATTCTCTGGCAGCGTTAAAATAGTCTCCAGTGCGCCACTTTTTCCAGTCAAGAAAAAAGCATGCTCACCTGCTGATTGAGTGAATAGATTCATTGTGTTCATATCGAAAAGGAATTTTATATTTTAATCGAAGCCCTTGTATTTATTCAATGACTGTTAAAACTCAGGTTTAGCTATTTTTCAGAAACCCGTTCGCCCTGAAGCCCGTGTAACTGGCGTCTCTAAGGGTTGGATCTTGAACAGATGTCGGGTCTAAATTTAGACACGATCAAATTGTACTTGATAGCTCTTTCCATCATCAGTAGCATGGGTCAATTTTGCACGTACTTGTTTGGACTAAATAGTGAAAAAGAAACTAAAAATGGTTGGCATCATTGAGCTAGGTGGTACTATTAACAGTACGGTTGAGCATGCCACCGCAGAATTTTATAAAAGTCCGATTCATTCTGTTTCTTCTTTTATTGGAGAATATGATTTAGCAGATACGACTAAAATCGTCTTACATCAATTTTCGCAAGTCATCAGTCATGAATTGACAATAGAAGATCTTCTTGTATTGGCTAAAAAAATCCAACACCTTCTAGATAAGGACGAATATGATGGGATTGTAATCACGATCGGAACAAATGCGTTAGAGGATGTAGCTTACTTTATAGGGTTAGTGGTTCACTCAAAAAAACCCATTGTATTTACTGGGGCCCATTATCCTCAAAATAGCTTAGCCTTCGACGGAAAAAGAAACCTATACAATGCCATAATTATTGCCAGAGCTGATCACTCAAAGCAATTGGGAGTTCTCGTTACATTTAATGATTATGTTGTCACTGCTCGAGATGCAACAAAAAATAACCCTGGTTTAAGCAGTCATTTTTCAGCAGAAGGAAGAGGAGTAATAGGACATGTCATTGGAAATGAATTTGTTTTACTATCAAGGCCTATCTATAAACATACTTATCAAAGCGAATTTTCTATAAAAGACATCAATAGCTTGCCTAAAATCTGTATTATCTATGCTCATTTAGGCATGGATGAATCCCTTGTCCATTCCTTAGTTGCCTCAGGAGTATCAGGCATCATCAGCGCAGGATTTGGAAAAGGCTATCAATCGAACAATATATCACAGGCATTAAAAAAAGCTGCACAATCAGGTATCCTTGTTGTAAGATGTTCACGTTCTGGGTTTTCTTATACAAGTATTGATAAAAATTATGACGATCAATATGGATTCATTGTGGCAAAAGGATTATCACCCCATAAATCAAGTCTGTTACTATCACTCTCCCTCAACAAGACTCGAGACAACATGAAGATCCAAAAAATATTTGAGGAATATTAATTTTATGGAAGAAGCGTTTTTACCAATTAAGTCCATTCACTTGTATATAAAAAAGCTTAAAGATGTATTTAGGAAATACAAATTGGAAAAAGGTGGTTATCGATTTAGTTTAGTGAATGTTACATCACGAAACAGTGAAATTGAATTGACGTTGGGTATATAAACGCCGCTATAAATAAACCAAATTGAAATAATTACAGCTAATTTTATTGGGCTAATCTTATTTTCGAGAGCCTTTATCATGTTTTCGCAAAAACTCGCGCGGGTAAACCATCCATATCAGGTATATTGAGTGGTACAATAAAAATTTCGTATCGACCTTCTGGGATTGATTTAAGCTCCAGACCTTCAACTATAAGTATCTCCTTAGATAGTAAAGTATTGTGCACGCTTAAGTCTTCATCCTCGTATCTATCGACACTAATATAATCAATCCCAACTATTTTGACTCCTTTTTGCAACAATTCTTCTGCCGCATCTGGCTCAATATAAACATATTCCTCTGTGAAAGGATCTTGTTTAGATTTCTGAGAATTAGCTGTTTTGAAAAAAACAATATCGCTTGCCATAATGGGTTGCAATGATACAAATGCTCGCGTAATCGATTTTTCCTCAACTGGAACCTGAATAATAATGCCTGGTCCTGTGAGATATTCTAAAGGGAAATCGCTGCTTGCCTTTCCTCCGGTGATAGTATGTGCAGGAAAGTCAACATGAGTACCTGTATGGTTTCCAAGATGCATATGACACAACTTAAATTTTTGTCCTTCTTCTAATGAGCTGACTATCTCGGTGCAATAGCGAGGATCGCCTGGAAATGCGACTAACTCAGCGGAGATTTCAGCGGTTAAATCATAGAGCATTTGAAACTCCTATTTTAATATGATGGATTAGATACCAAGATTTCTGTTTGATGCTAATCTACCTAATTGATGTGATTCATGTCAATTTATATCTAAGCCTACTTAAAATAAGCGTGAGCTGGGGGCATCCTGCAAAGACGCTTATTTTGCATACTTTCAGGACTTACGAAAAACCCAGTCATATAGGTCAATGGATCAATCAATTTTAAGAGATATCTGACACTCGAGTTTAGCCATTTAGTCCATAATTTTTGAATAAAATATTTTTCATTTCTTACTCGATTAGTTATCATAAGTCTTGCATTGACTCATTTATGAGCAATGACTATTTCAACATTGACAATAAAAAGGAGGACTTGATCCATGAGACAGGTACCTAAACATTACGATAACACTCTCTTTTCGAAAAAAGGGAGAACAGCATGAACATATTGGATTTCAAACGCAAAAAGCAGCAGCATCAAAAAATCACCATGCTCACTTGTTACGATTATCCATCCGCTCGATTAATTGCCGAATCAAACGTAGACTGTGTGCTCGTTGGAGACTCTGTGGCAATGGTGGTACACGGACATCCCACAACCATCAAAGCCACTATGGAGATGATGGTGATGCATACAGAAGCGGTTTCACGAGGTATTGGTCGTCAGTTCATTATCAGTGACCTACCTTTTCTTTCTTATCGAGCAGGTCTTCAAACAACTGTGACACACGTGACTCGATTGATGCAAGCGGGAGCACATGGCATTAAACTTGAAGGAGCTGATGATGAAGCGCTTCTGACCATTCGCCACCTTGTAAACGCAGGCGTACCAGTCATGGGGCATATCGGACTAACGCCTCAATCTGTCCATCAACTTGGCGGTTTCAAAGTCCAAGGGAAAAAAGAGTCTGAAGCTCGACGCCTAATCAATGAAGCCAAAGCGCTTGAAGAAGCAGGATGTTTTGCCATCGTACTCGAATGCATCCCTCAAACATTGGCACAAGCCATTACAGAAATTTTAACCATTCCGACTATTGGCATCGGCGCCAGTATGGCAACAGATGGTCAAGTGTTGGTTTGGCATGACTTATTAGGCCTACAAACGGACTACTTGCCTAAATTTGTAAAACAATATCTACCTGGCAAAGAAGTCATGTTAAACGCCATCAATCACTACGTTCAACAAGTGCAAGAAGCACATTTTCCTGCCGAGGAGCATACGTACTGATATGAAAATTTTTCACACACCAGAAAGCTGGCTTGAAGCCAGTGCAAAAAGAGCCCAAAAAACTTTGGGCTTTGTTGCAACCATGGGTAATTTACACGCGGGACATCTATCTTTGATTCACAAAAGTCAACGCGAAAATGATGAAACCATTGTCAGCATTTTTGTCAATCAAACACAATTCAACAATAAAGAAGATTATGAGCGCTATCCAAGAACCTTGGACGCCGATTTGGCTTACTTGCGTGACGCTTCTGTTGATTATTGCCTTCTTCCAGAAATGAGCAGTATGTATCCGGATGAATATCGTTTCCAAATCCATGAAACAACCCATCATGAACGCTTGGAAGGAAAACATCGCCCGGGTCATTTCACCGGTATGCTCACTGTGGTGATGAAGCTCCTTCAATTGACAAATGCAACACGTGCTTACTTCGGAGAAAAAGATTTCGAACAACTACAATACATCAAGGAGATGAAAAAAGCCTTTTTCATAAGAACTGAGATTGTCGGCTGTCCCACATGCCGCGAACCCAGTGGATTGGCCCTCAGCTCTCGAAACAACCGTCTTAGTCAAGAAGGACGAGAAAAAGCCGATGCTTTCGCATCGATTTTCTTAAAGGCCCAATCACTAGAAGAAGCCAAAGAAGCCTTGTCCGCATTCGACGTTGAATACCTTGAGGAAGCTTACCAACGTCGTTTTATCGCCGTACATATCGATGGTGTTAGACTCATCGATAATATAAAAATTTGAATCGCAGTTTGGGGTCTGATATGGCCCCTAATCACGAGCACCTGTCAAGGTTACTAACAATCGGTCTAAATCAGACAACCGTTCCTCAACATCGGTCAAAGCCTTCTTCAAGGCTGCAGCAACATCGACATCTTCAGATTGTTGCTGCAATGTCTTTTGAAGAGCGCCACGTTGCTTCAGCAAACGCTCACGATCATCGTGCAGCGTCTTCAACCACTGATCTCTCGTAACCAACTGCTTCATCTCAACATTTGTATGCAACACCTGGTTTTTTTTACGTGCATGACAAATCTGCAACAACACTTGCATTTTTAACGCTATTTTTTTAGCCAGATAAGAACCCAAAGGAGAATCAGCCTCTGTTGCCGATTGCAATAATATTTTTAAGTCATTAAGCCCAAAACGCACCTCATCAATGCATTCACGAGCAGGCACAAAATCCAAAAATTGAACACATTTAAACAAGCCCTTTGGTAATTCTGATTTTTTTAATCTCACTTCGTTTAACTGATAATCTAATTCAGGCAAACGTTCTTTTAATGCTTCAATCACGGCCATCACAGATGACATCACGATACTCCTCAATGAGTACTTGAAAGACGAAGATGAGTCCACTATAGTGCTCATATACCCTTTCATATTTTAATCGTTTTTTAATGAGTAAAATAGCGCTTTATTTAGCTGGGGGAGGCGCAAGAGGCGCCTACCAAGCAGGTGTTCTAAAAGCCATACAACAAATCCTTCAAACAAGGGTCTCTCCCTTTCAGATGATTACCGGCGTTAGTGTTGGAAGCATCAATGCGGTCATTTTGGCCCAATATGCCAATGATTTTGCAACTGGAGTCAATCGACTCGAAGATCTCTGGCGCAACATTCATTGTCAACAGGTCTATAATGCAAGTAATTTTGCGCTGGGAAAATCACTCGCAATGAATTTAAGCCACTTTTTAATTCGTCAGCGCAAATCAGGCCATCTGCTGGATACCACGCCGCTAGCACAATTTATTGAAGAAAATGTTGATTTCAATCAAATTCGAGAAAATATTCAACACAAATATCTCGAAACATTAGAAGTCATAAGCAATTGCTACGAACTGCAACAAACGATCTCCTTTTACGAGCACTACGCCCCTCATTTCAATGATTGGCAATATCCTCGTCACGCCAGTTTGCGTTGCAATTTTACGACCAATCACGTTTTATCTTCGAGTGCCCTGCCTTTATTTTTCCCACCAGTTAATCTAGATGGCTTTCATTATGGGGATGGCAGCATCGGACTTGTTTCGCCACTAAGGGGTGCATTGCGATTTAACGTCGATAAAGTATTGATTCTTGGCACGCGGCAACTGCCGACATTGCCACATATTGAAAAATGGAAGAACTCTGATATTGGCTTCGCACACATTTTAGGAAATATGTTAAACGGGCTATTTTTAGACAATTTGGACCGAGATATTGAAAATGTGAATCACATGAACGATATTGCTCGTCTGCTGTCTATCTGGAAAAAGCGCCAATCACCTTGGCGACCCGTCACCACAATGCATCTTCGCCCAAGTATTGATGTCAGTCCCATTGCCCAAAGCAAATACCAAACAATGCCCACTTTATTGCGTTTGTGCCTAAATCTCTTAGGCGCTCAACGACATTCAGGTGAGCTCTTAAGCTTCTTGCTTTTTGAGAAAGAATTTACACAAGAACTGATTCAACTGGGATATCACGACACCCTTTCTCACGCAACCGCAATTCAGGATTTTTTTCAAAACTAGTACATCATGATTTCATCGAGTGATTTCAATCCCAGGTCTCACTCCATGCCAAATTGTAAACGCCTCTCTTGCTTGTTCAACCAACATGGAAAAGCCATCTGAAGAAGAACATTGATGTGCATCAGCCCACCTTGTAAAAGGTGTGTTGCCATTCTTGCTGTATACTAAATCATAGCAATAAGGACGATGTTGGAGCCATTGTAAAGGCCACTGTTGAGCATTCAGAAGATCGTGCTGAGCGGCATGAATCACCACATCAAAAAGCGGTTGTGGTGCATCGACCCTTAGCAACTGAGCATCAGGAAATTGCTCACAAAGCGACTGTGCTTTTTTAAATGTACGATTGGTCACGATAACCTCAGCCTCTTCTTCTAGTAAAGCCGGCACAATCCCTCGAGCGGCCCCTCCAGCACCGATGATTAACACACGCGCAAAACGCAATAGCATGTGCTTTTTTAAAGCTCGGCACAGCCCAATACCGTCCGTATTATCCGCATAAATTTGTCCATTTTCCATCCAAAGCATATTGGCTGACAATGCCAGCTGACAACGTGGCGTTTTTACATCACTCATTTCAAATGCTTGTATTTTAAAAGGAGCCGTAATATTCAGCCCTTTTCCGCCCTCATCAAAAAATTGGCAAACACGCGCTTCAAAATGAGACGTCACACCCAAACGAGCATATTGAATTGATTTGTGTATACTTTTTGCAAAAGCCAAGTGAATATCGGGGGAAAGACTGTGGTCGATGGGGTTTCCGACCACAGCATAACATTCAATGGTCACGCACGCTCCAGGCTTTTGACTACTTTTTCGGTCAAATCTTTTGATAAACGATGCGAGGCTAATTTTTCAAGCTCAGTCAACATCAATCCCTGTCTGGTTTTGTCATACCGTTGCCAACGCGTAAACGGTGTTGCCAGTGTGGAGGTGACTTGGCCATTAATTGCATCTAACTCTAAAAGCATCTCGGTCAAAAAATGATATCCGCTGCCATCTATTGCATGAAAATTTCGAGGATTGGCTTGACAAAAAGCCCCCACCAACGCGCGTACTTTATTGGGATTTGTCATGACAAATTTTGGATGAGATAGCAGTTTTCTGACCACTGAAAGCGTATCTGGAGTATCACTTGTCGCTTGTACAGAAAACCATTTGTCTAAGACCAAATCATTTTCTTTCCATTTATTGTAAAAATATAGAAGTGCTGCAGCACGTTTCTCAGCATCAACTCCATTGACCAGAAGCCCAAGGCTACTCAACACATCGGTCATGGTTTTGGCTTCTGTCAATTGTTTTTCACAAAGAGAGGGCGCCTGCTCTGCTTCGGCCGTCATCATGAGCCACAAACAAACATGTTTTAAACGCCGTCTTGCATACCCGTGACCATCCATTGCATGATTTTCAGCTCCAACTAATTGCATGTACATCGAAGCGGCATCCTGTACCAGAGTTTTTGCTAACTGTTTTTTGAATTGATCTCGCACAAGCTCGATTCGATCCACATCAATTTCATGCATGCCATTCGCTAAAATTTCAAATGACGGCGGAGTCAACAACTCAGCGCGCAAAGCCTGATCAAGTGTCTCGTCATTTAAAAGATCTTGATAAACACGCAGTAAGGATGGACTCAAAAATAAATCTTTGCCTAAATTTTGATATCCATCTCGCAATACATTTTGCGCCAACTGCTGCGAAATGTCCCATTTCACAAAACCGTTGCTATCATAACGAAGCATCTGCAATTGCTCATCAAAAGGAACATCCCGAGTTAAAATAATGGGAGCAGAAAAATCCTGCAACAACGTCATTATCGGTTTTTCTTTTAATCCCAAAATCGTGAATGTCTGCGAAGTTTCAGTTAATTCAAAATAATCTGTTTGACCATTGATTGCCGTACCCTGTTGATCGAACAATCGATATCGAATGGGAATGACAAAAGGTTTTTTCAAATCACCATCTGGTGTTTTAGGACACGTTTGCTCAAACGTAATCGATAAAACACCTTCTTGGTAACTTTCAGAAACAAGACGAACCTCGGGCGTTCCGGCTTGACTGTACCATCGCATAAATTGAGTCATGTCTCGCTGATTTGCATCACTCATCGCTCGCACAAAATCATCGATGGTTACAGCTTGACCATCGTGCCGTTCAAAGTATAAATCCATCCCTCGCCGAAATCCCGCACGTCCCAGCAGAGTAGATTGCATTCGAATCACCTCTGCCCCTTTGTTATAAATTGTTGTGGTATAGAAATTGTTTATCTCTTGATAAGAGGCGGGACGAACCGGATGCGCCATTCGACTCGCATCTTCAGGAAACTGTGTTTGCCTTAAAAGACGAACATCGACAATTCGATTCACATCTCTTGAGTTCATATCGGCAGAGAACTCTTGATCTCGAAAAACAGTCAGTCCTTCTTTTAGGCTCAACTGAAACCAATCGCGACAAGTGACTCGGTTTCCTGTCCAATTATGAAAATACTCGTGCGCAACAACACCCTCGATATCTGCATAATCATGATCTGTCGCGCTTTCAGGACTGGCCAAAATGTACTTGGCATTGAAGATATTTAATCCTTTATTTTCCATGGCGCCCATGTTGAAATCACTGACGGCCACTATCATGTATAAATCAAGGTCATATTCTCGACCAAAATTTTCCTCATCCCAACGCATGGCGTTTTTCAAAGACTGCATCGCATGCTCGCATTGGCTCTCTGCACCATGTTCAACATAAATTTTGAGATCAATTGAACGCCCAGAACAGGTCTGAAAACGATCGGAAACACAAGCCAAATCACCTGCCACAAGTGCAAATAAATAGCAGGGCTTTTTAAAAGGATCATGCCAAAGAGCCCAATGCCGGCCATCACTCAAGTCACCACCCTCGACCCAATTTCCGTTGGACAATAAAACTGGATATTGCGCTTTATCCGCAATAATTTTTGTTGTGAAGATGGTTAACACATCTGGTCTGTCTAAAAAATATGTGATACGTCGGAAACCTTGTGCCTCACATTGAGTACAGAACAATTGATTTGAACGATAAAGCCCAGACAACAAGGTATTATGCTGAGGCTCTATCTCGGTTACAATCGTCAATGTAAAAGAATCCAAAGCCGTTTGAATCGTCAAATGACCTTCACCTAATGTGTACGTATCGCAAGGTTCTCCGTTTAAAAAAACATCCACTAATTTCAGATCTTCTCCCTGCAACACCAATGCTCCAGATGCAGTTCGTTTCATTGACATTCGATTTTCGACACGCGCATGCGAATCAAACAGCGACACCTCAAGAAAAACATCTTCAATTGCAAAATTAGCCGGACAATAATCCTTTAAAAATACAGTTCGATTTGACATGCAATTATCCTTATCTATGGTTTTCTGGATACATCATGTTCACAGCCTGTATATCCAGAGGACTAATTTTTTCACGTTGACCAATCGTAACACCATCTACCAAAGGCTCAATGGTTTTCTCTCCATTTTTTGAAAAAGCATACGCAGAATAATGCATAATGGATTCATAGTTGTATGGGCCATGGTCCACTCCATCCGTCAGATGTTGTGCAAAATTATATTTTGAACGTTCTTCAATATTTTCCCATACGATACGAACATAATTGTCACGGTCAATTCTTGATTGCTCATGCCACAAACCAAGCAGATGACCAATTTCATGCGTGGTCATCATGGTTGAGCATCGCGGAGAGAGTTGCACTTCTTGCCGACCACCACGATGCCCAACATAAGACGCGCAAAGCCTGCCGTAATCAGGGACAAATGCGACGTAATCAGGATACTCATCTTGATTTTCAGCGGTTCTTAAAACAAATTTCACAGAAGTGACTTGCTCCCAAAGTACGATTGCGTCTTTCACTGAAATACGGTTCGCTTCTGGTAAAGCCTCATCAATCACATACGGGATCACTCCATTTGGCCAATGACTCGTTTTGAGTTTGATAATCGAAGCACCTAAGTCGGCTTTCTTTGCAACAGGTTTTAAAATGATGTCACCTTCAGCAATCGCATAGCCATTGACCTCTTCGTAATGCACCTCCGTGACGCCAAAAACAGGATGTTCAATCAACATGACCTGCGCGGCATTTACCCAAACAGGAAAGAAAAGTAAGTACAGGTAAAATCGGTTCCATTTTTTGCCATCTTTCATAAATGCTCTCCTCGTTGAATCATCAACGCTCGATTGTAGACTTCGTTTTTTTGTTTTCCTGTCAATGCGATAGCCAATTTGACAGCCTGTTTTAGAGGAAGCTCCTCCAGCAGAATACCAAGATGATGATCGAGATCATCTTCTACCACCACCGGTTTGGGTGGAAGTACTAAAACAAACTCCCCCTTGACTCGTGCTTTATCTTCATCAAACCAATCTTGCAACGCTTTGCTGTTTCCTTGTTTGAAACACTCGTGTGTTTTTGTTAACTCTTTGGCTAAAACAAAAACATAATCCTCACCAAAAACAGTGCCAATATCTTCGATACAAGCTTCAATGCGATGCGTGGCTTCATATAACACCAGGGTGTGACCTACCCCTGCAAAACAAGCAAGTTTTTTTATTCGAGCCGCTGTTTTCGTGGGCAAAAACCCAATAAAAGTAAAAACATCCGTTGGGACCCCAGAAGCAGAAAGTGCCGCAATCAAAGCACAGGCACCCGGAATAGGTACGACTAAAATATTTGCCTCACGCGCCATTTTCACCAAAACAAATCCCGGATCGCTGATCAAAGGGGTACCTGCATCACTGACCAATGCCGCACTCTCACCATTGAGCAAGCGTAAAAGCATCTCCTGACTCTGGTGAGCTTCGTTATGCGCATGCAAAGCGACTAATGGTTTTTGTATCCCAAAAAGAGAGAGTAACGGCGCCGTATGACGTGTATCTTCAGCCAAAATAAAATCAACTTGTTTTAAGGTAGCAAGCGCCCGAAAGCTGATATCTTCGCGATTTCCAATCGGCGTTGAAACCAGATATAAAGTTCCAGGACTTGTGGTGGTTGTCATGATGGTTTATCCTGTCTTGTTCTTTCGTTGATGTCTCTTAGGTGCATGTATGCGATGTTTTCAATTCCTGTTTATTGTGTTGATGGTTCTATTTTTATCAAATTGTAGCACAATAACAGACTCAACTCCACGCCACGTCCAGTCGGCTCTAAGTCCGTATACCATGCCAGCAACCGCTTATCTTGCGCTCGCACAAAAACAAACCGGGGACGCGCAACAAGAGCTTTTTGTGATGGCCGCAGGTCGATACATTCAAGAAGGCGAGTGGCAAAAAGCACAGATCATTTTGACACAAATAAATCCGCTGTCCATCGAAACAGAAGACGAAAAACGAATTTTACAAGCGCATATTTTACTAGCAAAAGGACAAATAGACTCCATCTTGAATACACTCGGAGGAATTAAAAGCTTACAAACTCTCTCCACCTATTATCAAGCTGAGTACCACGACATTTTGGCGCAAACTTATCAAAAACAGAATAACCTTATTCTCTCTATTTCTGAGCGCATTAAACTTGAACCACTTTTACCTGACGAATCGCTACAACAAAACAATCGTCGCACACTTTGGTTATCACTCACACAACTCCCGATTGAAGAGTTGGAAACCTTATCCCTAGAAACACCTGCACGCTCAACCATCCAAGGTTGGCTGAAACTGGCGACCATTTCCAGAAAATATCACTTGCGTCCACAAATGATGCTGACACAATTAGAGCAATGGCAATCAGAGTATCCTCGTCATCCTGGAATTGGGCTATTGCCTTATTCTCTAGAAGAAATGCGCATGCATTTGTACCCTCCACCTAAAAAAGTCGCTTTACTATTGCCACTGACAGGAGTATTGGCCGGGCCTGGTATTGCCATCAAAGAAGGTTTCCTCGCAGCCTATGAGGCCAGCGGTGCCGCCAAATTCATGAATGTTCGTTTCTATGACACCAATGCGATGGCCATCGCCACAATTTACGAGCAAGCCTGCGCGGAAGGAGCAGAATTGATTATTGGTCCGCTCACAAAAAATGATGTGGCAACGGTCGCAGAGCTGGATCATCCGGTGCCGACTATTTTACTCAATGATGTGCGATCAGCACTTCCACCAGACACCTTCCAGTTTGGCCTGTCACCCATGCTTGAAGCAAGACAAGTTGCCGCTCGTGCAAGGAAAGAGGGGTATTCAAAGGCGTTAATCATTCGATTAGACAACTCTTGGGGTGAAGACATCGCTGAAGCATTTCGCGATCAATGGGCCAGTAGTGGCGGTGAAATTATCGACACCTTACGCTATCAACCCCAAGATAATTTTAATCAACGGATTAGAAGCTTGTTGCATATTGATGCCAGTGAAATTCGCGCGAAACAAATTAAACAGCTTCTGGGTCGAAGCATTGAATCCATTCCACACCGAAGACAAGATTTTGATGTGATTTTTCTTGTCGCTTACCCCTCCAGTGCGCGACAAATTAAACCATTATTGAATTATTATTACGCCGATGATATCCCTGTATACGCAACCTCAAGTGTGTATGGAGGAAGCTTAAACACCATGCGCGATCGGGATTTAAACGGAATCATCTTTTGTGACATGCCTTGGATTTTTTCACACAATTTAGGTGATAAGAACTGGCCTGAGCAATTTAACAGTTACGGTCGTCTTTATGCTTTGGGTGTAGACAGCTTTTTGCTCACAACCACACTCAACGAATTGTTGCTATTCCCCGCCGTCAACAATGACAACGGTGTCCTTTATCTCAATGCCAATCATCAAATTTCTCGTATTCTAAGTTTTGGACAATTTAGAGAAGGCAGACCCGAAAAATTACCAGACTAAGCACTTAACCCAAACTTCTTCCGCCATCAACGCGTAGGGTTTGGCCTGTTATAAAAGGATTTTGAATCAGGTCAAAAACCGCCATTGCGACCCAATCTGGATGACCATGGCGACGTAGCGGTGTTTTTTCAATAACAGCGGCCTGAACGGCCTCATCTAGAATATTCTCTCCTTCAGGCCATGCAACAGCACCCGGAGCAACAGCATTAACACGTACCTTTGGCGCATAGGCTTTTGCAAAGGCCAAGGTTTGCATTCGCAAGGCCGCTTTTGTTTCACAGTACACCCCATAATCTTTCAAAGGACGTTCCGCATGAATATCCGTTAAATTAATAATTACCCCTGATCTCGCTTCTAAAAACGGAAACGCCGCCTCACTTAACCAATAGGGAGTAAACACATTCGTCGTCCACATGAGTTGATGCGTGGCATAAGGTATAGGTTGTTGAATCGGCGTACGCATAAAAACAGAAGCATTATTTACCAATACATCCAGCTGACCGGCCATATGAATAGCCGATTCAATCAGGCGCTGTGCATCGGCTTCTGTTTGAAAAAGCGCCTGCAAAGACCACGCGCTTTCAGGACGAATGGTATTCAGTCTTTTGGTCAAAGCTATCGCCGCATCCAAAGAGTCACGGTAATGCACAATGACACGAAAACCTTCTTGGTGTAATTTATCAACAATAGAAGCGCCGACACGTCTTGCTCCACCCGTTACCAAGGCAACAGGCGCATCTTTGCCTGAATTTTTTTGCAAATTAGCATATCGACTATGCGCCATAATGTGATGAGATCCAATTGATTTAGCCACAAAACTTGAGCAGAAAAATGATGTCGTCTAGAATACCACTTTTCAAAGCCTTCCTGCCTTCATGATACAATTTAAAGATTACTTTTTACAACAACTGCAAAATCGACCCAATATGCCATTTGTGGAGTTCATGCACTATGCGCTGTATGCGCCGTACGTCGGCTATTACAGTGCAGGCTCGCCCTTAGGTAAAGAGGGAGATTTTATTACCGCACCCGAACTGACTCCGCTTTTTGGATACGCACTTGCCAATCAATGCGCTGAAATTTTTAAAAATCTTACCGCCCCTAAAATTCTTGAGTTTGGAGCCGGCTCAGGAAAACTTTGCGTTCACATTCTGCAAAAACTTGAAGAAATCGGCCAACTACCGGATGCTTACTTCATTCTAGATGTCAGTGCATCTCTAAAAATGCAACAACAAACATACATCAAAACACATGCGCCGACCCTCTTTGAGCGAGTACAATGGCTCACGCAATGGCCAACAGAGCCATTTGAAGGTGTATTGATCGCCAATGAAGTGTTAGATGCAATGCCCGTTCATCGATTTTTAAAAACGGAAAATGGCTTATTCGAGAGCTTTATTGGCCTGAAAAACGACCAATTTGAAGAGCAATTTTTAGAATGTCACAACACCTACTTAATCAAACATGTCGATCGCGTGTTAACTCACATCACAACACCTTATGCATCAGAAGTGAATCTCATGCTTGAAGATTGGATACAACAATGTGCACAAGTTCTTACTAAAGGAGCCATGTTGATTGTCGATTATGGTTTTCCTGAACATGAATATTATCACCCAGACAGAAACCAAGGCACGCTGATGTGCCACAGCAAACATCAATCACATACCAATCCGCTCACACACCCTGGGTTGGAAGATATTACCGCGCATGTAGATTTCACGCATGTGGCACTATCAGCCCACGAAGCGGGATTTGATATCGCAGGATACACCAATCAAGCGGCTTTTTTACTTTCAAATAAAATTTTAGATTTTGTCATTTCCTATGAAGATCGCCAAGCCATTCGGCAATTGACTCATCCAAGCGAAATGGGAGAATTATTTAAGGTCATCGGGCTCACCAAACATCTCACTGAACCGATGCAGGGATTTCAACTTTTTGATAAACGAGCGAGTTTATAACATGACGCGATATTTAACGACCATCGAACTACAAAAAGAGTCGATGAAATTTTCAGCAGGACATACGACTATTTTTTCTGCAACAGAACGAGAGCCATTACATGGTCATTGGTATGGTGTCTATCTTGCTTTAACCACCCATGTAGAAGAGAATGGCTTAACGTTTGATTATCGATACTATAAACGACGTATTCATGAATTATGTGAGCATTTAAATCAGACTTTTTTGATGCCAATGTATTCTCCTTTTTTAACTTATGATTCAGATGAAACCTATTACTATTTCACCTTCAATCAAAAGAAAATTCCCTTTTTAAAAGAAGATGTCACCTTGTTGCCGGTCACCAACATCACCGTAGAAGAACTATCGCGTTGGTTTATTCAAGAGTTGATCAAAAATGAAGAAGAATTAGAGCGGCATCGCATCGAACGATTGGTTGTCAAAGTATTTTCTGCACCAGGACAATCTGCGAGCCACACTTGGGAAAAATGAGCACTCATATCATTCGGGTCAGTGTATTCAACACAAGACAAGATTATTTCGAATACGCTTCGGAAAATCTTCCTCCGATTGGAAGTCGAGTATGGGTTCCATTCAGAAATCGTACACGCCTTGGAATTGTCACTGGAATCAGTGACAAAAAACCAGATTTTGCATTGAAATCAATTGAGATATGCCTTGATCAAGTCCCTTTTCTTACCCAAGAAATACTGACACTTTGTCGATGGATTAGTCGATATTATCATGCACCCCTTCCGCAAGTCTTAACACATGCGCTTCCCAAACGTTTCCGCCAGGGAAAAGAACAGAGCAAACGCACCCTGAAACCCCCTCCGATATTGAAACTCTCTCACGATCCACATCACCACGCAAAAATGCTCAATGCGGAACAGAAAGCGGCCTTCGACCAAATACGCGCTCAACTGGGACAATTTCATTGCACGCTATTGCATGGTGTCACCGGTAGCGGAAAAACTGAGCTTTATCTGCAATTGACCGCCGAAATTCTTGCCAATAAACAACAAATTTTAATTCTGGTTCCTGAAATTGGTTTAACACCACAACTGGTGTCGCGCTTTAGTGAGCGCTTTCAGATCCCCATCGCCGTGATTCACTCCGATGTCTCTGAAGCGATGAAAGCACGCTTTTGGCAACAAGCAAAAGAAAATCAAATCCAGTTGATTATAGGAACGCGTTCAGCATTATTCACGCCTATGCCGAAATTGAAGCTAATTATTGTAGACGAAGAACACGACGCTTCTTTCAAACAAACTGAAGGTGTACGTTTTTCTGCGAGGGACGCCGCTATATTTAGAGCACAACTCGAAAATATCCCAATTGTGCTTGGAAGTGCGACGCCTAGTCTCGAAAGTCTTTATAATAGCCAAACTCAAAAATACACAAAACTTTCACTGACGCATAACGCACAAAATAATAACAAACTTTATTATCAATTGATTGATCTCAGAAATCAGCCCTTAGAAGACGGACTCGCATTTGAAACACGACGTCTTATTCAAAAAACACTCCAAAATCAACAGCAGGTCCTGCTTTTTATCAACAGACGCGGTTATGCGCCTGTTTTACTTTGTCACCAATGTGCATGGATCTGCGATTGTTCGGCGTGCGATAGCCATCTTACTCTTCATCATCAAGGACGCTTAATTTGTCATCACTGCGGCCTTGAAACAAAACGTCCGCTACAATGTCCAACATGTCATAGCGATGAATTAATTCCAATTGGAAATGGCACTCAACGGATTCAAGAAGCACTTATGCGCCATTTCGAGAATATACCGATTATTCGAATGGACCGAGATGAAATTAAAACGAAAGATGCACTATTTGATTGTTTGACTCAGATCGCAACGGGCACACCCCAAATTATTATTGGAACACAAATGCTGGCCAAAGGTCATCATTTCCCCAATTTAAGCTTGGTTGTCATTTTAGATACTGACGCCGGACTTTATAACCAAGATTTTCGAGCGCTAGAACGTCTAGGACAATTGATCACTCAAGTTGCAGGGCGTGCCGGTCGAGAAAAAGTACCTGGCCATATTGCCATACAAACACATCAACCCCAACATCCATTACTCAACTTACTGGTACAACAAGGATATGAAGCGTTTTCAAATGCCATATTGGCACAACGTGCTGCGGCTAATTGGCCTCCTTTCGGACATATAGCGCTTATTCGGGCCGATGGAAGACAGAAGGAGCCTATTTTAAAAGCCATGCATCACATTAAAAATCACCTGAAATCACACGAACTATCACTTTTTGGTCCAGCACCAGCACCATTGGCACGAAAAAATAATCGCTATTATCTACAATTACTTGTTAAAGCAAACATTAGAAAAGTACTTCATCAAGTGTTGCACGAATTCACTCCACATCTTGAAAAATTAGAAAAAGACTATAACATCCGTTGCAGTATTGATATCGATCCCATCAGCCTTACATAAATAGGAATAACCATGGTCTATCTAACTGGAATTTTAGAATATCAACACACACCTCACCTCTTAAAAAAACAATTACACTCACATTTTTTTAAACCCTATCAAGATATCAATGCATTTGGTTTAGGCATGTTTTATCCTTTGGAGGCTCTTTTTGAAGAAACATTGCCCAGTCTTGTCGTGTCACTTCATTTTATTGGACAAATGTGCTTGTCTTTTAGCGCCACGATTGGCTTTCTACTATTAGGGAAAACTCAAGAAATGCGCCAAGAGAGTCGAGAGATGATGAATGCACTGATGATTGCGGGCTTAGCCGCTTTTCTCGCACTAATCGCACCACTCGTTGAAACAGTTCGTTTTTTTACACGCTGGGCCGGCTCTATTAAGCATAGCCTTCAAGAAAAAACACCGGAAACAGACTATAAAACTACGATAAACATTTAAATCGTTTAAGTTTACCTGTTTCATCATGACGTTTTAGTTGCTCAACAAGACGAACATTAATTTCAGGAGCTAAGAAGCCCAATTGCTTAAACTGATGAATCAAATCGATTTGCATACGTGACGTGTCTATTTGAGCGCCTTTGTCAGGAACAATCAGAACTTCAGCCCCCTGCTTCGTTTGCAGAACCTGATATTCATCCACACCTGATTCAACCATGATGGCATTTTCAAATACCTCTGCAATCACAATGATTTCACCGTAGACAAAATCATCTTCATGACGACCTTCAATTGAGCTAATCAATCGAAAATCAGAACCACAAGGGCAGCGTTCTGTCAGCACTAATACTCGATCATCCATTTCATATCTGAAAACTGGCATCGATTTACGAAATAAGTTTGTCACTAATATTTTTTCTGAGCATACTCCTGGAGGAACCGGTTGATTATCACCGTCAACAAACTCAAAAATATTCATATCTTCGAGCAAATGAAGATTTCTTCCCGAGTGGGCACATCCCACGGCGTGAATTCCTGCATCCGTCGAGCCCCAGTTATTAATTAACAACACATCAGGCCATGCGCGCTGAATACAATCCACCATGTGATCCAAAAGAGGTTCAGCACCGACTAGAATACGCTTTGGATGAATGTTTAATTCACCTTTTAATGCTTTGGCAGCAAGTCTTGCGATCACTGAAGGATAGCCATGCATATGCGTCGGTTGACAATCGTTTAATGATTCAATTAACTCATCAATTGGGGCCAATGCAGAAAATGCCCTATAGTTCATCTGCGGTACAATCGGTAAGGAGAACACGGTTTCACTCAAATGCACAGGTCTTAATGCGCCGATTGAGACAACCATCAACGGCTCTGTTGAAAAGTGTGCACCAGAATCAAATTCATCTCGATACTGATAACGATATAGCGCTGCTAGCGTCGCCGCCAACTCGTTACTGTCCCACACAAACATTCCCCGTCGCCCAGAAGAACCACCAGAAGCAAAAATATGATGACCATGTAAAAGATCGTAGCCCTCTTGTGCCATTAAAAAGCGGCTTGCTTCTTCCATTGTCAGGCGTTTGTCTGTTACGATTTCATCCCAATGCTCCATTAAATCACGTTTACACAAGATAGGAATCGTACTCAGTTGATCCAGTGTGAAATCAGACGGCTCGATATGACTCAATGTACGCCTATACCAATCAGAATGTGCCTTTGCATGCGCCAACATCGCACGTAATCGCATTGTTTTCACATGCTCGATCTGCGCACGACTCAACCAAGGCATTACCACTTGCTGTTCCAGTAAAACACGCGTTAAATTCAACGAGTCTTGACCTGCTAAAGGGCGAGTATAAGGTTTCATGACATAGCCTCAATAATCTCTATATCATGAGTATAGCCATCTATGGATTTTAGTCAAAATTTATACGGAATGTTGGTATTTATTCCAGGTGATTTTAAAAATGAGTGATGCTTCACTCCAGATATTTGGTTTGCCGCCTTGGCTAAATCGATGCTGAATAAAAAAGCCCGGATAAATCCGAGCTTTTTTAGATGAAGCAAACTTGATTAAAAGTTACTTGTGCTTGGTGCGCATTTTTTGAATCGCTCGAATTTGAGCAACAGCTCGTGCCAATTCTGCAGCAGCAACTGTATAATCAATCTCGGTGTTACGATTCGCCATAGCCTCTTCCGCTCGAGCTTTTGCTTCTAAAGCGAGTGCTTCATCCAAATGATCCGCTCTTTCAACAACGTCTGCAAGAACGGTAACCGAATGCGGTTGCACCTCGAGCATACCACCAGACACATAGTAAATTTCATCTTCTTGGCCATGCAAAGCCCTGAATCGAATCTCTCCTGGCTTTAATGCTGTAAGCAAAGGCGCGTGGCCCGGGTGTATTCCAACCTCTCCCAGAATGCCCGTCACCGTTACTCTTTCAACAAGACCCGAATAGACAGATTTTTCAGCACTGACAATGTCCAGATGTGTGGTTATAGCCATCTCATCTTGCCCCATCATACCAGCGTTTTTGCTTTCGCAATTGCTTCGTCAATATTACCCACCATGTAGAATGCCTGCTCAGGTAAATCGTCAAACTCGCCTGATAAAATACGCTGGAATCCTTGGATTGTATCTTTCAATGGCACATACTTTCCTGGTGAACCTGTGAACACTTCAGCAACGAAGAAAGGCTGAGACAAGAAGCGCTGAATTTTACGTGCTCTTGAAACGACGCGCTTATCTTCTTCTGACAACTCATCCATACCGAGAATTGCAATGATGTCTTTCAACTCTTTGTAACGTTGTAAACATTGCTGCACACGACGCGCTGTATCATAATGCAACTGGCCAACAACCAATGGGTCCAGCTGTCTTGAAGTCGAATCCAATGGATCAACTGCAGGATAAATTCCCATTTCAGCAATTTGACGTGACAACACAACTGTTGCATCCAAATGCGCAAATGTGGTCGCAGGAGACGGGTCAGTCAAGTCATCTGCAGGAACATAAACTGCTTGAATCGATGTAATCGAACCTGTTTTTGTTGACGTGATTCGCTCTTGTAAAGCACCCATCTCTTCAGCCAAAGTAGGCTGATAACCCACAGCAGAAGGCATTCGACCTAATAGTGCAGATACTTCTACGCCCGCCAAAGTATAACGATAAATGTTATCAACGAAGAAGAGTACATCTCGACCTTCGTCACGGAATTTCTCAGCCATCGTTAACCCAGTCAAAGCCACACGCAAACGGTTCCCTGGTGGCTCGTTCATCTGACCGTAAACCAAAGATACTTTGTCCAAAACATTAGAGTCTTTCATCTCATGGTAGAAGTCATTTCCTTCACGAGTACGCTCACCCACCCCGGCAAAAACAGAATAACCACTATGCTCAATGGCGATGTTACGAATCAATTCCATCATGTTAACGGTCTTACCTACACCGGCACCACCGAAAAGACCAACCTTTCCGCCTTTTGCAAAAGGACAGAGTAAGTCAATGACTTTAATTCCAGTCTCAAGCAGCTCTTGGCTACCCGCTTGCTCTTCATAACTAGGCGCTTTTCGATGAATAGACCAGAATTCATCAGATCCGATATCTCCACCATTATCAACCGGTTCACCCAAAACGTTCATGATACGACCAAGTGTTTTTTTGCCAACCGGGACTTGAATTGGATTGCCTGTGTTTCTAACTTTGATTCCTCTTTTCAAGCCATCAGTAGAACCCATCGCAATCGTGCGCACAACGCCATCGCCTAGCTGTTGCTGAACTTCAAACACAAGCTGACCATCAACTTCGTGCAATGCATCATACACTTTTGGCACGTCTTGACGGGAAAACTCCACGTCGACAACCGCACCGATTACTTGAACCACTTCACCTACTACTTGCATCGTTGATTCTACGCTCATCGTATACCCTCTTTATATTGCGTCTGCACCACCGACAATCTCTGCCAATTCTTGAGTAATGGCCGCTTGTCGCGCTTTGTTGTACGCCAATTGAAATGTTTTAATTAACTCGCCTGCGTTATCTGTTGCACTTTTCATGGCGATCATTTTTGCTGCCTGCTCACAAGCAATGTTTTCAACCACTGCTTGATAAACCTGAAGCTCAATATAACGTGTCAGCAAGCCAGAAATGAGTTCTCTGGGATCAGGCTCATAGATATAATCCCAATGATGTCCCAAAGATTTACCATCACCTTCATCACGAGGCAAAGGCAGTAGCTGCTTTATTCGAGGCTTTTGGGTCATTGTGTTGACAAATTCATTATACACAATGTGCAGCGCATCCAAATCAGCGGATTCAAATGCATCGAGCATCACTTTTACAGATCCAACCAGGTCTTGCAGCGTTGGTGTATCACCAATCTGCTCGACAGAGGCTAAAACATCACCGCCTACACGTTTAAAAAAGGCTTGACCTTTTCGGCCAATAATACAAAGTTTGACTTCATAACCTTCTGCACGCCATTGTCGAATTTGGTTCAAGGTATCTCGAAACAAATTGACGTTCAAACCGCCACACAAACCACGATCCGAGGTCACAACAATCACGCCAACGCTTTTGATCGGCCTTTCCATCATAAAAGGATGACGATACTCTGCATGCGCACGAGCCAAATGCTTCACTACATCATAGATCTTGGTTGCATAAGGCTTAGACGAGCGCATCCGATCTTGTGTCTTACGCATTTTACTCGCTGCAACCATTTCCATCGCCCGCGTAATTTTCTGCGTATTTTTAATGCTCGCAATTTTCGAGCGAATCTCTTTTGCTCCAGCCATAGTTCTGCTTCACCTCAATGTTAGGTAAAGGAGTCGTGCCAATATTTGAAGAGACACGACAAACCTTCCGTCTTACCAACTGCCTGTGCGCTTAAACTCATCCACAGCAGATTTCAATGCTTTTTCTATCGCATCATCGTAAGCACCTGTTTCATTGATTTGCTTCAATAAATCAGCATGCTGAGTATGCATGACACTACGAAGAGCGGCTTCAAATGCACCCACTTCTGCCACGGGAATATCGTCTAAGTAACCCTTTTCTGCGATAAATAAAGAAACAGCCATGTCTGCAACAGAAAACGGATTGTATTGCTTCTGTTTCATCAACTCAGTAATCCGTTGACCACGCTCAAGCTGCTTGCGAGTTGCATCATCCAAATCAGAAGCAAACTGAGAAAACGCCTCCAACTCTCTAAACTGAGCAAGCGCAAGACGAGTTCCGCCACCAAGCTTTTTCATGATTTTTGTTTGCGCCGCTCCACCTACACGCGAAACAGACAAACCCGTATTAATCGCAGGACGAACACCCGAGTTGAATAAATCAACATCCAAGAAGATTTGTCCGTCAGTAATAGAAATCACGTTAGTTGGTACGAAAGCAGAAACGTCACCGGCTTGTGTTTCAATGATTGGAAGTGCGGTTAATGAACCTGTACGGCCTTTAACCTCACCACCAGTCAACTGTTCAACATAAGCAGCGCTGATACGAGAAGCACGCTCTAACAGACGAGAATGTAGATAGAAAATATCGCCAGGATAAGCTTCACGTCCAGGTGGTCGTCTTAACAACAAAGATATTTGACGATAAGCCCATGCTTGTTTCGTCAAATCATCATAAACGATTAGAGCATCTTCTCCTCGCTCCATGAAATACTCACCCATCGAGCATCCAGAATAAGGTGCGATAAACTGCAACGCAGCAGAATCAGCAGCGCTTGCGACCACAACAATCGTGTGTTTCAACGCGTCATGTTCCTCAAGTTTACGTACGATAGCCGCAATAGAAGAAGCCTTCTGACCAATTGCAACATAAACGCAAAGCACGCCGGTGTCTTTTTGGTTGATGATGGCGTCAATTGCAATCGCTGTTTTACCTGTTTGACGGTCTCCAATAATCAACTCACGCTGACCACGACCAACAGGAATCATCGCATCAACCGCTTTCAAACCTGTTTGAACAGGTTGGCTAACTGATTGACGCTCAATAACACCTGGTGCAACTTTTTCAATCGGTGATAAACGCTCAGCATCGATAGGGCCTTTGCCGTCTATCGGATTTCCTAAAGCATCGACGACACGTCCTAAAAGAGCACGACCAACAGGAACTTCCAGAATTCGCCCTGTACAACGACCCTTTTGACCTTCAGAAAGGCCTGTTGCATCACCTAAAATAACGACTGCAACGCAATCACGCTCTAGGTTCAATGCAAGACCATAGACATGATTGTCAAATTCAATCATCTCACCTTGCATGACATCTTCAAGACCTTCGAGTGTTGCAATACCATCTTTTAAACTAACAATTGTACCTTCATTACGCGAATCAGAAACGACTTTAAATTGCTCTATTTTTTGTCTAATCAGTTCACTAATTTCGGAAGGATTTAATGCTATGGATTGTGACATGGAAACCATCCTCTCAATTAAGCAGCCAAACTGGCTGCTAGTTTTAACAGTTGACCCTTCACTGAGGCATCAATAACCAAATGATGAGCACGAATAACAGCGCCACCCAGAAGAGAGGGATCAAGTTTTTCAGTCAAAGTCACACTTCGATTGAGCTTCCGGCTTAGGGCTTCTGTTAAACGCTGCTTTTGCTGCGACGTCAGTGCGGTAAAAGAAGTTACTTCTACAGCTAGCGTACGCTCTTGTTCTGCTTTTAATTGCTCAAAAACCACCGCAATCTCAGGAAGAGCAAAAAGACGCTTATTCGCGGCCAATACATGGACAAACTGCTGCAAATGCTTGGGCGAGTGCTGTAGCGTTTTGCTCACTAGGCTGATTAAAATATCAACCTGAGCATCGATTTCTAGCGTTGGATTTTTGAGAAGAGAAACAAGTGATGACTCTCCCATCAATTTGGCAAAACTCGCCAAGCACATTGACCACAGAGGAAGCTCACCACAAGCTTCTGCGTGTTCAAAGATGGCTTTTGCGTAGGGCCTTGCTATGCTTGCTTGGTTCGACATAATTTAGATCTCTTCAATCAAGTTATCCATCAACGCTTGACTTGCTTTTTCATCGATCTCGCGTTTTAGAATTTTTTCAGCACATAGAATAGCTAACTCACCCACTTGTTTACGCAAAGATTCACGCGCTTGACCAACCTCTTGAGCCAATTGCTCAGAAGCAACTCTCGCCGTACGTTGAACCTCAAGTCGGGCTTCTTCTTTCGCTTCTTCAATCAAGAGAGAAGCGCGATGATGTGCTTTCTCAATAATATCCGCAGCTTCAACTTTTGCTTTTTTAAGCTCATCTTTAGCACGTTGCTGAGAAAGCTCGAGCTCGCGTCGGCCACGTTCAGCGGCAGCTAAGCCATCTGCAATTTTGTTTTGCCGCTCTTCCAATGCTTTTGTCAATGGAGGCCAAACAAAAGTCATGGTAAACCAAACAAATGCGGCAAAAACAAGCATTTGAACAATCAGTGTGATATTAATGTCCACCGTTTATTTCTCCCGTAACGACGACTAGGAAAGTCCCCGTCGTGTTTATAAGCCGCTGATGAATGGGTTGGCAAACGTGAAGAACAACGCGATACCCACACCGATCATTGCAACAGCATCAAGCAGACCTGCAACGATAAACATTTTAACTTGAAGCATCGGAACCATTTCAGGTTGTCTTGCAGCACCTTCCAAAAATTTTCCACCTAAAAGACCGAAGCCAATCGCAGTTCCCAAGGCGCCTAAGCCAATCAATAGTGCCACTGCAATAACCGTCATACTTTGAACTTGTGCGATTAAATTAACTGCTTGCATACTTTTTCCCCTATTTGTTTAATTAAAAATGATTAATGCGTCTCGTGATCTTCGTGAGCGAGGCTTAAATAAACAATGGTCAAGACCATGAAGATAAACGCCTGTAACGTGATAACGAGAATATGAAAAATCGACCAGCCAAGGGCCAACAAAAACTGTGTCAAGCTCAATGCCGCGCCTGAAAAAGAAAGACTCGCAGTTGAGTTTAGCGTAAAAAGTGCAATCAAAATAAAGATTAACTCTCCGGCGTACAAATTACCAAACAACCGCAAAGCCAAGGAAATGGGTCGAGACAACAGTGTAACCGACTCAAGAAGAAAATTGAAAGGAATGGCCAAAGGATGGTTGAACGGGTTTAAGGTCAATTCTTTTATAAAGCCTTTAGCTGACTTGATTTTGATACTGTAGAACAAAATCAAGCAAAAAACAGAGAGCGACATGCCAAAAGTTAAGTTCAAATCCGTAGTTGGCACTACTTTTAGATGATGTAGCCCGAAAGCACCCGCTACAATCGGTAAAACATCAACAGGCAAGATATCCATGAAATTCATTAAGAAGACCCAAAGAAATATAGTCAAAGCTAAGGGGCCTATTACCTTGCTCTTTCCGTGAAAACAGTCATTGACTTGAGCATTTGCAAAGTCAAGCATTGTCTCAGCAAGATTTTGCATCTTCCCTGGAACGCCAGTGGTGACTTTTCGAGCACACACATACATAAAACCTAGCACCAGAGTTCCAAGCAAAACAGAAAAGAAGACCGTGTCTAAATTGAGTGTCCAAAATCCACCCTTTGAACCCAGCTCCATCGTTTTCAGATTCAAAGTCAGGTAAGTCAAATGATGTTTGATATATTCAGTACTTGATATCATTTATCACACTCTCTTATCGTAAAAAATCCAGGGAGCTGCCCATATCACACTTTGTGTAAGAAGAAAGCTCGTTAAAAATACCCACGGGACAATTCGCTTCAAAAAACAAAAAACAAAAGCAAAAAGACAAGCCGTGAGGACTATTTTAAATGCTTCACCGCGATAAACACGTTTTAAATATTGCCTGAGCTCGACGGCCTTGAATCGCCCAAAAACAATCCAAGAAAAACAAGCATTCGGAAGAAGCGAAACCGCACCACCCATGAGCACTGAAAACATGCTTTCTAATCCCAAAATAGCATTAGCAAGGCGTGCCATCAGTAAAATAAACAAAAGCTGGATGATCACAAATCTCCAGGCACCGCGTAGACCTTGCTTATTTTTCACAGAATCACCTTTATCTTCGGCGCGGATTATAGATGAATCACACCAAAGACGCAATGCTCTGAATCTAAATTTAACTTGACAGAATCAAGCTCTGATTTATAGTATGGACTATCAAAGCAGGGGGTGCTGGGTGAGTGAGGATTGTGCATGAAAAATCGGGTTGTTGTGACAGGCATGGGGATAGCCTCATCCATCGGAAATGGTTTATCTCAGTTTTGGAATGCGGCCTCTGAAGGGCAATGTGGAATCCGAAGGATTCAATGCTACGACCCCTCATCATATACAACTCAAATTGCTGCCGAAATATCAGATTTGCCACTTGACCATTTGCCTGAATTCAACAAACCCAAGCGATATCCACGCGTCGCCCAATACGCACTCTATTGTGCACACGAAGCGATTGTTCAAGCTGGTTTAACACCACAAGAACTTGCACTGGCTGGCACATATGTGGGCACAAGCCTTGGAGGGGCACCTGAGCTTGAGGGCGCTTACAAAACCTTCTACACCGAGGGCTGGAGAAAAATCCCTGCACTAACTGTTATCCGAGGAATGCCCAATTCTGTTGCAAATCATGTGGCAATTGCATTTGGTCTTGGTGGCCCAAACTCCACAATATCCAATGCGTGTGTGTCTTCCGCGGAAGCCATTGGTCAAGCATTTCAACAGATTAGCTCGGGAAAATTATCCGTCGCCATTTGCGGAGGGACAGAATCTTTGGTTTGGGAAACCATTATGGCCGCTTGGTGTAAACTTCGTGTCATGTCTACCCGCAACGAAACACCTGAATCAGCCTGTCGCCCTTTCGATAAAACACGAGACGGCATGGTCATGGCAGATGGAGCCGGTTTGCTGATCCTAGAAGATTATGAACATGCAAAAGCTCGCGGAGCAACCATTTATGCTGAAATTTTAGGATTTGGAGCAAGCTGCGACGCTCATCATGTCACGGCACCAGATAGCGCAGGCCAATCGAGAGCTATTCTTGCCGCTCTCGACGATGCACGTGTATCAGTGAACGATATTCAATACATCAGTGCACATGGTACTGGAACCGTATTAAACGATTTAACAGAAACACAAACCATCAAACAAATTTTTGGCAATCGAGCCTATGAAATTCCAATCACGGCACAAAAAGCTATGACCGGACACCCAATTGGAGCTGCGGGCGCGATGGAAATCATTGCCACAATTTTAAGTATGCAAAATGACTTGCTACTTCCGACAATTAACCTCAATACTCAAGATGAACATTGTGACCTCGATTATGTCCCAAACAGGGCAAGAGCCGCTACTGTCGACATTGCGTTATCAAACCATTTTGCGTTCGGCGGAGCCAATGCGGCGATTGTTCTAAGAAAATTTTAATTTGAGATACAGTATGAATACTTCCCTTTATGAAATCGCAAAACTGATTGATGGACAAGTCATTGGTGATGACCAAGTCATCATTTCAGCGCTTTCTCCGATTGACAACATTGCCTCGAACGCACTTATTTTTGCCGAAGGAGATGACAATATCGCAAAAGCAGAAGCCTCTGAAGCTGCTGCGGTGATTGTCAGTCAACCACACGCTCAGTTAACCAAACCTCTTATTCAAGTAGCCAATCCATTTCGTGCTTTTATTGAGCTACTCAATCATTTTTACCCACCCAATGCTCCTGAAAAAGGCATACACCCCACTGCGGTGATCGCACCTGATGTGATCATGGGTAAAAATGTTTCTATTGGTCCTTATGTGGTCATTGAAAGTCGCTCTGAAATTGGAGATGATGTGGTCATTAAAAGCCACGTACACATTGGACATCATGTCATCATTGGTGCAGGCACAACCATTCGTCCTCATGTTACAGTTTATGACAATTGTCGCATTGGCAAACGCGTCACGATTCACGCATCCACGGTCATTGGTTCCGATGGATTTGGATATATGCTTGCAGACGGACAACACATGAAAGTTCCGCACGTCGGGCATGTGGTGATCGCTGATGATGTAGAGATTGGCTCCAACACGGTAATTGATAGGGCCACTATCGGCGAAACAGTCATTGGAGAAGGTACAAAAATAGACAATTTAGTTCAAATTGCGCACTCAGTCAAGCTTGGGAAACATAACATTTTATGCGCATTCACAGGCATCGCGGGCAGCACCACAAGTGGTGATCATGTGATTTTTGCTGCAAACGTGGGCGTGAGTGATCACGTCACTATTGATGACGGTGTTATTTTAGGCGCTCGAGCTGGCGTTCCGCCCAAAAAGCACCTGCGACAAGGTAATATTTATCTCGGAAATCCAGCAAGACCTCGAGAAAAAGCCATCGAACAAGAGTTGGCAACAACACGCATTCCTATGATTCGAAAGAATATCAAACAACTGAACGATAGACTCAATCAGCTGATAGAAAGCCTCGACACAGCAAAAGAGGAATAAAAAATGGAGCACAATACGCCATTAATTTTGGTGGATGGCTCGTCCTATTTTTTTCGAGCATTTCATGCCCTTCCGCCTTTAACCAATAGCAAAGGACAACCAACAGGCGCCATTTATGGAGTCGTCAACATGATACGACGACTGATAAAAACCTATCGTCCGACACAACTCATTGTCATTTTTGATGCACCGGGAAAAACGTTTAGAGACGAATGGTATCCTGAATATAAGGCACATCGTCCACCAACCCCCCCGGACTTAAGTAGTCAATATGCCCCACTTGTCAAAATTTTAGAAGCAATGGGGATCCCCGTTTTAAGTATCCCTGGCGTCGAAGCGGATGATGTTATCGGCACTCTTTCGGTGGAAGCACAAAAAAACGATATCCCCGTACTCGTTTCCACCAGCGACAAAGACATGGCTCAATTGGTCAACCCGCATGTGACGCTAATCAACACGATGACCGATCAACGCTACGATACTCAAGGTGTTTACGAAAAATTTGGCGTTTACCCTCATCAAATGATCGACTACCTAACCTTGGTTGGCGACAGTTCTGATAACATTCCAGGTGTTCCCAAATGTGGCCCTAAAACCGCGGTAAAGTGGCTAACACAATACCAATCTCTTGATACGCTTATTGAACATGCCAATGAAATATCAGGCAAAATAGGTGAATCACTTCGTAGCACTATCCCAACACTTGAGCTCTCTCGGCGACTGGTCACGATTCAGACTGAACTCGCACTGCCAATGTCCTTACATGCATTACAATTCAAGGCCATGGATTATGCTGCATTGTTAGAATTGGCCAAAGATCTTGAGTTTAAAACTTGGATAAAAGAATGGTCATCACAAACACCTGAGCCTCTCGAAAAGCCAACCAGCTCTTACACTGAAGCATCATTGGAAAACCTATCCGCTCTTTTAAAGAAATGGCACAACGAGACACATCGTCTTTTTTGTTTTCACTGGACAGAAACATCATCCAACATCGAATTGTCATTTTGTGCCGATGACACTCAAACGTTTCATTTAACGATGCAACATGAAAACTGGATCCAGTTTAAAGAGATATTTGAAAATCCCAATATTGTAAAACTCGGATTTCAGTTAAAAAAAACATATCATCAATTACGCGCCCAATTAATCGACCTTTGCGAACCATTTCAAGATGTGATGCTTGAAGCGTACATGATCAATAGCACGCAAAAAAACACCACATTAGACGCATTATTTGAGACACATCTCAATGAACAGCCCAACGCGCCAATCACGGCCAACCAAATTTTACAATTGCATCATGTGCTCACTAAAAAACTAACCACAGATGAACAAAAACTCCTCATCAAAATGGAGTATCCCTTACTTCTTATATTAGCCAAAATGGAAGCTCGCGGAGTTTGTCTTGATACAGCACAATTATCAATCCAGGGTGAACGTTTACATCATCAGATCGATGCACTCGAAAAAGAAGCACATCTTTTGGCGCATCATGCATTCAATTTAAATTCGCCAAAACAACTGCTCGAAGTGCTTTATCACGAGCAGCAGCTTCCTATTTTGGCAAAAACACCAACAGGGCAACCTTCAACAAGCGAACCCGTTTTACAAGAGCTTGCTTATTCGTATCGATTACCGGCTGTCATTTTAGAGTATCGCAGCTTAAGCAAACTCGTCTCGACTTATATTGAAGCGTTACCCAAACGAATCAATTCGCATACGCAACGCATTCATACCTCTTACAATCAAACGATTACCGCAACAGGGCGACTGTCATCCACCGATCCAAATTTACAAAATATTCCCATACGCCATGATGAAGGCAGACTGATACGCAAAGCATTTATCGCCCCTCCTCATCATGTGATTTTAAGTGCAGATTATTCGCAAATAGAACTCCGAATCATGGCGCACCTCTCTCAAGATGCAACATTGCAGCAAGCATTTCAGAAAGGGCTAGATATACATACAGCCACCGCCAGTGAGATTTTCCATACACCACTTGAAAAGGTCACTCAAGAACAACGACGACGGGCAAAAGCCGTCAATTTTGGACTTATTTATGGAATGTCCTCTTTTGGTCTATCTAAACAACTGGGTGTTGACCGAACAACCGCACAAGAATACATTAATCGCTACTTTGAACGTTATCCAGGCGTACTTAATTTTATGCAAGTTGCCAGGGAAAGTGCACGTCAACATGGTTTCGTTGAAACTATTCTAGGCAGACGCCTTTATATTCCGGATATTTTATCGTCCAACAAAATTAAACAAAAAGCAGCAGAACGAGTCGCGATTAACGCCCCTCTTCAAGGGACTGCTGCCGACATCATCAAACAAGCCATGATCAATATTCATGAGATATTTATGGGTGAGTCTCAAATTCACCTCATCATGCAAGTACATGACGAACTTGTGTTTGAAGTGCATCAAGAAAAAATTGATTTTGCAAAAAAGGTGATCACTTCACAAATGGAAAATGCGGTCACGCTTTCAGTGCCAATCGAAGTGTCTGTAGGAGTTGGACCCAATTGGGATGCCGCACATTAGGGTCTGTTGATATTGTTGGCTAAAAAGAAGAAACTCTATCCTGATGTGCAACAAGTACAGTATCGGCCGGACGTTTTATAAAAAGACCACTTTCCACAACGCCTGGAATCTGCTTGATAGCAGTCTCCATCTGCAATGGTTGAGATAAATCTAAATCATGCACATCAAGAATGAGGTTTCCATTATCTGTTGTGCAATGCGTACGATAAACAGGCGTCCCACCCAACTTGACCAACTCACGCCCAACAAAACTCCTTGCCATAGGTAAAACTTCGACGGCAACAGGAAAAGCACCCAATTGTTTAACGACTTTAGACGCATCCACTAAACAAAGAAAATGTTGAGACGCACAGGCCAATATTTTTTCTCGTGTCAATGCGCCACCGCCACCTTTGATCATCAAACGTTCAGAAGTGACTTCATCGGCGCCATCCACATACAAAGACAACTCGCCTACAGCAGAAAGATCGTAAACCGGTATACCTATTGCTCTCAAAGCATTCGCTGTTCGCTCAGAACTTGCAACACACCCTTCAATTTTAGAACGAATAGACGGCAACAATTGGATCAAACACTCAACAGTTGACCCAGTGCCCATCCCAATCATTGATTCGCCTTCAAGATAAGGCAAGGCCGCTTTGGCTACTTTTTCTTTTAAAACAATACGACTCATATCTCAATACTCGTTTTTAGATAAAAAAAAGCAACGCAAAAGCGTTGCTTCTTCAGACGATTTTGGAATTAACCAAAGTTGTACTGCAATCCAAACATAACCGCATTGATAGTCGGGTTATTCAAATCAAGATCCAAACCACCAATAGAGAACGAGCCTGTTTGAAGATCAAGTTCGTTTGCAGAGAAGCCTAAAGTACCGCCGAAAGCATGCATCCAAGAAGCCGTCATCGACCAGTCTTCGTTAAAGTGATACGCACCACCGAGCTTAATCTCAGGCATCACTTGCGCAATGTTTGCATTCAAAATCTGTGTCTGCGTACGCACAAAATGATCTTGGCGATAGTTATTTTGAAGCATTGCGTTGGCGTTAACCCCAATACTTGCTCTTAAGTTTTCAAACAATGCACCGGCCTTGAAGAAGAGGTCGTATTTGGGCCTGACGTAGTTGATACCGCCTAACAAGTCAAAACCGTACTGATCAAAGCTGCCGCCCAACACATCTTTAGGCAGCTCAATTGTGACGCCACTCATCGATATGCGAGGGATAGACGCAATGTGATCATTGTACATCAAACCACCCTCAAAACTCAGGGCAAATTTTTCTGAGAGCTGGCGTGAAATACCCGTTGCCAAACGACCACCCCAACCTTGCACTTTCTCAGTTGAAGAAATGTAGCCTAAACTTGAATTGACAGAAAAACCTGTCACTTGAGGCCAAGAATAAGCCGCTTCACCTAAAACAAAAGGCTTAAAACCATAGGACTCCACAGGCCCCATATCACCAGCACATGCCGCAGCCGCAGCACATGTCAAAAGCACGGTGGATAACACCTTATTCCGCATAGATATCTCCATTATTGTTATTATTCAACCATATCAGTCCAATATATGATTGCCTTTTTTGAAGTACAAATCAACAGCTTTCGGATCAATCTGATTGGAGCTACTACGATTATGACCTGCGAATAATCAGTTGTCTACCCCCAACGAAAAAATCAAAAACCCTCGTTCAAATCTTGTTTCTTTGAATCACACCTGATAAAGTTGATTTTTTGCCCACTCTGTTTATAAAGGAAAACCGCATGGCAGACACACCTCTAAAACCAAGTGCATCACAAACTGAAAATCTTTTTTTAAATGACAAACAAGATTTTTTACAACGGCACATAGGATTATCACCCTCTCCAATTTCGCTTGAAACAGCAAAAAAAGCAGCACGACAGCATGACCATGCCTTTTTGGCCTCTCAACACTTCCCAATGGAAGAAGAATTTCGTCATCTATATCAAGTGCTCAATCAAGAAACATTGGTTAATCAAAAAGATTTGTGGCTCTATTGTTATTATTGCTGCATCATGCTTTCTGAGTACTATAAAGACAACGGCTATCCCAATACAGACAAACATCAAGAATATCTTCGTATGGCCGAAGATATCGAGTCGCTGTATACCAAAGGACATCTTCCTCAAAAACAATTGCGCAACTGGGTGGCGCACTTAAAGGCTGATCTTGACGATTTACTTTCCACTCCGTTTCATCTTTCTAAATTACGCAATTGGATTGCCTTTATTAACGTTTACCGTATTGTGTTCACTTTTTCTCGATTAACTGATCAACAGTTTTTCTTAACCGTGAATAGATGGGCTCGATTGTTACCGCAATACCTAAATTTTTCTCTTGATTTGGACGAAATCAACCGAAAAATAAATGGCCCAACCGCCACATTCAGAGCCTTGAGTGTTGGACTTTTTATTGGAAGATTCCTGATCAACATGGGGCTTGTGATCAAACACACGTGCTTCCCAACGAAAGGAGAAGAAAACGTACCGAGAACCGCTCGATTCTATCAGGAAATAAAAAAACGCTACCCTCAACTTTTAAATGATCTGGTATGGGCGACAACAAATGCACTGACTAATTATGCTGAATTTTTTGGCATCGCAAATCCACTTGCCAACATTCTCTTAGTAGCAGGATTAGGATTTGACTTCAGTCTGCTGGCTTATCGACTATGGGACGCTGAAAAAGATCAAAAAATAAAATTCCAACAATACGATCGTGAAAGGAAAACGCTCGAGCAACATTTAAAAGACTTGTGCGATTGTCATGCACCTAGCGAACTGATAGCGAATACACGCCAAAGATTGGCGTGTGTAGAAGCGCAAATTCAAGAACAAAAAATTCAAATACACACACTTCGATCAAATTTTTGCGCAAATCTTCTTGCGGCCACACTGATTGCATCAGGATTCTGTTTATCAGTTTTAGCCGCAGCACCTGCTGTTGTTTGCTTGAGTTATCTCATTGTCGTCGTCGGTTCTGCATTATATGTGACCGCGGATTATTACAGTTACTATCGAGAAAAAGTCCTACGAAACGCACCAGAAAGAGAAACACAAGAGGCCTTTGAGAAATTTTCAGTGGCCTTGCTTAAAAATACGGCCATGCCGTTACTTGTCATGGGCACGTTGGCATTCAGCTGGCCTGCCGCTCTTGTTTTATTGACAGGCGTTGTTGCGTATGAATATCAGCAAAAATATGCCAAAGCAGAGGCTGCCTATCAAGCACAATCGATGTTTTTAGTGCCGAAAAAAACACCTGTATTTGTTCCTGAACTGGATGAAAAAGAAGCACCTCAGCCCATTTAAAAAATTGCCTACTGTACTTTCCTATTTTTCGTTTTATACTGAACAAAAGGCGTAAAACGGAGAATAGGGAATGGCCACTCAAGAACTGTTAGAAGGATACACTCGTCGCTACGCAGATAATAAAGCCGAAGAGCTTAGTCTCAGCGAGTATTTAGATCTCTGTAAAACGGATCCGACTGCTTATGCAAATCCAGCAGAGCGTTTACTCATGGCGATCGGTGAACCAGAAATGATTGACACTCGCCATGACCCGGTCCTTTCTCGAATTTTTTCGAATAAAATCATTCCTCGTTACGAAGTTTTTAAAGACTTTTATGGCATGGAAGAAGCCATCGAGCAAATTGTTGGTTTTTTAAAGCATGCCGCACAAGGACTTGAGGAAACAAAACAAGTTTTATATCTTCTAGGACCCGTCGGCGGTGGCAAATCTTCCCTTGCAGAAAAACTCAAAGAGTTGATGCAAAAAGTTCCTTTTTATGCCATTAAGGGTTCTCCCGTATTCGACTCCCCGCTGTCTCTATTCAACTATGAAGAAGATGCGGGATTATTATTTGAACAATATGGGATACCACAACGCTATCTTCGTTATATCTTATCTCCTTGGGCAGCTAAACGTCTTGAAGAATTCAATGGAGACATCAATCAGTTTCGTGTTGTCAAAGTTAAACCATCTAAAATTAAACAAATTGCATTGGCAAAAACAGAACCAGGTGATGAAAACAACCAAGATATTTCATCACTTGTTGGAAAAATAGACATTCGAAAATTAGAAGAATTTTCTCAAGATGATCCAGATGCCTACAGCTACTCAGGCGGACTTTGTCGTGCAAACCGCGGTCTTCTAGAATTTGTAGAGATGTTTAAAGCGCCCATCAAAGTCCTGCATCCTTTACTAACCGCAACACAAGAAGGGAATTATAATGCCACAGAAGGTCTATCTTCTATTCCTTTCGAAGGCATTATTTTAGCCCACTCAAATGAGTCAGAATGGCAGGCATTTCGTAACAACAAAAATAATGAAGCATTCATCGACAGAATCAATATCGTCAAAGTGCCTTATTGCTTACGGGTAAGCGAAGAGCTTAAAATTTATCAGAAACTCATCGACAGCAGCTCGCTCAATCAAGCGCCTTGCGCTCCTGGCACTCTCGATATGTTGGCTCAATTTGCCGTACTGACACGCTTAAAAGAGCCACAAAATTCAAGCTTATACTCAAAGCTTCGTGTTTATAATGGCGAGAGTTTAAAGGACACGGATCCTAAAGCAAAATCTTATCAAGAATATCGTGACACAGCGGGTGTGGATGAAGGCATGAATGGTATCTCGACACGCTTTGCATTCAAAATTTTATCAAAAGTATTTAATTTTGACTTAAGCGAAATCGCAGCAAATCCTGTTCATCTGCTTTATGTTTTAGAAAAGCAAATCGAACAAGAACAGCTCCCTCAGGAACAGCATGACAAGTACCTCAACTTTTTAAAAGAGTTTCTCTCTCCCAAATATGTAGAATTTATTGGTAAAGAAATTCAAACTGCATACTTAGAATCTTATTCTGAGTACGGCCAGAATATTTTTGATCGCTACATTACTTATGCTGATTTCTGGATTCAAGATCAAGATTATCGCGATCCGGACACCGGGGAAATCTTTGATAGAGCAGCGCTCAATGCCGATTTAGAAAAAATAGAAAAACCAGCAGGAATTTCAAATCCAAAAGATTTTCGAAATGAGGTGGTCAATTTCGTGCTGCGTGCTCGCGCCAATAATAATGGAAAAAATCCACGCTGGAATAGTTATGAAAAACTAAAAACGGTCATTGAAAAGAAAATGTTTACCAATACCGAAGACTTGTTGCCCGTTATCTCATTCAATGCAAAATCGTCTGAAGATGATAAGAAAAAACATGCTGAATTTATTGCACGCATGGTTGAAAAAGGATACACAGCCAAACAAGTTCGTTTGCTTTGTGAATGGTATTTACGCGTTCGTAAATCACAATAAATAGAAAGGTTCCCTATGAGCCAAGTGATAGATAGACGCTTGAATGCGGGCAAAAAAAGTACCGTTAATCGACAACGCTTTCTACGTCGATATAAAAATCAGATCAAAGAAGCGGTCTCTCACGCCATTGGAAAACGCAGCATTACTGAAATTGACAAGGGCGAGAAAATAACCATTCCAGAAAAAGATCTTGCTGAACCGCGATTTACACGCGGTCAGGGCGGTCATGTCGAGCGCGTTTTACCTGGAAACAACGAATATCTAGCCGGCGACACCATTAAGAAAAATCAAAGCGGTGACGGAGGTAGTGGGAATGGAGAGGCCAGCGACAGTGGTGAAGGCGTTGACGAGTTCTCTTTTGAGCTTTCGCGAGAGGAATTTTTAGAAATCTATTTTGAAGAGCTCGAGTTACCCGATCTGGTAAAAAAAGAACTCGCTCAAATCACCACGTTCAAAACGGTCAGAGCTGGTGTCACGACCACCGGAGTTCCGACTAACTTAAATATCATTCGCTCTATGCGACAAGCCATGAGCCGACGCATTGCCATTGCATCGCCTCACAAACGTGCACTAAAAGAGGCCACGGAAAAACTGAACATATTGAATGCATCTCCCGTTCCCGATGAGATGGAGCGCATCCGTCTTGAAAAACTCATCGAAACACTGAAAAAAAGGATCAAAGCCACACCATTCATTGACACCATTGATTTACGATACAATCACCGTGTTCGACTACCGGCGCCTTCAACACAAGCCGTGATGTTTTGTGTCATGGACGTATCTGGTTCGATGGATGAAACAAAAAAAGAAATTGCAAAACGATTTTTTATTTTGCTTTATCTATTTCTAATGAAAAATTACGACAAAATAGAGCTTGTTTTCATACGACATCATACTTCAGCCAAAGAAGTCAACGAAGAAGATTTCTTTTACTCAAGAGAGACTGGCGGAACGGTTGTATCAAGCGCTTTAGAATTGATGCATCAAATCATTTGCAAACGATACCCGCCCGCTGCATGGAATATCTACGCAGCACAAGCCTCTGATGGGGACAATTGGAATGCCGATTCTCCTTACTGTCTTGAAATATTACAGAACAAATTAATACCCATGCTTCAGTATTTCGCATATATTGAAATTATGCCAAGACATCATCAAAGCCTATGGGAAATGTACCAAAAACTCGCCGAGCAATTTCCTCAATTTGCAATGGAGAATATCGATACGGTAGCCGATATTTATCCGGTTTTTAGAGCGCTCTTTAAAAGGAAGGTCGCATGAAAAGAAAGAAACCCCTTTCAGTTGGCGGAGAGTGGACTTTTGATCTCATTCGCGCATATGACCAAGAAATTGCACGAATCGCTAAAGATTTTCGCTTGGATACCTATCCCAATCAAATTGAGATCATTTCGGCTGAGCAAATGATTGATTGTTATGCTTCTGTTGGTATGCCGATTGGATATCATCACTGGTCTTTTGGAAAACATTTCGTACATGTTGAAAAAAGCTATCAACGTGGGGAGATGGGACTAGCCTATGAGTTGGTGATCAACTCAAACCCTTGCATTGCTTATCTTATGGAAGAAAATACGATGCCCATGCAAGCACTGGTCATTGCGCATGCATCTTATGGTCACAACTCTTTTTTTAAAAATAATTATCTTTTTAAAATGTGGACATCCGCTGATGCCATCATTGATTACTTGGTATTTGCGCGTCATTATATTTCCGAGTGCGAAGAAAAATACGGCATCGATGAAGTCGAGTCCATCTTAGATGCTTGTCATGCATTGATGAATTATGGCGTTGATCGATACAAACATCCGACAGGTCTTTCCCTTCAAGAAGAAAAAATTCGTCAGCGCAATCGTGAGGCATACCTAGAATCTCAAGTGAATGAGTTATGGCGAACCATTCCTACCCCAAAAAATCGGGTTGATGAATCTCAGAGTCACCGTTATCCATCTGAGCCGCAAGAGAACATCCTTTATTTTATCGAAAAAAATGCACCGCTCTTAAAACATTGGGAACGTGAAATTGTCCGTATCGTCAGAAAAGTTGCGCAATATTTTTACCCGCAAGGACAAACAAAAGTCATGAATGAAGGATGGGCTTGCTTCTGGCATTACACGCTCTTACATGCGTTGTACGATGAAGGCTTGGTCACAGATGAGTTTATGTTAGAAGTATTAGCCAGCCATTCAAATGTGATTATGCAACTCCCTTACGATCACCCTTACTACAACGGCATTAATCCTTATGCATTAGGTTACAACATGATGCAGGATATCAAACGAATCTGCGAATCACCAACAGCCGAAGACAAACAGTGGTTCCCTCATCTAGCCAATACAGATTGGCTCAAAACACTTGATGAAGCGATGCGAAACTATAAAGATGAAAGCTTCATTGCACAATACCTATCGCCTAAATTGATGCGCGACTTCAAACTATTTCATCTCGTTGACGATGATCAAAAATCCGAGTATTTAGTTCGAGCGATTCATGACGACAATGGTTATCAATTTATTCGTGAAGCACTATCTAAACAATACAATCTAGGCTATCTCGAGCCTGACATTCAGGTTTTCTCCGTCGATTTAGAAGGTGATCGCTCTCTTTGTTTGCACTATACACAACACAATCGAGTGCCACTTGGCCATACAACCGATCAAGTGATGAAACATCTGCATACACTGTGGAAGTTTCCCGTCATCCTAAAAACGACCGATCTGCATGGGAACATTCTAAATGAGCATCGTTGTCCGTCTCCATCTTTTCCTGAGCAGACACCCTAGTTAAACCATTCGACAGCAAAAAATTGAATGGATATCCATTCGTTTGACACTGTTGTGGCCGCATTTTACAGCGTTGATTTTGCTCACACTCGAGCAATTTATCAAGAAACACGGCTCCTCCAAAAATTTCAGCATGAGACAAAGTGCGCGTATTTAGTTTGAACCACTGTCGATACTTTTCTCTTAAAGAAGCATTCATTTCAAAATCAACGTACTTTTCCTTGAGTTCTCGCATCCATTTTCTTTGCAGTTTTTTGGGCACATTCAGGCGAGCTAAAGGCTTTAGGTTCGGCTTTTCACCATCTATAATCATTTGCCAGGCATGACTCAAATCAGACAGACGCTTGTCATCGAATTTTGTTTGTAACCTTTTTTTAAAATGCAGCTCTACTCGTTCGCAAACTTCTTTCCAAAGCAAATGATCAGAAAGTATTTTAAACAAAGGATGTCCCTGCACTGAGTCAAACGCACGTTGACGAAAAGCCAACAAACAACCTGGTTTGTCGCCCTCTCTATCATCATAAAACTCATATTCACCTGGTCTATCGGCTCTTGGTCGCCGTTTATCTTGATTGTGCGCTCTTCTATATTCAGCAAAAGATTCTATAAAATGATCCACACGCCCCTGATGAGTATACTCATCGATGGGCTCAATTGCTTTATCGGTAACGGCCGTCCAAAGTACAGCCAATAAAGTCTTATGCTCCAAAAAAGGCCTCCAATGTAAAGGCGTTTTTGAAATCCAAGGAGTGGATGTTTCTATTTCACTAAAAAAACGATAAGCCGTATGCAATGGATTCTGATAATACAACTGAAGTGCCTCTTGACGTTCTTTTTCAGTCAAAGGTAAGCGTTCAAACTCTCCCCACGTCAAGGGTAATTGAATATCCTGGGTCTGAAAAAGAGACGCATTCGCCGTTGCTGTCGAAAGGCTTTTCTTTAAAGACAAAGGACAATTGCGATAACAACTCGATAAATATTCGAGCAATTGACTGTAACAGGTGTCGACCCCTATTTTTTCAACAGACCACATATAATGATCCATCGCCCGACCAAGACGCTGATCTTCCATAAATGTTAAGGGCTGCATGGCCGATTCGGTGTCATAAGCCAGCGCCACAGGCTGAAGACGGTTTGAGTATCGTGAGCGGATGATCAATTGAAGCTCGTCTTCAAATTGATCAAATATCAATTGGTCGTTATGCTCTATTAACAATTCTATTCTGGCCGTCAGTTGAATCAGTTGCTCTGATGTGAACTGACACAATGAATCAAAACACGTCTGAAAACGCTCTATCTCAGTCATAGTCTTAAAACGGTAAACCCGATCATAAAAATGGGCGATATCTTGTGGGAAGGCTGTTTCACGAACTTTTTTCAAGTTGGCTTTTGCAAAAGGATAATCTTCATTCAACAAGTCACAATGAAATAAGGCACTCAAGAGATTGGCAGCACCCAAAGGGTCTGACCTGCGGCCCACAACAATTGCCAGGTAATTCCAACTGCGAGCCGTTAATCCGGCAGCATCATCGCACTCAATTAGCTTATCTTCACACAATCTTTTAACTGCAGGACCAACAAAAGCAGCATCAAATTCAAGACCTTCTTCTATTAAACAAGCAAAACAATAGCTATAAAGCTCTTCGACTTCCATTTCTTTCTCTCATTGGATAAGCACTAAAAAACCGGAATAATCAAAGCATGTTATTGTGCTTCAAGATATTGCTTGATTTTTTTCATGGCGTTTTTTTCTAGCTGACGAACACGTTCAGCAGAAATCTGATATTTATCGGCTAATGCGTGTAATGTTTCTGCCTTGTCTTCGAGTAACCAGCGCTGCCTTAAAATATCTTGGCTGCGAGCGTCAAGCGTTAGCAAAGCCGTATGAAGTCTGTCTTCGGTTCGTTCTTCTTGTTGAGCTTCCGCTAAAATATAGGCCGGATCGCTTTTAGGATCATCTAGATAGCGGGAGGGAGACATAAACGTCTCATTTTCATCTTCATCGTCTATATCAAAAGAAGCATCCATTGCATTTAGGCGCTGTTCCATCACCATGACGTCTTTGACTGAGACACCGAGATCGGACGCGACTGCTTCTATTTCCTCTGCATTAAACCAACCAAGACGTTTTTTCATTTGACGAAGATTGAAAAAAAGCTTGCGTTGCGCTTTGGTCGTTGCGACTTTTACAATACGCCAGTTTTTAAGGACAAATTCGTTAATTTCGGCTTTAATCCAATGTACAGCAAAAGATGCCAATCGGACACCGATTGTGGGGTCAAACCGCTTTACGGCCTTCATCAGTCCAACATTGCCTTCTTGAATTAAATCACCAAGAGGGAGTCCGTAACCTAAATAACCACGCGCAACACGAACCACATACCGTAAATGGGGTAAGATCAGCTGACGGGCGCTATCTAAATCATCCGCTTCACGAAGACGAGTAGCGTGCGATAACTCTTCTTCGGCGGATAGCATAGGAATTTGATTTACCCGATGAATGTAAGCCTCTAAACTCCCCACGGGTATATTCATTGCATGCTGCATCAACAAACTCATGATTTTCCCTCAAAACTTACTATGGACAAATAGAACAGATGGCCATTCATGATAACACAAATTAAGGCTCAATCAAAGACAACTGCCTTTTTATTGATAAGTAAGCGCCAACAAGACTCAAAAGAACAGCCAATAAAATAAACATTGCCACATTTTCCCAATCAAAATGGAGCGTAGCAAATTGGATGTGATACAAAGTCATCAGCTCATTCAAAACACCAGTCAAACTATACACAAATAACATCACCAAAACTATGGCGATGATGCTACCACCTAAACCATACCAAAGGCCAGAATACAAAAAAGGTCGTGCAATGTAATGATCAGTTGCACCAATTAACTTTAAAACCTGAATTTCTTGATAACGACGCTCCACAGCCAAACGCAAGGTGCTGCCGATAATCATGATCACAGCAAACCCCAAAAGGACCATTAATGATTTAGCTAATGTCGATAAGAAACCTAAAATGGCATACAATTTTTCAACCCACTGCATGTCCAACTTCACTTGTTCAACCTGATCGTGTGTTTTCAACATTTTCGACCACTGCTCAAGCTTTTCTGGTGTATCCAAATCCGCATTGGGCACAACTTCTATCACGGGTGGAAGTGGATTATGTTCAAGGTAAGCTGCAACATCACTCAACCCTTCTTGAGCTTGGAGAATATTAAGACCTTCCTCGGGGGAAACCAAAGTCGCACGAGCAACACCATCCGTTTCACGAACTCGAGCAAGCACCGTTTCTTGTGCGACATGACTCAATTCTGGTTTCAAATACAACGATACATGCTGTCCTTGTTGCCATGTATCGGTAAAATCCTTCATATTTAGGCTTAAAAGCCCCAATAAAGCAGGCAATGTCAGTGCGACCGCAATGACCATAAAAGTTAAAAAACTAACCAACGGAGCATCTTTCAGCATGACAAAACTATTGAGTAAGGCATGCTTATGATGCGTAAAAAAAGTGCGAGTCTTCACGAAATGCGTCCTCCTTTTAATACAATCATTCGATGCTTCATCCGTGCTATCAATGCCAAATCGTGAGTCGCAATCAAAACTGCAACACCCACTTGATTAAACTGTTCGAATAATTTCATGATATCCGCAGATAATCCCGGATCGAGATTACCCGTTGGTTCATCCGCAATTAACAAAGAAGGTTTATGTACAATGGCTCGTGCAATTCCAATGCGTTGTTGCTCACCAACAGATAAGTGCGCAGGTCTCATTTTTTCTTTTGATAAAAGTCCAACCATTTCTAATGCTGCATGTACGCGTTTGGTCAATGCACCATCATCAGCACCTTGTAACTTAAGTGGGATTGAAATGTTATCAAAAACAGAGCGATCATTTAGGAGATAAGGCGATTGAAACATAATGCCGATATTTCTTCGATAATGGGCAATTTCTCGCTTTTTAAAAGCCATGATGGGTTGGCCTTTTACCATAATTTGGCCAGAGGTTGGACGCTCAAGCAATGCGATGAGTTTCAGTAATGTACTCTTACCCGCACCTGAGTGTCCTGTTAAAAATACCATTTCTTGATCAGCCAAGGTAAAATCAATCTGGCTTAATGCTTCAAAGCCCCCTGGATAGCGTTTCGTCACCTGTTTGAATTCAATCATCTTGAAATATCGCCTGAACAAATTCTTCCGCGTCAAATGGCCGCAGATCGTCTATGCCTTCTCCCACGCCAAGATAAGCCATTGGGACACCCAGTGTATGTGCTATTGCAAATACGATACCACCTTTTGCAGTACCATCCAATTTTGTCATGACAATACCTGTTACGCCAATGGCTTCATGAAATTGTTTTGCTTGATTTAAAGCATTTTGTCCAATGCTGGCATCTAAGACGAGTAAAATATCGTGAGGTGCTTCTGGTTCTATTTTTTGTATCACCCGTTTCACTTTTTTTAATTCTTCCATCAGATGACTTTGTGTATGCAAACGTCCTGCGGTATCCGCAAATAAAACATCAATCCCTCGTGCTTTTGCGGCCTGGAACGCATCGTAGACAACAGAAGCACTATCGGCACCCGTATGCTGAGCAATAACGGGAATGTCGTTCCGCTCTCCCCAAACTTGCAATTGTTCAACAGCCGCTGCACGAAAAGTATCCCCGGCGGCTAACATGACTTTTAGACCTTCTCTTTGATGCAAATGTGCAAGCTTGCCAATCGTTGTCGTTTTGCCTGCACCATTGATACCAACCATCAAAACCACACGCGGCTTATGGGTTGTTTGAGAAGAAGCGGGTTTAAATAACGCAACCATTCGACGCTGCAACGCCATTAAAATTGCATCGCCCTCTGACAGATTTAACTGGGCAACGTCTTCTTTTAGCTGTTGCAAAAGCAATGCCGTCGTTTCAATTCCAAAATCAGCCATTAACAACTGTGTTTCAAGATCTTCCAACAAATCTTCGTCAATGGTGGTCTTGCCAACAAAAAGCTGACGAAGACCTCGACCGACTTGCGTTCGAGTTTTGGTTAAACTATGCTTTAAGCGCGTGAAGAATCCAGGCTGATTGACAACATCTGTATCTGCTGATGTGTTTTCCCCTGAAAGAGAGGGATTTGTTTCAGTTTTTCGCTTGAGCCATTTCATCATGTGTGTTATGCAAGTAAACAACGAAAGACTCATTCTAACACTTTTTCTGTGGGGTCGCCTATGCGCTTTATACTTTTCTTGATACATCTGGCCATGGCCTTTTCGGTCCTAGGACAAACCACCCAACAATTTACATTGAACAATGGATTAAAAATTTTAGTTAAAGAAGACAAACGAGCGCCCATCGCTGTTGTCATGTTGTGGTATCGAGTCGGATCAGCAGACGATCCTTCTGGCAAGACAGGGATCTCACATGTTTTGGAGCATGTGATGTTTAAAGGGACAAAAGCATATCCGATGGGTGTTTTTTCGAAAATCATTGCCTCTATCGGCGGTCAAGAAAATGCATTTACTGGAAACGATTACACGGCATACTTTGAAAAAATAGCCGCAACGCATGTGCCTCTCGTGCTCAAGCTAGAGGCTGATCGGATGCAGCAATTAACACTTGACGCGAATGAGTTCAATAAAGAAATTCAAGTCATTCAAGAAGAACGACGCATGCGCACCGAAGACAACCCTCAGGCGCTGGCCTTTGAACGATTTTTAGCTGCAGCACATTTGACCACCCCCTATCATCAACCCGTTATCGGTTGGATGAATGATTTGCAACAACTGACCATCGCTGATGTCAGAGATTGGTATCACCGTCATTACGCACCCAATCATGCCACACTGATTGTAGTCGGCGATGTAAAAGCAGAACAAGTTCGTGATGATGCGGTACAGTATTTTGGTCGTTTGAGTAAACGTCCATACAGCCCACCCAAATCGCAACATGAGCCGCCTCCACTGGGCCTTAAAGTCGTCGATATTCGAGCTCGTGCTCAAGTTCCAATTCTCTTAAGAGGATACACGGTTCCATCCGTCAAAAGCGTACAATCAGATGAAAAAATGACACCTTACGCACTTGAAGTGATCGCAGCCCTATTGGATGGCGGAGAAAGCAGCCGCTTTCAGCAACATCTGGTTCGAACACAACAATGTGCAAGTGCAACTGGCGTTCAATATAATTTGTACACCCGTTACGATACGCAGTTTATCTTATTAGGAGCTCCCTCTCAGCAGTGCGATATGCATCAGTTGGAAGAAGCCATGCAAAAAGAAATCACTAAACTTCAAAAGGACATGGTTCTGGAGACCGAGTTGGCTCGTGTCAAAACTCAACTGATTGCGCAAAAAACATTTGAGCGCGATTCAGCATTCAGTCAGGCCATGGAACTGGGTATTGTAGATGCCATCGGTCTGCCATTAACTGTGATCGACGATTATGCTCAAATGATAGAAAAAGTTACACCCAAACTCATTCAGGAAACCGCCTCTCGCTATTTCAAATTAGAAAACCAAACAGATGCTCACCTGACCCCTGAAAAGGATCTAAGCTCATGAAATTTTTATATGCCTTCTTTTGCTTATGCGCTTCTGCTCATGCCGCACTACCGATAACACATTTCACCACAACACAAGGAACCCCCGTTGTTTTTTATCAAGCCATGGAAGTCCCTATTCTTGACATTGGCGTTGCTTTTTACGCTGGTTCAGCGTATGACGGCTCAAATTTTGGTCTAAGTATGCTGACAACAGAATTGATTGACCAAGGAAATGCACATAAAACAGCAGAAACGATTGCCAAACAATTTGCGGAGGTAGGCTCACAATTCAATACAGAAACCGAGCGTGATTACGTGGTCTTACAAGTGCGCACACTTAACCATCAAAAAGCTTTATCTCAAACAACCCACACACTCTCGGAGGTTATTGGAAAACCAGACTTTCCAGGAATGTCCATCGAACAGAGGAAAAACCAACAGCTGCTGCGCATTCGACAAAATGAAGAGTCAGGCGATAACATTGCCGATCGCGCTTTTTATGAAACGCTTTATCACAAACATCCGTACAGTCATCCAATTGATGGGACAGTTGAGACCGTTAAAAAAATTACCGCAAAAGACATAAAATCTTTCTACCAAAAGTTTTTTGTTGCACAAAATGCAGTGATTGTGCTTGTTGGGGCAATCGATTCAGCGCAAGCGCACCGCATTGCGGAGGAAATCTCAGGCAGCCTACCCAAAGGAAACCATGCTTCACCACTTCCAAAACCAAATGCGTTACCAGAAGAAGTGAACATCGAAATTCCGCTGCCCACAACACAAACTGTTTTTAGAATGGGGCAGCTTGGCATCAGTGCGAACGACAAAGATTATTTTCCCTTACTGATAGGCAATCACATTCTTGGAGGGGGAAACTTAATTTCAAAATTTGCCATCGAATTACGAGAAAAACGAGGACTGACATACGGAATATACAGCAAATTTACACCACTCCTAGCAGAGGGTCCTTTTATCATTGGCTTTTCCACACAAAAAACACAAGCGCATACCGCAGAGACACTCGCTCGCCAAACACTTCAAGATTTTATAGAAAAAGGTCCTTCCGAAAAAGAACTAGAGAGCGCAAAACAGTATCTTGTTGGCAGTTTTCCTTTATCCATCGCAAGCAATCAAAATTTACTGCAAATTTTATTAAAGATTAGCTTACTTAAACTCCCAGAAAATTATCTAGATACTTATGTCGATCAGGTAAAAATGGTTCAAATATCTGACATTCAACAAGCATTCAAGCGACACGTTCAACCCCAAAAACTACTCAACGTTCAGGTAGGTCGCACATGAAACAAGAGGTTCGCATTATTGGGGGGCGGTTTCGGGGAAAAAAAATCACATTTCCCGATGCTCCAGATTTAAGACCGACAGGCTCTCGAACACGCGAAACATTGTTCAATTGGCTGATGCACGATATCCGAGACAGTATTTGTCTAGATGCCTTTGCTGGTAGTGGCGCTCTTGGTATGGAGGCCTACTCTCGCGGTGCGAAGAGTGTCTATTTTGTTGAGCATTCAGCATCTATCCACTCGCATCTGAAAAATCAAATTGCAAGCTTTCATTCGTCCGAACTTCATCTTTTTAAATTGGACTTGCTCGTATTTCTAAAATCGATTGAGGATCATTTTTTTGATATCGTCTTCTACGATCCGCCTTTTTCAGATCAAAACTGGTATGAAAAACCACTGCAAGAATGTGTTTTTCGTGTTATAAAGCCAAAGGGCTTACTTTACGTCGAGTCGGGGCAAATGATTCATCTCAACGAAACACAATGGACTTGCTTAAAACAACAAAAAGCAGGTCAGGTTTTTTATGCTCTTTATCAAAAAAGAGCATAATTATTTCAGTACATGTTCCATTTGAGGGCTCTCAGCCTCATCCAAAGTTTGTTTTTCGCCAAAAAAATTCATCAGCACTTCAGCGCTGGGTCTTTCTCGAGGATCTTGATGCCAAGCCCGCTCAATCGCAACTCGAAAATCAGGATCGACACATTGTGGTATCGCTTGTCTTACGCCATGCAAAGTATTGCGAGCAATCAAATGTTCATCTTGAATCCTCGGAAAAATCATACTGCCCGTAGACAAAATAAACATGATAACGGCTAGAGCATAAATATCCGCTTTTGCAGAATATAAAGCAGGCTCTTTTAGGCATTCTGGTGCGAGATAACTTAAAGTTCCTCGTGCAGAACAGGGCTTTATTGCATCTGGCTCGGTAAGTTTTATAGACAGTCCAAAATCACAAATTTTAGGCGTAGGAAAAAGTGCATCATCTTCTTGATGCAACAAAATATTTTCAGGTTTAATATCGCAATGCACAATGCAATTTTTATGCAAATGTATTAAGCCAGTTAAAACGCCCCGAACGATATGTATACTCCAAAAAAGAGAAGGAATTTTTCCAGCATTCTCTCGCAGCTCATCAAATAAAGCATTTTTATTCGCACGCTCTAAGATCAATTCAGTTTTGTCTAAAAATTCTTCTTGACTATAATGGGCAGAAATAAAACCAACCACATTCGGATGTTTTTCTAACGACCTTAAAATCCGAATTTCTCTCTCAAATGCTGCGTGGCTACCTAAAGAATTTTTTATCGGTTTTTTCTTGACGGCAAACAAGTTATCACGCATCAAAACCACTTTGGCACTGGCACCAAATCCGACTACATTTGAGCCCAAAGCATGTGCTGGTTGGGGTATGGGAGAGAGAGGGGGCTTTTCCAACGTCAACGGCGCAATTTTTTTCATCATCAAACCTAAAAAACTCTTTTAAAGAGACCATTATAAATTCAAATAGACATAATTTAAACAAAAATTACAACTAGTGTGCTTTTTTTCATTTGTTTAATACGCAAACCCAGAATACCCCCATTTGCAGGATATTCCTCGCCTCGTTCGTCAAAACGCCGTATTTTAATGAGACAGCTGCATCCTAAACCATTTACTAAAAGAAAATCCTCATGTTAAAATGGTGTCGTGCTTTTTTGCGCACAATTATCATTATGTCCATTTTTTATTGCAGCGACATTCACCTATCTTTTGGGAAATACACATGAATCTATTTAAGTCTATTGCAGAACGGTTGCGACGGCTCTTTTCGTCAAACCAAACAAAACACGAAGGAACCATTAAATTTTACGACAGAAAAAAACGATTTGGTTTTATTGTGTCAGAAAAGCAAGAGTTATTTTTTCACGCCACTTCTTTCACTTCTCGCGATTTTCGCGGTTTACGAGATGGCGCAAAAGTTAAATTCATTATTATTAAAGGTAAAAAAGGACCTCAGGCAGATAAAATAGAATTGATTTGATTTAATTTTTTTATTCACGGAGTGTTAAGATGTCTACGACGGATAGAGTAAGAGCAAATTTATTACAGCTCAACGATTACCTAAAAACACAAGTTCTCGGTCAATCCACTCTCGTTTCTCGACTACTCATCGCACTGCTTGCGGATGGTCATCTCTTGGTCGAAGGAGCACCGGGTCTTGCAAAAACACGGGCAGTTAAAGCACTGGCTCAAGCGGTCGAAGGCCGCTTTCACCGCATCCAATTTACACCCGACCTGCTGCCAGGTGATTTGACCGGAACAGACGTTTATCACCCTGAAGATGGTACGTTCAAGTTTCAACCTGGCCCAATTTTTCATGAAATTTTGTTGGCGGATGAAATTAATCGGGCGCCAGCAAAAGTGCAATCGGCACTCCTTGAGGCAATGGCAGAACGGCAAGTGACCATCGGAGGAAAAACTTATCGCCTCCCTCCTCTTTTCTTAGTCATGGCAACTCAAAATCCGATTGAACAAGAGGGAACTTATCCTTTGCCAGAAGCACAACTGGACCGGTTTTTAATGTACGTTCGCATAGGCTATCCAGACAGTGCCGTAGAAAAAGATATTCTAGCACTGGCAAGACAAGAAGCTTACGCAACATTAAGAAAAGAAGAAAATCCGCAGCAAGAACAACCCATGCATCTTTTGACACAAGATGTTCTTTTTGCTGCACGCAAAGAAGTACTGGACATACACACAAGTGAGGCATTATCACAGTATATCGTTGATCTGGTCATGGCCACACGCAGACCCAATGACTATAGTCCTTCGCTGGCGAAATGGCTTCGGTTTGGCGCAAGTCCTCGTGCCACAATTGCACTCGACCGGTGTGCAAAAGCCCATGCATGGCTTAATGAAAGAGATTTTGTTACACCAGAAGACATTCATCAGATCGCATTCGATGTTTTACGTCATCGAATTTTGCTCTCTTTTGAAGCTGAAGCAGAAGGGGTTGATGCGGATCATTTTCTCCACGAACTTCTAAGGTTAGTCGCCATTCCTTAAAATTGGGGTGATGTATGCTGAACCAAATTTTAAATGCATTGAAACCTTCGATAACCAAACCAGACTTCACCACAAAAGGGATTTCATGGACGTTGCATGACCTTATTGCGCTTAAACGTTATGCGAATTTAAACCGACATCGCACACGAGTAACCTCAGAGCAACAAGGCATGTATCGCTCATCCAGAAAAGGACGAGGGATGGATTTTGCTGAAGTTAGACACTATCAAGCAGGTGATGATATTCGGCACATGGAATGGCGTGTCACAGCAAAAACAGGAAAACCACACATTAAGCTGTACGAAGAAGAACGAGAACGTCCCATTATTTTAGTCGTAGATTTTAATCCCTCGATGTACTTTGGCACAAAGTCCGCGTTTAAATCATATGTTGCAACTGAAATAGCAACGCTTATTGCGTGGCACGCCAATATCACTGGCGATAAAGTCGGGGGCTTTCTTTTTACAAACGAATCTCATCATGCGATCACGCCCAAAGGTCGAGAAGCCGGCGTTTTACCGTTACTTGCGATGCTTGCCCAATATAGCCTTCCTCCTGAAAAACATACGAACAACCACAAAGATGCATTATCCAACGCACTCTCTCGTCTGCGAAAAACAGCAAGACCAGGAAGCCTGATTGTACTGATTGGCGATTTTTATACCCTCAATGCCTCGGCCACTCAACAATTGGCTCGATTACGTCAGCACAGTGAAATATTGGCTTACCACATTACCGATCCCATTGAAAGAAGCGCCCCATCGCTTGGGATTTATCCGCTAACAGACGGGGAGGAGCCGCTTTCCATCAACACGTTTGATAAAAAATTTTTAAACGCATACAACGAGACCCGCACGCATCAGAATCAGAAAATCAAAGAAACTTTTCAAAAGTTAGCAGCCTTTTATATTCATGTCACAAGTCCGCATGATCTCCCTGGACTTGTTTCTCAAACCTTTCCGAGAAGGCACCATGGTTGACTTGAGCGAACTTCGAGATATTCACCTTCCTGCGCCAATTCATCCCTGGTGGCCCCTTGCTCCTGGATATTTAATTCTCCTCTTCGTGACATTGTCACTCGGTATCGTCTTGATTTTCTTTTACCGAAAAAAACGTCTTGTCAGACAAATTAAAAAAGCCGCATTAAAAACACTCGAAACACTTGTCACTCAATATCAATCCGGTCAACAATCTGCGCACGAATCGGCAGCACAAGTGAACGTGCTCCTAAAGCAAATTGCACTTCTATATTACCCAAGATCAACCGTTGCGGCTCTAGAGGGCGACGCGTGGATCCTGTTTTTATCAAAAACGAGTAAAAAATTAGATTTTCATACAGCCCAAGAAGCCATCCTCATCATGCCTTACTCGCAGCATCCCCCGACCTCAGATGCACATCTCACCACATTGTTTGTGTTAACAAAGAAATGGATCAAGCAACGGAGACGCCCATGTTTGAGTTAGCCACGCCCTGGGTTTTTTTATTGCTTCCTTTGCCCTATGTCATCTGGCGATTTTTCCCCAGCATCAATGCTCGCCCGACACAAGCACTTTGGATTCCTTTTTTTGCGGAGATAAAAGCGCTTTATCTGTCTCAGTCAAAAAAAACATTTCCGCCTTTTTGGTTATGGGCAAGTTGGCTTTTATCATTAATAGCCCTCTCTGGACCACGCTTTGTTGGCGAAATTGTCCCAATTGAAAGAAACGGACATCACATTATGCTCGCGCTAGACATTTCCGGAAGCATGGCATTAGACGACATGATTGTACAAAATCGCCGATATCAGAGACTCGATGTTGTACAATACGCCGCAAAAAATTTCGTGAATCAACGCACACAAGATGACATTGGACTCGTCCTTTTTGGCTCAAAAGCCTATCTACTCACACCGCTGACACAGGATAAAAAACACATCCTATCTCGAATAAACGACGCCTCTGTCGGTCTTGCAGGACAAGCCACCGCCATAGGAGATGCAATTGGATTGAGTATTAAACATCTTAAAAAAACGCCCCCCAAAGGTAGAATACTCATTCTTCTCACCGATGGGGTCAATAATGCGGGAACACTTTCTCCTCAAAAAGCAACAGAGCTTGCTCTGCATGAAAAAATTAAAATCTACACAATAGGGTTGGGTTCCGACGCAAATTTACTCACTCCTTTTGGTATGGCTCCTCCTTCAACCGAATTAGATGAAGAGGGCTTAAAGAAAATAGCTGAACAAACCGGAGGAAAATATTTTCGAGCCAACGATTTGGATTCGCTGCAACAAATTTATGGGTTTATCAATCAAATTGAAACAGTAAAACAAAATGCAACACCGCTTCGTCCGCAGACCGAGTACTATCCATGGCCATTGAGTATTGCCTTTGTTTTATTTTTTTTCGGACTATTTTATGAGAGAACAGCCATCATGAAATTTAGGCGAGAGAATCCACGATGATCACCGTTCATTTTTTAAGGCCTTATTGGTTAATTGGTTTCATTCCTTTGCTATTGGCGCTGATATACGTCCATAAAAAACCCATTACTCAAAAAAAATTAGAACAAATTTGTGATAAACATCTACTCCCTCATTTACTCCAAACCACCCTCTCAAAAAAGCGATTTTTCTGGTTATTTCCTTTACTCAGTCTCTCTTGTATGCTGCTGAGTTTATCAGGACCTGCTTTTTTTAAACTACCAGTTCCTGTTTTTAAATCACAGCAGGCACGTCTGGTGATGTATGATCTCTCAGACACCATGCTGGCTACAGACATCACGCCTAACCGACTACAACGAGCCAAGTTTAAATTACACGATTTATTTCAGCAAAAAGAACACACCGGTCAATTTGGATTGATTGTTTTTTCAGGCGAGCCTTTTGTGGCTGCACCACTAACCGACGACACTCACACCATTGACAATTTATTAGAAGCACTCGATCCAGATATGATGCCAGTTGGTGGAAATGATCTTGCACGAGCGTTACTGGAAGCAGAAAAAAATATCCAAGAAACGGGTCTTCTTGGCGGAAATATTTTGGTTATCACAGCCGAAACACCAACACCCAGCGCCATAATGGCCGCAGAAAAACTTGCCAAAAATCAGATTAACGTCTCCATATTGCCAATCTTACCGACTCATAAGCTAAACGATGCATTTCAAACATTCGCAAAAAACGGGAAAGGCAAAGTGTATCTCTTTACAGAAACCTCCGATGACATTCTGTCTTGGGAAAAAGACTCTTCCCAAACCTCATATAAAGCGACGATGTCAGAAGATAAATTTCCACGATGGCGAGACGATGGTCGATGGTTTTTGATTCCCGCATTATTCTTTTTATTACCTCTTTTTAGAAAAAATTATTTTGACGAAGGAGAAAAATAATGCTTCGCTGTATCGTATTTGTATTATTTTTCTATTTTTCACCCCATACGCTTGCTTGGACATGGAAGGATTTATGGGCCACACCGGATCAACAAGCCGCACGTTATTTTGAAAACCAAGATTATACAAATGCAGAAAAGACTTTTAAGCAAAAAGAATGGCAGGCAACATCGGCTTATCGCGCTAAAAATTTTGAACAAGCCAACAGCATCTTCGCACAATCAAATACAGCAGACGGCTATTACAATGAGGGAAATGCAAAAGCACAATTGGGAAAGTACGAAGAGGCCATTGCCGCTTATGAGAAAAGCTTAAAATTACGCCCTCATGATGAAGATACCCTGCACAACAAAAAAATTCTAGAAGCACTTTTGAAACAGCAACAATCAGAAACTGACGCATCACAAGATAACGCCAATCACTCTGAAAAAGAAAACAGCGACGCATCTCCATCACAAAACAACAAAACACCACCTTCGCAACAAGAAGAGTCGAACTCTACTCAATCTCCAACTTCCGAGCAGACACCATCCAATAAACTGGAAGATGATCTTCCCCAAAATCAGTCTCAGCCAACAGAATCATCGCATCCAAAAGATCCGCAAAAAGAAGAAGAGAAAAAAGAGGAAAAATCCCAATCCAAACAAACAGCACGCGAAAATCCTTCTGCTGCAGAAAACTATCAAACGAGCGAACAATGGTTAAATATGATCCCAGAAGATCCTCGCGGACTTTTACGCCAAAAATTCTTGCGCGATCACCGACGCCGTTTAGAAGGAGAATCTCCATGAGAACGATCTTTTTTCTGGTCTTATTTTGCCTCAATACCGCTCTTTTTGCTGAAGTTCGTGCTGAAATAGAACCGGATCAAATCAATTTAGGAGATTCGTTCCAATTGACTATAACGATTGAAAAGGTCACAACGCATCAAACGCCAGACTTACTACCTCTTCAACGAGATTTTGAAATCAATGCAACCGAACATCGTGTTTCGACAACCATCGTCAATGGACAAATGGAAACATTAAATCAATGGGCGATTTTACTCACGCCTAAACGAGCGGGCACATTAACTATCCCGCCGATACGCGTGGGGCAAGAGGAAAGCGCATCTCTAACCATCGGCGTCTCAGCCCAAGGACGCGTCTCAAACTCACAACAAAAACAAACGAAGCCCATCCACTTCTCACATGAGAAACGCTTGCAAATCAAAACGGAAACCACCCCTAAAACGCCCTATGTCAATCAAGAAGTTTTACTCACAATCAAACTCATTCACCAAGATCAATTGCTTGATGCACATTATCAGCCTCCCTCATTAGAAGATGGTTTAATGTTGCCATTAGGAGATAGCGAACAATACCAACTGGTTGAAAAAAATCAAATTTTTACGGTAGAAGAACAGCGATACGCGCTTTTTCCACAAAAGCCCGGGGCTCAAATCATGAAAGGCGCACAGTTTGAAGCACTTGTTTATCGAGGACTACCAGAGCGCATGCGTGCGCGAGGCAAACCGGCCTTACTGCATGTCAAAAAAATTCCTCCGAATATTCAAGCAACACAATGGCTGCCAGCCAAAGCGCTTTCGATGACCGAAGAATACAGTGACGACCAAGGACAATTTGATGTAGGCACCACGTTAATTCGCACCATCAAAATAGAAGCTCGAGCACTTCCTGCTGAACTTTTACCCACATTAAAAGCCGATCCACAAGATCACTTTGGTGTTTATCCAGAAAAACCGACCCTAAAAAATAGCATTCACAAACAAGATGTCGCCGGTATTAAAACTATTCGCATCACCTACCTTTTAAATCAACCAGGCGAAATTAAACTGCCAGCTTATAAACTAATCTGGTTTAACACCAAAACAGAAAAAGAAGAAACCATCGAACTACCAGAAAAAACACTGACCATCATCGGTGCAGAAAAAACGCCGTCTTCTTCATCCTCTCTACCCATAATCGATGCAACATCTCATCTCCCTCCTTCTCCTGTCATCACTAAAAACAGAATCATTTGGGTTGTGGCCTCGATCATCGCAGCGCTCATGCTTCTTGTCATCATCATGATATTAAAAAGAAAAAAATTATCAATAAAAGCACGCCGAAAGCCACTCCATCATCTAGAAAAAGCATGTAAAAAGAATGATCCCATACAAGCAAGAGAAGCCTTGTTGGCTTTCGCTCGAGCTAAATTTAAAGGCTCTATTTTAAATTTAGAAGACATCAAGCAACAGACGGATGATATGCGACTCATCGAAGAGCTTGATAAGCTTTCGGCCGCCCTTTATGCAAAGCAATCTGAGTCAATATGGACCGGATTTGACCTCTGGCATGCAATTCAACATCAACAAAAGAAACAAAAAAAATCTATAAAAAAGAATACCCTACCCAAAATAAATCCTGATGGACATCTGCCCAACAGCTCCTAAAAGACGGCACTCAATCTGTTCACTTGCTTTTACTGTACACAGCATAATTACCGGAAAAGAAGTAAATTTCTGCACTTAATATCAATTTTTAGATAAAAAATCATGAATCATCATGATTATTACTGCTATAGCAGTATATTATGATTGATTTAACTCAACAAAAAGAAAAAAAGCTGTATTTTTATTATTTTTACTGCTATAACAGTAATATATAATTAATTTTTATCTTTCTATGACACCCAAACATGAGATTGCGAATTTAGTTTATTATTACCGCAAACAAACCGGCTTATCACAACAAGAGTTAGCTCGATTAGCCGGTGTTGGAAAAACAGTGATCTTTGATATTGAAAAAGGGAAAGAGTCTATTCGCTTAACCACATTGCTCAAAGTATTCGATGTTCTAAATATCAAAATGAAATTTGAAACACCCTTTCCTCCTACAACGGATAATGAATCATGAGAAAAGCATGTGTATCAGTAAATGGTGTTAAAGCTGGAATATTAGAAGAGCAGAAGGATGGAAGATATCAATTTAGTTACTTTGATCATTATCAAAGTGCACCAGTGTCACTTACCATGCCGTTAATCAATAAAGTTTATCATTTCGACGTATTTCCTCCATTTTTCGAAGGATTACTACCTGAAGGTATTATGCTTGAGGCGCTGTTACGGAAATATAAGGTCGATAGAAATGACTATTTTCGTCAGTTAATGATCGTCGGTCAAGATGTTGTAGGTGCTGTGACAGTTGAGGAAATAAGATGAAACGCTGCCCTATTACTTATGAAAAAATTAGTGACGAAGAAAACTACTCACAACGAGGATTACGTTTGCTCTCTCCTCAATTAAAAGGCCTTGCTCCATTAAATTTAAGTGCAGACGAGCAACGTCAGGAAGCAATTGATCGTGTAGGGAAAATGTCTATTCAAGGTGTCCAAAAGAAGCTGAGCGCAAAACTAAAAATTAAAAATGAATGCTTTGAAATCGTCGATCAAAATGGTCAGTATATTTTGAAGCCTCAAAGTGATATTTATCCCGAGTTGCCCGAAAACGAGGCCATTACAATGTCGCTTGCTAAAACCATTGGCCTTGAGGTACCGGTACACGGCTTAGTTTACTCTAAGGACAATAGTCTGACTTACTTTATTAAGCGGTTTGATCGCATAGGCCGCCATCAGAAATTAGCGTTGGAAGATTTTGCACAGCTATCAGGAGAAGATCGACATACAAAATATAAAAGCTCTATGGAAAAAATAACGGCTGTGATAGAACAATTCTGTACATTTCCTAAAATTGAATTCGTAAAATTACTAAAGTTGACCTTATTTAACTTCTTAGTCGGTAATGAAGACATGCATCTCAAAAATTTCTCGCTGATTACAAGAGATCAGAAGATTTTCATATCACCCGCTTATGATTTACTTAACTCAACTATCGCTCAAAAAAATACAAAAGAAGAAATCGCATTGCCGCTCAAAGGGAAAAAAAATAATTTAACAAAGAGTGATTTTCTTAAATATTTTGCTATTGAAAAATTAAGATTAAATCAGAACGTTATCGATGGTATTGTACAAGAGTTTCATCAAGTCATTCCATACTGGCACGAGCTCATTGGTTTAAGTTTTTTATCTCAAAAAATGCAGGAAAAATATATTGAATTGCTCAATCAGCGATGTAAACAATTAGACCTGTTTAATTAGGGATGAGTCTACATAGGTGTTGACAACTCCCCTACTTTATTGACTATACCATGAAAAATATTAGAAACTTTAATTCGAGAAAAACAGTCATGACTGGCATTTAGTCTCTATCAGACTTAAACTTTAATAAATATCTCCCGTTAGTCACGAAACATGCACCAAGCTCCATTTAAAAATGATCCTGTGGTCAATGCAATTATTGATGAATTAACAAAAATATATCATTGTCATACCATTGTTTTATATGGCTCTAGAGCACGAGGAGATTTTACTGAAACGAGTGATTATGACATAGCTGGAATTACCGACAAATCCATCCAAAAGCAGTGGATAGCCCGCTATGATGAAATCAACCATGTCTACTATACCTCAACTAAAAGAAACAACCTTATTGGATTATCCTACGATTCAAAATATGGCGAGACTCTAAAAAAATGAACCCATTTATAATTTACCACAACCCCAGATGTTCGAAATCAAGAGAGGCCTTAGCGATGTTGAAAGATCATCATATTGAACCCATCGTCATCGAATACCTGAAAACGCCACTCTCATTTGAAGAGCTCAAAAAGCTACGGGCACATTTTGAACTTAAAGACTTTGTACGTCATAGTGAACCTCTCTTTAAAGCCCTGAATCTTTCGCTCAACCATGAAAATGAACTATTGCGTGCAATGGCGAAGGAGCCCATTCTCATGCAACGACCTATTGTGACCTACGGTGAACATGCTGTCATAGGGCGGCCTGTGGACAATATCCTCCCGCTAATCAATATTTTTACTTCTAAAGCATGAGGCATGAAATCAAATACAGCCCAAAAGTCATCCAAACTTAGCGATAACGTGACATAGGGAAATAAAAAATCACTTTTAGACAACTCCGTTTTCATGCAGAATAGCAAACTAAAATCGCTTATCAGGGACGTTATGAATCACTACCATGCATTCGGGCTTCACATTGCTTCGGATCTTAATCTACCTGCGCTTCAGCCTGAAATAGCAACAAACTCAAATGGATCTGTAAAAACCATTGATTGCATGATCCGAGTCAACCACGTTGATCCTACAGGCCTTGCACACCCAAGTAAAAAAGGTGTGACCTATCAAGCTTCACCGGGTTATTTTTGGCTTGCAGTACCTCGAATCGGTCGATTTTTGGTTGAAAAAGGACATACGATCACCATCGATCCCGATCCGGAGTCTGATGAAGAAAGCATTCGTCTATTTACAATGGGGCCTTGCCTTAGCGCATTACTTTTGCAACAAGGAAAAATCGTGTTTAATGGAGAAACCATGGTCAATGAGAGTAAAGCGTATGCGCTCACCGGCTTCGCTGGAACCGGTAAATCGGTGTTGGCAAAAGCGCTTACAAATCAAGGACAATATCTGCTTTCGACTGAGTTTTCTGTGATCAATACAGACGGAGAAGCACTTTCAGGTTATCCTGAAATACAATTATGGTCAGATGCAATTCGTTTGTTGTCTCTACCCAAACCTCAGCATCGAATTCGCCCTATCATTGAAAAATGGTATGTTTCAGCAAAAGACATGTTTAAAACAACCTCGTTTCCCTTAGAAAAAATTTACATTTTAGAAACACATAATAAAAACGAACTTCAACTTAAACCACTTCAAGGCATTGCTAAATTTAATGCTTTACGCGCACATACGGCTCACTCATCAACCCTGTCTTCTTTTATTGATTTTCGTCAATATCAATTGCAAATGGCCGCACTGGCCAGTCGACTACACATCACAAAAATCATCCGCGCTGATAAAGAAAATAGTGTTCAAATGCTTGTGGACATGATAAGCCAAGCAAAAGAAAAAGAAGAGGTGTCAGCATGAGCACTTCATCTGGAATTTATTGGCTGGCGTCCTATCCCAAATCTGGAAATACGTGGTTTAGAGTGGTGTTGGCTTCTTTACTTTCTGAGAAACCCATTGATATCAATAGTCTTTCTACAGGAAAAATTGCAAGCAATCGGATATGGGTCGAAGAAGCACTCGGATTTGACAGCACATATCTTTCACATGATGAACTTGATTGCATTCGGCCAGATGTCTATAAATGGCTTGGAGCAACGCTCAAGACGCCCGAATATCATAAAATTCATGACGCATACACATTCACAGAAACAGGACCACTGCTACCCGCAGAAGGTTGCTTAGGCGCACTCTATTTCATTCGAAATCCACTCGACGTCGCCATTTCATACGCACATCACAGCTCAAAATCTATTGATGACATTATTCAAGAAATGGCAAAAGAAAATGGCGCATTCTGTCAAAATAAATTTCGCTTTAATCTACAAATACGCCAAAAACTATTATCTTGGTCCATACATGTGAAAACATGGACTGAACAAAAGGCTTTTCCGGTGTTAACACTGCGCTATGAAGACATGCAGCAAAAATCACTGGAAACATTTATGCAAGCATTTCAATTTTTACAATTGAACCCAACATCCGAGGCGCTTGAACATGCACTCGAACAATCGCGTATTGAAAAACTTCAAGCACAAGAAACAGAGCATGGTTTTCGAGAAAAACCGTCAGATATGGCGCGTTTCTTTCGTAAAGGCGTCGTTGGAGATTGGCAAAATACATTAACAGAAACACAGATTTCTCGTATCATTGAAGACCATCGTGAAGTCATGGAAAACTTTCATTATATCGATGCCAACGGCATCCCCATTTTATAATCATGCGAGGACAAAATGATGCATTTTACAGATACGACTTACTTTGGTGCACAATCTGACGTTTTATATACGTTGATTGATGATGAAGCGGTTCTCATGCGAGAAGCAGATAACACGCTTTTTGGTGTCAACTCTGTTGCAACAGAAATTTGGAAGCAGTTAAGTGAGCAACCCATGAATATTCGTATGCTGGTCGACTATTTACTGAAGCATTTTGAAATTGATGAAGAATCATGTAGAAATGATACACAAAAATTGTTGACCGATCTGTTAAAAGAAAAATTAATCTATATCACGGATGAAAATGTGATATAATTAGACCCACTATGGTCAAAACAAAAACCCTCAGATTTCTATCATTCATCCACGTGGCTTTAATTGTACTGAGCAATGTCTTGGTACAATACCCTTTTGAGTGCTTAGGCCTACATACAACCTGGGGGGCTTTTTCTTACCCGCTTATTTTTGTCACAACCGATTTAACAACTCGATTATTAGGTGCTTCTGTCGCAAGACGAGTCATTTTCAAAAGCATGATTCCAGGATTAATCGTCTCTTTTATTCTGGCTTCTTTTTTTAATGGCAGCGGTTATATGATAGGCCCGTTTTACGAGCTTCCTCTGAGAATTGCGCTTGCATGTTTTTCAGCGTATGCCCTTGGTCAACTGCTTGATGTCAGCGTTTTTAACAAAATTCGACAAAATAATTGCGTTGTCCAAAACAATAACTCAGCATCAATGACTTTATCGACAAAACAACCGTCTGCCTCTCCTACCCATCATCTCACAAAAAGATCTTGGTGGCTCGCGCCAACATTGGCCACAACGCTGGGAAATATTGTGGATACATTTGTCTTTTTTTCACTGGCTTTTTATCATTGTCACGATCCTTTTTTGGCCACGCATTGGATTGAAATTGCATGTGTTGATTTCGGTGTAAAAACCATTAGTTTATTAGCATTTATCCCTCTTTACGGTGTAATATTAGGTACATATCTACACTATCAATGGTCATTGTCTCATTGACCCGTTTGAAGGAGCTTTCATGAGCGCTATCGCAGAGCGTCAGCCTTTAACCACTTTTACAGAAAAAGCTTACCTTGATTATTCAATGTATGTCATTTTAGATAGAGCACTACCTCATCTTGCGGATGGATTTAAACCGGTACAACGTCGGATTATTTATGCCATGTCTGAACTTGGTCTTAAGGCCACATCCAAACACAAAAAATCGGCCCGCACAGTCGGAGATGTTTTAGGTAAATTTCATCCTCACGGAGACACGGCTTGTTACGAAGCAATGGTGCTAATGGCTCAGCCTTTTTCATATCGCTATCCGTTTATTGATGGACAAGGAAACTGGGGTTCTCCTGATGATCCAAAATCTTTCGCAGCCATGCGTTACACCGAGGCGCGTCTTTCTGCATACGCGGATGTCTTATTGTCCGAGCTTCAGCAAGGCACCGTCGACTGGGTTGACAATTTTGACGCCACATTGCTCGAACCCGCACTTTTACCCGCAAGATTACCAAATGTGCTGTTGAATGGCGCAACAGGAATTGCGGTTGGCATGTCTTCTGATATTTTGCCCCACAATCTCACAGAAGTTGCAAATGCATGTATTCATCTCCTCGACTATCCTGACGCCACAATTGAGACATTAATGAGCTTTATTCCCGCTCCTGATTTCCCAACATGCGCAGAAATTATCACGTCTAAAGAAGCGTTGAAATCCTTGTATAGCGAAGGCACTGGTTCGATAAAAATGCGAGCCGTTTACGAAATAGAAAAACACCAAATTGTGATTACCGCGCTGCCTTACCAAGTTTCTGGTGCAAAAATCATTGAGCAAATTGCTCAGCAAATGCAACAAAAAAAGCTTCCAATGATTGAAGATTTACGCGATGAATCTGATCATGAGCACCCCACACGTCTTGTTATTGTACCTCGTTCGAATCGCGTTGATATAGACAGTATGATGTCACATTTGTTCGCTACAACCGATCTTGAGAAAAGTTATCGAGCCAATTTCAACATGATTGGTCTGAATGGCAAGCCTGCGGTAAAGAATCTGTCCACTATTTTGCATGAATGGCTGATCTACCGAATTGAAACTGTCCGCAAGCGTTTGTCACATCGATTGACGCAAGTCTTAGAAAGATTACATATTTTAGATGGTCTGTGGACCGCCTATCTCAATATCGACGAGGTCATCGCGATTATTCGACACGAAGATAATCCAAAGCAAGTTTTGATGGATCGTTTTCAACTCACTGGCATTCAAGCTGACGCCATTCTAGATTTAAAACTCCGACATCTGGCAAAGCTTGAAGAAATTAAATTACGCGCCGAACGAGACGAGTTGAGTCAAGAGCGTGACGCTTTAGAGGAATTACTTGCAAGTAAAACCAAACTTAAAGGACTTGTCAAAAAAGAACTGATTCGCGATCGCGACCAATATGGCGATTCAAGACGCTCACCTCTCGTTAAACGAGATGAAGCTCAAGCGCTTAAAGAAGAAGACATTTTACCCAACGAACCCATCACGATTGTTTTATCCGAAAAAGGCTGGATTCGTGCCGCAAAAGGGTCAGATGTTGACGGCTCAACCTTAAGCTATAAAACAGGGGATGCTTTCAAAGCTCAAACGACCGGCAGAAGTAATCAGCAAGTGGTATTCTTTGATAGCGAAGGAAAAGTTTATTCACTCTTAGGACACACGCTACCATCCGCACGAGGACAAGGAGAGCCCTTGACAGGCAAACTCAATCCGACAGATGGTGCTACATTTGAGGCATTGATTAGCGGGGAGCCAGACGGTTGGGTTTTGATTGCAACTGATTTCAGCTATGGTTTCATCACTCAATTAAAAGAACTACATGTCAAAAATCGCAATGGTAAAGCATGCTTAAAATTACTTGAGCAAGCTAAAATTCTCCCGATCCGATCAATTGCTTCACGTGAAACAGATCTGATTGCTTGTGTCTCTAACACCGGAAGGCTACTGATATTTCCCGCCATAGAACTGCCTGTTTTAAGCAGAGGAAAAGGAAATAAACTCATGAATATTCCAACAAGTGCAGCCTTGTCTCGACAAGAATGGATTGTAGACATTCAAACGGTTCAACCGAATGACACATTGATTGTTCAGGCAGGCAAAAGACATTTATCACTTCGTGCACAAGATTGGACACCTTATCTTGGAAAGCGAAGCCAACGGGGAGGCTTACTTCCACGAGGACTGCAACAAGTGACTCATCTCACCACTCAAAATCAAGGCGAAGGACGAGAATCTTCATAAGATTTCTCGTCACTGGCTGACATTTTTTGCATCATTTTTACGGAGTCAATGTACCACTGAATGTCTTTTTCATGGGGAATAAGAATCTCGTCAAATCGAAGATAAGGATAGTCTTTTAAGAAAGCTATCCTCTCTTGCAAATGTGCTGTCACCAATAAAAAATCATCGCCAGAAATAAACTCAGAACCGGCATCTACAAACGAAGAAAAAACCAATTGTCGATATTCTTTCAAAACAGAAGCTCGTAAATCCTCTCCCCAAAAAAAAGATTTAAAATGGGTAAAACGAATTTGGGCATCAAGGCGCTCGAGAATCGGCAAGAGCGATACTCTCGTAATTTGAATGGCCGGCTTACAGAACAACTCTCTTTTTCTAAGACGTCGAGCGACTAAACTAAGCCCGTCTTCTTCCAAATTAAAATCGACAAACTCTATACGAATCCACTCTCGCTTCATGCCACAACTCACATCATATCTTGATAATTTTGCTTTCATTTAAAATAAAAATCATCATAAAATCAAGACCTAAGCGAATTTTTGTTACTTTTTACGTCGTGTCGTAGCAACTTGGCTTTTATTTTATTGTGAGCGCTGTAAACGTGTTTTAAGCATCATCATACGGAGCGTACAAATAACTCTCAAAGAATCTGTAATGCTATTCGCAGGAAGCTTGCTGCTGCCTTTTTCTCTGTCCACAAAATGAATAGGCACTTCATGAATTTTTGCTCGATGCTGATGCAGCATCCATAGCAAATGTAATTTATATGCGTAGTGATTCGAAAGAAATCTATCAGGCAATATTTCATCAAGAATTTGTGCACGAGTGGCACGAAATCCACTTGTAAAATCTTTGTACCGGAAACTCAACAGTAAACGGGCAATATAATTCCCTAAAATGGAAAGGAATTTTCGATGAAGCCCCCAGTTTTTAGGAATACTCCCTCCTCGGACATAGCGACTTCCAATTGCAACATCGTTGGTTTTTAGTGCATCAAATAAAGAGGGTAAATATTTGGGTTGATGAGATAAATCGGCATCAAACTCAACGACGATGTCTGCTTTTAAAATTTCGATCGCAAATCGCATGGCCTGTAAATAAGCAGAACCCAAACCGGTTTTATATGGTTCTGTTTTAAGATAAATGCGATCAGGGTAAACCGCCTGAAGCAATTGAACTTGACCCAATGTATCATCGGTTGAGGCACTGTCAAAGATTAAAATTTTAGTATCATAATCGGTAAGCTGAGCAATCACGGCCATCACTTGGTGTATAGTTTCTTGTATTACGGCCCCCTCATTATAAGTTGGGATAATAATCACCGCCGTTTCTTTCTTTTCCATACCAATCCTTCATGACGCTCAATCGCGAGTAGTTTAATCGATGTCTCACTTCTTTTGAATAGAAAGTTGGCTTAGATAATCTGAAACAGCCCGCATATCTTCTTCACTCATACGTGCCGAGATGGTTTGCATGATTGCATTCAAATCATTTTGCCGAGCTTTTTCTTTAAAAGCCTTGAGTTGTAAAAAAGTGTATTCTGCCTTTTGATTTGCAAGCACCGGAAATCCAGCCAAAGGATTACCCAGCGCATCAGGGCCGTGACAAGCAATACATGCCGTAATATGCTTTGTTGAATCGCCAAAACGATACAATCGCTCGCCTCGTTCATTTTTTGAAAGATGTTTTGCGGTCATTCGCTTTTGTGTGGAGTAAAAAAGAGCAACCGCATCCATTTCATCATCTGTTAAAGCCGCACTAAATGGCATCATGACAGGAGAGTGGCGTGATTCATTTTTTTTAAAATCATGCAATTGTTTAATAAGATATGCTTTATGTTGGCCCGCGAGATTAGGCCATATATCATTTGGACTATGCCCTTCATCACCATGACAAGCGGCACAAACAATCGCTTTCTCTTTTCCAAGCTCAGCACTAGAGGGTGCAGAAAAAACACAGCCCCCCCAACAACATAGAACTAAAAACAGGAATCTCATTTATAAAAATTATCCAAAAAATCTCAAAATGAAGTATTTTAGGACAGATAACGCCCTGACTCAAGCTTTCTATGGCGATTCTATTCTAATCTTTGGTACAACATATGCTTCAGAATGTCGTCGGCTTCGTGAGTCCTCATCATGTTTATTCAGAAGACACAGATAGACACTTACATGTATAATAAGAGGCATCAAAACCCATAAAAAGTCAAAATGAGCATTTATAACCAAGCCGTTTTTTTAAAAAGCGCTGCACAAGTTTCGCAGCTTCCTGAGGATAACGGAACAGAGGTCGCTTTTGCTGGGCGTTCTAACGCGGGTAAATCAAGTGCATTAAACTGCTTAACCGGAATAAAAAACCTCGCCAGAACGAGTAAAACTCCAGGACGAACGCAGCTAATTAACTTATTCACTGTTCGAGACGAGGCCCATAGACTGGTCGATTTACCCGGCTATGGATATGCGAAAGTTTCTGAAAAAACAAAACTCGCTTGGCAAAAACATTTGGCTGAATATCTCGAAGTTCGTAAAAGCTTAAAAGGATTAATATTGCTCATGGACATTCGACATCCACTAAAAGAGCTGGATGAAATGATGATTTCCTGGTGCATTGAACGAACACTTCCTGTACATATTTTGCTAACAAAAGCAGACAAACTGAGCAAAAGTCAAGCGTCTCAAGCCTTGTCATTTGTTAAGAAGAATTACGACCTCTGGATCGATCATGGCGTGACCGTACAAACATTCTCTTCTCTCAAAAAACAGGGATTAGATGAGTTGGTGCAACAACTCAATACCTGGTTTGAATGGCCATGATCGCTAAAGAGCAATCATGCATAACTCTATAAGCGAACTTCTGCCTCACCTGGTCTTTCCTGCTCTTTCCTTGCATCCCCCAAGAAACTATTCTATCCTTTCATATTATATTCAATTCAGTAGAAATTCATGCACAGCGGACCGTACATTTATCATCATAACGAACAACAACTACATGGATACCTTGCTTATCACAACGCAACGAGTGAAAGACGCCCGACGGTACTGATTGCGCATGACTGGACTGGACAAAACGCCTTTGCACGACAAAAGGCCGATGAACTTGCTCATCTTGGATATGTTGGTTTTGCGCTCGATATATACGGTGAAGGCAAGACAGGTACAACCAAAGAAGAAAAACAGGCACTGATGAGCCCTTTTATTGCCAATCGACGCTTTTTACAAGAGCGTATGCAAGCAAGCTTGGAGGCCGTTAAAGGATTACCCATGGTAGATCCCGATCACATTGTGATTGCTGGTTTTTGTTTTGGTGGTCTTTGTGCTCTAGATCTAGCGAGAACAGGTACTAAAATTCAAGGTGCGGTGAGTTTTCATGGTCTTTTAAACGCACCCGAAACAACCACATCTTCCATTATTAACAGCAACATTTTGGTATTGCACGGTTATGATGATCCGATGGTTCGCCCCGATGATGTTGACGCTTTTTGTCAAGAGATGACAAAAGCCAAAGCAAACTGGCAACTCCATACATACGGCCAAACACAACATGCATTTATGGTACCTGAAGCTCATGATGTGTCGCTTGGAACCATCTACCAACCACAAACCGCCAATCGTGCTTGGCAAGTCTTCCTCAATTTCCTAACGGAGGTTTTTCAAACATCATGAAACAACCACTGTCTTCAATACATGCTCTATCTGAAGCGCTAGGACAACAACTCAAAACACGCTCCTGGTCTTTGGTTGTGGCAGAATCATGCACAGGAGGAAATCTTTGTGCCGCCATCACCGATATTCCGGGAAGCTCGGTTTGGTTTGATAGAGGTTTCGTGACGTACTCTAATCATGCGAAGGAACTCATGCTCAATGTTCCCCGTGCAACACTTCTGACTTATGGTGCTGTTAGCGAAGAATCTGCCATCGCCATGGCCAATGGAGCCTTGCTTGTGAGTAACGCCAATATCAGCGTTGCCATTACGGGAATTGCAGGTCCAACCGGTGGAAGTAGAGAAAAACCGATTGGTACCGTTTGGATTGCCTGTGCATCAGAAAACCAAAAAACTGAGGCAAAGCATTATCTATTTGCCGGAAATCGACAAACTATCCGCAAACAAGCTGTTTTTTCAGCGTTGCATGACTTAATTAACCGTTGCGCATCATCGTGATTACTGTTGACTATTTAATCGTAGGAGGAGGGATTGTTGGCTTAACAGCCGCAATAGCCATGCGACAAAGAGGATACACCGTCGCTGTTGTAGATAAACACCCTCTCAAAATCCATCAGAACACACTCTCACGAGTGTATGCCATTAATCACGCGTCTCAGTCTCTTTTCCTATCTTTGGGAATATGGCCCATCCTGTCTAAACACCCCGGCTATGAAAAAATGTATATTTGGGATCAGACGTCGAAAGCTCACTTGGATTTTGATTGTCGAGAAATCGGAACATCTGAACTCGGTTTCATGGTGCAAGAATCCGCTTTAAAAGAAGCACTTTATGAACAATATGGCCAAACCAACTTACCCGCTCTTCGTGCAGAAACGATAGAAGAACATGCGGATCATGTCATTCTAAAAGCATATGACGAAATGGAAAAAGAGTATCTTTTAAAAGGAAAATTTGTTTTTATCACCGATGGTGCGACCTCCACACTACGCTCACAGCTCAAAATCCCCATGACACAATGGCCATATCATCATCGAGCCACTGTGGCGACCATCCAAACAGAAGAGCATCACCAAAAAACAGCATATCAAGTGTTTACAAAAGAAGGCCCTCTTGCTTTCTTACCGCTTTCAGAGCCTGATCTATGCTCAATTGTCTGGTCAACTTCTCATGAGTACGCTGATCATCTAGAAAAAATGTCTATCGAGAACTTTGAAATCACTCTGGGTGAAACTTTTGAACACCGACTGGGAAAATGCAAACTGGTCACTCACCGACAACAATTCGATTTGCACATGCGTCATACGGAACAATATCACGGCAAACGCTGGGTGCTGATGGGTGACGCTGCTCATACCATCCATCCTCTTGCAGGATTGGGACTTAATTTGGGTTTAAAAGACCTCAGCACGTGGCTCAATTTAACAAAAGATAAGCCTCCAGAAGCCATTATGGGAGCGTATCAAAGAGAACGAAAAACCGAAGCCTGGTGTGTGATTGGTTTGATGGAAATCATCAAACAAACCTTTTCTTCTTCTTTTACACCATTTGAATGGGTCAGAGGTTTAGGTATGCGTTTTCTCAATCAAGCCTCTCCTCTCAAGCGTCTTATCATCGATTATGCATGTGGCGCAAAAAAAATCGATGTCAACTAAGAAGACTTTATTCCACAAACCAGATCAGGAATAACACCGCCGTAACCACTGGCATAACGTGACACGATTTTTTTTAAAAAATCGCTGTTATCCAAAGTCAGTAACCCTAAACCACGCGCCATAGAAAGACCTGGAAATTGCGATCCAAATAAACGGATCAGTGCATCAGTTGACCATGTAATGACGCGCTCATCTTCGCTTCGAAGGTGTTGATAATCAATGAGCGCTTGCTGATTAGCGCCTTTTTCATGCACACATTGAGCCAGCATAACCGCATCACGTAGACCTAAGTTTAATCCTTGTCCCGCAATCGGGTGTAATGTGTGTGCTGCATTTCCAATGAAGACGACATTTTTTTTGACTTTCTCTGGCATCACTTTCTGAATCAATGGAAAAATACTGCGTCGCCCTATCTTCACAAATCGGCCCAATCGATAACCAAAGCTCGTTTGCAGTGTCTTCAAAAATAAAGCATCTGAAAGTTGATTCAAACTTTCTGTACGAGAAGGATGATTAACCCAAATTAAAGCCGAACGATTATCACTCATCGGTAGCATAGCCAACGGACCATTTTTTGTGAAACGCTCATAGGCCCAATTGTGGTGCGATCTTAAGAGTCCAACATTCGCCACTAGAGCGTATTGATGATAATCTTTTTCAATCAAAGGCAACTCACAAGAAGACCGCAGCGTAGAATCAGAGCCGTCAGCGCCAACCACTATATTGGCTCGAATGAGGCGTGTTTCATTTGCTGTTTTAACTGTCGCCACTTGCGTTTCAATGTCATAAGCAACCACTCGAGCAGGTGCAATCAATTGGCAAGGATTAACCAAGCAATTTTGAATTAAACAAGACATTTCAACTACTGCCCCCAATGCCTCATTTTCTCGAGATAAACAAGCATGTCCAAATTGACCTTGCTCTGAAATATGAATCGATTGGATGGGTGTTTCTTGCAGCGCAGACCATACCTCAAGCTGTTTTAAAATTTGAATGCTGGATTGAGACAACGCAATGCTTCTGGCATCGAAAGGCTGTTGCTCTGCCGAGATGGGTTTGTCATCTATCAATAAAACACGAAAAGAAGGAGCAAGAGCTTTCATCAAAATTCGCCCAACAACGCCCCCTCCAACGACTAAAATATCAACTTCTTCCATCGTTCATCACGCTCTCTATTTGACTGACCTCTCTTGGAAGTGCCGCTGTCAAATTTTCATGTCCATGCGGCGTCACTAAAATATCATCTTCAATCCGAACACCTATTCCACACCAAGGCGAAGAATCAGGAACAATATGGGGTGACAAATAAAGCCCAGGCTCAACGGTCAAGACCATACCCGGACTTAATGAGCGCCACGCATCTTCTATTTTGTAAGCACCCACATCATGTACATCCAATCCCAGCCAATGCCCAGAAGAATGCATATAGAAAGGCTTATAAGCTTGCTGTTCAAGCAAAACATCTAAATGACCCTGAAGGATTTTTAAATCGATTAAACCTTGAGTTAAAACACGAACAATTGCTTGCTGAATCGAGTCCCACCGAGCTCCTGGTTTAACTGCTTCAATCCCAGCTTTCTGAGCAGACAAAACCAACTCATAGATATCTTTCTGCTCAGAACTATAGCGCCCACCAGCAGGAATGGTTCTTGTGATATCAGCAGCATAATGTTGATACTCTCCACCGGCATCGATAAGAACCAATGACTTTTTCAAAAGCGGTTTATTGTTATCGGTATAATGTAATATGCAAGCATTTTCACCCGAAGCGACAATCGAATCATACGCTAAACCTCGACATCCATTTCGCATGACTTCATATAAAAACTCCGCTTCTAGCTCATACTCCATGTTCAAAGAAGAACACATTCGCATCATACGTAGGTGAGCTCCAACTGAAATTTTCGCGGCCTCCCTCATACAAATGAGTTCTTTTTCGTCTTTAAAAACTCGCATCTCCCCCATTAAAGGAGCAATATCGCACAAAGATTCAGGCGCTTTTTTACCTTGCCTAATTTTCCCTTTCGCTTTTGTCCACGCATCTAAAACCATTTTTTCATAACAAGGAAATCGACCAAATGGAAAATAAATTACATTTTTTTCAAGCAAAAGCTCAGGTAAGTGTGTTGAAAAGCTGTCAATGGGATAGGCTTTATCAACCCCAAGAATAGAACTTGCATCTTCTTGCCCTAAACGCCTACCGGTCCAAATTTCCTCACTTACACAACGAGGGCGATTGAATAAAATACTTTCAGATGATTGACCTGAGGTCACCACAAGCAACGCATTAGGTTCTTCATAACCCGTCAGATAATAAAAATCACTGTCTTGGCAAAATCGATAGTGTGCATCACCATTTCGAATCACTTCTGAAGCACCAGGGATAATCGCAATCGCATCAGGAGGCAACAATTTGGCTAGTTGTTGACGACGAGCATGGTTATTCATCTAGAGTCTGACCTTAAAAGATAGTTGATACACTATACCAGATACCTCAAAATTGTTAATCTATTCCTTTTTTTAGGCTGGTCTTCTTCATGTTACGACAATTCAATTTAGCAGATCAATTTATTCAACATGCAGATGGATTTTTGCGGATCCTCTTGCATCCAGAAAAAAGACCTCATCAAAGACGTAATCCTGCAGATTTAATTTCTGAAAGCACACTAAGCCCATCAGAGAAAAAACATGTGGCGGGCTTGATGCGCGTCAATCATGCAGGAGAAGTTTGCGCGCAGGCTCTTTATCAAGGACAGGCATTAACCGCAAAACTTGAGCATGTACGTTCACAAATGCTAAATGCCGCGATGGAAGAGATTGATCACCTGGCTTGGTGCGAACAACGGCTTCAAGAACTCAATAGCCATCCTAGTGTACTCAACCCTTTTTGGTATGTGGGTTCTTTTCTGATAGGCGCATGTGCCGGTCTAATTGACGATGCGTTGAGTTTAGGTTTCGTTGCAGAAACAGAACGCCAAGTAACCGCTCACTTGAAGCGACATTTGACAGAGCTTCCGGCAAATGACCAGAAAACAAAAGCCATCTTAGAGCAAATGCAGGAAGATGAAACAGCTCATGCAAATGCAGCAATCGCCGCGGGTGGAAAACCACTCCCTTTTTTGATTAAACGACTCATGTATGCAACCTCTAAAATACTTACAACCATCAGTTACAAAATTTAATCGACTGATACGCTTAAAGATATGGGTTCTTTTTTGCTTATCCTGCGCTTCTGTTTTTGCTGAAAATATAGATGATGCTTGCCTTAAATGGCCAAAATGGTTTCAATCAGCTTGTATCACACTGAGAGACACCTGGACCAAAGGACAACCTGAACTCTATTTGACCGGATACGCTTGGCATAATCGATACACTTACTCAGAAGAAAGAGTAAAAAGCTATAATGAAGCAGCTTTTGGCGGTGGATTAGGCAAAGGATATGTTGATCCAGACCGCGATTGGAATGCTTGGTACATGATGGCTTTTTTAGACTCGCACAAAAATGTAGAACCGTTGGGCGGTTATGCGTTTATCAAAACAGCACATTTTTCAAAACACGTTCGAGGAGGCTTAGGGTATACGGTTTTCATTACCGCAAGACCAGATATTTTTAAAGGTCGTCCTTTTCCTGGAGTTTTACCTTTGGCATCTTTCAGCATACTACGACTGTCGCTCTTCGCCACTTATATCCCTGGAGCAGCAGGCGCTGGTAACGTACTCTTTTGTTTTGCAAAATATTCTTTTTAATCTCATATAGGGGTTTTGACAGATAAACCAGTCTGAAAAATCTTTCAAGATTTAAAAAATCTGGGAGAAGTGATAACTGTATTTTCCGGTTTATGATTGATTTCACGAATGACTTTTGCAAGTAAACACAATGTTTCAACATTGGGTTTGATATTCTGAGTGTGAGGATCACCAAACCTTAAGCCACATAATTGGGCAAAAAGTTGATCAGTTAATGTAGGATCATTTCCCAAGACAGCGTGTTTGAATTTAAGTTCTAAGTCCGCGTATAACTGATCTTCATCAGCGTTATCAGGTATGTCAACACGCATGAGTAAATGAACACATTCAAGTTGTGCTTCTTGATAATGAGGATTATTTGGCACAATTGAATTTGCGAGCTCATATAAGTCTTTTAACGTAATTTCAGCTTTATTTTGAGCGGGTATAACTTCACCATTTGGTCCTTCTTGTGGAATAAAGTCATCATCATACCGTTTAAATAATTCCCAAATGAGATCGTATGCGCCATGTGACTGTGCCTCTATGACCAAAGAAATGGCTTCTTTTTTAGGTAATTGGCTGATTTCACTTAAATTAAGCCCCAATGTTTGACTTAGATTAAGTTGTTTCAAAATGACAGGCAGAACGCTCTGTATACTTGGGTCAAACTGAAGTAATCTTCGGAAGAAGTCGTTAAGATAAGGCGTTTTTTGTTCTATTACAACGGTGTGATCTAATGATCCAGTATTGTCTCGAAAGTGAACTGGGATACCAGTGCCTTTAAATAATTTTAAAAATGCGCGACCTTCTTCTTTCGTCTCAAATTTCACTTCAAATGCAATATTAGAAAAAATTCTTAACCCCGCGATGGGTTTTTTAGAATCATTTTCCCACTCTTGCCAACCAGGCGCAGTGTTTATCGCTTTCCAGACCATGACCTATCTCCATGTATTATGATGCTTCATTTGGCACATTCGTGCTTTTATTATACACCAACCTCAAATAAAACACTCAACGAGAGTGCGTGATTAAAAACAATAAATTCATATTATGGTCTATAATTACAATATAAAAACATATTGGAATATCAAAATTATGGCTATATTCTCAAAAAAACCGAGTGTATCCATTCCGCTTCCGAACTATCCAAAGCAGTCTGTTTTCTATGAAAAACCAGAAAAAACAGCTCAGGAATGTATCGACTACTTTAGAGAAGTGACGGCTTGGGCTGAAAAAGTAAAATCAAAGGAAGGCGGCGTAGAACATCATAAAGCAGATGCCGCGTGGTCTGCTATTTTTAACGCCTATCACCATCTTGATGAGCAACTTGAGAAAAATTGCTCAAAAGAGACAAGAGATTTGGTCATCAACAAGCTGAATGACATTTTGCTTCATGAAGTTGAACCGAAGTTCGGTGCATGGTTTGAGTCTAAAAAAGCATCGATACAAGGAATCACGTACAAAGAAGTCATGGATTTTAGTTTCCCAGACCGTGAACGTCCTAAAAAAGAAACGCACAACTCTTTTGTCCCATCGTCAGAAATCAGTCTTTTTTTCAAGAAATCCTTGTCAGCCTTTAAAAACGTAGTCAACAAAATCATAGAAGAAAAAAATGAAAATCAAAATGACAATAAACCCAAAATGTAACTCTGCCCCAAGGAAAATGTTTGTGCAATCAACGTTTGACAATAGTTAAGACAAATAGCCCGTTATTTTGTAGCAACGATGAATATTCGCATGACGTTTAAAGTCAACATCAATGGTCAGCAAACTAATGTCTTGCACACCAGGATCACGAGAAAGTGCCTCGCACAATTTAAAAGTTTTCAGATTGGTAGAAAAATAAAGAATGCCACCGGGTGTTAAAAGCTTACGACAAGCATCTATCAATTGCTCATGATCTCGTTGTACATCAAATGTATCCGTCATACGCTTAGAATTTGAAAAGCTTGGAGGATCTAAAAAAATCACATCAAATTTGTCTTGAGTTAACTGAAGCCAGCTCAAACAATCGTAATGAACAAATTGGTGTCTCGAAATATCAAGATGATTCAATTTAAAGTTATCAACAGCCCAAGCAAGATAGGTCTTTGATAAATCGACACTTACCGTCATTGCACCAGCAAGAGCGGCATGCACACTGGCTGTTGCTGTGTAAGAAAAACAGTTCAAAAATCGCATCCCGGGCTTGAGTGTTTTTCCAAAATGCACCCGCAAAGGTCGATGATCTAAAAATAAACCCGTATCTAAATAATCCCATAAATTGACATAAAAACTGGCATCGGCTTCTCTTACAATCACCCGATCGCGAATATCATTTAGTTTTTCGTACTGAACTCGACCTTTCTGCTGTTGTCTCGTTTTGACAACTAGATTCTTCTCCGAAATACCCAAAATTTCTGGAATTAGCTCCTGTACTTCTGAACGTCTACGCTGAGCCTTTTTAGGATCAACAGACGCCGGTGGAGCATACTCTTGAAGCACAACATAATCCTGATACCGATCAACAGCAAAGGCATATTCGGGTAAATCGGCATCATACAATCGATAACACTCTATGTTGTGTCGCTTAGACCATTTTTGCAAATGCTGAGCATTCTTCTTTAATCGATTTGCAAACATTAAAGCGCCTTCTGAACGCGCAATCGGGCGTTTACTCTCAAGAAAAACGTTATCTTCGCTCAACTCAAAACGATACAACTGACACGCAAGCGGACCGTTAAAAAGGGTATACTGCTTCTCTCTTCGCAATCCTACCGCTTTAGCAAGCTCAACATAAGGCGTTAAGATTGCCGCATGCCATCCCCTAAAGGCATGATGAAGGGTTCGTCCTAATTCTTTATAAAGCGGTTCTAGGGACTCTACCTCTCCCAAACGGACTCCGTAAGGAGGATTGGTGATCATCAAGCCCTTCTCATGTATCGGTTTTGCCTCTTTAAAAGCAATGTTTTCCCAAGAAATCCACTCGGAAACACCGGCTCGTATTGCATTTTCCTTTGCATCGGAAATGGCACGATAATCTTTATCGCTTCCCTTGAAAAGAACGTTCGGTTTTATTTGTGCCGCTTGGGCTTCTGTATAAACTTTTTCCCAAAGCAATGGGTCATGAAATTTACAATGTACAAAGGCCTTTTCTTTTCTTAATAATCCGGGAGCAATTTTTGCAGCCATCATTGCCGCTTCAATCACCAACGTACCCGAACCACAACAAAAATCTTGTAGAGCACATCCTTCTTGCATGCGTTTAGGCCAATCAGAACGAATTAACATGGCAGCAGCAATATGCTCTTTTAGTGGCGCAGGCCCTGCATCTTGGCGATAACCTCGCTGATGCAAGCTGTATCCGACAAAATCAAAACTTACCGTGATGATATCATTTTTTAAATGTGCATGAATTAAAATATCAGGACGATGCTTGTCTACGCCTGGTCTGGTGTTGTTTTTTTCTTTAAAAAAATCAACAATTGCATCTTTTACTACTTGAGCACCAAATAATGTGTTCCGAAACTCAGAAGATTCGCCATGAAAGACAACCGCAAGCGTTTTTTCTGGTGAAAATAAATCATCCCAAGAAAAACTTCGACAAACACGATATAAATCGTCTGGTGTTCTGATTTTTTCTTCAAATAAAATGCATTGAATACGACCAGCCAATCTTGACCACAATGCAACACGATATAAATTTTCAAGAGATATCGTTGTATATACCCCCTGTGGACTCACTTTATCAGGTTGAATGCCAAGATTTTTTAATTCATTTGAAAGCAGCTCTTCCAACCCTTTGGGGCAACTGATAAAAACAGGATAACTCATTGAATAAATGGCCTTATATAACGAAACAGAGCAAGCCCCGCTCCAGTGCGTTTCTCCAGCAAGAGCTCTTGTTGAGCCTTTTTTATCAACTGTCTTAGGCGTTGAATATCAACTTGCGGATAGTTTGAAATAAATTCTGTCAGAGCTTCGTTTTCATCATGAATTAATCGTTCCCGCCATTGCTCAACAGCATGAAAAAAAACGCCTTGCGTCGCATCCGTCTCCTGTAGGCGCGCATAAGCCTCTATCAAAGACTCCCCACCATTCTCTTTACGAATGAGCTTTCCTATCCAAGCGGTGTGACGCTTTATTGCACCGAAACTTTTCAATGTTTTGGCTTCAGTAATGGCTTGCTTCAATGCAGGCGAAAGCGGGAGTTGTGCAAGTTTATCTGCATTTAACTGAACCAAGGCCTCCCCCAGCGCATTTAATGCGTGAGCGTCTTTTTTTCTTTGGGTTTTACTTTTTATATCGTTCATTGGCGCATTATAACCTAAATGTCCCTTAATACGATATGGCTTGTGTGTTGAGCGCTACAACAACTCGAATATTTGTTTAAAAATTATGCTACAATTAAAGCGTGAAGGTTAAATTTTAAACAAATCCGACACAAAAAACTGACTGTACCAGGAGGGTATTCATCATGAGACAAGAGAAAACATGGATGGTTGTTTTTGATGCAACGACATGTCATTTTTATCACTATGACAGAGATCATCTTGATTTATTCAAAGAAATGAATCACGTCGAAAACAGAGACAAGAATATTGCTTTTTCAACAGACCGACCAGGACGATACAAAACATCCTCAGGAAGGGGCACTTACACAACCGAAAAAGATCCCAAAACAAATAAGATTTTTCATTTTGTGAAAGAAATAGACCATTTTTTGGAAAAAGAACGCGCATCGAATCACTATGACAAGTTGATCCTTGTCGCAGAACCTCGAATGATGGGACGAATCAAAAAACACATCACAAAAAATGTGAAACGTCTTATTGAGCATGAAATACCCAAAGATCTGACAAAAATGAATGAGCATTTGTTGTTGACTCGTGTCAATCATGATTTGCATTGGCATTGATGCACGATATTTTTAACTTGAACTGTGGATTTTGTGGTAAAATAATTTCACAAAATCTACAGTTCCAAAGCCTTATTATGCGGTTGGTCATACTTGCTTTCTCTTTAATGCTTGGATTTCAAGCATCAGCCTCGTTTCTTGTTACTTCTTCTGGAAAGATTCCTCTTGAAACATTACATGGTAAATGGGTTTTTATCAGCTACTGGGCAACATGGTGCCCGCCTTGCATAGATGAAATAGACACCCTAAATGCCTTTTTTAATGCGCATCAACATGAAAACATTGCATTATATGCAGTCAATTATGATGGTGTTTCGGCAGAAGAACAACTCGCATCGGCAAAAACTTACGGAGTAAAGTACCCTTCTCTCATAGAAAATCCGGCACGTCCGCTCAATTTCACCGATATCCGAAGTTTGCCTGCCCTCTTTGTGTTAAATCCTGAAGGCAAACTCCAAGACATCCACTATGGTGGCCTTACGCTCAGAAAACTAAATCAGTATTTTCTCGCTCTTAAAAAGGATTTTGAACAGGCACAACTGTCGACACAGCATGCTTATAAACCATCTGTGTGATTGCATCTCTTAGAAAGATGACGCGCTCATCGACTTTTTCAATGACGCCGTGCAATTTTATCCCACTTTTTAAAAAAATAGAGACTTGTATTTGTTTATCGCACAGCATTTGTAAAAATTCATGTTCAAGACTTTGTGGATAAGACATGGCACTCCCCTTATTCTTGTTTTTAGGATGAATCAAGCTTTCATATAAGCTCTGCATCACTGTCTAGATCATGTATCGGCGGCGTTTAGAAAATCTTTATTTACCAATACAGAAACTTGAAAAAATCTCTCCTAACAAATCATCAGAAGTAAATTCACCCGTAATAGAACATAAAGCGAGATGAGCATGATATAAATCATCAGCCAGCAATTCCCCCGCTCGCTGATTTTTTAAAGCGTTTTGACCAGAAACAAGAAAAGTGTCCGCTGCATTTAATGCATCTACATGGCGTTGTCTGGCCATAAAAATGCCTTCTGAAGGCTGATATCCCAATGTCTCTTTAATGGCAGATTTTAAAAGGTCCAATCCCAGATTTTTTTTTGCAGAAATAAATAAAGACTGCTCTTCACGCTTAGGCGCTTGATTCATTTGATCAATTTTGTTGAAAATTTTCAGAATAGGAACATGTTGAGGCAAAGAAACGCTTAAAAAAGAAGTCAAAGACGGTTCAGTTTGATTGAGATTTTCAGCCGTCGACACCCATAAAACGCAATCTGCTTGTTCAAGCATTCGACGGGCACGCTTGATTCCCTCTTGCTCGACTATATCGTCAGTCTCTCGAAGTCCTGCTGTATCTACAATTTGAATGGGTAAATCATCTATTAAAATTCGTTCACGCATGACATCTCGAGTTGTTCCCGCAACGTCCGTTACAATCGCAATATCATCCCCTGCCAATGCGTTAATGAGGGTTGACTTACCCGCATTGGGAGGACCCGCAATCACCACAATGCCCCCCTCTCTCAATAAAGCGCCTTGTTGAACTTCTCGGCGCAACTGTGAAAGATTTTGTTTTATCGTTAAAAGCAAATTTTCAACTCGACCATCACCTAAAAAATCAATTTCTTCCTCTGGGAAATCAATGGCAGCCTCCACATACATTCTTAAATGAACGATGGCATCATTGACTTCATGCACTCTTTTGGAAAAATCACCTTGTAGCGAGCGCAGGGCTAATTTTGAGGCATGATCGGACGATGAGGCAATTAAATCAGCAATGGCTTCAGCTTGAGTTAAATCTATTTTGTTATTTAAAAACGCGCGCAAAGAAAATTCGCCCGGTTTTGCTAAACGAGCCCCAAGGGCTATTGATGCGTCTAAAATTCGATTTAAAACGACAGGTGAACCATGCGCTTGAAATTCAATGACATCTTCACCGGTAAAAGAATGAGGAGCTTTGAAATAAATGACAATCCCTTCATCAAGTAAATCATCAGCGTTAAAAAAAGTTCGAAAAGTGGCCATTCTAGGAATTAGCTTGTCAGTTCGGCTTATCTTGAGCGCAATTTCATAAGCTGAGGGCCCAGAAAGACGAACAATGCCAACACCACCAAATCCTGGCGGTGTTGCAATGGCCGCAATCGTTTCACGCATGATCATTTTTGAGATTTTTTCGGCTTTTCGTCATGATATTGACGTGTAATATACCATTGTTGAAGGATGGTGAGTGTGTTGTTCACTGTCCAGTATAAAACCAGTCCTGACGGAAAATTCCAGAAAAGCCCCGTCATTAAAACAGGCAGAAACATCATCATTTTAGCTTGCATTGGATCTGGTGGAGCGGGATTCAATTTTTGCTGAATCAACATGGTAATTCCCATCAAAACCGGTAAAACATGCCATGGATCAGGCGAAGCTAAATCAGTAATCCAAAAAACAAATGGGGAAAGACGAAACTCAACGCTTTCAGCCAAAACCCAATACAACGCGATCATAACTGGAATTTGCACAATGATAGGCAAGCATCCAGACAAAGGATTCACTTTTTCTTTACGATAAAGTTCCATTGTGGCTTGACTCATTTTCGCTTTGTCATCGCCATAACGCTCACGCAGTGCTTGCATTTTGGGCTGCAGTTTTCGCATAGCAGCCATAGAACGGTAACTTGTGGCAGACAAACGATAAAATGCAAGTTTAATCAGAGCCGTGACAATGACAATAGCCCAACCCCAATTACCGACATATTGATAAATAAATTTCATTACTGAAAACAGCATGGAAGAGATAAACCACAACCATCCATAATCAACTGTTAAATTCAACCCTGGAGCAATAGCAGATAAGGTTTCAGAGACCTCAGGACCAACATAAAGCTTAGTTTGGAAAGTTTGAGCGGTCTGTGGTTCTAAGCTTACAGAAGGAGAAACAGTACCTATTGCATAATCATCACCAGATAACAGTCTGGTATAAAAACGATTTTTTGAATCAGAATTGGGTATAAATGCCGTCAAAAAATAACGCTGTTGCATGGCGACCCAACCACCATTGACTGTGGCATCTAGGTTTGATTTCGCCATGTCTTTGAATGTTACTTTTTGATAACGATGGACACCTGGATTAGAATAAGACGCCCCCGTATAAGAGCCCACTTGGAAAGGTGTCGATTTTTCGACTGAATGAGATGTTCTAGAAAGCTGTGTATTAAAATATCCCATCCAAGGATGCTCGCCTTCATTGCGTACGGTTTCATCAATTTGAATTAAGTAACTTCCTTTATTTAAAGTGAAAACTTTTTTAACAGAAACACCTTGTTCATTTTTACCAATGAGTTCCACTTTAAGCTGATTTTCTGAATCAGACATTTGATAATGTGACTTTTCAGCCATAAACTGGATGTTGGTTGCTTGAACTTGATTGTCATTCAAACTATACAACTGCGTACTTGCCACGTAACGTGTTTCATCATTCTGATTCAAAAGCACAAAAGGCTTATCATCATTGGCATGCTCAGGGTAATCAATCAAGCTTGCCTGAATAAGACGCCCTTCTTTTAAGTCGATTTTGAGATCCAGTACATCGGTTTTTACCTCAATAATAGACGTCTTTATTGGACTATTATTGGACTGCTGATTTTCATGAAAAACAGGCACATCAGTTGATGATGGGGGTAAAACAGCTTCCATGGCCCCGTTGATTACGATGGGAGCAGAAACACTGGGGTGCTCTGCGCGCCAAGTATTCATGAGAGTGTAGCCGACAAAAAATAAAGCTGAAAACAATACGATGCGTCGAATATCCATTAATTTTTCTCTTGATTGGGGTGAATGAGAGGATCGTAACCACCTGGATGCCAAGGATGGCATTTTAGTAATCGTTTGATAATAAAAAACAAAGCTTGAGCAGGATTTAAAGTGCTTGCTGCTTCATAAGCATAAGCGGAACAACTGGGATAAAATCGACAAGAAGGCATGAGAACAGGGCTAAGCCAATACTGGTAAGCCCTTATAGTCCAGCACAAAAAATGACTCAATCCCTGTTTGATTTTGTTAATTTGTTCCATGCCTCATCCAAGTGCGTGCTCATCATCTGCTTGTTTTGAGTGATTTCACCTTTTCTGACCAGCACAATAATGTCAAAAGCAGGTAAATCTTTTTTCTGTCGAAACGTTTCTCTAGCAAGACGTTTTACACGATTTCTTTCATGAGCTCTGGCAATTATTTTTTTAGGCACAACAAGACCTAATCTTGAATGTCCGACGTCATTACCTCTAAACAGTAATGTAAAGCCTGGCACAACGAGTCTTTTTGCTTGCTTAAAAACGCGATCAAAATCAGATTTTTTTAACAGGCGATGCGCTTTCGTAAAACGATACACTTATGCTGATAGACGTTTTCGGCCTTTTGCACGACGTCTTTTTAACACCAGACGCCCACCTTTTGTGGCCATTCTTGCACGAAAACCGTGATCACGCTTACGTTTTAAATTACTAGGTTGGAAAGTTCGTTTCATAATAGACCTGTCTATATTTTTCAGAGCACGCGATCATAGGAAATTTTTCATTTGATGTCAAATATATGTCTTCGTGGCTTTTAATCCTCTTTTTGTCAAGAAAGGCATTTATATTATAAAAAAGTATTTTTATTTAAAGATCTATGTTTGTTATTAGCTTTCATTTTTCTGTGGATATTTTGTTATATCTTTTAAAAAACAAATAGTTAAGAGATTTTTTTGTGTGTGATCTAGCCGTGAATTACCTCGTAAGTATTTCTTGAAAGATTTCAAATATAGCTCAATCATCAAGTTATTCGTCTATTCAAACACACGCTTTTCAATAGATATCCATAGGAAAACTTTAGGGTTCTCGATTTTCTCTAAAATGGAACAGGGATTTTTAGCCTTTCAGCACATCATTTTGTTTGGTCCTCATTTTTTCATGCTGAAATGATAAAAATAAGGGCATTAACCCATTTATCCTCAAAAATGCGTAAGATGTCATATTAAAATAATATAAGAATATATTTATTTATGTTTGTTATTAGCTTCAATTTATCTGTGGATAATTGTTTTTTTAATATAAAAAACATAGAGTTATTTGAATTTTTAGGGTGTGATCAACACCTGAATGAAGACTCAGTCAAATGGTAGCTTCTGAAGTTAAGAGTAGATAGATGCATTTTATACGCATCTACTTCACACTTTGCTCTATGGATCTTCAGAATATAAATTGCACGTTTTGCTGAGGTCGGTTATGTTTATTGAATGATTCGGAGTTGATGACGCCATGTTGAGTATTTTTAAAGTTTCAAAAAAAGAAATTAACTTACCGATTACGGTCGTTGTCGTTGGTTTTTTAATCGGCTTATATCATTGGTTTTCCTATCTTATTCCCATTACCAACAATGCGTTTGTTGTGACTAACGTTACGCCGATTGCCGCCGATGTGTCTGGGTATATCACACAAGTTTATGTTAAAAATGGACAGGTGGTAAAAAAAGGAGAGCCTTTAATCCAAGTGTATGAAGAGCCTTATCGTCTTGCTTATGTGTATGCAAAAGCGACTTATGAAAAGGCGATCGAAAAACTTCGTGTGATAGATAAGCAAACTCAAAAAACAAGAAACCTATTAAAAGCGGCTATTTTTGATACTGAACAAGCCAAGCTTGAATATGATTTAAAAAATAATGTGGCTTTGCGAGGGGCAGTTCCTGCTTTAGATGTGAAGTTACTGCGTTATCGATGGCAGTCTTTTGAAAATAAAAAACAAGCACTCAAAAAACAAATTGAAGTAGAAGATCAACAAATGATTGCTCAACGCAAAGCAATAAAAGCTTTTAAAGCGTCGATGGACAATGCATTGGTTAACCTTAATCTAACAACGGTTAGAGCGCCTTTAGATGGAATTGTTGATAACTTGTACATTTCCTCAGGAACGCCAGTTAAAATTCGCACCCCCCTGTTTTCATTTGTCGATACAACGAATTGGTGGGTGCAAGCCAATTTTAATGAAACAGATTTACGACGCATTCGACCTGGTGATGAGGCGATTATTGTGTTGCGTATGTATTATTTTCGTAAAATTTTTCATGGTCGAATAGTGAATACAGTTTGGGCGTCAAATCGACAAGAAACAAGCGTAAGAACTCAACAACAACAAGTAAAAAGCGAAAATGAATGGCTATTGATCCCTCAACGCCTTCCTTTACAAATCAAAATACTAGATCCAGATCCAAATTATCCGCTACAACCAGGCGCCAGTGCTTATGTTTATCTCAAGGCTCACACCAATCATTGAGCGTTACGATCCTTACGGCCTTCATCGCTTGAATGGCATGAAGGCCATGTATGTTCTATTCATCTTATTTTTGTTTAATTTTTTTCTTAATATCCCTAACGTCTATTTTTATTATTTTTACGTTCCCATTACCGCCATGACGGTTGAGGTTGTTTATGAGCGAGTGGCAGACAAATATCGAGCACTAATTGCAACTGTTTTGGGAACCTGTTTTATGGTGCTTTGGTTTCATGTCTTTTCGCATTTTCCTCTTTTTTTTCTTTTTGCTGTTTTTGTTTGTGCAGCGTTGCTTTATTTGCTTGTGCTTCGATGGCTTCGTTTTTTTATGCCAATTGTTCCCATTATTTTGAGTTTGGCGGCCTACTCTCTCCTTTATCCCGATTTAAATCTCAATATTCGCATGGCAATTGATAACTTAATGACAACGGTATTTGCATTGTGTTTGACTCTTTTGGCTTTATGGAGTTTTCCTTTGAGTTATTATCGTCGTTTGTGGTTAAGGGCATTTTTATGTCTGCTGAATGAAACTTTGGACAACCTTGAACTGATTCGACAAAATAAAAGACCACAGCCGACTTTGGTTCAAGGGCACACCAGACATTTGATTGTTTTTTCTTCCTTGCTTTCTCGAAAACCCCCTTTTTTTACGATTCTTCGGTTAAATTTTTTGATCAATCATTTGCATCTTGAAAGCTGTGTGACCCAAAGTTCTTTTTTTGAGATGAAACAAGATGAGCTTATTGTTTTTATTAAACAATTTACCCAGTTTATTCATGCGGTTAAATCTGAACGGCCTTATCTTTTATTGAATACAGAGCAAAGTGCTTTTTTAAAATTGGTTAAAACCTGGAATACATTATGTTTAAGGACATAAACATGGATTATCGTGCCGCACGAGCACTTCAAATCTGTATTATTTTTGTTGCGTCACTGGCATTACAGCGTTGGTTTGCTTTTTCTCATGCCGCATGGATTGGTTTTTCTGTCATGATGATCAATGCTGGATTTGATTCGGGTACAAGTTTGCATCGAACACAGCATCGCTTTTGGGGGGCGATGTTGGGGTTGTTTTTCTCTTATTGGGTTTGGCTTGTGATTCGAATTCACTATGAAGTGATTTTTATTGTCATCCCGATTATTGTTTTTATGGCTTTTTTTGTCATGGGGAAGCTTTATGCTTCTCCAACAATCTTTACGGTGTCTTTAACGGCTCTCGGTACGATATATTATAACCCTTCAAATTATCATCCAAGTGAGTTCTTTTTTGATTATGGGCGTTCAACTTTAATTGCATTGGGTATTTGTGTTTTTTTCGAATTTTTTGTTTTTAAAAAATGGCGTTTAGCCCATCGGTTTTACGCGGATATGCAGCAAACTTTGGTTCGAGAGCTTTACGATACGTTTCAACAGGTGAGTGCGCCTTCTTTGCGTGAAAGTCGATATCTGAAGTCCTGTGCACATCTGAACACAAGCGTTGTGGCGTTCAACGCATTTTTTAGTGCGTTAAAGCATGATTATCATACCAAAGAAGAAGACTTTAAAGATTTTTATCTTTTCTCTACACTGGTGGAAGAGGCGTACCAAAATATTCGCCAACTGTTTGTGTTAAAAAAACAGAAAAAAGAAATTCTAACTGAAGAAACAGCCAATATATTGGCTCGTCTTTCTAAAATTTGCTCGGAGCACCATGTTTAATCGCGCGATGATGATAGGGATTTGTTGTTTTTTTCTGTTTGCTTGCAGCTTTACAGATGATAAGTCCAAAAAGCCAATTCATATTCCTAAAAAATGGCATCATTCCGATAAGGGGTTTGTGGCTAAAAAGGAAAGCATGCGCTGTTTTTCTTGGTGGAAACAATTTGACGACCCTGTTTTACAATCACTGATTGAACAAGGTTTAAAGGCCAATAATGAGCTTCAGATTGCTTTGGCAAATATTGAAGCGGCCCAAGGTGAGTTGAAGCGTGTTGAGTTAAATTGGCTTCCTGGAGCTGGCAGTATGTTGGGCTATTCTTCTTTCCCCTATTTGGGATACCCTGGTGTAATCGCTGTCTTATTACCCGCTTATACCATCAATCTTGTGGAGCAGTTTTTTGATCAAAAGAGAGCAAAATATGAACTTTCTATTACTAAAAACCTACATCAAAGTATTCGTTTGGCTGTGATTGCTGAGATTTCAGCAAATTACTTCAGTTATTTATCTTTGCGCGAGAGTTTATCTTTATTGTCACAAATGGAGTCTGACCAGCATGCATTGATTGCGATTTATCAATCTGCTTTTGAAAAAGGATTGTTTAATGACATTGATGTTGAAAAATTAAAAACCATTTTAGAAGCAATGAAAACAGATGAAATGATGATTCGTAATCGCATGGTTGTTCATCAAAATGCAATTCGTTTTTTATTGAATGATAATCCAGGGGGGCTTTCAGAAATGGGTTCTTATCGTCATTTAAATCAAGACCTTTTGGTCGTTGGTACCCTGCCATTGAACACCTTGGAAGATAGACCTGATATTTTAGCTGCAGAAAATGAACTACGGGCATCAAATGCCGGTGTGAATATTGCCGCGAGTGGATTTTTACCCACAATACAGCTCAGTATGGCCAGAGGTGACATTGCGACAAAACCCAATGGCAGAAAACTTGGCCAACCGGTTTACTTTAATCAGGCTCTTTTGGAAACACCTCTCGTGACTTTATCTACATTTGGTTCACTTGATAAGGCGAAAGGTTTAAATAAAGCGTCTTATTTTCGTTATCAACAAGCTGTACGCAAAGCGTTAAAAGAAGTGGATGATGACTTATCTGCTCATGATTATTTTAGTCGTCGTTTTCATCATACGCAAAAAGCAGAACAACATTTTGGTCACGCCTATGCTTTGAATGAAGCCCTGCATGAAAAAGGTGTCATCAGTCACGCAACACTACTTCAAGAAAAAATTAAGCTTTATCGAATTAAAATGAAGCTTAATCAACATAAACTGAATCAACTTTTAACAATTGTCCGTCTTTATCAAGATTTAGGTGTGGGACAAAGCTGCCCGATACTTTCTCCAAGTGAGAAATGTTGTAAGTGCAAAAATAAATCTTAAATTATTTATAATGTTCTTTTTGTATCTGCTTGTGAACATTTTTTTAGTTTTTATGATGATAATCAAGAGAAGTTATTCACAGCTGGGTCCATTTTCATTAGAATTACAGGATGGCGAGTCTTTCATTCCTTTCACAATGTGAAATTTGATCAAATCAGTCTGATTTATGGTCGATAGATGGATTGTGGATGTCTCCTGGGCAATTAAATTTATTCTTCTTAACGGCCTCGCTGAATTTTTGCCAAGCGAAAAGAAATGAATTTAAAAATCGCTCCCTACGTTGATAAAGCTTGGAGAATTTTTTGTGGTATTGAGTATTTGGCAGAAATGTTTAGGTGTTCTTGAGTCAGAGTTTCCACCTCAACAATTCAATACATGGTTACGTCCTTTGCAAGTCGAGGCTGCCTCTGACTCAAGAGCCTTGGTTTTATTGGCCCCCAATCGTTTTGTTGTTGACTGGGTAAAAAAACACTTTTTTAGCCGCATAAAAGAACTGGTTATTCAATTTGGCAATGGGCATGTTGATGTGGTGCAGATAGAAATTGGCAGTCGTTCGGTGTCGCCTTCGGTTACGGTCACGGAGACTGTATCAAGACCGGCCTCCCCCACTTCTGTTGCAGTATCTGAGCCTCCTAAAGTGGCTGATCCGTATAAAAATACATTTTTGAATCCGAAGTTTGAGTTTGATACTTTTGTTGAAGGAAAATCAAACCAACTTTCTCGTGCTGCAGCCTTACAGGTCGCAGAAAAACCAGGAGATGCGTACAATCCTCTTTTTATTTACGGCGGGGTTGGTTTGGGGAAAACTCACCTCATGCATGCGGTTGGTAATGCGATCATCAAAAATAATCCTGATGCAAAAGTGCTGTATTTGCATTCCGAGCGATTTGTGGCAGACATGGTGAAAGCGCTGCAAACCAATACAATCAATGAATTTAAGCGATTTTATCGCTCTTTGAATGCACTGTTGATTGACGATATTCAGTTTTTTGCAGGAAAAGATCGTTCTCAAGAAGAATTTTTTCACACGTTTAATGCGTTGCTTGAAGGTCAGCAGCAAATTATTTTAACCAGTGATCGTTATCCAAAAGAAATAGAAGGTGTTGAAGAGCGCCTTAAGTCACGTTTTGGATGGGGATTGACTGTTGCTGTTGAGCCTCCGGAGCTTGAGACAAGAGTGGCGATTTTAATGAGTAAAGCTCAGGCTTCTCAAATTGAACTGCCTTATGAGGTTGCTTTTTTTATTGCCAAACGCATACGCTCAAATGTCAGAGAATTAGAAGGTGCTTTACGTCGAGTGATTGCGAATGCTCATTTTACCGGAAAACCGATTACCATCGAATTTGTGAACGATGCGTTGCGTGATTTGTTGGCATTACAAGATAAATTAGTCACTTTAGACAATATTTTGAAAACAACGGCTGAGTATTACAAGGTCAAGGTGGCGGATATCGTTTCAAAACGTCGAAGTCGCTCTATTGCTCGTCCGCGTCAAATGGCGATGGCATTGGCCAAAGAGTTAACCAATCACAGCTTGCCTGAAATTGGCGATCATTTTGGTGGACGTGATCACACCACGGTCATTCATGCGTGTAGAAAAGTCAAAGAGTTGATTTTAGAGGATGGCGAGTTTGCCGAAGACTATAAAAACTTGATGCGAATTCTCTCATCTTAGTATTTAAATAGAGGTTGATATTATGTTTGAATTATCAGTTCTAAAGCAGGATATTCTTGCCCCTCTTCTAATTGTTTTTGGGGCTGTTGGAAAAAAAATCACAAACCCACTCTTGTCGCATATCTTGCTTTCTTTGAAAGACGGAACTTTGACACTGACTGCAACGGATTTAGAGCTTGAAATCTCCGCAAGAATACCTTGTACAACGCAATCAGAAGGTGAGATTGCTGTTCCTGCCAAAAAGTTTGTCGATATCATTCGTTCGCTTGATGAACAAACCCAGCCACTGATTAAAGTAGATGATGCAGGCATGTTGATTCGAGAAGGCCGAAGTTTGTTCAAAGTTGCCACTCTTCCTGCAAATGGATTTCCAAGAACGCAGGATGAGCAAAGCGAGTTTGAGGTGACATTGCCGACATCTTCTTTTACCACCTTGCTTCAGACAACTTATTTTGCTGTGTCTCAGCAAGATGTTCGAGTTTTCCTGAATTGTCTGTTGTTGGATGTGGATGGCAGTGGTGTAACTGCTGTTGGAACAGATGGACATCGTATGGCAATATCAAAACTGCCTCTTGATTTATCTGGGCAACAGCATCGTGTGTTGATTCCAAGGCGTGCGATTGCCGAGATGCTACGTTTGGTTGCCCCCTTAGAAGAAGAAAGTCTTGTATTGTCTACAGGGAAAAACTATGTTCGTTTGGTGACGAAGCAATTTACTTTTATTTCTAAGTTAGTTGAGTCACGTTTTCCTGTTTACGCAAAAGCAATCCCTCATCAGCAACCGATTCGTGTGACTTTAGATACTGAACAATTAAAGCGCGCTCTTAATCGCATTATTATTTTGGCTCATGAAAAATCCAAAGCGGTGTTATTGCACGTGCAAGAAGGTTTGGTGACTTTGGTTGCCAACAACCAAGAGAAAGAAGAGGCCATCGAATCCATAGAGGGACAAACTATTGGAGGAGAAATTAAAATTGGCTTAAATGCGCATTATCTCTTGGATGTATTGAATGCGATGAACGAGCCAACCGTACTTTTATCATTTTCTGATTCAGACAGCAGTATTTTGGTGACTTCGTCAGTCAATGATGATTACAAATATATTATCATGCCAATGAAGTTATGAGTCTTGCCCAGCTTGATGTGCATGCTCTGAGAAATATTGCTTCATTGCGTTTATATCCTCATGCCCGTTGGAATATTATTTTTGGTGAAAATGGAAGTGGAAAAACCTCTCTTCTAGAAGCCATCAATTTGATTGGAAGTGGGCGCTCTTTTCGAACAAATGAAATCAATGCATTGATTCGTGATGGTGAAGATGCATTGATGCTTTTTGCTCGCACCACACAAGAAGAAACCATTCAACTAAAAAAAAGCAAATCAGGGATGTCGGCTTGGATTGATGAAAAACCCTGTGCAAAACGAAGTGAGCTTGCACAGCGCTTGCCTTGTCAGGTTTTTTATCAAGATATTTTTTCTATCATTGATGCAGGTCCTTCTGTTCGTCGTACGGTTTTGGATTGGGGATTGTTTCACGTGAAACATCAAGACATTGGGTTATGGCGAGAGTACACGCGTGTCTTAAAACAAAGAAATAGTTTATTACGTCAACATGCTGCTCGCTCATATTTTAAACCGTGGGACATCTTGCTTGAGGAGCTGAGTGAGGCGTTGCATGAGCGGCGGCAAGCATTCTGTTCGGAATGGTTTTCTATTTTCGATAAAGTGCTTTCTGAATTGACGTCGAGCCCTTGTTCTATTCGTTATGAAAAAGGATGGGATAGAAAAAACACAGGAAGACGTTTGCAAGAAATTTTAGATGAGCAATGGGAGGCTGATAAGTCTCGTCAATACACGCACTCTGGGGCTCATCAGGCGGATCTTGTGTTGACGACACCGTCATTAAAGGTAAAGCAATCATTGTCTCGTGGTCAGCAAAAAATGATCTTGTTGGCATTAAAGCTGTCTCAAGCAGAATTAATTGCCAGTCAATGTGTTTATTTATTGGATGATGTGTTTTCTGAGTTGGATGCATTGCACGCGCAGCGTTTGTTAACCTACATGGATGCATTAAAAGGACAATTTTTCTTTACTTGTATTCAACCTGATCTTTTTCATGCATATCTGTCTTCAATAGATGCTTCTTTTCTTTGCATGCAACAGGGCCGTATTTTGTCTTAGTGCGGTTTTTCCTTCAGAACGAAAAAATAAAATCGGGGCCTACGCAAAACATCGAGCTCTTCGATGCTGATCTAGATAAATTATGCTGGTGCTCTAAATATATGAGCGATTGGCATGAATAACTTTTACAAAACACAGAGGACGTCTGGAAGAAAAGATGGTACAATCACGTTATATTCCAGTCGCATGATTGTTCCTATTTTGTACTCATTTGGTGAGCAAAGCTTAGGCTGCTTTCTCTTTCAATGATGTAAAAAAGGCGAACCTTCATGCCTATATGATACGATACAGAGAACGAGGATTTTCCATGTCTGCTGAAACGAATACTTATGATTCGTCAAATATTAAAGTACTCAAAGGACTTGATGCGGTAAGAAAGCGACCAGGCATGTACATCGGTGATACGGATGATGGAACTGGTTTGCATCATATGGTTTTTGAGGTCGTTGATAATGCCATTGACGAAGCCTTAGCGGGCTATTGTAAAGAAATCAGAGTGGTGATTCATCCCGGCGAATCGATTACGGTTTCGGATGATGGTCGAGGTATTCCTGTCGATATACACAAGGAGGAGGGGCGTTCTGCAGCGGAAGTCATCATGACAATTTTGCATGCAGGGGGTAAATTTGATGATAACTCTTATAAAGTTTCTGGCGGTCTGCATGGGGTCGGTGTTTCGGTAGTCAATGCGTTATCAGAAGAGTTGCACTTAACCATTGGACGCAATGGCAAACGTCACGAACAACACTATCGACATGGCGTTCCAGATGCACCTCTTGCAATCACGGGTGATGCAGAAAAAACAGGAACCACTGTTTGGTTTAAACCCAGTGCGGCAACGTTCAACAATATAGAATTCAATTACGATATTTTGGCTCGACGTTTGCGAGAGCTTTCTTTTTTAAACTCCGGTGTTTGTATCCAGCTTGTGGATGAGCGCACAGACAAAAAAGATACTTTTTGTTATGAGGGTGGAATTAAAGCGTTTGTTGAGCACATTAATCGCAGTAAAAATCCAATCATGCCGGATATTTTTTCGATGTCTGGAGAAAAAGACAATATTGTGGTTGAGTTGTCCATGCAATGGAATGAAACGTATCAAGAAAATCTGTTCTGTTTTACCAATAATATTCCACAGCGCGATGGTGGTACACATTTAGCGGGTTTTCGTTCTGCTTTGACACGAACACTCAATCAATACATCGAGAAAGAAGGTTTTGCTAAAAAAGCCAAAGTCGATGTGACCGGAGATGATGCCCGCGAAGGCCTGACGGCAGTTCTTTCTGTGAAAGTGCATGATCCCAAGTTTTCTTCTCAAACAAAAGACAAGTTAGTTTCTTCTGAGGTGAAAGCGGTTGTTGAGTCTTTAGTGGCGGATAAATTTAATGATTTTTTGCTTGAAACGCCGTCTTCTGCAAAAATTATTGTCAATAAAATTATTGAAGCGGCTCGTGCTCGAGAGGCTGCTCGCCGTGCCCGAGATATGACAAGACGCAAGGGTGCTCTTGATATCGCCGGTCTTCCTGGAAAGCTTGCGGATTGCCAAGAAAAAGATCCTGCGCTTTCTGAGCTTTATATCGTAGAGGGAGACTCTGCGGGTGGCTCGGCAAAACCGGGACGTGATCGAAAGTTTCAAGCCATTTTACCTCTGAAAGGTAAAATTTTGAACGTGGAACGCGCTCGGTTTGATAAAATGCTCTCCTCTCAAGAAGTGGCGACATTGATCACGGCTTTAGGCTGTGGCATCGGCGCAGATGAATACAATCCTGATAAAGTTCGCTATCATCGTATCGTCATCATGACCGACGCCGACGTCGATGGCTCGCATATTAGAACGCTCTTATTGACGTTTTTCTATCGTCAAATGCCAGAATTAGTAGAGCGTGGTTATATCTATATCGCTCAACCCCCTTTATATCGTGTCAAACAAGGTAAACAAGAGCAATATGTGAAGGATGATGATGCATTGAATGATTTATTGATTCAAACTGCATTAAACGGCGCATTGTTTTATCCTTCTGCGACAGGGCCTGCAATCAATGGTGAAGCGTTAGAACAATTGGTGTTACATTATCGAAAAATCCAAAAAATTATCACTCGTCATCAGCGACGTTATCATCCTGACGTGTTAAAGGCGTTGATGTATTTACCTGCACTTTTGCAAGAGGACTTTTCAAATCACGCGACATTGACTGCGTGGGGGGCTCGTTTAGAGGATAGTCTCAAGCGCTTTAGCAACTCAACACAATCTTATCAAGTTTCGTTTTCAGGAGAAGACGGACAACCTTCTGTGTTGCAGGTTCGAGTGGTGAAACATTCTGTTAGCTCGGTTGTGACATTGGGGATAGAGTGGTTCTTGTCCAAAGATTACAGAGAGCTAGTTCAGTTTGCGCAAGAAATTGCTTCTATCGTTGAAGACGGTGCTCGTGTACAACGTGGTGAAAAAACATTTGCTATTACCAGCTTTGAAGAAGGGCTTTCTTGGCTGCTTGACGAAGCAAAACGAGGACAGTCTATTCAGCGCTATAAAGGTCTTGGAGAGATGAACCCTGAGCAGTTATGGGAAACCACCATGAATCCTGAAGTAAGAAGAATGATGCAAGTTTCGATAGAAGATGCCGTCGCCGCGGATGAGATGTTCTCTACACTCATGGGCGATCAAGTAGAGCCCAGAAGAGAGTTTATCGAAGCAAACGCATTAAACGTTGAAAATCTAGACGTGTAAGAAGGAGTGAGGGAGCGACATCCTGTCAGACAATCCTTGTCATCCCTTAGTTCCTAGTATAATGACTTTTAACTGAATGTCATGACGTTATTGTCTGATTCTTCTGTAAGAAATGTCTTGTCCTGGTCGAGCCTGTTGAGTCGACCTCGCTTTAACAAAGCATCATCTCGAATAAATCCTAATGCAAAAAATCGACATAAGGTGTTTTTTAGATCTTCTTCTAGCCTTTTATTTAAGACAACTGTTGCGTTTTCTTCTATTTTTTTGATCTGAGATTTTGCGTCACCGGTCATTTTTCCCCAAAGCGCTAAAGCGGATGTGTGCTCATCGGTTAATATTTTGTCGAGGCTCTCGATGTATAAAGATTTAAGTTCAGAAAGAGAATGAGCATCGTTGTGAATCTGTTTTTGTGCGCGAAGATAACGTTTTTGATACGCATCATGATGATGGACATGATGATTGAAATGAGAGACTTGATATTGTTCAACCTCTTGGCATAAAAATCGTGTGTGTTCAGGTGTTAAAATAGGTTTAAAAAGATCGATATGTTCGACAATGGCGCTGGCTAAATAAGCATTTTTTGTGCGATGTAAAATAAGCGCTGTATTTGTTTTTCTGATGGATGATGAGTACGTATTTTTCGGAAGTGATTTTCGATCTTCTGTTTCGGTTTGCACAAAATCAAATTTCAGAACACGTCTTAGGGCTAATCCAACATAAGGATTTAGTGCATTGATGTCATCCTTCTGATGCAGTTTCTCAGGCTCAATGGAATGACCCAATATATAATGATAATAGTCATGATGTTGTGCTATTTCTTCGATACAAAGTCGCTTGACGACAAGAGCGATTGAGCGAAGAAGCCAGACTAATAACGTGGGCTGGTTCGCAACCAAGCATAATTGATGCATATATTGTTCGGAGGTGAGGCAGTGCTGTGGTGTGGTTTCTGGTGCCGGGTAGCGAGGATACGCTTTGAGTAAATCTAGATTTTTAAGAATCAACTCTGCCGGTGCGTGCAGCTTTCGTGAAGGAGGCGCGATGAAATGATCAATAATCAAGGCGCTGAAAGCTAAAAACGCATTGTGGTTAAAGTGAATCATACTTCGATTTTTATTGTTTTGCTGTTGGCTCTGGTAAGTTCGACTAAAAAAAAGTTGTTCTTTGGGTGTGTGTTTCAAGGTCATTTCCTGCCGTTTGTGGCCATCAAAATTTAAATATGACCGATTCGTTTTTTTAAATCAAGAAAATCTACTTTTGATATATTGACAATGTCCAGATAGCGCTGAATAATCCCTGCGAGAACTTTAGCTCAGGAAGCTTAAAACAAACAAAGTGGAGAGAATATGTTGAATTTGAAAAAAACAGTTGTGGCGATTGCTGCACTATCTGCTGGTGCTGCTTTTGCTGGCGGCATGGGACCTATTTGCAGTGCTGTGAACGTCACCGTACCATGCGAAACTACAGCATGGGATTTTGGTGCTCGCGCTCTATATTTTGAGCCTGTTTCAACCAGTGGTGCATACAACTATGTTGCACAAAACCCAAATGGTAATTTTGTAAATTATCCAAACAATTGGGCTTGGGGATTCATGATTGAAGGCTCGTATCATTACGGAACTGGAAGTGATGCCAATCTAAACTGGTATCATGTTAACCGTTCTGCTTCTAAGACATTGTCTGGTGCATTGGTTTTCCCTAGTGGTGTAAACAGTCCGGTGAATGCAATTGGCTCTGCTTCTTCTGATCCAAAATGGGATGCGGTAAATCTTGAGTTCGGCCAACGTGTTGACTTTGGTGAAAACAAGAACATTCGTTTCCATGGTGGTGTTGAGTACGCACGTGCGGCAAACTCTGTATCCATTACGATGGGCAATGGCTCAACTTACACCAGCAGCCTTTCTGCAAATCCAACATTCAACGGCTTTGGTCCTCGTTTAGGGGCTGATATGAGCTACGATTGGGGTAACGGTCTTGGCGTTTATGCGAATGGTGCTGGAGCGGTTTTAGTTGGTACAGCCAAAACTAACCAATCGACAACTTTGACATCACTCACTGTATTGCCTAGCAACACGTACGCAAGCAACTCTCAAACAATGGTTTCTCCTGAGTTAGAAGCAAAATTGGGTATCAAATATGATTACGCAATGGCTCAAGGTGATTTGACATTGGATTTGGGTTGGATGTGGATCAACTACTTCAATGTTCAATCTGCGCAACTTAGCACAGGATTTGACGTTGTGAATGCTGATTTTGGCTTACAAGGTCTGTATTTTGGTTTGAAATGGTTGGGTAATGTTGCCTAATTTTTTATGCCGTAAAAAGCCGCCTTCGGGCGGTTTTTTATTGTGTGAGTGAATGCATTTATGCCGTGTTTTTTAATTTTAAATATTCATTAAAATTTACTAGTTCTTTACGAAAAGGATGGATATAATCAGCCCTCAATAAAAACAAGTGGGGGTACGTATAGTGAAACGAAGTGCTGTAAGCTGTCTGGTTTTTGCCTGGTTGTCTTCTCCATTATATGCAACGGAAAATGAACAAGATTTAGCAAATCAGATTCACCAACTGCAACAGGAAACTCAACTCCTACAATCTAAGCTGGCCTCGATGAGTCAATCATTGAAGTCATCAGAAAAAAAACAAGCCGAAACATCCGCTACGTCAAATGCAGTGACGACGGATAACGCCACTACTCAAAAGACGAAAAAACATCGAAAAAAAGGCCCTCATGCACATGTAAAACCGAAAATAGGGGTTCATGATGCGGTTGTTAAAGTACACTCTCTCGATAAGCATCCAGAGAAATTAGAATTTTATCCTGCCGCGTTGATTGCAGACAATAATATTGTCACTTACATTGCGGGTATGCCTGTTGTGAGCTCTCCTTATTTGGGGTCTCGCCCGGCGTTTGATGGTTCGGATTATATTGTGAACATCTCCAGTATTAACCGCGATATCCGTTTGATGGAGCAACGCCGACGGTTGTATCGTGCATTCGATCGTCTCGATTACCCTTTGCCTAACCTGCCTGTTGTTTTGTTAAGCGGTAAGCTTGAGCCGCTTGCCACAATTGGGCGTCGATATGTCGGGCCTGCTCAAGGAGATGTGACTTTAGGTGCGAATGAACTTGATATTGCGGCTTCTCTAAATGATAAAGTACAAGCATATATGGGAATTGCATATGATGCTTCTCCTCCTGCCTATAGCGGTCAACGGATTGCCAATTCCTCATTTAATTTAAACATGGGGTTTGTGAATATTGGTGATTTGGATCGTACTCCGTTTTATTTTACGGCCGGTCAAATTTATATTCCTTATGGGCGATATTCAACATCGATGATCAGTCCAACATTGCCGATGTTAATTTCTCGTACCAAAAATCGTCCTTTTATTTTGGGATATAAATCCCAAACTTCAACGGGCCCTTTTGCTGCGATTTACGGTTTTACCGGGGATACGACTTTAGGTAGTTCGGGTGTCGGTGGAGCGAATTTAGGGTACATTTTTACGGTTCGAAAATTTGCAGGGGAAATAGGTGGAAGCTTTGTTAGTTCTTTGAATAATGCAGGCGGAATGCAGCGAACAGGATCTGTTCCTGGAACGACATTTGGTGGATTTGGTTCTTTATCAAATGGAAGTGAGAACGTTAAAAAGATTCCAGGATTTGGCGCGCATACCAGCATTAGTTTTGAGCGTTACAACATAATGGCAGAGTGGGTGATTGCAACAGAACCTTTCCGTATTCAAGATTTGAGCTTTAATGGTCAAGGCGCTCAACCTCAAGCCGCTCAATTAGAAGGCGGGGTGACTTTTATGTCATTTAATAGACCGTCATCTGTTGGCGTTGGGTATCAATGGACAGCAGAAGCTTTGGCATTAAATGTGCCTCAGCAACGAATTAATGCGGTCTATAATATTTCAATATGGCGTGATACCATTGAGAGCATTGAATATCGTCATGATATTGATTACGGTAAAAATCAATATGCCAATGGTGCCGCACCGCAGGGTGTGGTCAACCAAAATACAATTGGTACGGGTGGCGCTTCAGATACAGTCTTGTTCCAGTTGGGTGTGTATTTTTAATTGAACTGGGCTTTTTGTACAAGTGCCGATTTTTCGGCACTTGTTGTGAATGGGTTTTTATAAAAAGGTAGGTGACGCGATGTCAATTAAGTCTGATCAGTGGATTAAGCATATGGCGCTTGAGCACAATATGATTTCACCTTTCTCAAGCGAACAAGTGCGTGAAAATGAGCAGGGCCGTATTATTTCTTATGGTGTTTCAAGTTACGGCTACGATGTGCGTTGTGCCAACGAATTTAAAGTTTTTACAAATATCAATTCGGCAATTGTGGATCCCAAAGCTTTTGATAAAAGCAGCTTTATTGATGTTGAGTCAGACGTTTGTATTATTCCTCCCAATTCTTTTGCGCTTGCAAGAACCGTAGAGTATTTCAAAATTCCAAGAAATATTTTGACCATTTGTTTAGGAAAATCGACTTACGCTCGCTGTGGCATTATTGTGAATGTAACGCCTCTTGAGCCGGAGTGGGAAGGGCATGTTACGCTGGAATTTTCAAATACAACGACGCTGCCAGCAAAAATTTATGCCAATGAGGGTGTTGCTCAAATGATTTTTCTGGAAGCACAAGAAGTGTGTGCTGTTTCGTATCGCGATAGAAAGGGAAAATATCAAGGACAAACAGGCGTTACATTGCCCACAACCTGATGGTTTTGAGTCGAGCGGGTGAATGATCAATACACTCTGCTTGAACTGGACTTGTGTATGATAAATCTTTTGTCATACACAGGTTAATATGCCATTTTATAGAATCTATATATGGGAAAAGACCTGAATCTCTATGATTCTTTTTTGCCTTTTTTCAGGGGGTAATGGGCTTTTGATTCGTTCACTCGCTCACGAAGTTCTTTTCCCGGTTTGAAGTGCGCGGAGAATTTAGATTGGGTTTTTATCTTTTGGCCCGTTTTGGGATTATGCGCATGACGAGGAAGCTTTTTTCGAAGTGCGAAGCTACCAAATCCACGAATTTCGATACGCCCGCCTTCAACGAGGGTTTGGCTCATGACATCGAGAATGCAATGCACGGCCTCTGAGACTTGTTGTTCCGTTAAGTGTGTTAACTCTGATGCGAGTGTTTCAATTAGTTCCGATTTAATCATCTTTTCCTCGAAAAACCAGACGCCTCGCTTCATGATACTTTATTTTTGTTGAGATGACAATCGGTTAAATACAAGCGAAAGCGCATTTGATGATTCAACGATGAAAGAAAATGACGTATACTCCTTCTTCTGATTAAAAGTCGTTGAGAGGAATATCGTGGATATTATTACGCAAATTAAACAACAAATTGCTGATAATGCAATCATCCTTTATATGAAAGGCAGCCCAAAATTTCCACAATGTGGTTTTTCTGCTCGAGCTGTTCAGTGTATTAGCGCGTGTGGGGTTGATTTTGCTTATATTGATGTATTGGCAAATCCAGAGATTAGACAAACTTTGCCACAAATTGCCAATTGGCCTACGTTTCCACAATTGTATGTCAATGGGGAATTAATTGGCGGTTCTGACATTATCGCTGAAATGTATGAACAGGGAGAGCTCGAGCCGTTATTGCGTGAAGCTTTCAAAAAATAATATTGATTTTGGAGAGAAAAATGAGTGTATTAGTCGGTCATAAAGCGCCTGATTTCACAGTACCTGCTGTACTTGGAAATGGTCAAATCGTTGATAAATTCAATTTACATGAGCACATTAAGGGCAAGTACGGACTTGTTTTCTTTTATCCGTTGGATTTTACTTTTGTTTGTCCCTCTGAGTTGATTGCGGTCAACCATCGTATGAGCGCTTTTAAAGAGCGTGGGGTTGAGGTTGTTGCGGTTTCTGTCGATTCACACTTTACACACAATGCTTACCGTAATACGCCCATCGAGGCCGGCGGTATTGGTCCTGTGGAGTATACTTTAGCTGCAGATATTACACATGCAATCTGTAAGTCTTATGGAGTTGAGCATCCTGTAGCTGGTGTCGCACTCCGCGGTGCATTTATTATTGATGCCAATGGTGTTGTTCGTTCACAAATTGTCAATGATTTACCAATTGGTCGTAGTGTAGATGAGATCTTACGTCTTATTGATGCGGTGCAATTTTTCGACACGCATGGAGAAGTTTGTCCTGCTGGTTGGCAAAAAGGCAAGAGCGGAATGAAAGCCTCTCCACAAGGTGTTGCGGCATATCTTGCTGAGCATGCAAAAGATTTATAATGCCTTTTATCCCTCCTTTTTATTCTGAGAAAGGAGGGATGTTTTTTTGTTCGTTTAATATATTGCAAAAAAGCTCAGCTGTCTTTTGAGCATCATAAAGAGCCGAATGTGCCTCTGCTGTATCAAAGTCAACTTTTGATGCCATTGCGGCTTTTGCAAGAACCGTCTGCCCGTAAAATACCGCACTGAGCGTGGCTGTATCAAAGCATGTAAATGCATGAAAAGGTGATTTTAGGCTGGTGCGTTGAATGGCTTCATTCAAGAAAAGTAAATCGAACCACGCATTGTGACCCACTAAAACAGCCCTCTGGCAGCGAGTTTGTTTTAGCTCAGATCGGATCAGCTTAAACAAACGCTCTAGTCCGGTTTTTTCATCAACAGCAAATCGAAGCGGCTGATAGGGATCGATTTGATTAAAGGCGAGTGACACAGGATCGAGCTCTGCCCCCTCAAATGGCATGATATGTTCAAAAAAAGATTCCCCAGGCTCAAAAAAACACTCTTGATTTAATTTAATCAGGGTCATGCCTATTTCAAGTAGTGCATGTTTTTTAGGATCGAGACCACCCGTTTCAACATCGATTACAACGGGTAAATAACCTCTAAAACGTTCTTTGATGTTCATGCTAAACAATACTCCAAGGGAGTGTTTCGCCTGCTGCAACAGGAATAACTCGCGTTGTGCCTAAAGGCAATGTTAATGGAACTTGCTGAGGAATACGTTGAAGCGTGAGAGATTCTTTATTGTAAGGCTTTTCATAAAAATCCGCTCCATATTCTGATAGAAAGGCATTCAATCGCGTCAATTGATTTTCTTTTTCAAAAATTTCGGCGTACAGGCAGACCGCATATGGCGCTGAAAAAATGCCAGCACAACCACACGCACTCTCTTTTGCCTCTTGAGGATGAGGCGCGCTGTCTGTTCCAGCAAAAAACTTAGGATGGCCACTGACGGCGGCCTGTATCAACGCCGCTTGATCATCAGCATGTTTTAAAATCGGTAAACAATAATAGTGAGGTTTAAGTCCAGATCCAAGCAGTTGGTTTCTATTGTATAAAAGATGATGAGGAGTCAAAGTAGCTGCGAGCTTTGCTGTGCTTTCCAAAACAAAGTCAACCGCATGACGAGTTGATATGTGCTCCAAAACAACGCGAAGCTTGGGGAAGTTTCTTAAAAGGGGGCGTAAGTGCGTCTCGATAAACAAGGCTTCTCGTTCAAAAATATCCCCCTGCAGGCTTTCTCCATGCACTTGCAATACGAGAGACTGATCTTGCATGATCTCAAAATAAGGATAAAGTGCCTCTATTGATTGGGCGCCTTGTTCTGCGTGAGTTGTGACACCTGCAGGATAAAGTTTCGCACCAAGAATAAAATCATGTTGAGATATTTGCTGAAAAACGTCGGGGTTTATTGTTTCATTGAGATATAACGTCATGTAGGGCACAAAGCTTTTATTGGGGCTTGCAGCCAAAATACGTGTTCGATAGTCTAAAAGTTGCGTGAGCGTTGTCAATGCCGGCTTGAGATTGGGCATGACCAATGCGCGTTGAAAATGTTGTGCAGTTGCGGGTACCGTGTCTGCTAGCAATGGCTCGTCTCGAAAATGAACATGCCAATCGTCTGGTTTTCTAATGGTCAATGTGTGCGGCACGATAAGTGGGTTATCCACAAAAATACGAAACCTCAGTATAACAGATTTTTGACGATTTTTTTTATTCTTCTTGTTTTCAGAGGCTTTCTACGTTAATTTTCTTTCTAATTTGTTTGGGCTATTCAATTTCACATTTTGGATATGAAATAATTTTTTAATCAGTTTTATTTTGGGAGAAAAAAATGTCAATAGAGTTACCTGCGCTGCCTTATGCCAAAAATGCGCTCGAACCACATATTTCAGCAGAAACGCTAACTTATCACTATGAAAAGCATCATCAAACTTATGTAGTGAATCTTAATAAATTGATTGCAGGAACACCGTTTGACTCGCTCTCTCTCGACGAGATTGTGATGCAATCTTCTGCAGGGGTGTTCAACAATGCGGCTCAAGTTTGGAATCACACTTTTTATTGGAATTGCTTGAGCCCGAATGGCGGTGGACAGCCTAGCGCCAAACTATTGGCGGCAATTGTTGATGCATTTGGATCGTTTGATGCGTTTAAAGAGCAATTTACACAAACGGCATTAACAACTTTTGGTTCCGGTTGGGCATGGCTTGTTCAAGACACAGATAAAAAATTAAAAATTATCAGCACCAGTAATGCTGGAACGCCTATGACGATGGGATTAACCGCTTTATTGACTTGTGATGTTTGGGAGCATGCTTATTATATCGATTATCGAAATTTGCGTGCGGACTACGTCAAAGCATTCTGGTCTTTGGTCAACTGGACATTTGTTGAGTCTCTTTTTAAACAATAAGGAAATAATCGTGTACGTGACGACCTATAATCCGCTCCCCGTCGCATTCACTCATGGAAAAGGCATATGGCTGTATGAGGGTGATGTGCCTTATCTTGACGCTTTGAGTGGCATTGCTGTGTGTAATTTAGGGCATGCACATCCGTTGGTGACACAAGCCATTGAGCATCAAGCCCGGCAACTGTTGCATACGTCGAATACGTTCCATATCTCTCTTCAAGAGCAGCTTGCTGAGAGATTGACCAGACTTACGCATATGGAGCAGGTTTTTTTTAGTAATTCTGGAGCTGAAGCGAATGAAGCGGCTTTGAAATTGGTTCGTCTTTTTGGTCATGCAAAAGGAGTGGATGCTCCTGCGACCATTGTCATGAATGGTGCTTTTCATGGCCGTACACTGGCCACATTAAGTGCATCTGGTGGACGTAAAGTACAGGCTGGATTTGAACCTTTGGTGAGTGGCTTTGTGCGTGCCCCATTTAATGATCTCAATGCCATTCGTGCTATTTCTGAGCATAGAAACGACATCGTCGCTGTGATGTTAGAGCCCATTCAAGGCGAGGGTGGCGTGACGGTCGGGGACGAGGTTTATCTTCGTGAGTTGGCTAAGTTTTGTGAAGAGAAAGACTGGTTGTTGATTATGGATGAAGTTCAGACTGGGAACGGTCGAACCGGGCATCTTTATGCGAGCATGGGGCTTGGTATTCAGCCTGATGTTTTAACAACGGCCAAAGGTTTGGCAAATGGAGTTCCGATTGGTGCGACACTCATGAGTGGTCGTGCCTCCAATTTATTTAAACCAGGTAGCCATGGTTCAACTTTTGGTGGAAATCCTCTGGCATGTGCAGCTGCAATGGCTGTTTTAGATGTGATTGGAACGGAAGACTTCTGTAAACAGGTGCGTTTATTGGGCGTAAAGTTTAAAGAGCTCTTGCTGGATGCGCTTGGTGATCATCCTCATGTGCGTCAAATCCGTGGTCAAGGGTTGATGATGGGGATTGAAATGGACAAGCCCTGTTTGGACATGCGTCTTCTGGGACTGAAACATCGCTTGCTGTTTAGTGTGACGGCGGAGACGGTCATTCGTCTTTTGCCGCCTTTGATTATTCAAGAATCAGAGCTTGAAGAGCTTGTTGAGCGTTTGGTCAAAACCATTAACGAGTATTACCAATCAGGCGTTGCCGGGTGACTTCATAAAGTGAAACGCCAGTCGCGACGGAAACGTTTAAACTTGAGACCGAGCCTTGCATTGGAATAGAAAACAGTGCATCGCAGTGGTCTCTTGTGAGGCGTCTTAGACCTTTTCCTTCTGCCCCCATTAAAATGGCAATCGACCTGTTTTTTAAATCAAGCTCGTACAGCGAGTTTGATGCTTCCCCTGCTGCACCATAAAGCCAAATACCTGCTGTTTTTAGAGCGGTTAATGTTCTAGCTAGGTTGGTGACTCGTACAACAGGAACGGTTTCTGCTGCTCCACAGGCTACTTTACTGACGGTGGCGTTTACTGGCGCACTATTGTCTTTCGGTGTAATCACGACATCTACACCTACCGCATCCGCTGTGCGCAGACAGGCACCCAGATTATGTGGATCGGTCACACCATCCAGGACGAGGATAAGCCATTGTTTTTCAGACGCCTGAATGCGGGACATCAGATCGGACTCTTGGTATTCCGGCACATGCGCTAAAATAGCAACAACGCCTTGATGTTTGAAATCAGGAAATTTTTTTTTCATGGCCTGACTACTTAAAGCCGTCAGAGGAATCTGCTTGATTTGAGCTTTTTTCTCCAGATCCAAAAGGCGTTTATCTTGTCGCTCTTGGTTGATGTACAACATATGAATTGTACGCAATGGGTTTTCAATAGCGGCTTCAATGGCATGTAGGCCATAAAGTGTATGGGTATTGTTCATAACTAGGACTCATTTACAATCGGATCAAAATCGATTTTCCTTTCATCTAAATCGACACGTGCCACGATGACGCTCATTCTATCGCCGAGACGATATCGCTGACCTCGTCTCTCTCCAACCAAACGATGTTTTGCGGCATCATAAATATAATAATCATTTTTTAAAGAAGTGATATGCACTAAACCTTCGACATAAACTTCGTCTAGTTCGACAAACACTCCAAAAGAGGTTACAGCGGAGATCCGCCCTTCAAAGCGTTCGCCAAGCTTGTCTTGCATGTATTCGCATTTTAGCCAAGAAACCACTTCTCTTGTGGCATCATCTGCTCGTCGCTCGGTCATAGAGCAGTGTTTTCCGAGATGCTCCATTTCTTTTTCTGAATAATGAAACGTTGAGGGTTCTTGATGATCCAGAATATGACCAATTGCTCGATGGATGAGGAGATCAGGGTAACGTCGAATGGGCGAAGTAAAATGAGTATAGATGGGATACGCTAAACCAAAATGTCCTTCATTTTCTACTGTATAGTGAGCTTGCTTTAGCGAACGTAGCATAACTGTTTCAACAAGATGCTTTTCAGGGCGATTGTCTAAACGTCGAATGGTGTTTTGATAATCTTTAGGAGATGGCTTTTCTCCTCCTGAAAGCGTTAACCCAAATTCACCTAAAAAATCTCGTAAAGCGGTTATTTTTTCTGATTCTGGCGGCGCATGTGTTCGATAAAGTGTAGGAATTTTTGCTTTTTGTAAAAATTTGGCCGTTGCAACATTGGCCGCCAGCATACATTCTTCAATTAATCGATGAGCATCGTTTCGCATCAGCGGTATAATTTTTTCGATTTTTCTTTTTTGATTGAAAATGATACGAGTTTCGGTGCTGTCAAAATCCATAGCCCCGCGACTGATTCTTGCTTTAAGAAGCGTGCGGTACGCTGAGTTTAATGCATCTAAATGAGGCCATAAGTGTGCATATTCTTCAGGTGTCTCTCCGGACTCAAGCCAAGCGTGAACCTGTGAGTAGGTCAGTCTTGCTTGAGAGTGTATGACACCTCGATAGACATTTGAACGAGTGATTTTCCCTGTTGAGGATAAACTCATTTCCATGATCATGCACAATCGATCGACCTTTGGGTTCAACGAACAAATTCCATTTGAAAGTGCTTCTGGGAGCATGGGAACAACTTGTCCTGGAAAGTAAACGGAATTTCCTCTGAGTGCCGCCTCTTGATCGAGAGGGCTACCCGGTGCCACATAATGGCTTACATCGGCAATGGCGACATACAAATGAAAACCGCCGTTAGGTTTTGACACACAATAGACTGCATCATCAAAATCTTTTGCGTCTTCTCCATCAATCGTGACAAAAGGTAACTGACGTAGATCGGTTCGACCTTCAATTTCTTTGGATGTGACTTGAAGTGGAATGTGAGTCACTTGTTCTAGGATAATTTGTGGCCATTCATTGGGGATCTTGTGTGCGAGCAGGGCAATTTGAATTTCCATGCCTGGCGCCATGTGCTCACCCAAAATGTGTACAATTTGGCCGACAGCAGATATGTGCGCAGATGGATAGGCAATGATTTCGACTAGGACAATTTGACCGTCTTTGGCTTGGTTCATTTTGTCTTTGGGGATAGAAATCGGTTGGGTCAATTGTTTGCTATCAGGTGTTACAAAACCAATGTCTCCTTGCAGATAAAATCGTCCAACGACATTTTTATTTGCATGTACCAATACTTCGTGAATTTTACCTTCAAGACGCCCTCTTTTGTCTATTCCGACACAATAAGCGAGGACCTGATCGCCATGCATGACCATTCTCATTTGTTTGGCGGATAAGAGCATGTCTTCGCTTTCGTCTTCAGGGATAAAAAAGCCAAAGCCATCTGGATGGGCTTGTATGGTGCCACGTTTTAAATTGATTTTTTCGAATAAACAAAAACGTCCACGTCGATCTTGCATCATTTGGCCGTCACGGAGCATTGCTTTTAATCTGAATCCAAGTGCTTCTTTTTGTGTCGGTTTTTTGATTTTCAGTGCATTTAATAGAGCGGCTTCGGACATGGGTTGACCAAAGTGCTCGATGACTTCAAGAATGTATTCTCGACTTGGGATGGGGTTCTCGTATTTTTGAGCTTCCCGCTGATAATAAGGGTCCTTTTTATGAACGGGTTTCTTTCTTTTTTTATTCACAATATCCTGGAAAAAGAGTTTGCTGAGATTAGTCTATCACACAGTGCGTATAAAACATCGATTTTCTTGTTAAAATTTGTTTTTAATACCGGGTGAGCTCATCCATCCTTTTCGTGCAGCATAAGCAATAAGAGGAGAAAGAGGCATGTTTTGACCGATCCAAAACGCTTCTTTTTCACGACGCTTTGATAAAATAGGCCATTCACAAACACTTAAAGCGGATTGACAAGAAACCTGTTGTTCATGACCAGGTTTTGATTCAATGCAGTTTATTTTGATTGATTTTCTATTGGTTTTTAACAAGGACCAAGCATTATTTTGTAAGTGTCCTGTGAGGTCTGACGCGTTTTCTACGGTTAACCAAAGATCTGTTTTGGTTAAATTATGAAATGCAAGAAGCCGCACTTTCCCCTTTGGAATGGAGACAAATCGCTTGTCAATGACAAATGGTTTACAACCTTTGGGTAAGATTTCTTTCGCTTGCAGTGAAAAAGATAAGCAAATAAAAAGGAGAATGGTGGCTTTTTTCATCGTATATCTCGCCTTTCAAAAGGAAGATTCTACCACGATTCTTCTTGTGATATGATCGCCAAATTTGACGAAGTAGAACGACTCTGATGATAAATGTGAACCGTGTTATAGAAACACAAGATAAAGCAATTGAACGATGGAAAAAAGAGTTAATCCAGACGCATGACTCCAATAAGGATTGGATCTTAAAAGTATCTCTGCAAGAGCATGATTTTTTTGCCATCATGGAGGAAAATCACGGGTTCAACTATCAATTATGGCATGCTGAAGATCGTGCTCGACGAGACGATCGCGGATCTGATTTTGTTTATTGGGCAAAGCGCGAAATCGATTGGTGTAATCAGCAACGTAATGATCGGATTGAACAAATGGACACGTGGATTTTTGAGCATTATTCTCCTGTTTTGCCGAAGGAAGCCCGCGTCAACTCAGAAACACCAGGCATGATCATCGATCGTTTATCCATCTTATCTTTAAAAATTTATCATATGGCCATACAAGCTCAGCGTCAGACGGCAGATGAAATTCACCGAGTTAGGTGTCATGAAAAGTGGCAAATTTTAATGAATCAGCGCCGTCAACTCCAGTTTTGTTTGACGGATTTTTTGGATGGTATCCAGCGTAAAACCACCACTTTTTGTTCCTATCAGCAATTTAAAATGTACAATGATAAACAACTCAATCCGGAGCTTTATGTTTAAAGAGAGCCAGACTAAAGACGTTATGACGAACGGAATAACGAATATCCCTGTTTTTGCAGGTCCTTTTATGAATCAAATGAAATTTTTTCATATTTCCGGAATAACCAGAAAAAAAGCATTTTCTACATGGTCCATGCTGAGACAAGAGCCGGGTATAATCAGCAAGAAAAGGTAGAGCGCATGTTGATATTGCTCTAAACGCTTTTATATCGAAACATGTGCATGAGAATGTCTTTTACAGGACTTCTAAACAAATCCTTCAGAGAGTACTGCTCTTGATTCTGAGGGAGTGAGAGCGGGAGAGGGTGTTTCGGTGACAGGTATTTTTCCGACACCAAAAAACCGAAATAGAGATGACGATGGTTCTTTGAGTTCTGATTTGAGTTGTTTTGTTGATTCGTTTTTGGGGGATGTTTTTTTCTGTTGACCTGATTTTCCTGCGGCATTTTCATTTTTGGGATTGTTTGGCGCTGACGTATTTTTTTCAAGAGCTGTTGGGTTGGGAGGTTGACTCTTGAAAAAATTGTCATTCGATTTATTCTTGCGTGTAAATCCTTTGATAAATGCATTCAGCGCATAAATGACAGCATAAACAAATGCCACCGGAATCATGATGTTACACATCAAGGGGGTGTCTTGATAATGTCCAGAAGCATCAGGTTCTTGAAATCGGTTCAGTAGCATCTCAATGGCTTTTCTGCCTTTGGATAAGCCTGCCCAGAAAGAGCGCCAAAACTCTGCCCAATCGGCGTAATAAGTATCAGCTAATGGATCAACTTGCAGGCCTATTAAGATCCAGTCCAGAAGTTTTTGCTTAATTTGATTGCTTTCTAGAAGTGCTTGGTGTGCTTGTTTTTGATCCTCATGAATAAGTTTGAAGCTTGATTTAACGCGATGGATGATGTCACTTAATTCTGAAAGTCTAATTTTTTCTTCGGCAATCAGCTCTGGTGGTGGGGTTAAGCGATTTCGGAACGCATGCCAAATTCCTGCGGTGATGATGGGTATACCCATCATCACAATGGCAAAGATGAAAGGTGCCGGAAGAGCAAACCCTGTAATAAAACCAATAAACGCCAGCGCAAAAACAAAACTGAGTAACGCACCATAAAATGGTAAACTGTGTTTTATCCCCGTGAGTGTCGTTTCAACAGCAGAGAGATAGCCGCGCTTTTTTAAGAACGTTCGTTTTTTTTCAAAATCAGTCAAATCTTTTTGTAGCTTTTCATCCCACTTTGCCCTTAAATCTTCTAGTATTTTTGCTTTTTCACTATTTTGCTCTAAAGCGATGGCGTGAGTCAGTTTGTTGAGTTTGATTAAATCGATTTCGAGTTCTTTCGAGATGATGGCCAAATCCATGCGATATTGCGTGACAAGAAGCTCTTGTTGCGATTGATACTCTTCAAAAAGCCGACTGCATACACACAAAATACAGTATATGCAGGAGAGAAATGTTAAAAAAGCCAAGGCAGGAGGATTAAAGCTTGCAATACCTAAAACAATTCCAAGATAAAGATACAGACCGTCAATCAGGCCATTAAAGCCACGAATAACATAATGCAAACGGCTTCGAGCTTCAAAATCCATTTTTAATTTTTGCTTTTTTACTTCCTCTAGTTTTTGTTTTTTCAGTTCAGCAAAATATTTTAAAGCGACTTTTTGGGGCAATAGTTCATTCAGTTGGAGCAAAGAAAGGTGAGAAGAGCCTGTTTGTTGAATAATCGTTTTAATTTTAGAGACAGACGCATTTTTAATTTCGGTTGCTTTCCCTTTGTGATCGGTATAGTAAAGTTTTTCTTGGTTTTCTGAGTTTTTATGGATAATAAAAGAATTTTTGATGGGTTTTTCTTTCGGTGACTGTTTTGAGCCTTCGGGCGAAGAGGGTGTTTCGATGAAATGTGTTCCGTTTTTCATTGAAACACCTTTTAGCCGGAAAAAACCATAACTCATGATGGAGTCGAATGCATCTTGATTTTTCTTGATGGTCTCTTTTTTTTGTTTGTTTACACGCAACATATAGAGACGGTTGACCATGTACAAGCCGCTCATGGCAAGACTGGTGGGTAAAATCAGATATTTTAAGTTTTGTGTTGTGAATGCTGATGCGGTGAAAATGGCGGTTCTCACGGCTTTAAAGCCGTTCCTACCGGCTTGTAATCCTTCCCGAGTGGTTTTCCATGACTCGCCGATGATGGTTTCTTTACTTTGATTTTCTTGAATCCCGGCGGTACATGCAAGTGCCGTAAAAAAACCACAAACACCAAGCGCTCCTATTGAACCCAGGGGGGTGGTCATCCATTCGTGCATGGCATCTAACGAATTGCTCTGAGGCTCGGTGCAATAACGAACATCGAAAATTGATTTTATGACACTATACCCATTGAGTGCGCCGTCTATTGTTCTGTGGACAGGAATGACAGGCAATTCTTTCTTAAGTTTTGTCGCTTCTTTTTCAAGTGCTGCGTCAAACTCTTTCATTCATTGGGCTTCAATGGATACGAAGATGTTGGGATTATATTTGATTTTTATGAAATTGGCAAGGATGATTTCAATTTGAGTCAATTCAGCTCAATTGGCAATCTGTAATTCTACCACAAACAAAGCATGAGATGGAATAACATAAATGGACTTGCTTCTGCTCCGTGGTAAAAAGCCACGGCTGTAGACTGATAGGAAGCAAACCTGGTACGATTAGAACATTTTTCTGATTTGGATAGAATAGTAATGCGCGTGTTAAAGATGTTATTTTTGTTCACACTGCTTTTTTCGGAGTTTTCTATGGCAGGCGATGCGAAAGTTGTTTATGGATACATCGAGAAAGTGACTCTACTTGATAAAAAATTGCAGGTATCTGCGAAATTGGACACGGGAGCAAAGTCGGCTTCCTTGAATGCCCGATCGATTCGGGAAGTGAGTCTTGATGGGAAAGCCTACTTGCGTTTTGTTGTGCCTGATAAAAAAAATGGGGATCAAGAGTTCACATGTGAATACATTGGTGATGTAAATATTAAAATTCGTTCAGGTGAGTCGCGTATTGCGCCAGTATCGAAAACAGCCATTCGTCGCCCCGTTGTGCGAATGCGTGTTCAGCTTGGAGATACAGTGAGAAGCATTCGTGTGAATCTAACGAATCGCAAACGTTTCAATTATCCTTTATTGCTGGGACGAGAGGCATTAATCGCCTTCAACGGGGTCATCGACCCTTCGCTAAAATTTACGCTTAAAAAACATTTGGACAAGAAACATGAAAGCCAGTAAGCATCATTTGTATGGCCTAATTACTGTTTTATTTGTGCTGGGATTGGGTTTATTTTTTTATCGCCATTTTGTGCTAGATGTACCGTTGAAATCTGATGAAAATGTCAATAGTTGGGTGGTTGAAGCAAACCTTAGGTTTGATGCAGAGCGCAATACCCCAGTAAAAGCAAGTTTTTCAATTCCGTATATGCCACCGAATGTTGCCATATTGGATGAATATTTTGTTTCTCAAAATTACGGTGTTACAACCAATTTAAGCGGAAATAATCGTCGTGTGGTTTGGTCACTGAGACGTGGATTTGGACCTCAATCACTTTACTATCGTGTGATTTTAAAAGACACCGAGCACCACGACACCAATTTGAAAAAACCAGGAAAATTACCTGCCACAGCTTTCACTGATAGTCAAAAAATAGCTGCAAATACTTTAATTTCACGTGCACGAGAGTCTTCGGCTGATATTCAAACTTTTGCGCAAAGTACTGTAAAAGAGCTCAACAGAAATGATGGAAATGCGAAACTTCTCATGAATGGTGAGGCGAGCCCTTCGCGTGTGGTTTTTGCTGCTGTGAGCGTCCTAAATCTTGCCAAGATTCAAGCAGTTCCTGTACAAGGTTTTTATTTGGCACAACAAAACAAGGTGAGTTTTGATTGGTTGCTTGCGGTCTTCAATGATAAAAACTGGATTTACATTAATCCAAAGACAGGTTCTGCAGGACTGCCAAAAGACTTTTTGATTTGGCAATATGGGCATGATCCGATGTATGAGGTATCGGGTGGCAAAAAAATACAATTTAATGTGACGCTTTCGCCAGCGCCGGTTAACGCCCTCAACCTTGCAAAAGCAAGAGGATTAAATATCAATTCCCAGTTACTGAAGTTCTCTCTATTGCAATTGCCCATTAATGTCCAGGAGACATTTAAAATCTTGTTAACAGTTCCGATTGGTGCTTTTATCATCTTGTTGTTGCGCAACTTTATAGGCTTGAAAACGTTTGGTACGTTTATGCCTGTTTTGATTGCACTGGCGTTTCGTGAAACGCATGTCATTTGGGGCATTATCTTATTTATTACCATCGTATCCTTTGGTCTTCTGGCTCGTTTTTATCTTGATCAATTGCGATTGCTTTTGGTGCCGAGACTGGCTGCAATTTTGACTGTTGTGATTATGCTGATGATTCTCATTAGTATTTTGAGCCAGCGATTGGAGTTGGATTCGGGTCTTTCTGTTGCACTATTTCCGATGATCATCCTCACAATGACCATCGAGCGTATGTGTATCATGTGGGATGAGCGTGGCGCTTCGGATGCCATCAAATCTGGAGTGGGAAGTTTATTTGCTGCTGTGGTTGCTTTTGCCGTCATGAATAAACCGACAATACAGTATTTGATGTTTGCTTTTCCTGAGCTTTTGTTGGTTTTATTGGCTTTGATTTTATGGTTCGGACAATACCGAGGGTATCGTTTGGCTGAGTTGGTTCGATTCAAAGCATTGGCGGGTAAAGAGTGATGTGGAACATTTATCGTCGATTAAAACAAAGGGGTATTTTAAGCATTAATCGTCGTAATAGTGATTATGTGTTACGTTATAATCCAAGAAAGCTATTTCCACTGGTGGATGATAAACTGCAAACAAAACGTTTGGCTTTATCCGCCGGAATAGCGGTTCCTCCTTTATATACTTTGATTGAAACTGAACGCCAAATTAAGTGCTTAGATGCCTTGCTAGAGCCTTACACTGATTTTGTGATCAAACCTGCTCATGGTGCAGGTGGTGATGGTATTTTAGTGATTACCGGGCGTGTGTTTGGTAAATATCGCCAGATTAATGGCAAGATTTTGACAACACAAGAAATTGGGTATCATTTATCTTGTCTTTTGTCTGGTGCTTATAGTTTAGGTGGGCATGCCGATTACGCGATTGTTGAACATCGTGTTGTGGTTGATCCTGTTTTTGCCGATATTAGTCATGAGGGTGTGCCTGATATTCGAGTCATCACGTTGCTAGGGTATCCAGCAATGGCCATGGTCCGATTACCAACACGTTTATCTGGAGGAAAAGCCAATTTGCATCAAGGCGCCATTGGTGTTGGTGTCGAATTGTCTTCCGGTTTAACTTTGGGCGGTGTCTTTCATAATGATGTCATCGATTATCATCCAGATACGTTGAACTCAACTTTGAATTTGCAAGTTCCTTATTGGGACAAAATTTTAGAAATTGCGGCTCGTTGTTATGAGTTGACAGGTCTTGGATATCTTGGTGTTGACATTGTATTAGATAAAGATCATGGACCGCTAATGCTTGAGCTCAATGCGCGTCCTGGCTTGAATATTCAAATTGCGAACCGTATTGGCATTTTAGATCGCTATCGTGCAATAGAAGCACATGCTGCCACAGGGCGGTTTTCTGTAGATGAGCGAATTGCATTTAGTAAAACACTGGGGTAGCAATGAAGCCAATTGATGCGGTCATTTCCTGGGTGGATGGATATGATCCTGAGTATCAGGCCAAACTGAATGCTTTTTGTTTGGCTCAAGGTTTATCTCCTAAAGTGGCAATAGAACCGACGCGTTATCAACAGTGGAATGAAATTTATTATTGTTTGCTTGGGTTAATGCGCAATTTACCTTGGTTGCGGAGAATTTATATTCTCACTAATGCCCAAACCCCTTCAGCACTCGAGCAATTACCAGATACCGCTTTTAGAAATAAAATAAAAATTATCGACCAAAACGTGTTGTTGAATGCATTGAATGTTCGCACACCTATTTTTAACAGTCTTGGCGTAGAGTGGTTGATTTGGCATATTCCTAATTTATCCGAACAATTTTTATATCTTAATGATGATTTTTTTGTGATACGTCCAGTTCATCGTGAAGATTTTTTTAGGCAAGATCGTTTGGTTCTTCGTGGAGATTGGAAAACACAAACGTCTCATAAATGGATTAATCGCATGAAAGCAATCTGTCATATTCCTTTGCCGAAGCTCGATCCACATCGAGCTTGGCAAGAAAAAAGTGCGCAGATGGCCGGTTTTAAAAATCGTTATTATCTTTTACCTCATGCTCCTTTTCCATTGCATCAAAAGACAGCGAGTGTTTATATGGAGCAGCATGAGTGGATCTCGAATTTGAATTATGCTTTTCGTGACCCGAAGCATTTATCTAGCGTTCCTTTTTTTACACATCTTGATATTAAAGCAAATCGAGTTGTTTATGATGATCGTTTAAAAACAGTCATGGTTAATCCGGCTCATCATGCTGGTACGAAAATTGAAAAACGTCTTCATCATGCATCAAAAGATGAGCAAGTGGCTTTTGTGTGCATGCAAAGTCTTGATCAGGCCTCTTCTGCATTACGACATTCTCTTTTAGAGTGGTTAGATCACCATCTTGTGAGAGCTCCATGACGCAATTTATTCTCGATGTGACCAGAGTTTTTCGCTATCGCATGAAAAAAAAGGGAATGACGGGTATTGATAGAGTGACCATGGCTTATATACGTCATTATGGGTCGCGAGCATACGCTCTTGTGCGTTGGTTGGGACGAACTTGGCTGTTGCCCAATGTCTCTTCTCAAATTCTGTTTGATTGGCTTTTGAATCCAGATGAGACCCTCTGTGTGCCATGGTTATTTTGTCGCGCGGTGTTTAAATCGGTGCATCATACTGATACGCTTTTTCTAGTGAACACAGGTCATGTCTCGCCTGAAAGAAAAGATTACGAGCGATTGATGAAGCGCTATAAAATTGTGCCGATTTTTTTCGTGCATGATCTCATTCCAATCGATTACCCGGAATATTGTTTTCCAGGGGAAGCGCTGCGGCATCAAAAAAAACTCGATTTTATTTTGCGACATGCAGAGCGGATTATAGTGAATTCTAGTGCGACTTTGGCTTCATTGCGTGCTTACACACCCGCTCTTCCTAAAACCAGCGTGGCATGGCTGGGATCAAGCTTAAAAATCTCCCAAACAACCGAGCCTCCTTTATTGAAGCCTTATTTTGTCATGCACTGCACAATAGAACCTCGTAAAAATCATTTGCTCATATTACATGTGTGGCGCAATCTTTCACAAAAATATGGCAAAAATGCTCCACATTTGTTTGTGATTGGTAAACGAGGCTGGGAATGCGAGCAGGTTTTGGATATTTTGGAGCGTTCGGTTTGTCTTTCTGACACGGTGACAGAGCTTCGTCATTGTGCTGATGAGCTGTTGATGACATATATTCAGCATGCTCGAGCCGTATTAATTCCTTCTTTTGCTGAAGGTTTTGGTTTGGGATTGGTTGAGGCATTGTCTTTACATGTTCCGGTGATTGCCAGTAATCTACCTGTTTTTCATGAAATAGCTCAGGATATTCCAGAGTATCTTGACCCAATTGATGGGATAGGGTGGGAGCGTCTGATTCTTGAGTATGCGAAGCCGAAAAGTGAACATCGTGAGGCTCAACTGAAGCGGCTTTTAGAGTATAAGCCGCCCAGTTGGGATGCGCATTTTCGCGCAGTTGATGAGTTGATCAATTAGTATAGTTTGCGGATTCGGATGACTTCTACTGCGAGTGTTTTGAAGTAATCATAAGACATGTAAAAAGTCCCGCCATTTCCATATTTTTCTCCCCATGAATTGCGTAGGGTCAATAAGCCCTTGTGCGCCTGACCTGTGCTGTCAAAGGCAACGGCATTGTCATCATATCCTGTGATGATCATTTCATGTCCGCCCACTTGTTCATCTCTTTCCTCGATTGCTTTTTTCACTTCTGGCGTGAAAACCCAAGTGTCATTCATGACTTTATGTTTGCCAACAGCACCTGCAACACCCAGATCAACTCGGAATAAAAGTGCACCAAAAATCATGCGGTCACCTGACTTCAGTGTATTTTTCACTTGATTCAATGTCTGTTCTGGTGTGGTTTCTTGTTTGAAAAAGCTGTAGTAATCGATGATATTTGTCCAGCCTATACGTTCAGAGAGTGGGATGCTCAAATCATGATAATCTACAAGAGAAAGCGAATCATTTGGAATGTCTGAGGTCCAGGATGGATACTCTTTGTAGCCGCCACATCCGACATTGGTTTGTGTGTCTTTTGTGATGATTCCAAAGGACTGCATTTGATTCAACACAATATTACCAAAAGAACCACTCCAACCACTTGATGTATAGCCATTTTTCTCAAGGTAACTACCCAATTGGAGTTGGCAGAATTGACTGATGTAATCTCCTTCTTCCAGCAAAGCATCAATGGCACCGGTCGCTGCAAAAGTGACACATGTTCCGTGAGGTCCTTGATCCAAAACAGGGACATTGCCCATGCCAAGTTGCACACCATTTTTGTCACCCGTTTTTTCTACTGGAGCTTCTGTGGCTGTTTCTGAGACGTTTTCGTTAATTTTATCCCAGGCGCGATCACTTAGGTGCATTTTCAGTACCGTGACGCTGTCAGAATTTTGCGATTGACTTGCGTTCGAATGGTGGAATGATTTGATGATATTTTTTTTAGGGACTTGTTGATGAATTTCACCTTCAAATTCAAAATCTTGAGCAAACACAAAGGAGGAAAAGAAAAGAGATGTCAGTAACCCTATTTTTTGATATGTCATGCCTGCTCCAATTGTAAAATTATAGACCATACTATATCATAATTGTCTTTTTTGTGTCCATGAAAAAAAGCCCATGTGGGTTTTAGAGGAAATAAGTTAGCGATTAAGGTGTTAATGGTAGAACAAAATGTTATGATATTACTCTATAGGATAAAGCATTTAAGTACGAACAAGGATTTGGGCGATGAACACGGAGCCTTTTACGGATTTGTTGACACAATTTTATGAATTTTGTGCAGATGGGATTATCTTCATGGATGATCAAGGACTTGTTCGTTTTATTAATCCGGCTGGCTTATCTCTTTTAGGATATGAAGAGGATAATCTGATTGGGTGTTCAATAGATTTGTTAATTCCGGAGGCAAATCGGCCGGATCATACGTTCTTGCGTCATGGCTATCTAAAGGAGCCTCTGGCGCGCACAATGGGGCGTCGTTTGAAGGTCAATGCCTGTCAAAAAAATGGCGACCTTTTGCCGGTGGATATTCGTTTATGTCCCTTGTCTTATGAGGGGCGAATTTGGGTTGCTGTGCTTTTACAAGATGCAAAGGAAGAGCGTTCGGTACATGATAAGCTTTATTTTCTAGCTCATCACGATAGATTGACGGGGCTTATGAATGTGGATGCCTTTCTTGACGCTTTAAATCAGCAGATTGCGTCACCAGAATCTGCCTTTGTTACCATTTTGCTTATTGATATTGATAATTTCAAATCCATTAATGATACATTTGGTCATGCTCAAGGCGATCAGTTTCTCTTGGCGTTTTCAAAACGTTTAAAGCAGCTACTGGCTCCTGAAGATTTTTTGGCTCGTATTGGCGGAGATGAATTTGTTTGTATGAGTAGCCGATTTTGCGCAAATTCTGACATTCAAATCATGGCCGCACAACTCTTGTCTGAGCTTGCTTTGCCCTTCGATGTCAATCGTATTCAAATCAGCACATCGGTGAGTATTGGCATTAGTACATTTCCTTCGACTAGTCTTGAAGGTCAAGGCCTATTGGCCGAAGCAGATGAAGCCATGTATTATGTTAAAAAAAGAGGAAAAAACAACATGGCTTTCTATCAAGTTGTGTTACAAGAGCTTGCAAATAAAGCCCCCGCATGAGGGATTTTTAGACGGCAATTGGCGCTTTAATACTTGGATGCGCAGTGTAATTTAAAAATTCAAAGTCATTAAACTCATAGTCAAAAAGTGTGCTTGGACAACGATGAATTTTTAGTTGGGGTAATGCAAGTGGTGTTCGCGATAGTTGAAGTTTTGCTTGTTCAAGATGATTTTCATACAAATGGCAATCTCCACCGGTCCAAATAAAATCACCTACTGCAAGTCCACATTGCTGCGCCACCATATGCGTCAAGAGGGCATATGATGCAATATTGAAAGGAACCCCCAAAAAAACATCTGCTGAGCGTTGATAAAGTTGGCAAGAGAGTTGGCCATTTGCCACATAGAATTGAAATAATGCGTGGCAAGGTGCCAGTGCCATTTGAGGGATTGCGCCTACATTCCATGCGCTGACAATTAATCGTCTTGAGTCGGGATTTGTTTTGATTTGCTCAATGAGCTCGGATAATTGATCGACCGTTTCTCCACGCTCTGTTTTCCAATTGCGCCATTGTGCGCCATACACTGGCCCTAGATCGCCATTCTCATCGGCCCACTCGTTCCAAATACTGACGCCGTTCTCATTAAGATACGCAATATTGGTATCCCCTTTAAGAAACCATAGCAACTCATGCACAATGCTTTTGAGATGCAGTTTTTTTGTGGTGACCAATGGGAATCCTTGGTTTAAATTAAAACGCATTTGGTATCCAAAAACAGATAAAGTGCCTGTTCCTGTTCGATCAGCTTTTGGTGTTCCTTCGGTCAGAATGTGTTTGATGAGTTGTAGGTATGTGTTCATTGTGTTTAAACCACCATAAATATAAGCCAAGAAGTAACATTGGGACAGAAAGCAATTGCCCTTCTGTAAGCCAACCAAATGCCAAATAACCGCGTTGAATGTCTGGTTCGCGAAAAAATTCGACAAAAATACGAAATGCCGCATAACCAATCAAGAAAAGACCAGACACACGTCCAAGAGGACGTTTTTTACTGGCGTAAATCCATAATATCACAAACAATAGCCCGCCTTCCAAACCTAATTCATAGAGCTGTGAAGGATGTCGTGGTAAAAAATCAACGTCAGGGAAAACCATTCCCCACGGCATGGTGGTAGGATGCCCCCACAATTCGCCGTTGATAAAATTTCCTGCTCGTCCTGCTGCTAAACCGAGTGGCACTAAAGGTGCTGTAAAATCAAGAACTTCCAAAAAAGGTTTTTGAATTTTACGAGAAAAATACAACAAAGCGAGCAGGACGCCAATTAATCCGCCATGAAATGACATGCCGCCTTCCCAGAGTTTTAATACGGAAAGAGGTGCATGTATCAATGCCGTTGTTTTATAAAAAAGAACATATCCAAGGCGTCCACCTAAAATAACGCCAAGGGCTGCAAAGAAAATGAGATCGCCAATTGCTTCTTCGGTCCAATCAAGATGGTAATGCTTGGTTCGCCATTTGGCGAGAAGCCATGCCAAGCAAAAACCTGTAAGATACATCAGTCCATACCAACGAACATCCAAAGGTCCAATAGAAAAAGCGATGGGGTTGAAATTTGGAAATATCAGCATATTATGATTTCCCTGCTCGAATAAGCCCGCCTAATCCTTCTCGTTCGAGCGCACGTTGTAAATGCAGTCGAATGTCTGAAGCATGTTCTAGTTCTAACACCTCCGCAAGAATTTTTCTTGCTTGGGCCATGGTAAAACTTCGGATAATCCATTTTACACGCGGCAAACTTGCTGAGTTCATACTGAGGGTATCAAATCCCATTGCCAGTAAAAGAATAACCGCGTAAGGGTCACTGGCCATTTCACCGCAAATGCCGACTTCAACGCCCGCTGCATGTCCCCCCTCTACGACTTTGAGTAGTGTTTGCAGCATGGCGGGATGTAACGCATCGTATAGTCCTGATACTCGTGCATTATTTCGGTCAACTGCCAGCATGTATTGTGTTAAATCATTGCTGCCAATCGATAGAAAATTTACACGTTTGGCTAATTCTCGAGCTTGATAAACTGCAGCAGGGACTTCAATCATAACCCCGAGCTCTGGTTTTTCGATGTGAATATGTTCTTCTAAAAGCTCATGATAGGCTTGATCGATTAAGAAGGCTGCTTCATCCACTTCGTTGAGTGTGGTGATCATGGGTAGCAAAATACGTAGGTTATGCAGATCTTGGTTTGCTCGCATCATGGCGCGAACTTGCATTAAAAAAACGTCTGGATGATCGAGTGTGATGCGAATGCCTCGCCATCCAAGATAAGGATTATCTTCTTCGACAGGAAAATAAGGTAACAATTTATCTCCGCCAATATCCAGGGTTCGCATGGTGACTTTTCGTGGAGAGAATGCCTTCAAAATTTGTCGATAAATCACGTATTGTTCATCTTCTGATGGAAATCTGTCTCGACTCATAAAAGGAATTTCAGAGCGATACAATCCTACACCTTCTGCGCCAACACTCATGGCCAGTCCTGCGTCCAAAGCAAGACCGGTATTCACTTGTAGTGAGATGCGATGATTATCCAATGTTTCTGCTGGTTTTTCACGTAATGTAATCAGATTTTGATTGAGCTCATCTTCTTCTTGTGCCAGTTGCTTGTATTCGGTGAGCAACGTTTTTGAAGGTGAAATAAAAACGTTTCCATCATACCCATCGACAATGACCGCTCGTCTTGAAAGTTGATCGAGCTTAAGACCACGCACGCCCATGACGGTTGGAACTCCAAGTGCTCGAGCTAAAATTGCAACATGCGAATTCCC
>CAZELP010000001.1:0-42358 GCA_964513205.1 uncultured Legionella sp. | reverse complement strand
TCAACTTCACTGCCAAGGCTATCTTTGTCGAGAATATGCAAGTAAACATCAAAAAGCGCATATTCGTTTTCTGCCAAATTGGCCTTCATTCGGCGACTCAAGCGGTGCATGTTTTCGCGGGCCGCGTGGAGGGCCTGATGGAATATCTCTATTTCATGATTAATGTTATCCGTCAGTTCTTTTGGAACCGCATCGATGTCGGCTGGCGGATACACGACGAAAGCACTTCCTATTGCAACGCCAGGCACAGATCCTATTCCTGATAGTGTAATTTGTGTGAGCGTGCTTTTCATCTTTTTTGTCAGATTGGGCAGTTTTGTGAGTGTTGCAAGCTCGCCTGTTGCTTCTGCGTGTGCAATCAGCCCTCCCAATTGGGCTGTTAATGTGATGAGGAATGCTTCTTCTGAGTCATCAAAACAGCGTTGTTCTTTTTTTTGTGCGACGACAACACCATAAAGTTTTCGATGTTGAATAATCGGCACACCTAGAAAAGCCGATAAATGATGCTCATGAAGAGCAGGCTCTTGCTGAAAAGCCGGATGTAGTAGCGCATTTTCAATGTTGATGGGCTCTTCGCGTCTTCCTACAAGACCTATTAATCCTTTATCGGTTGGAACTCTAACTCGTTTAAGCGAGTGTTTATCAAGCCCCGCTGTTGTAATCAGCACATATTCTGATTGTTTGTTGTCAATTAAATAAACGGAAACGGCCTCGGCTTTGAGTGCTTCTTTAACGCGCACGACCAGGGTTTCGAGCGCCTCAGAGAGTTGAGGCGCGGTTGTGACATCTTGTACGATTTGCTTTAGTATTTTTAGCATGCGTCAATGGCCGTGGTGGTCGTGTTTACGTCGAATTCGGAAGCGAGAAGGCTTTTTCTTAAGTAGATATTCAAGCTCGCTTAAGCATTCGTTGTAGACTTGTTTTTTAAAAAATATAACTTGATCAGGCGGTTCATGATAGTCAATCCAACGCCAACTATCAAATTCGGGAGAATCACTGAGATCGAGGCGAATTTTTTGCTCACTGGCAATCAGCCGTAGTAGAACCCATTTTTGTTTTTGACCAATAACCAAGGGTTTGCTTCCATGGCGTAAGTATTGTTTAGGAAGTCTGTATCGCAACCAGCGTTTGGTATATCCCAACACTTCAACATCTTGTTTTTCGAGACCGACTTCTTCTCGCAACTCCCTAAACATGGCTTCTTCTACCGATTCTCCTGTACTTAATCCACCTTGTGGAAATTGCCATGCGTCGTGGCCTTGTCTTTTTCCCCAAAAGACGCGGTTGGATTCATTGACAAGGATGATTCCTACATTGAGTCGATATCCTGCGCGATCGATGACCATCATTCATCTTATTAACAATTGAAAATATCTCGATTTTTTCATAAAAGGTCATGTCGATGCAAATATTGTCGTACAATGATAGAGATAAAAGATAAGAGAAAGTGAATATCATGACTCAAGACAAAAAAAAGATTCTCATTTTAAATACAGGTGGCACAATAAGTAGCATTAAAACAGCGCAAGGCTATCAGCCAATGCCGAATGGCGTAGCCGATGTTCTAAATGAAATTTCAATGCTGTCACATGTCGATATGCCAATATACTCTTTATGTGAGTATAAACCACTGATCGATTCCTCAAACATGACGGTTTCTGTTTGGAATCAAATTGCTGCTGACATTGAGAAAAATTATGATGATTATGATGGTTTTGTCATTTTTCATGGCACCGATACGATGGCTTATACCGCTTCTGCGTTATCATTTATGCTTGAAAATTTGTCTAAGCCGGTGATTTTGACGGGGTCACAAATTCCACTCACTGAAATTCGAAGTGATGCAATTGACAATGTGATGACTTCTTTGTGGTTGGCAGGACATGAGTCGCTGCACGAAGTTTGTATTTACTTCAACCAACATTTGTTACGTGGCAATCGTGCTCAAAAAGTTAGCTCGACTGCTTTTAGAGCATTTGATTCACCAAACTATCCACATCTTGCTGCTGTTGGCGTTGACGTCGCAATTAAAGCACATCTGTTGTTGCCTGAGGTAAAGTCTCCTTTTCGTGTTCAGCGCCTTACCCCTCATCGTATTGCAAATTTTCGGCTTTTTCCGGGGTGTTCGATGGACGTTTTGAATGGTCTGTTGGCGTCCTCATTGGATGCGCTTGTCCTCGAAACCTATGGCACTGGAAACGCACCCAGCCAAGATGTAAATTTTTTAACACAATTAAAAAAGGCATCCGATCAGGGCACTCTGATTGTGAATTCGAGCCAATGTCGGCATGGACGTGTGATTATGGATCAATACGAAACGGGTTACACACTGGGCCGTATTGGTTTGATGAGTGCTCATGATATGACACCAGAATCGGTGCATTGCAAGTTGTTGTATTTGTTAAGTAAGTATGATGATCGATCCATTGTGAGACGTGAGTTTGAAGTTGATTTGGCAGGAGAATTGACCATATGATGCGATACACTTATGATAAACACCATTAAAACACAGGGTGAGAAAGGGTTGAGATGAATTTAGAAGTGATTATTCTTGCCGCAGGACGTGGCACTCGTATGTACTCGTCTATTCCAAAAGTGCTGCATGAGCTTGCCGGTAAGCCCATGGTAACAAGAGTCGTTGAGGCGGCACTTGAGTTATCGCCAGAGTGTGTGCATGTGGTTGTGGGACATGAAGCCAAACGTGTCCAAACCGCTTTATCAGAATTACCTGTGCATTGGGTAAATCAACACCAACAATTGGGCACAGGTCATGCAGTTTCTGAAGCTTTTAAGCATGTGAAGTCAGGTAATTTTGTGCTTGTTTTATCTGCTGATGTGCCGCTTGTGCAAACCGCAGTGCTTCAAAAATTAGTGGAAGAAGTGATGCTCAAGCATGCCGATTTGGGATTGTTGGTGGCGACACTTGAGGACCCTTCTGGATTAGGGCGCATTATTCGCGATGCACGTGGTATTCAAAAAATTATTGAAGAAAAAGACGCAACAGAGGATGTGCGAAAAATCAAGGAAATTTATACTGGCATTTGCTGTGCAAAACAAGAGGCATTGGCTCGTTGGTTGCCTCAATTGTCACAAAATAACGCACAAAAAGAGTACTATTTGACAGATATTGTGGGGATGGCGGCGACAGAAGAGATCCCCATCGCCTCTTTTGAAGTAAAAGATTTGTGGTCTGTTCAAGGTGTTAATAATCGTCTGCAGTTACAAGAGCTTGAGCGCGTCTGGCAGCGGCATCTTGCGCATGCATTGATGCTAAAAGGAGTACAGATAGCGGATGCTTCACGCATCGATATTCGAGGTGAATTGATTGCAGCACAAGATGTTTCCATTGACATTAATACTGTTTTTATTGGAGATGTGACGCTAGAAGAAGGGGTAAAAGTTGGCCCTAATTGCGTGCTGAAAAACGTTCATATCGGCAAAAATGCGGTGGTCCACGCCAACAGTCTGCTCGAAGGATGTCGGATTGGTGAGGCGAGTGAGGTCGGTCCATTTGCACGTTTACGTAGCGGTACGGTGCTTGGTTCGCATTGCAAAGTTGGCAATTTTGTCGAAACCAAAAAAGCCAATTTTGGCGATTATAGCAAAGCGAGTCACTTGTCATATCTGGGGGATGTTATTGTCGGCCAAGACGTCAACATTGGTGCTGGTACAATCACTTGTAATTATGATGGCGTCAATAAACATCAAACCATCATAGAAGATGGTGTTTTTATTGGCTCAGATACGCAGCTTGTTGCTCCAGTTACCATTGGAAAAAATGCCACGATTGGCGCTGGTAGTACCATTCGTAAACCTGTGCCGGCCGGGGAGCTCACACTGACGGTGTCTCAACAAAAAACAATTGTCGGTTGGAGTCGCCCTAAAAAAAAGACAACCACAACCTAAAGTCTGTTGACGCGCTATTCTAAAATTTTTAGCCTGTTTTTTCAGAGTACTCGCAAAGATCTCGGATTGAGCAGGTTGCGCACTTGGGTTTTTTAGCTGTACAGGTGTAACGACCATGCAAAATTAGCCAGTGATGCGCATCTTTCAGATAGACTTCTCCAATTTGTCTTAAGAGATCTTTTTCAACTTCGAGTGGGGTTTTTCCTTTGGATAATCCAATTCTGCGCGAGACTCGAAACACATGCGTGTCAACGGCTATTGTTTTATGACCAAACGCGGTGTTTAGAATGACATTTGCTGTTTTTCGTCCTACACCTGGGAGGGATGTGAGTGCATCTAATGTCTCGGGCACTTTGCTGTCATAAGTGGTGATAAGTTTTTCGCAGGTTTGTATGATGTGACGCGCTTTGCTGCGAAAAAGTCCAATGGTTTTAATGTATGTTTTAAGCGCTTCCTCTCCTAATGCCAAAATTGCTTTGGGTGTGTTTGCTACGGCAAATAATTTTTCTGTTGCTTTATTGACACTGCGATCGGTTGCTTGTGCGGATAGAAGTACAGCGATCAGAAGCTCAAAATGAGTTTTAAACTCGAGCTCTGTTGTTGGGTGAGGTTTTTGTTCAGAAAATCGCTTAAAAATTAGATCAACTGTCTTTGGGTCCATGTTTTTTGGCTCTTGTTCGCTCTAGGGCTTCCAGAATATAGGCTTGTTTCGCGTCCTTTTCTTCTTTGTATTGTTTTTCTTTAGATAGTTTTGTTTTTTCTCGGTACAAATAGGCCTGTTTTTCTAGTGCTTGTAACGATCTAATTTTTTTTGCATTAAATCGGTCACGTGCTTTTTTCTTATCGAAAGAAAGCGTTTCTATTGGATGCATTTCGATGCAGTCAACAGGGCAAGGGGACACACATAACCCGCATCCTGTACATTCTGTTTCGATGATGACGTGCATATTAGCAGCCGTACCCATAATTGCGTCAACAGGACAAGCCTGGATGCACTTAGTGCACCCAATGCATTCGGATTCGCGAATACGTGCCATACTCGGAGGTTTTGCAGTAAAAGCAGGAGGAATAATCGGCTTGTTAAGATATTTTGCCAATTTTTCGATTGTTTCAGTGCCTCCTGGTTGACAGCGATTGATGGGTGCCTGCTCAGAGGCAATTGCTTGTGCATAAGGCAAACATCCTGGGTAACCACATTCTCCGCACTGAGTTTGCACAAGAAGGGCATCAATCTCTTCTACACGACTCATGATGCCTCTACCGTTAAAAGAGCGTGGATCTGGTCATCTGTGACGCGCGTCATCAAGGGTGTAAATTCTTGAATATGGTGAGCCAACAGTGGTGTTTGAATATTGTCCCAATTTAAGGGTTCGCAAGCGAGAAAAGACTCGACCTGATGTGCCATGTTTGGGAGAACCGGTTTTAAGTAGGTCATTAGGATTCGAAATAAATTTAATCCCATGGTGCATACAGATTGAACTTTTGGTCGAAGTGCCTCTTCTTTTGCAAGTATCCATGGTTTCTCTTGGTCGATATATTGATTGACGCGTGCGGCAGCCTCCATAATCTGGCGTATGGCATGTGCGTAATCTCTCTGGATATAAGCGTCTAATACGTCTTGTTTGATTGAGAGGAGAGAGTCATAAAGCTCCGGATTAGCCAAGTCATCAGATAATTTTTGATTAAATTGCTTGTGAATAAAACCAGCACAACGACTTGCGATATTGACAATTTTCCCGACCAAATCGGCATTAATTCGATTTTTAAAGTCTTCGAAATTCAAATCGATGTCCTCAACCCGGCCGTTTAATTTTGCCGCAAAATAATATCGAAGGCATTCTGGATTGAGATGCTTGGCAAATCGTTTGGCTTCGATGAATGTGCCTCTAGATTTTGACATTTTTTGACCATTAATCGTCAAAAAACCGTGCGTGAAAATTGAAGTAGGCAGTCGATGATTGCTACCTGCCAGCATAGCTGGCCAAAATAAAGCATGAAAATATACGATGTCTTTACCAACAAAATGGTAAAGCTCAGTTTTTGTATCGGGAGACCAGCATTCTTCGAATGATAGTCCATTGTTTTCACAATATTTTTTACAGCTGGCCATGTAGCCAATGGGTGCATCGAGCCAAACATAAAAGTATTTGTCTGTTGTTCCGGGAATATTGAAACCAAAATAAGGCGCATCACGCGATATATCCCAGGGTACGAGGCCTGCGCTAAACCATTCATCGAGTTTATTCGCCACCTCAACTTGCAAATGACCGCTTTTTGTCCAGTTTTTAAGTAGATCTTCGAATCGAGGTAAATCGAAAAAATAATGTTCAGATGATTTTGTAATGGGTGTGGCGCCAGTTAATGCTGACACGGGATTCAGGAGTTCTGTTGGGGCATAGGTTGCTCCACATACTTCACAGCTATCTCCATATTGATCATCTGATTTACATTTCGGACATGTTCCTTTGATAAAACGATCAGGTAGAAAAAGTGATTTTACAGGATCAAATGCTTGTTCAATCGTTTTTTTGACAATATACCCTGCTTCAGATAAGCGATTATATATTTCTTCTGCCAGTATCTGATTTTCTGTCGAGTGCGTGGTGTGGTAGACATCGTATTCGATGCCGAATGCTTTAAAGTCTGCTTCATGATCACGTTTTATTCCAGCAGTGAGCACCTCTGGTGAGAGCCCTAGTTGTTCTGCTTTTAGCATGATGGGTGTTCCGTGGGCATCATCACCACAAAGACTGATGCAATTGATGCCAAGTAGACGATGCGTTCTGACCCAGACGTCAGTTTGGATATGTTCTACAAGATGACCTAAATGTATAGCGCCATTGGCGTAGGGTAGCGCGCTGGTCACAAGCATAGTGCGATTGTTTGTCATGAAAAATCCATTAAACGAAAAGCCAACATTATACCCGATTGAAGTCAAAATCCAAAAATATGGTATGATAGTCTTTTAGTTTTTAATTGAACGGATTGAAAATCATGTCTGCGAATCGTCTTATTATTGGCATTACAGGGTCGTCAGGTATCGTGTATGCGATTCGTCTGCTTGAAATTTTGCGTCAAATGCCCATTGAAACGCATCTCATTGTGACCAAAGCAGGGCAATTGACGCGGGCGTATGAGTCGTCACTTTCTCTTGCTGCCTTAAAGGAGATGGCTGATTTTTATCATAATATACAAGACATTGCCTCTCCACTCGCGAGTGGCTCTTTTCAAACCATGGGGATGATCATCTTACCCTGTTCTATGAATACATTGGCTGAGGTTGCTCATGGTCTTTCAGGTAATCTTCTCACAAGAGCCGCTGACGTGATCTTGAAAGAAAGGCGACGCTTGGTTTTGGTGCCACGTGAGACCCCTTTGCATTTGAAGCATTTAGAAAATATGTTGGATGTAACGAGAAATGGCGGAATTATTTTTCCACCGATGCCGGCTTTTTATCAAAATCCGTCCAGTATAGCGGAGTTAGTGGATGATACTCTCGGTCGTATTTTGGATTTGTTTGGCATTCAACATGATTTGGTGAAGCGCTGGTCTAAAGGCATAGACAAAATCTGATGTTCGGTATCTTGTTTTCTTGCAGTGCATCTCAAAATAAAAAACGCGGCTTTTGCCGCGTTTTTTATTGCTAAGAAGCGAACTCCAAATACAATTATGCAGTAAGTCCTGGAGTCGTATTTTCTTCAGCTTGTTCTTCTGCAACAGTTTGTTCTTCGTTAGCAGCCACAACAGCTTGTTCTTCAGCCACAACAGGAGTAGCAGCTTGTTCTTCGTTAGCAGCAGCAACAGGAGCAGCAGTTTGTTCTTCAGCAGCAACAGGAGCAGCTTCGTTGTTTGCTTCTTCTGCGGGTTGGTTTGCTTCTAGTGCGGCATTGATTGCATCAGAAGAGCTTTCGAGGACTTCTTCAGCTGGTTTTTCTTCAACAACAACTGCAGCAGCAGGAGCTGTTTGTTTTTTGAAGAAAGAAACAACGCCTTGAGCAAAAACGTAAATCGCGCTAGTCGCAACGAGTGTTGCAAGTGCGTAAAATGTAGGAAGCGCAGATGGGGGGAAAACCACATTAAATGTAGCCAATGCAACGGAGAAAATAGCGGCGAGAGCGATCTTCAGCCAATTCTTTTCAGCGCCCTCTACGAGGCCATTCCATTTTGCTACTACACTGTCCCAAGCTGCTTTGATTTTTTTCAACATCACTAAATCTCCTTAAAGGTTATAAATCGGAGCCATATTACAACAAAAAAAGATTGGTGCGAAGAATAAATAATCAAATAAATGTAATTATTTCGTAAACGAAATTTATTTTAAAACATATTGATTTCAATCATGTCAATTGATTAATTTTTGACGTGGGCGTGTTTCGTCAAGATTTTTTGTAAAAAATATGCGTACTATGATTAAAAATATGCTAAAATAAAACCATTAGTGTATAAATGAAAAGATTTTTTATGAAGACCCCTCTTTATTTCAGCACTTCATTTTCGGCTTTATCCACAGAAGATCAACGCAAAGTGAGCGAATTCCTTGAAAGCGGTGATGTGCATCACCTGGATCTTCGTCGGTTTTATCTCAAAAGAAATGTATTTTCCTCTGTGATCAGAGAAGATATGACTTTGCTGAGTCATTTTGATGCAATTTCACCCGCCTTTTCGACATTAACAGAGTCTCAAAAAGAAACAATAGAAAAAGATTTGATGCTGATTTTCTATCGACTATTCACTCAATATGAGCTTGATAGAATTGAATCCATGTCGCATAAGCTTTCTGAAACCGCAGAACAAATAAGACGTTGTGCGGCGTTGATTAATCATTTGAGGTTGACTCGTATAGAACCTAAAGTGAGCCAATCTCTTTTAAGAGAAACTGCCAATTCTGGTCAATGCACACGTTATCTTGGTGTCAAGTTGCTTGTGCCAGCTTTGCTCGAAAGCATTGATACAATTGCATCTGGTCATCAAAAAGCCACAGATTTTATTGGCTTTATAAATGAGCGTCGATTGTACTGGATTTGGGCCAGTTCTAGTGTGTCTATATTGTTAACGGCTTTTCCAAACGAATTTGGTAATGCTACTTATGCGAATCAGACCCTCACATATACTGGTTTAATTGGAGGTAATCTCAGCTGGATTTTGTATTTTATGCGTGCCTCTTTTGGGTGGTACGGATTGATTCGGCATACATTTTTTCTATCAGAAGAAGAAGCGAAATTAAACTTCACATGGAATGAACGATTTTGGATTCAGTGGGAAATGCGTAAATACCAAATTTTAAATGATACCATTTGGGGAATATGTAATTTTGCTTGTTTCTTTGTTTTGGTCGGCTCCGGTTTGCTGGGCGACATTGGAAATGGTTTGACGGCGTCACTTTTATTGATGGACGGTATTTTGGCATTAATGCGTCTTTATGAGGAAGAGAGTGCCTATCGGTTGAGACAAAAGTGTTTTGAAGAAGAGTTGCGGCAGCTTGAATCGAAAATGAGATGGTCCGTTGGGGGGAAAGTCAGTGTCGATGATAAAATGGCTTATGAAACATTAAAGTGGAAAATGACGCAAGCTCGATTGGAGTGGGATCACAGAGTTTATCAAGCATCACTTGACCTTTTATATTCGACTTTTCTTTTTATTGCGTTTGTGGTGCTCATTGGTTCGGCATTGATGATGCCGCATGTCGCCCTGATTTTGGCTGTTGCTGCCACCATCACTTGTTTTACATTAAATTTGTCTTATAACACTGGGACAATGACACTTGGTGTTGCAAAGAGCAAGAAAATGATACATGAATCGGATGCACTTTTGTTAGAAAAAATAGAAGCTTTTAAAGTGCTCGCCGCTCAATTTGAAAAGACGCAAGATCCCAATTGTCGTAAGACATCTGAGGGTCAACTAAAAATGTATTACCTTGAGATGAAGTTATTGAAAAGTGAGTCTATTTATCAACAGAAAATGTGTGTTTATCAAAGAAATCGATTGCTCGTTTCGACAATTCGAGATCTTGTTATCCCGGTTTTGTTCATCACCTCTTTGGTTTTTTTACCTTGGGGTGTAGGCGTTCCTCTGCTGATATTATCGTTGGGATTGGCTTTTGCGTTATATTCATTCTTTGAGAAAACAGTACCTCAAAAAGACGGCCATCTCGCTGATTTTCCAGAAAAAGAATACGATTTGTTTGTGAAAAAAGCATTGTTGTCATCTACGGATCAACTCGCTTGCATGTTAAATCAAGACAGAAACATAGGTGATTCTGGCATTCAGACTGAATATGTGTATAATTAGCCAATTTGTTGCTCAATTAAACTTAAAATGAATTTAGAAAAGCGTTACGATGTAATTGTAATTGGTGGTGGACATGCGGGGACTGAGGCGGCTCTTGCTTCTGCTCGCATGGGTGCTCAGACCCTTTTACTGACTCACAATTTAGACTTGTTAGGGCAGATGTCTTGTAATCCTGCGATTGGTGGTATTGGCAAAGGACATTTGGTTAAAGAAATCGATGCCCTAGGTGGTGCGATGGCGATGGCAACCGATGAGGCGGGTATCCAATTCCGTACCTTAAATGCGTCTAAAGGTCCTGCGGTTAGAGCCACGAGAGCACAGGCCGATAGAGTGCTTTATCGTCAAGCCATCCGTCAAATGCTGCAGTCACAACCGAATTTAACTCTTTTTCAGCAAGCAGTTGAAGACATTTGTGTCGAGCAAGATCGCGTGACGGCCGTTGTGACTCAGATGGGACTTCGTTTTGAAGCAAAAGCCATTGTATTGACCGTTGGTACTTTTTTAGGTGGAAAAATTCACGTCGGTTTAGCTCAGCATGCGGGTGGAAGAGCGGGTGACCCACCTGCGATAGCATTGGCTAGTCGGTTACGTGAATTAAATTTACCTGTTGGTCGTTTAAAAACAGGTACTCCTCCTCGCATAGAGGGGCGTTCGCTCAATTATGATGTGATGACCCGTCAAGAGGGTGATACGCCAAGACCGGTTTTTTCTTATCTGTCTACGGAGGCGAAACATCCTCCTCAACGTCCTTGTTTTATCACGGAAACCACTGAAAAAACACATGAAATTATTCGAGATAATTTACATCAGTCGCCTATGTACATTGGTGTGATTGAAGGTGTTGGGCCTCGTTACTGTCCTTCGATTGAGGACAAAGTCGTTCGTTTTAGTGATAAATTGTCTCATCAAATTTTTGTCGAGCCAGAAGGTCTGACAACAGATGAGATTTATCCCAATGGCATTTCGACGAGTCTTCCTTTCGAAGTGCAAGCTCGTTTTGTGCGTACCATCAAAGGATTTGAAAATGCCATCATTACGCGCCCTGGTTATGCGATTGAATATGATTATTTTGATCCTCGAAGCCTAACACCTTCTCTGCAAACAAAGGCATTTGCCAACTTATTTTTTGCAGGACAAATTAATGGCACAACCGGATACGAAGAAGCTGCTGCCCAAGGATTATTGGCCGGACTGAATGCTGTCTTGTGGACAAGAGAGCTTGAGATGTGGTCACCTAAACGTGATGAAGCGTATCTTGGCGTGCTGGTCGACGATTTAATTACAAGAGGAACACAAGAGCCCTATCGAATGTTTACTTCACGTGCAGAATATCGTCTATTGTTGCGTGAAGACAATGCGGATTTACGTTTGACAGAGAGAGGGCGTGCTCTTGGACTGGTGGATGATGTCCGTTGGCAGGCGTTTTGTGAAAAAAAAGAAGCGATAGAAAAAGCGTCACAAAAATTAGCATCGACTTGGATACGTGTTTCTCATAATGAATCATTGACTTCGATTTTGGAAACGCCATTACAACACGATTGTCTTGCGATCGACCTACTGAAAAGACCAGAAATACGTTATGCACATCTTGCTGCATTGGCAGAAGTCGATTTTTCAGTGCTAACGTCGGAGGTTGCCGAGCAAGTTGAGATCCAGGCAAAATACGCCGGTTACATTGAGCGTCAAAGACAGGAAATTGAGCGTTTAAAAAAACACGAGCATACACAGCTCCCTCAAGATCTTGATTATCAAGACGTCATAGGGCTTTCTTCTGAGGTGATTCAAAAACTCAATAAAGCAAAACCACATACAATAGGACAGGCTGGGCGAATTTCGGGTGTAACACCTGCGGCTTTGTCATTGTTGTGGGTGCATCTTAAAAAGCAGCAGATGATTTCCATATGAAAAATACACAGCAGATCTTAAGCCACCTTGAGCGAGGATTGAATAGCCTGGGTGTGAGTGTGGTACCAGATGCGTTTTTAAATTATTTAAACTTGCTCAATACATGGAATCATGCGTATAGCCTGACCGCGATTCATGATGGTTGCGAGCAAGTTGAGCGTTATATTTTGGATAGCCTCGCGATTTTACCCTGGCTTCAAGGGAACAAACTATTGGATGTAGGAAGTGGTGCAGGTGTTCCGGGAATCGCTTTGGCTATTGCGCGTCCAGATTTAAGATTTACCTTGCTTGATAGCAATGGCAAGAAAACCCGTTTCCTAACAGAAGTTAAATTTCGTCTCAAATTAGATAACGTGACCGTTGTACAAGCCCGAGCAGAAGCTTATCGCCCAGATGATCTGTTTGATGGCATTTTAAGTTGTGCTTTTAGTGAGCTTATTCAAATGACGCGTTGGACGGAGCATTTGTTGAAAGCGAATGGTGTATGGATCGCGATGAAAGGTAAACAACCTGATGAGGAGTTGAAGCAATTGCCTCACCCTTTTGAAGTTCACTCTTATCGTGTTCCTTTTATAAATGCTGAACGTTGTTGCGTTATTATTCAGAAGTAATTGGCCAAATCAAGCGGCAGGTTTTATACTACTCCTAAAAAAGATGTTATGGAGTATTTATGGCGAAAATAGTGGCCATTGCCAATCAAAAAGGGGGCGTTGGTAAAACGACGACCGCGGTCAATTTAGCTGCATCTGTTGGAGCAAGTGAACAGGCGGTTTTATTGGTCGATTTAGATCCCCAAGGGAATGCAACAATGGGTTCTGGTGTCGATAAAAACACCTTGGTCCATTCCGTCAATGAAGTCTTATTACGAGATTGTCTTGCCGAGCAAGCTTGTTTATCTACAACTTCTGGTTTCGACCTTTTGCCTGCAAATGGTGATTTGACTGTTGCTGAAGTCAGTCTGATGGAGCAAGCGCATCGAGAAACCGTTTTGTATAAAGCGTTGCAACCGCTTTCAGAGCGTTATGATTATATTTTTATTGATTGTCCACCAACTTTAAACACACTCACATTAAATGCATTGGTTGCGGCAGATTCTGTGATTATTCCCATGCAGTGTGAGTATTATGCTTTAGAAGGGTTGGCGGCTTTGTTAACTACAATTCGGCAAGTACAAGCTTCTGTTAACACACGTTTGCAGATAGAGGGAATTTTACGAACTTTATTCGATGCAAGAAATCGCTTGAGTACCGAAGTATCGAGGCAACTTCTCGATCATTTTAAAGAAAAAGTATATCGCACAGTAATTCCTCGCAATGTTCGTTTAGCTGAGGCTCCAAGTCATGGATTGCCAATTTTGCAATATGATAGAACTTCATCTGGAGCAGCAGCGTATATGGTGCTTGCGGCTGAATTTTTAGGCAAACAAACTGTTGTGACAGGGAGTGTGGCATGAGTGTGAAACGTACCGGACTAGGTAAAAATTTATCCGCATTGTTGCAGTCAACTGAACCACAAAAAGAAGAATCTGCGTTGGCGATACCACTTTTAATTCCAACAGCCTCTCTGCGACCTGGGAAGTATCAACCCAGAATTGTGATGAATGAAGAAGCTTTGACGGAGCTTGCCGAATCCATTAAAAAGCAAGGGCTCCTACAACCACTCGTTGTTCGAGAGTGCGGAATCGGTGCATATGAAATTGTCGCAGGAGAACGTCGTTGGCGCGCTTGCCAACTGGCGGGTATGACGGATATCCCTGTGCTTGTTCGACAAGTAGATGATGAAACGGCTATGGCCATGGCTTTGGTTGAGAATCTTCAGCGCGAAGCATTAAACGCGATGGAGCAAGCACGAGCCATGCAGCGTTTATCAGATGAATTTTCTCTGACTCACCAAGAAATTGCGAATCTCTTGTCAAAATCTCGTGCGGCTGTCAGTAATTTTTTACGTTTGTTACATCTCAATGCAACAGTACAATCAATGGTGGAGCAGGGTGAGCTTGATATGGGGCATGCGCGAAGCTTGCTGATGCTGCCTGAAGAGCAGCAGCTTGAAGTTGCAAAATGTGTTGTTGAGCGTGGCTTATCCGTTCGTGAAACAGAAGCACTGGTTGCGCGATTGAATACCAAAACTCTGATGACAAAAGAACGTTTTGACGATTCATCTTTGTTGTTTGGAAATGAATTGAGCCGATTATCTGAACAGTTGAAAACGCGTGTTAGCCTGAAGACAAAAAAATCAGGTGAAGGTACGCTGATGGTCCATTATAGTAATTTACATCATTTAAAGCGGGTCATAGAAAAAATTTGTCAACAAGCTGCCGAAATTGAGTAGGCAAATACGCAAGGAAGCGTTTTATGGATTCTCAAACATTTGGACGTTGGGCTGAGTCTCGAGCCAAAGCCTTTTTGCAATCAAAGGGATTACAGTGTATTCAAGAAAATTATCGCAGTCGTTTTGGTGAGATTGATCTGATCATGCAACAAGCAGGTATGCTGATCTTTGTTGAGGTTCGAGCACGAAAAAACACTCGATTTGGATATGGAATGGACACAGTGACATGGCATAAGCAACAAAAAATAATTAAAACAGCGGCCCTTTATATTCAGAGTATTAGAATGCATAATAAGGCCAAGATGCGGTTTGATGTGGTCAGTGTGGATGGTGAAAATCACGAGCTGACTTGGGTTCAAAATGCTTTTTATCAGGACTTATGAACAATAGAGTACACCGTTTATTTAGTGCAAGCATAGAAAATCGAATTTTGGCTGCGGATCAATTGGAAAAACAAATTGCTCAAGCAGCGAAGCGATTGGTCGAGTGTTTATTGCGTAATGGCACTATATTTATTTCGGGCGAGAGTTATGCTTGCTTCAATGCCCAATATTTTACTTCTGTTTTGCTCAATCATGTTGAGTTAGAAAGACCGGCGTTACCGGTTATCCTACTTGCATCTGATGACGTTCAGAAAACGCCTGTTCGTCAAGTACACGCTTTGGGTGCGACAGAGGACATTTGCATTATTTTGAATGTGTGGCCTAAGTCTTTGTTGATTCCGGAACTGATACAGGCTGCACATGATAAAGAAATGCATGTGATTGTTTTAAGTAGTGAAAAGAGCATGTTAAAAATGAGCTTAACTGCGGCAGACCTTGAAATTTGTGTCCCTGGCGAGACAGATGCACTGATTCACGAAACACAACTTTTTGTGTTGTCGTGTTTTTCTGATTTGATTGAACAATCTTTATTTGGACAGGTGGTGGAATGAAAATAAAACAATATACAGTAATAGGAATCTTAATTTGTTCGATGTTAAGCGGCTGTGTTGCGGCAGTTGTTGCGGGTGCTGCGACAGGATTAGTCGTCTACGATCGCCGTAGCATGGTGATGATGGAGCGTGATGCGCGTATTTTTCATGTTGTGCATACCGCAATTGTGACAGATCCGCGTTTTCGAGATTCTCATATTGTTGTGACGGTGTTTAACCAATCAGTTTTATTGGTAGGACAAACACCGATTGCTTCTTTGCGTATTGTTGCAGAAAAAATTGCACAGACAACGCCACATGTTCGTCGTGTTTATAACGAAATCACAGTCGATCAAAAGAGACTGTTGTCTGAGCGCAGTCAAGACGCATTAATCACCGCTGAAGTACGCGCCAAGTTACTCGCTAAATCAGGATTAGAATCAGGATCCATTCGTGTTGTGACGGAAAGCGGTGTGGTTTATCTCATGGGAATTGTGACTCAAGACCAAGCGAATTTAGCGGTCACTGTTGCGCGACAAGTGAAAAATGTCCGTCGTGTTGTAAAAGTTTTCCAGTACGTGCGATGAGGATACGCTCACTTTTTGTTTTATCAATGATCAGTGTATTGCTCACCGGATGTATGGAGGTGAGCAGTGTTTGGACTGGTGCGTCCATGGTTTACGATCGTCACGATTTATACAAAAAGTTGAACGACTATCAGCTTGCTGCGGTTTCAAATCGAGCCATCTTTCATGACACACGCTTCAAAAGAGGAGGTGTTATTTTAGATGTAGCAGCCCTCAATGGCGATTTACTGATTGTTGGACATGTGCCAAACGAAGCGATGCGAAATGAAGTCATGCGGCGTGTGAATCATGAGCAGTTGAAAACGCGTCGTCTTTTTTATCAAATCGCGGTAGGACATTTTCCCGATAATACGGTCGAAGACAGTTGGATAACCGCTAAAATACGTAGTCAGATTGTTGCTGATTCTGATATCAATCCCAATCAATTTAAAGTGATTACCGTTGATCACGTGGTGTATTTGATGGGGGATGCGTTGCCCGAAGAAGCCATTCGAGTGATCAATATCGCACGTCAAACCGAAGGGGTCATTCGTGTGGTCAAATTACTTAAATTTTATCGGTATCTTGAAAATGCTTAGCTGCGACGCTCACGTTCGTGCATCAACGGTCGAAAAAGCAACTTCCCAATAGTCAATGGCGTTGATCGGCTTAAATCCGAGATGCAGGTAGAGTTTTAATGCATTTTGATTGTATGTTTCAACAGATAATCGAATATTACGTTGAGGAATGTTGTGTGCAAATTGAATGCAATGTTCAATCAGTTGCGTTCCAAGTCCTTGATGTTGTTTTTCCGGAAGAACCCCAATGTCACTCAGAAAAGCAGTTTTTTTATCCCAGTTGACATGTGCTTTCCCAATGATGCGATCATTTTCTAGCAAAACAAAAATGACGTGTTGTTCTCGCTGCAGTAAAGTTTGAAATCGAGCTTGGCTGTACGCATGTGTACTAGGGAAGCAGCGTTGATCAAGCTCACAAAGGGGTTGCATATCTGCAAAAGAGGCCTGTCTTATCAGGTGCTGTTTATCATTTGCCAATGATGAATGACGGCCGTACTTCATTTCGTATTCTGTATGCAAATAATGAAAACCTTGAGCGGAAAGCGTTTCTGTCGAATTTTGATGAGGAGTCGAGAAACAAAGTTTGGGTACTGGTCTAAAGCGTGCAATGTCATCCAATAAGAAACGTAGGCACTTTTTAGCTAAATGATGGCGTCGATGAGAAGGATGAATCAACAATGCAATCTCAGCACAATCAAGCTCAAAGAAAAAAGCCGCAGCAAATCCAATGAGTTGCGCTTCATGAAAAAGAAGCACACTTCGTGGTTTAGGTCGCTTGTGTGCCAATAAATCAGGATAAAACGCAATTCGATGTCCGTCTTCTTTTTTACAGCGTTTAACAAGCAGATTGAGTGCATCGATCTCTTTGGGACGAAGCTGTTCAGTCAGATGTATCATGGTTTATCGGTGCAGCGTAAGTAGACCCAGGATGACTTCGATGGCAATCAGGACCACAATAATCAGCTCAATATTGCGTGCATGGCGATTCTCAAGGTATTCATTAAACATGTCAAATATGTCATTAATTGTATCAAGACGATGATTAATTGCATTCACTCGCCGTTGGATATGTAAATAACGCTCCAACATAATGTAGTATTCCTCGAGTGTAGGGTGTTGCCAGAAATACTTTGGATGATATAAAAAATTACTGATGAGATTCATCTCTGTTTTAGCACGTAAAATTTCTCCAATAACATGCTGCAATTGATTTCTAGAAACAGATGCATGTTTATTCGATAGTTTTTGAATAGTGGGCGTATTTGTTTCGATGAGATTTTCTAAAATAGTTTCGAAGTATTGCAATTTGACAGATTGAGAAAAGCCATAAGAGAGACTAAGCTTAAGCTCGTTATCATCAATTTCTCGATCCAGTGTCAGGCAATCCACATCAAAATAATCATGTGGCTCGATGTTTGTTTTGAGTCCATAGCGATAGCTCACTTCATCATGTAATTTAAATGGAACCAATTTGTCTGCAAAAAGTGAGATGGTGTCAAGATGAAGCTGAATCTGATGGCGTTTTAATCCCCAGGAAACAATAGTGCCATTCTTGAATACAAAGACAACGATATCGAATGTTGTAGCCGGAACAACTTTGAGCACATCTCGAAATTTCATGGAAGAATAGCCGAACATCGTTTTTTTATAATGTTGGTCGAGCCGGGTTAAATCGATGCTGTTGGCAATGCAAAAACTAAGACATTCCATGAGGCAATTGTTCTCTTTTTCTGTAACGAATCTCTATCATAGCGGTATTTAAGGGGTAAAGTCCAACGGCGTTTAGAGATTTGACCTGAAAGAAGACATTTGATGAGTTTTTTGCTCTGTATATGTTGTTTTATTTTTTATTTGTTGGCGAGTATTGATTGATCATTGGAGGTTAAAAGCGTGTTTTGAACACGAAAAAACCAGATTTTTCTTTTATCAAAAAATAATGCACCATGATATTAGATAACGTTTGAGCAACACAGAATCCACTCCAAATTAAAACTGTAGAATGAAAATATTTTCTCCATTAAAATTGATATATTATGCAAGATACACTTGTGAGAACTCATTATGCGCCCCATCCCATCCATGTACGAACATGACTCTAATAAAATAGTCATCCGAACACCAGATGTTCATGAAGGTGAGGCTTTACTCTTTTACTTTAGGGCATTATTTCGCGAGTCTTCTCAATATATGAAATTCTCCAGTCAATTTTATGACGAGCAAACAAAGGATTTTCAAGAAAGATTTATAGAAAAATTTAATGCCTCAGAACGCTCTTTCGTACTGCTGGCATATGTTGGTCAAGAAATTGTTGGTCATATCATCATCGATAATTATGGCTTTGAGCGAGCAAATCACCGCGCAAGATTAGTCATGGGATTATTAAGAGAGTACGAAGGTATCGGGTTAGGATCAGCGTTGTTAGCAAAAGCAATCAATGTTGCTCAAGAATTAGGCAATCTAACTTTAGAGCTTCAAGTCAAATCTTTTAATCATCGAGCAATTAAACTATATGAAAAATTCAATTTTGAAAAAATCGGGTGTATCCGAGCAGCTGCTTGTATTGATGATGTGTATCATGATGAATTAATTTATCAATATATCAGTCCTGTACTTCAATTGAAGCTTCAGCTCTGTTCAATCGAGCAACCATTAAAATCAAATGCAGACGAAAACCATCCGCAGCGCTTATTCGGAAGGTAAGAAATATTAAAAAGCTTCGCCAAATAGAACTACGTAATGCCTTTTTGACACGAGCCACATACAGATGCAATCTTGGACCCACTGTTGTGGGACATTTTTCCTTCTTATGCATGCGCACATAAACTCGTGCTTCCAGAGATTGGCTTTACGCCTCTTCAAGTAATTCTTTCCCTGGGTATGCTTTTCGGCGCTCTGTTTGTCCACCTAGCCAAAGAGGACAAACTTCTAAAATGCGAGCGACTCGATCGAGCTCAACTTCAGTTAGAACGGCATGTCCAAAAATCATTCCATTTGCAAGATGCCGAGTGACGCCAAATACTTTTGAAACGGCTTTTGTTTTTTCATTGATGTCTTCAGGCAACCCCATCAACGCAATTTCTCGGTTAAATCGCTGTGAAAACACTTTACTATTCATAGCATCACTCCCTGTGAAAAACTATTATGGATAAGTTATGTTTGGCTTGGATTTTTTTCTCTAAAGAAATTCAAATCCAATTCTCGTGCAGCTTTAACATCATCTAAACGTTTGACCGGCATGGTATGAGGTGCCTCTTTCACAAGATCTGGATTACTGCGAGTCTCATTTAAGATATGCCGCATGGCGTCTACAAACCGATCCAACTCTTCTTTGCTTTCTGTTTCTGTTGGTTCGATGAGCAAACATTCGGGTATAAGCAAAGGAAAATATGTTGTTGGAGCGTGAAATCCATAATCAAGCAGTCTCTTTGCAACATCCATTGCCAACACTGAAAATTCTTTTTTAATCGCACTGAGCGTTAAAATAAATTCATGACTTGCTCGGCGAGTGGGGTAAGCCGCCTCATAGCCCGCTTTTGTTAATTCGTGAAGCAGATAGTTGGCATTGAGTGTTGCAAATTCGGCAACGCGGTGTAAACCTTTTTTACCCAAGCAGCGAATATAAAAATAAGCTCTCAACAGAATGCCGGTATTTCCCATAAAAGAAGACAACCGTCCAATACTGTGAGGACGATCTTGATGAGTGGCTAGACGATAGGTTTCTTGCTCTTTTAAAACCAGCGGAATCGGTAAAAACGGCGCGAGTTTCGCATTGACTGCAACAGGACCTGCTCCTGGTCCTCCACCTCCATGGGGAGTTGCGAATGTTTTATGGAGATTGAGATGCATGACATCAAACCCCATATCACCAGGTCGGACTTGTCCCAAAATGGCATTTAAATTTGCGCCATCGTAATAAAGAAGACCTCCAGCATGATGCACAATTTGAGCAACATCAGAAATTTTTTGCATAAAAAGACCAAGTGTTGATGGATTGGTCAACATAATGCCGGCTGTTTGCGGGCCAACTGCTTTCTTGAGTGCTTCTAGGTCGATATCACCATCGCTTGCGGTCGGAATTTCTACAATATCAAAACCGCACATTGCGGCAGATGCTGGATTTGTGCCGTGCGCCGCATCTGGAATCAACATTTCTCGACGCGCGTGATCTCCTCTTGCATGATGGTAAGCCTTAATCATCGCAACGCCTGCAAATTCACCTTGAGATCCAGCCATTGGAGTTAAAGAGACCGCTTGCATACCGGTAATTTCAATTAAATATTGCTGCAAATCAAACAAAATACGCAGAGTACCCTGGCTGACTGAAGCAGGAGCAAGAGGATGATGCTCTAAGAAGCCTGGAAGAGAGGCTGCATGATGAACACCTTTCGGATTGTATTTCATCGTGCAAGAACCCAACGGATAAAAGTGCGTATCAATAGAGAAGTTTAGCTTTGAAAGTTTAGTAAAATGTCGGACAACTTCAAGCTCGGAACATTCTGGCCATTGAGGCGGAGTTTGACGCAAAAAATGAGATGGGATACGGACTTGATCATCTATTCTTTCAGGAGATTGTCCTTTTGCTTGGCGTGTGGGTTTTGATTGTTCAAAAATTAGCATGATGATGCTCCCAATAAAAAATCGCGCAGACATTTTTGGTAAAATTTGATTTCTTCATCGCCATATTTCTCTGTTGCACATACCAATATGGCATTTGGAATTTCCGGGTAATAGGTTGATAAATTGAGGCCTGCAACAATTCCTTTGTTTGCCATCGCCTCAATGACAACGTCAGCGGGACAAGGAAGTGATAAAACGGCCTCGTGGAAGCACGAGCCAGTTTTAAAGAGTTGATGTACGCCTGGAATACGGGTGAGCGCGTCGATTAAATGTTGTGTATTCAGATGTGATGTTTTGGCCACGTTGAAAAGACCATTTGGCCCCAAAAGACACATGTGTATGGTGGCGGCAGTCACAAGTAAACCTTGATTGGTACAGATATTCGATGTTGCTTTGGCTCTTCGAATATGCTGCTCTCGTGCTTGTAAGGTTAGGCTAAAGCCACGCTTGCCGTCTTTGTCTACTGTGCATCCAATGAGGCGTCCAGGGATTTGACGAACATGTTTTAGGCGTGTACTCAGGAAACCAAAATAGGGGCCTCCTCCTGCCATTGGTGAGCCAAATGGTTGTCCTTCCCCGCAGACGATGTCGACACCATGTTTTCCCCATGCTCCAGGTGGCTTTAGAAGTCCTAATGAGACAGGATTGACACACGCAATGCTAATGATACCCGCTTCATGAGCAAAATCACTGAGTGCATCTACGGATTCAAGCGCACCGAAAAAATTAGGTTGAGGAATAATGAGCGCTGTAATCGTATCATCTCGATATGGCTCTAGTGTTGAAAGTAACGTGATACCCGTTTCTTTATCAAACGGTAGCGAAATCAATTCGATTTGTTGGTTTGAAAGGATGGTTTTTAAAGTATCACGATAGTGAGGATGCAGCGATTCTGGAACTAAAACGCGATGGGTTTGTTCTTTTCGGCTAAGTCTTACCGCCATTAGGACGGCTTCACTGAGCGCACTTGCGCCATCGTAAAGAGAGGCGTTGGCCACGTCCATCTCGGTTAAAGTTGCAATTAGAGTCTGAAACTCATACAGCAATTGCAATGTTCCTTGACTGGCCTCCGCTTGATAAGGCGTATATGCAGTTAAAAACTCTCCTCGAGAGGCGATACTCCACACAGCAGAAGGGATATGATGATCGTAGCTTCCGGCGCCTAAAAAGCAAAGTCCGTTTTTATTCTCATGGGCAGATTTTTTAGCTGCTTTGAGCATGGACATTTCGTTTATTCCATCTGGAATATTTTGAAATCCATCAAATTTTAAAGAGGCTGGAATTTCATCAAATAATGCGTTGAGTGAGGGCGCACTGATGGATTCCAGCATTTGTTTAATATCATCTTCAGTGTGTGGAATAAATGGCATTTCTAATGTCCTTCGGCAATTTGCGCTTCGTACTGTGTTTTGTCAAGAAGAGCGTTCAGTTCATCCACATTGTCTGGTTTGATTTTAACAAGCCAGCCATTTTCTTCTGCAGATTCATTGACGAGTGCTACATTACGTTCGACATCGGTGTTAATTGAACTTACGGTTCCGCTGATGGGTGCGTAAAAATCTGAAGCGGCTTTTACAGACTCAACCACGCCAAGTTCTTGTCCTGCTTTGACGTGTGTGCCAATAGATGGCATGTCGACAAAAACAAGATCGCCCAGCAGTGATTGCGCATGATCGGTGATTCCAACCGTCATTTCTTCTGCATTTTCTGTTTTAATCCACTCGTGTGTTGCCGTAAATTTCATGTTACATACTCCTAAATGGCTTGGCCTTGTTTAACAAAGCGTGGTTTTTGCACGGTTGCTTCGAATGATTTTCCTCGAATGTTAACAGTGACGGGACCTACAGTGTCTTGTGTTACACGTGCAAGAGCAATGGTATGTCCCAATGTCGGGGAATACGTGCCACTGGTGATCGTTCCCACCGGATGGTCATTGACATAGATGGTTTGACCTGGGCGCATGATGGCTTGTTCTTTCAGCGTCAGTCCGACAAGTTTTCGTTTGACTCCCTGTTGTTTTTGAGCCATCAAAGCGGCCATGCCTATGAAATCGCGATCTTGTGGCTCCCATTTAATGGTCCAGGCTAATCCTGATTCGAGTGGCGTTGTTGTTTCGTCCATGTCTTGTCCGTAAAGCAAAAGCCCTGCTTCTAATCGTAAAGTGTCTCGTGCGCCAAGACCACATGGTTGTACATTTTGTGCGATGAGTTTGTCCCAAAACGCTCCGATACGTTCTTCGGGGAGAATAATTTCAAAACCATCTTCACCCGTGTAACCGGTTCGTGCAAAAAAGTTTTCTCCTGTGTCGACGCATTCAAATGCGGCCAGTGTAGAAACAGCGTCTTGTTCTGCTGGTGTTAAAATTTGAGCCAATGTATCCATACTGCCGGGGCCTTGAACGGCGACCATTGCAAGCTCGGTTCTTTTTTGCAGACCAATAGAGAAACCACTCATTTTTTCGTATAACCATGGTAGCACACGATTTTTGGTGGCAGAATTGAATACAACTCGATAATTGTCTGAGGCTCTCTGGTAGACGATTAGGTCATCAATGATGCCGCCATGCTCATTGCAAAGGCAGCTGTATAATGCGCGGCCCACATGCGTCAGTGAATCAACATCGTTACAAAGAAGTTTCCGCAAAAACTGGCGACCACCAGCTCCGAGGATGTCGACAATGGTCATGTGCGAAACGTCAAAAACACCGGTTTTATTTCGAACGGCGTGATGTTCTTCTAGTTGAGAGCCATAATGTAAAGGCATGCTCCACCCATGAAAATCAACCATCTTTGCACCGAGTGCCAAATGACGGTCGTGGAGAGGGGTTTTCGCGACCATAAAACTCCTGTATAAGATAATCGTGTATCGATTATACCGAGAAGTGATTTTGCTTCAATAGATGTCTTGAAATTCATTTAAAGTTTGACGAGTAGTCATGATATTTGGGATTATTCGAGTTTAGAGAAAATGGGATGATAACCGTTATCCATTTGTGATTTTGAGGGCAGTATGGAAGTGAATCGAGTTTATTTCACCAATCGAGAAAATGTCAGTCGTTTTATGAATGGCTGGGACGTTTTTTTATTGATATTGCTTTTTTTGGTGATGTTTTTCTTAAGCTGGGCAGGTCAGCAAATGGCAACGCCTTACGCTCTAGGAGATCCCATTGCATTATCGCTAGATCCTAAACATTTGCCTTTGTATGCATTGCGTACGGTGTTTCGCATGTTTATCGCGCTTTTGTTATCCCTTGCCTTTACCTTTGTTGTGGGAACGTTGGCCGCAAAAAATAAACGTGCAGAAGCGATTATTATTCCTGCAATTGATATTTTGCAATCCGTACCCGTATTGAGTTTTTTGGCCATTACCATTACAGGATTCATTCATTTATTCCCAGGTAGTTTATTGGGTCCGGAATGTGCCTCTATTTTTGTGATTTTTACAGCGCAAGTATGGAACATTACATTTAGTTTTTACCAATCTTTAAAAACGATTCCTCACGATTTATTGGAAGCTTCGCTCATGTTCCAGCTTTCAGCTTGGCAGCGTTTTTGGAAAGTAGAAGTTCCTTGTGCGATGTCTGGTCTTTTGTGGAATCTCATGATGTCGATGTCAGCCAGTTGGTTTTTTGTGGTGTTGTCCGAAGCCATTGTGGTGGCTCATCAAGATATACATTTACCTGGAATCGGCTCGTATATTGCACTTGCCATTGAATCAAAAAGTTTGACTGCTCTTGGGTACGCCATTTTAACGATGGTGATTGTCATTTTTAGCTATGATCAATTGCTGTTTCGTCCCTTGTTGGCATGGTCTGAAAAATTTCGTCTTGATCAGGTGACGGATGATCATGCTTATCAATCGTGGCTTATCGATTTGGTTCGGAAAAGCCCACTGATGAAACATGCTGACTCTGGGTTTTCATGGTTGAAAGATAAATTTTTAAATGCAGCATGGCTTAGAAAGAGCGCCGTAAAGCCTATTCGAGAGGATGTGTACCATCCTCGGCAACAGATGCATGATTGGTTGTGGCGCATTGGGTTATTCTTGGCATTGTTTTCGGCAAGTATCTTTTTGACACGCTATATCCTTGAAACACTCGATGTCGATGAAGTATTGCGTGTTTCATTTTTAGGATTGATGACCAGTGTTCGGGTCATCGTTTTGATTTTACTCAGTTCTTTGGTGTGGATCCCGGTCGGTGTGTGGTTAGGACAAAGACCGTTTATTGCGCAAAAAGCTCAGGCTTTTATACAATTTGTTGCGGCTTTCCCTGCCAATCTTTTTTATCCTCTTTTTGTAATTGCAATTGTGCGTTTTCATCTGAATGTGGAAATTTGGGTCACACCGCTGATGATTTTAGGAACGCAGTGGTACATCCTATTCAATGTGATTGCGGGTGCCTCAAGGATTCCGCGTGATTTAACATTGGTTGCAGATAACTTTGGTCTGAAAGGTTGGTTATGGTGGCGTAGATTGGCGCTGCCCGCGATTTTTCCTTTTTATATCACAGGGGCTATCAGTGCCGCTGGGGGGGCTTGGAATGCGAGTATTGTTGCAGAGTGGGTGAGTTGGGGTGATACTACCTTGCAAGCAACCGGGCTTGGGGAATATATTCACATCAATACATTAACTGGTAACTTTCCAAAATTGGCTTTGGGGACCGTCATGATGTGTATTTATGTGTTACTATTTAATCAATTAATTTGGCGCCCGCTATATCGTTTGGCGGAGTCTCGTTTCAATTATTGAGAAATTATGGCAGAGATTATTCTAGAAGTAAGCGGATTGCATAAAGCTTATAAAAAAGCATCTACGCAAGCGTTGCTTGTACTTGAAAACATTAACTTTTCTTTAAAAGAGGGTGAGATTGTTGCCTTGCTTGGAAAGTCTGGTTCAGGTAAATCGACTTTATTACGCATTATTGCGGGACTTCTCTCTCCTACAAATGGCCATGTGACTTATCGAAATCGACGTGTTTCCGGTCCCGTGCAAGGTATTTCGATGGTTTTCCAGTCTTTTGCACTGATGCCCTGGTTGACCGTCCTTGAAAACGTTGAACTTGGTTTGGAAGCGCAAGGTGTTCCACGGGAAGAGCGTCGCCAAAGGGCCATTGAAGCGATTGATATTATTGGTTTGGATGGTTTTGAGTCGGCTTACCCAAGAGAGCTTTCAGGCGGCATGCGCCAACGCGTTGGGTTTGCTCGAGCGCTGGTGATTCACCCTGATATTCTGTTGATGGATGAGCCTTTTTCCGCACTCGATGTATTGACCGCTGAAAATTTAAAATCCGATCTATTGAATTTGTGGCAGGAAAAAAAGACCCAAACGAATGGTATTTTGCTGGTGACGCACAACATTGAAGAAGCCGTCACACTGGCTGATAGGATTATTATTTTAGGCAGTGAACCGGGTCATATTCGTGCGGATCTCCCGGTTAATTTGCCGCAACCACGAGACTCTGAAAGTCTTGAGTTCCGAGAGTATGTCGATAGAATTTATACGCTCATGACAACGGGTTTCTATGAAAAAATGAAGCAAGCTCAACGAGGCAAACAAATTGATTTGGGTTACCGATTGCCTGATGTTGACCCTTCAGAATTATCTGGATTAATTGAAACAATGGAGTCTTTCGAAGGAAAAATCGACTTACCAGAGCTTGCGGATGAGTTGATGATGAATGTGGATGATCTCTTCCCCATTCTTGAAACTTTGGAAATTTTGGGGTTTGCAGAAGTATTGGCCGGAGATATTCATCTCACTTCTTTAGGACAACAATTCTTAGATGCCGATCTGCATGCAAGGAAGCATTTATTTGCGCAGCAATTACTTGAGACCGTTCCATTGGCTCGATACATTAGTCGAGTGCTGGATGAGAAAACCAGCCATCGTGTTTCTGAAGAGCGTTTTTTGACCAAGCTCGAAGATTACCTCAGTGAAAAAGAAGCAGAGCGAGTACTCTGTACAATGATCGATTGGGGGCGTTATGCAGAGTTGTTCGCGTATGATTTTAATACCGGTATTTTAAGCCTGGAAAATCCAGGCAATAGCACCGATGAGTAGTTTTTTATGAAGAGCGAACAAATAGAACCAGAAGCGCCACAAAGGCCATCAAAACAAGTCCCAGTATACCCATTGTCATAAAACTTTGAGACCATTTTTCTTTGGTGAATTGATCCGGTCGTTTTTGAATGGTGCGATACAAAAACCATATCAAAAGCACAGCGCCGGCAATGCCCAATAACTGATAAAGTACATCCATTATAGTGTTCCTTGAGTAAATGAAAATGCATCTGCATGCAGTTGTGTTGGGTTTAAACCGCATTTTAGAAGCTCGTCTCGTACAGCATATACCATCTCAAATGGGCCAGCCAATATTATTTCTGCCTCTTTCAAAGGTAGATTATCCTTTTCTTTTTTTAAGTAGTTTGAAAATGACAAAGACGAGGTGATACAAGGAATATATTGAAATTTTTCAAAACGTCGTGTGAAATCATTCATGAGCGAATGCATATAGAGTTTTTCTTGAGTTTTACACGCCCAGATTAAGATGATGGGGTGGGTCGGTGTTTGTCGATAAATCTCTTCTATAATGGCTTTCATGGGAGCAAATCCGGTGCCACCGGCAATCAGGATCAGTGGTTTATGAGGGATAACTTGATCGACTGTACAATTTCCAAATGGAAGGTGCAGTTGTAACTGTTCGCCGATTTTTAGTTTCGGCAGAAGAGACATGTTGGTGTGGGTTTGAACGTGTAGTTCATAGTGTCTATTGTTCGGCGCATTTGCAATCGAATAAAAAAGTAATTCGTCACCTGTACCTTTAATTTCTAGGTATTGACCGGCCTTGTATGGCACATAAACTTCCGGTGTCAAAAGCACATGAAAGACAGAAGAAGAAAGAGTACTCAATTGCTCTATTTGAGCGTTTATAAGTTGAGACATTAATCAAGTCCAAGTTCGGGCCAATATGCATCGACATGATCTTGTACGGTTTGAGATGCAACGATCGGTCTGCCCCATTCGCGGGAAGTTTCTCCTGTCCATTTATTGGTTGCATCGATACCCATTTTTGAGCCGAGACCCGAAATGGGTGACGCAAAATCAAGATAATCAATCGGTGTATTATCGATCATCACGGTATCTCGAATTGGGTCGACTCGAGTGGTCATGGCCCAAATAACGTCTTTCCAACAGCGAGCATTGATGTCATCGTCGCATACCACAACAAATTTGGTATACATAAATTGTCTTAAGAAAGACCATACGGCCATCATGATTCGTTTTGCATGTCCTGGGTATTGTTTTTTTATCGTCACAACGGCCAGTCGATAAGAACATCCTTCTGGGGGGAGATAGAAATCAACAATTTCGGGAAATTGTTTTTGTAAAAGTGGGACAAAAACTTCATTGAGTGCAAGACCTAAAATTGCGGGCTCGTCAGGTGGTCGGCCAGTATATGTGGTGTGATAAATAGGTGCTTCTCTATGCGTGAGTCGTTCTACTGTAAAGACGGGAAATGATTGCACTTCATTGTAATAACCGGTGTGATCACCAAAAGGACCTTCTGGTGCTTCTACACCAGGCTCAAGATAACCTTCTAGGATAATTTCTGCTGTTGCAGGCACATGGAGTTCATTGCCGATACAGCGTGTCAGTTGAGTTCGTTGTCCTCGCAAAAGACCTGCAAATGCGTATTCAGACAAAGTGTCAGGGACAGGCGTTACTGCTGCTAAAATAGTGGCAGGATCGGCGCCTAGTGTGACTGCAATTGGAAAACGTTCACCTGGGTGCTCGGTTTGCCATGCTTGATAATCCAAAGCTCCGCCTCGATGAGACAGCCATCGCATAATCAGTTTATTTTTACCGATCAATTGTTGACGATAAACCCCCATGTTTTGGCGTTTTTGGTGTGGCCCTTGTGTGGTGACCAGCCCCCATGTGATGAGTGGTGCTTTATCTTCAGGCCAACAAGTTTGGATTGGCAATTGATAAAGATCAACGTCGTCTCCTTCAAAAACATGTGTTTGACAAGGTGCCGAAGATACCATTTTAGGCGCCATGTTGAGTGCTTGTTTGAGGAGTGGAATTTGCTGGAAAGCTTCTTTAAAGCCACTTGGCGGTGTGGGTTCTTTGAGTGCTGCCAAAAGATGACCCACTTCGCGTAAAGCTGAAATGGACTCTTGCCCCATGGCAAGGGCGACTCGCTCTACTGTACCAAATAAATTAGCCAGTACAGGCATGGAGGAGTTTTTAGGAGAATTGAACAAAAGGGCAGGTCCGCCCTTTTGCAACACTTTATCACTGACCAGCGTCATCTCCAGATAAGGAGATACCGGATAGTCGATGCGTTTTAGCAAACCTCGTTTGGATAGCTGTTCTAAAAACTCTCTCAGATCCGCGTATTTCATTATTCTTGACGCTTCATGGCCTCAAAAAATTCTGCATTTGTTTTATGGTTTTTCATGCGCTCAAGTAAGAACTCAATTGCATCAGATTCATCCATAGATTGGAGAATTTTTCTAAGAATCCATGTGCGTTGTAATTCTTCTGGCGTCAACAACAAATCTTCACGACGTGTACCCGAGCGATTGATGTTAATAGCAGGAAAGACACGACGCTCAGCAATGCTTCGGCTCAGGTGAATTTCCATATTGCCGGTGCCTTTAAATTCTTCGTAAATGACTTCGTCCATTTTTGAACCGGTGTCGACCATCGCTGTTGCAATGATAGTTAAACTACCACCTTCTTCAATATTGCGTGCAGCACCAAAGAATCTTTTGGGTCGTTGGAGCGCGTTTGCATCAACACCCCCAGTCAACACTTTTCCTGAAGCGGGCGCAACAGTGTTATAAGCTCGGGCAAGACGCGTAATAGAGTCGAGTAGAATGACGACATCGCGTTTATGTTCAACAAGTCTTTTTGCTTTTTCAATGACCATTTCGGCGACTTGAACATGTCTGTTCGCTGGCTCATCGAATGTACTGGCCACAACTTCGCCCTTAACAGAACGTTGCATCTCTGTGACTTCTTCAGGGCGCTCATCGATCAGTAAGACGATCAAATAGCATTCTGGATAATTTTTTTCGATGGAGTGTGCAATATTTTGCAGCATCAATGTCTTACCCGCCTTGGGGGGAGCGACAATAAGGCCGCGCTGACCGCGTCCAAAAGGTGCGCACAAGTCAATTACTCGAGCAGTTAAATCTTCTGTACTGCCATTTCCTTGCTCCATCACAAGTCGTTCTGAGGCAAATAAAGGAGTTAGGTTTTCGAAAAGAATTTTTCGTTTTGCATTTTCAGGCGTGTCGAAATTAATCTGATCAACTTTCAGTAGCGCAAAATACCTTTCGTTGTCTTTCGGAGGTCTAATTTTCCCAGAAATAGTATCGCCAGTTCTCAGTCCGAAGCGTCGAATTTGACTTGGTGAAACGTAAATGTCGTCTGGACCTGCTAGATAAGATCCGTCTGATGAGCGTAAAAAACCAAACCCATCTACGATTTCCACGACACCGTCGCCGTAGATGTCTTCACCCTTCAGGGCATGAGCTTTCAAGATAGAGAAAATAATATCCTGCTTTCTCATTCGAGAAGTGTTTTCAACGTTTGTTTCCTGGGCGATATTGATAAGTTCGGCGATCGGGAGTCGCTTTAGTTCACTAAGATTCATAGTTCTCGCTGATTAAGTTGGTTAAATGAAATGACATTCCTGAGTCATGTATTTTGGAGAAAGCGCACGAAAATAGTGCGCGACCTAAACAGTATCATGCTTTGACGCATATACCAAAAATTTAGAGAATGAAGAATAACACAAAAAATATAAAGTCGCTAGTGACATTTCGGCAACACAATGCAAGCAGATGCTTGTGTTGCCGAGTGAAGACGGATGTTTAGTGATGTTTTGCTTTTTTATGATGCTCTTTTTTCCAATGTTCGAGCATGTCTGCGAATTGAACGCGTTGCTTTTCTGTTAAAAGTTGATTGATTTTGTAACGCTCATCCATTCGGATTTTAATCATTTTGCCAATGATTTCTTTCTCTTCACGAGCAAAGCTGCTCAATTTGAACATGTTAATGGTGTTGGTTCGAAAGGCTTCGTTGACACGTTGACGCACACCTTTCAAAGATTCTCTTAAAGGCATTAATTTTTGTTTTGATTCTGTATTAATGGCATGGATTTGATCGCGTTGTTCTTTAGACAAATCAAGTTTCATGGCCACTTTTTCAAGCTTGTCATGCATCTTTTCGCTCATGTGAGCGTATGCTGGTGCCACTGAAATGGACAATGCGACAAGCATTGCCGATAGCATTTTTTTCATTGCAGTTCTCCTTCACTGTTTATTTGATAGTTTGATGATTACTGTTTTAAAGACTGCTGTCAATGACCTAGGCAAGATAGATGAAATCGTGTACAGTGTACGTTTTATTTTAGTTGCATTATCCCCATGTTAGATATCAAATTAATTTTAGATGACATTGAAAAAGTACGAGACAGTATTGCCAAACGAGGTGCTAAGGCAAACTTGGATGGATTGTTGGAAGCAGTGGAGTCACGTAAAGCCCTGTTGCTTGAAATAGAGCAAAAAAGAGCTGCAGCAAATCAAATTGCGAAAAAAATCCCACAGGTTGATGTGGCTGACCGTCCTGCATTGATTCAAGAAGGCAAACGCCTTAATCAGGAAGTGAGTGGCTTAGAAGAGAAATGGCGTGAAGTCGACACCATTTATCAAGAAGCGCTCCTAACAATTCCCAATTTCCTAGCAGAAGATACGCCTCTTGGTGCCGATGATACGGAAAATTTGGTCTTAAGAACGGTAGGTGAGCCTCGAGTTTTTGATTTTGAGCCCAAAGATCACCTTGAGCTCGGTCGTGATTTAGATTTAATCGATTTTGAAAATGGCGCGAAAGTGGCCGCTTCAAAATTTTATTTTCTAAAAAATGACGCGGTTTGGCTGGAGTTTGCATTAAAAGCTTTTGCGATGAAAATCGCAGCAAGTTACGGATATACGCCACTGATTACCCCAGATCTTGTTAAAAAATCAATTTTATTGGGAGCGGGATTTACACCGCGCGGCGAAGAGTCGAACATTTATAATCTAGAGGAATTGGATCTGAGTCTGATTGCAACGGCAGAAATTCCTGTCGGCGGAATGCATGCAGATGAAATCTTAGATGAGCAAGTGCTTCCTCTAAAATATGTGGCGGAGAGTCATTGTTTCCGCCGAGAGGCCGGTTCTGGTGGAAGAGAAAGCAAAGGGTTGTATCGAGTACATCAATTCTCAAAAATTGAACTATTTCAAATTACAAAACCAGAAGAGGCCGAAGCCGCACTACAGGATATTCTGGCTGTTGAAGAAAAAATTTATCAGGAGCTCGGACTTCCTTATCGCGTTGTACGTATTTGTGCTGGCGATTTAGGTGCTGTTGCATACAAAAAATATGATATTGAAGCATGGATGCCGGGTCGTGAATCTTCCGAAAAATATGGCGAGGTGACTTCTGCATCTAATTGTACGGATTTCCAATCTCGACGTTTCAACATACGTTATCGGACTGAAGACAATAAGAAGATTTTTCCATATACCCTAAATGGCACAGCAGTTGCACTCAGTCGCACTCTGATCGCCATTCTAGAAAATTACCAACAAAAAGATGGCCGAATTTTAGTCCCTGAGGCACTAAGGCCTTATATAGGAAAAGAGTATATCGGGTAGTTTGTGACTCGACGCGTGACCAATGTCGCTAAAGTCGCGCGTCGAGTCTTTATGGTCTGTTGATGAATATGGACCCTAGATTTTTGCGGTATCTTGAACCCATTCTTGATAGCCATGGCGATAATCTCGCACTTTTTGTCCTTCATCAAAGTATAAAATTCTTGTGGCGATGCGCTCGATAAAGTGTCGATTGTGACTAACTGCAATCACGGTTCCTGTATATTGGTTGATGGCATTTGCCAATGCTTCAATGGTTTCAATGTCCATATGGTTTGTGGGTTCATCTAGAAAAAGAACATTTGGCGCTTCAAGCATAACTTTCGCGAGCAGCAGTCGTGCGGCTTCTCCTCCGCTCAATGATAAAATATTTTTATCGACCGCTTCCTTTGTGAACAGCATCTGCCCCAAGGTTTTTCGCAATTGCTGTTCGGTTCGATGGCTAACCGTTTGATTAAGCCATTGCCAAACGGTCATTGACTCATTGAGTAAGTCATGATGATCTTGAGAAAAATAGCTCAGCTTGACTTCATTTCCCCATACAATTTCACCTGCATCTTGTGGCACTAGATTCATTAAAATTTTTAGAAAAGTCGATTTTCCCTTTCCATTGGCGCCCATAATGGCAATTTTATCTGAACGTTTGATTTCAAGACGAAGTTGTCTAAACAGACATTTTTCACCAAAAGATTTTGATAAACCGTCGATTTTACACACTTGTTTGCCCGATGGTTTTTGTGCTTGGAATTGAATCATTGGTGCGACACGAGATGAATGCACAACGTCCGGAATCTCAATTTTTTCAATCATTTTTACTCGAGAACGAGCCAATGCTGCTTTGGATGCTTTTGCTTTAAAACGGTCGACAAATTTTTGTAGGTGAGCAACGCGTTCTTCGGCTGATTTGATTTCTTGTTGTTTTTGCTCCTGAATAAGCGCTTTTTCTACTAAGAACTTGTCATAGTTTCCGCTATATTTTCGAATTTCACCATAATCGATGTCGTAAATATTTTCAGCTAAATGATTGATAAAATCGATATCGTGCGAAATAAAAATCACAAGACCTTTATAAGAGTTTTTCAAAAATTTTTCGAGCCATTGTATAGATTCGATATCCAAATGGTTGGTTGGCTCATCAAGCAATAAAATGCTTGGATTCTGAAATAACGTCTGAGCAAGCAGCACACGTAATTTATACCCACCGGAAAGTGCATTGAGTGGCTTTTCATGATAAGTTGCAGGGATACCTAGGCCAACGAGGATAGTTTCTATTTGGCCTTCGGCTGCATAGCCATCTTCGTGCTGAATGATTTCTTCAAGAGCGCTTAGTCGGTAACCTGTTTCTGTGGACCAATCTTCACTTGCATACAGCGCTTCTCTTTCTTGGAGTGCGTTCCACAGCTTCGGTTTGCCTTGATAAACAATGGCCTTGATAGGCGTATCTTCATAGCGAAATTGATCTTGTTTTAACCAGCCAATGGTGGCATCTTTGGGGATTTGTATTTCTCCAGATGTGGGCTCTTCCTCTCTGGTAATTAATTTAAAAAAAGTCGATTTTCCTGCACCATTGGCACCCACTAAAGCATAGGCTTTGCCTGTATTGAGTGTGAGTTGAACGTCACAAAAAAGTAATTTTTGACCGTAAGTCATACCCAGTTGGTTAAAAGTAATCATCTTTTTTTAAATTTTTAAATAACAAACCACAAGTCGAGGCATCATAGCGGATTGTTTATTTTTAAGCAACAAAAAGACTATGATTTAAACAAGCAACCGCGGCTCCCACAAAAAGGCCTGCTAAAATTTCAAAAGGTGTGTGCCCCATCCGTTCTCTTAACGCGAGTTGTTCGGGTTGGAGTTGATTGAGCCGCTGAGCATGAGCACCTACGGCTCGTCGCAGACTTTTTGCATCTAGAATAACGATAAAAGCCAAAGTAATGGCCACTCCAAATGCAGGATGTTGAATGCCTTCTTTTAATCCGATTAATGTCGCCGTGCTTGCAACAATGGCACTATGATTGCTTGGCATACCGCCATTTCCGATCAAATCAAAAGCCCATTTTCTTGCTTTTGCGCTATTGATTAAAAATTTGAGGATGCCGGCAAAAAGCCAAGCCATGAATGGTGTGATGAGATAAATAAATGTCATGATATCTGATGTCTTGCAAGTAGAAAAATGCAGCAACTCATCCAAAGCCCAACAGTGATCAGCAGAGGCCAATCAGTTAACAAAGCATCTGTTGGTGATTCACCATCTTCTTTGATATCAACAATGTATGCATATCGGAATAGACCAAATAATACAAGCGGAATCGTCAAGACCAGTTCAGGTTTAGAAGATAAAACAAACATGCTGTAAAACAACAATGCTCCTGTGGCTGACATTTTTGCATAATAGTCTAGTAATTCAACAGAGTATTTTTCGAGGACTTTACGACTGCCGGTTCCTATTTGACGATATTCTTGACGTCTTTTGGTTGCCGCCAAATACAACGCGAGACAAAGTGTGGTGACGAACATCCAACTGGATACCGGAAGAGATAGTGCAAGAGCTCCTGCATAAACTCGCAAAACAAAACCTATTGCGATGACGAAAAGATCAATAACAGGTTGTTGTTTGAGCGCAAAAGTATACACAACAGTAATTGCCATATAAAGCGTGATAATGGGCATTGTTTGGGGAAGAAAAAACCAAAATAGAATAAGCGCACTGAGCAATATCCCCCACATTGTCCAGGCGAGTGAAATGGATACTTGCCCCGATGCGATGGGTCTTGTTTTGGATTTTTGTGGATGTTTTTTATCATCTTCAACATCGTTGATATCGTTTAAAATATAGGTTGCTGAGGATGCGAGACAAAAAAGAAATATGGTAATCAGTGTCCGCTCAATGGCGTGTAGATTCAAAAACTCACCGGAAAAAATGAGGGGGGCTGCGATAAACGCATTTTTTACCCATTGTTTCGGACGCAAGAGGCGAATGCAACCTTGCATTTGGTCGATGTAGGTGGTTTGCAGAGAGGCTTGCATGGATTTTCTCATTTTTTGATTTAGGTGATATGATAGGCGCACCGTCAAAGAAGTCAATGTGTTTTCATGGACCAGGTGTCATCTTGGGGGCGTTTAACCGCCAATCCTCATCATGTCGTGTCTTTACAAGATAGAGCGCGCTTTTCTGAAGTTTTTTCCAAAGAGTTACCGGGTTTGGCGTATGGTGCTGGCCGTAGTTATGGTGACGTGTGTTTGAACGCAAATGGTACATTATGGAAAACGCACCTACTGGATCGATTGATTGATTTTAATCCTGATACAGGTCTTCTTGTGTGTGAGCCTGGTGTTTTACTCAAAACAATACAAGAGATTTTTTCTGCGCGCGGATGGATGTTACCTGTGACACCAGGGACACAATGGGCAACAGTTGGTGGCGCAGTAGCCAATGACGTTCATGGTAAAAATCATCATCAAAAAGGCTCTTTTGGCCATCATGTCCGGCGTATAGATCTGATGAGGACTAACGGAGAGAGAATTGTTTGTGGTCCTTCTGTTAAAAAAGATTGGTTTTCGGCGACCATCGGTGGGATGGGGTTAACCGGGATAATAACTGAAGTGGAACTTCAATTGATGTCTGTTCATGGACCTTGGTTGGAAATGGCGGTTGAGCCTTATTATTCACTCGAAGAATTTTTTTATTTGTCCGACCGCTTTGAACATGATGCTGCGTATACAGTTGCTTGGATTGACTGTGCTTTTCGAGGTAAACACCGAGGTGTGCTGATGCATGCCAATCCAAGCGCATGTTCAGATAAAAAAATTGAACATAAAAAAGATAAAGTTTTTCCATTTACTCCGCCATTTTCTTTGGTTAACGCTTGGTCACTTAAGATGTTTAACATGCTTTATTTTGAAGCCAATCGTCGTAAAAAAGGAAAAAATCTCGTGCATTATGTGCCTTTTTTTTATCCTCTAGATCATGTTGCCATGTGGAACCGCCTCTATGGTCCACGCGGTTTTTATCAATATCAATGTGTTGTACCCAAAGAAGATCGCCAAGAGGTGATCAACGAGTTGTTAAATCTCATTAAAAAACATAAAGAGGGCTCATTTTTGGCGGTCTTAAAAACATTTGGTGCAATCGAATCTTTGGGTATGATGAGTTTTCCAAGAGAGGGCGTGACGCTTGCACTTGATTTTGCCAATCGAGGTGAGCGGACTTTAAAACTTTTTGAAGCTTTAGACTCTGTTGTTGAACAAGCGAAAGGACGAATATATTGTGCTAAAAATGCCATCATGTCTCCTTCATTGTTTCGCCAAGGCTATCCTCAATGGGAAGCGTTTCTTGCATATCGTGATCCCGGGATTAGTTCAGAGCTTTCTCGACGATTAATGACATTTTAAATGAAGGTGAGTGAATGAAAAGAAAAGTGATTGTCGGCGCAACTTCAGCGATAGCTGAGCATGTTGCTCGTTTTTGGGTAGATGAAGCACCCATCGAGCTTATTTTAATGGGGCGAAATGATACGAAATTGGAGGCTATCGCACGCGATCTGGCGGTAAGAAATCCAGCTTGTAAACTGAAAGTCATGGTGTTGGATTTTCTAAATCCAGAAGAAATTGCAAAAGCGGTTCGCGATGTTTCAGAAGAAAAAAGTGTCGACTCTGTGCTCATCGCGCATGGTTTTTTGCCAGATCAAAAAGATTGCGAAAATGATTTATCCCTTTGTAAGGCTGTAATGGATGTGAATGCAGTTTCACCTGCTTTGTTTATCGAAGCATTTTTAAGTTTTATGGAGCCTGCAAATTATGGAACGATAGGAGTTATTGGTTCTGTTGCAGGTGATAGAGGGCGAAAATCGAATTATACATATGGTGCAGCGAAAGGTTTATTGGTGCGATTTGTTCAAGGAGTACAACACCGTCTAAATTCAAGTGATGTGCGTGTATTTTTAATTCAACCAGGACCAACTGAAACGCCAATGACGGCAAACTTAAAAGATAAGGGATTAAAATTAGCTGCGGTGGAAGAGGTTGCATTCGATATTCAATGTGCGTTTCAGTCTCGTCAACACGTTGTGTATACGCCAAAAAAATGGCGCTTTATTATGCTCATTATCAAATTTTTACCCTCTTTTATTTTCAATCGATTGAACATATAGATCAGATTTTTACAGACAAATTGTCAAGGCCGATTTTTTAGGATAGGATAAAAATATTCATTCTGTCTTTGGTGGTATCGCCAGGCATTTTTTGATTGGTTGCAGTTGAATTCTCGGCGTGCTTACTTAAATGTTTAAGGAATAAACAGATCATGACCCAGGACAAGGCAAAATTTTTCCTTTTTTTCTCGATTACATTAATGGCTGGAGTCTTAAGTTCTCGCTCATTTGCAGGAACTGAGGGCACCGTTATGGTGCAAGACACTGCTCAAAAGATGCAAGCCTTCGTAAAGCAAGGTCATCTTGCTTTACAAGCGGGAGGATATTGGCGGACCAATGCTAGCCCACAATTTATTCATATTGATGGTCTTGTCGGAGATAAATTTACAATCAACAACAGTTACAATGCGAATGGATTGTTTGGTGTTGGTTATTACATCGATGGTCATTCTTTTAAGCAGTTTGATTTCAGTTATGGATTGAATTGGTTTTACTTACCGAAAACTTCAGTTGCTGGAACTGTCTTACAAGAAAATTTATACCCCAATTTGTCATATGCTTACAACGTGACACAATATCCGCTTTATGTCATGGCAAAATCGACACTTGCAACTAAATTTTCAGGTCTAAGAGGTACGATGAACGTGGGTATTGGACCGAACTTTATGACCACAGGGCATTTTACTGAGCGTTCAAATTTAACTGGGGATGTGGTCGCTGTACCAGATAATCTTTTTTCAGGAAAAACAACCACAACATTTAGTGTCACCGCTGGCGCTGGACTGCAGTGGGATAATTTTGTAGGTACTGTTCCTTTGGCCTGTGGTTACCAATTTTACTATTTAGGACAAGGTGGTTTCAACGTCACAAATAATCAAGTTCAGAATCCATTAAAAACGGGGACATTGTACGCAAATGCGGTGACTTGTGCAGTCTTTATTTGATCTCATTATCGAGAGGGCCTTTGCATGAAATGGTTGAAGAAAACAAAATTAGTTTTGATATTGGCACAAGTTTCCCTGTCGGTTTACGCCGGAAATATATTTAATATACAGCCATCAGGAAGATATGTTGGGCAAGATGGCATTGTTTCCAATTTTAAAGTGACGGTCAATAACGCCCAGGCTTACCCTTATGCAGGTGTTAAAATTATTGAAAACGGACATGCTGAAATCTTAAAAAATTCGGATTGCCGACAGCTGCCGAATGGATTTTGTCAAATGCCAATAACGCCCGGCAAGTCTGCACAAATTTCTATTCTTAATACATCGAATAAACCGGTTAAACTTCAACTTGCACTCAATGTTGTAGGGAATAAACCCATCTCAGCTTATGACTATACAATTGCTGCGACAAGCGATAATGCAGAAAACTCATCTGGTCGGATCATTGGATATTTGTATGGCTGGGAGACTCCACCGTCAGCGGAAGCGATTGCTCAGGCTGGTTATACGCACATTTTGATTGCATTCGGGCTTTTTAGCACCACAACGCCAGGAAATATTAACATACAGGCGATTAGTGGCTTTGACTTGACAAGTTATGTGCAATCTTTGCATCAAAATGGTCTTAAGGTGTTGTTGTCTATTGGTGGCGCGTCGACCAATATCCCCAACACGACGGTCAATTTTGACGATGCAGTGCATGCTGCTTCTACACCACAAGTCTTTGTAAATAATTTTATCAGCTCAATGAATCAGTTGGTGAGCACATATGGTTTTGATGGATTTGATTTTGATATTGAATCAGGCTTGAATGCCGCAACTTCATTTACGAACCCAAGCCAAGGATGCAGCTTAGATACATATAGTTCAACTTGTGATATTTATTATTTGACCTCTATTATCAATGGCTTTCATTCACTTTATCCATCTGTTTATCTAACATTGGCTCCCCAAATTGCAAACATTGCTGCAACTGGATCTTTTTCTTCTGTATGGGGTAATTATGCTTCACTGATCATGCAAGTATATGCCTCTTTAGAGTGGGCGGCTTTTCAAAATTATAACTCTGGCTGTGCATATGGAATCGATTTAGTTTGCTATCCCACAACAGGGTCGTTAACTTCAACAGCCGATCCTGCGGTTGCGTTCGCTACGGATTTGTTAGCCAATTGGCCTGCTACAACTTCTTCAGGTCAGGTGACTGGATTTTTACCTTACATCAGTTATTTGAAACCGTCTCAAGTGGTTATTGGTTATGTGGTGACAAATAATAATGGCCAAACGGATGGTGATCCGTCTGTTAGTCCATATTTATCTGTTGTAAAAAATGCGATTCAGTGTTTGCGCACGGGACAACAATGCGATACCTACACGCCGCCGACAACTTATCCTGGAATTGGCGGGGTTTTTGATTGGACTGTAAACTACGATGCGACGGTAAACTATCAATTTGCAAAAACACTATATCCTTGTGTCGTTGGTGGAAATTGTAGCTAAGGAGGATGTGTGAGGCGTTTTAGTTTTCTGATCTTAAGTGTTCTTTCGGCTATTTCTTGTGCAGATGAAGTGGTTTTGAGTGCATCTCCTTCAATGCTGACTTTATCTGTCAATAATCCTGGCTTAAATCCAGCATTAACAGGGCATCCTCGTGAGCTCCACATTCAGAATACAGCTGATATTGCGGCAAAAAATGTTCGATTGATTTGGCTTGATAAGCCTCATGGTGCAAAACTTACACCAGCGTCTTGTCCTCACATCGCACCCAAAGAAACATGTGTTTTAACCATTACGCCAGGAATTTCACCTTCCAATGATAAGAGTAAAATACAGCTAAAGGGAGATAATACCAGTCTCCTATCTGTTCCTGTGAAAATTTTGACTTATGGCAGTATCCATGAGGGTGGTTATGTATTTGCTATTGATGATACAGGGCCGCGTTTAAAGGGAAAAGTGTTGTCATTACACGATCAAGTTTCCCCAACCCCGGGTATCATTTGGAGTTCCAATGGTAAGGGGAGGCGTTTTGAAGATGCTGTTTTTGATGCGATTCCTCAAATTTATGACAACTCTCTTTCTGAGTGTGATGGTAAAGTGGATGGTGCTTGCAATACAGCGAAAATTGTTGGTTATTACTCCAGGCCGCAACAACATGTGCCTATTCTTTTGAAACACTATGCGGCGGGTATTTGTCAGCAATACGTGACAGATAACGCCGGGAAACAGCCTTGTTATGGACCCGCTTGTCTTAAAGGGTGGTATTTACCTGCTATTTGCGAGCTGGACCAGATGAGCGCGTATATTCCTGAAAGTATTGTTTGCCCCTCTGATATTCAGAATGTTGCGGCAAACTTAAATTTCTTAATCGACATCAATTGTTCTGGTCCGCATTGTCTTTCTGGAAGTTATTGGAGTTCAACGGCGCATTACAATAGAGGTTACCCTCAGTACAGTGCGTGGGATGAGGATTTTAACGTCAGCGGCAGCAGCCAGTACAACGATGATAAAAATAATCAGTATGGCGTTCGTTGTGTACGTGCTTTTGATTCGTAATCAATAGGTCCGCGGTTCGATTCCGCGCAACGGCATCAGAAAATACTTAAAAATCATAAAGATACACTGATATAAAAAGATTAAAATTACGCAATAGTTTTTCGTGCTACCTCGGTGCTACCTTTTGCAGCAACTGCTCTCGTAGAAGCATCAAATAAAAAGTATAATTCCTTCCAGTTTGTAATATAGATTACAGGAATTATAGTGTTAATTATTTTTGGTGGGCTGCCAGGAACTGGTAAAACAACAATTTCAAAAGAGGTAGCTAAACGCATAAAGGCCGTTTACTTAAGAGTGGATACTATTGAGCAAACTTTAAAAAATTTAGAGGGTTACCCTGATTCATTAGTAATCGGTTCTGAGGGTTATTTAATAAGCTATGCTATTGCGAAAGAAAATTTAGCCTTGGGTTTAGACGTTATTGCTGACTCAGTTAATCCAATTGCTATTACGCGTCATGATTGGCGCCAAGTTGCGAAAGAAGCAAATACCTCTTTTGTTGAAATTGAATTAATTTGCTCAGATAAAAAGAAACATCAAGACAGGGTAGAGATGAGAGTAGCAGATATAGATGGTCATAAGCTGCCTACATGGAACGATGTTTTAAATAGAGATTATGAGCCTTGGGAGTCAATATCTATGTTGATTGATACCTCAAGACATACCGTCGATGAGTCTGTTCAAAAAATTATTGAACAGATTAGGTTAGAGGCCTAGTTCTGTGGAACCTACTATTTTTTCAAGCAATACCGAATTTTATGAGCAAAATTTTTCTAGCTTAAGTTATCTTTCTACAATTATTGAGGATAAGCTATTTGAAGGATGCCGATTTATCAGTGCAAATTTTTCTGAGTCTCAGTTCATTCGATGTAAATTTGTTGACTGTGAGTTCAATAATTGCA